>NZ_MVHU01000024.1 GCF_002086285.1 Mycolicibacter kumamotonensis | reverse complement strand
CCAGGCGACTGTTCCTTCGGCATACCTGCATCCTCGTTTCCAAGGTCAGGAGCCTCCAGCATTTCCAGGGCGATTCACTGCGCCTTGGTGCGGCGCTTGGGCTTGTAGGGCAGGTAGATGTCCTCGACGCGGGCCTTGGTGTCGGCGGCCAGCAACGCCGCCCGCAGCTGGTTGGTGAGCTTGCCCTGCTCTTCGATCGAGGCCAACACCGCGGCCCGGCGGTCGTCGAGCTCGCGCAGGTAGCGCAACCGCTCTTCGAGGGTGCGCAGCTGGCCGTCGTCCAGGCTGCCGGTGACCTCCTTGCGGTAGCGGGCGATGAACGGCACCGTCGCCCCCTCGTCGAGCAGGGCGACTGCCGCCGCTACCTGCCGCTCAGCAACTGCCAGTTCCTCTGCAAGACGGGCGTTCAACGGTTTCAGCGTTACGTTCTCGGTCACGCGCAGGGACCCTACCGAAAGCCGCTGACGATTCCTGGCTCCGGGATGGCATGGCTTTTGACCGCGCGCAGGATGTCCACGATGCCGCCCACGTCAGCGTCGCCGAACACCACTTCCGGCCCGCGCGGTGCGTGGTCGGTGTAGGGCGATTCATAGAGGCGGGCGGGCTCCATCATCCCGTTAGCGGTGACCTCGCGCTGTAGGTCTTTGGACGTCGACTCGTAATCGAGCGAGCCGGCGAACGGAGGGTTGGCCAGGATCAGCGTGTACTTCTCGGCATCCTCGCTGGCGCCCTCGGACAGCGAGTCGCGGTACCGGATGTCGGGTGATTCCACCCCGTGCAGCAGCATGTTCATGCTGCCGATGCGCAGCATGGTGGCATCGAAGTCGTAGCCGTGGAACATGCTGGCGTGGAAGTGCTGCCACTGTTCGGCGTTGGTCAACACGCCAGGGTGCTGATCACGGACGTACTCAGAGGCAGCCACCAGGAATCCGGCTGTGCCACAAGCCGGGTCGCAGATCTCATCGCCCGGCCGCGGGGCCGTCATCGCGACCATCGCCTTGATGAGGTGCCGCGTGGTGCGGAACTGCCCGTTGACCCCGGCAGAGGCGATCTTGGACAGCAGATACTCGTACAGGTCGCCATTGGTGTCGCGGTCATCCATTGGGATGTCGTCGAGCAGATCCACCACCCGCGACAGCAGCTGCGGGGTGGGAATGGTGAACCGCGCATCGCGCATGTGCTCCGAATAGGTCGACCCCGTCACCTCCGAGGCCGCGCAGGAACGGGAAGACCTCGTCAGCGACGATCTTGTGCATCAACGTCGGGTCTTCATGTTTGAGCTTGGACCACCGCAGATATTGCTGGCTCTCGCCGAACAGGGTGCCACCGCCGACGCCGGTGAGACGCGCCTTCTTCTCGGCGAGCGTGTTCAGGTCATCCAGCCTGCGAATGAACAGCAGATAGGTGATCTGCTCGATGACCTCCAGCGGGTTCGAGATGCCTCCCGACCAAAACGCATCCCAGACCCGGTCGATCTTGCCATTGAGCTCACCGGTTATCACTGCTGCACACATCTGTCTGCGGCCGTCGGAGATTCAACAGAACTGTATCTAGGGCGATACCGACAGGGTTGGAACCGGTGACATGCGCACCAGCAGCCCCCGGGGCACCCGTATCCACAGTTGCTCGGTTCATCCACAGACGGCCATTCGAGGGCCAATTACCGAACAATTGTTCGATACGTTGGAGGCGTGCCCGAACCCGATCAGGTCCTTCCTCCCGCCGCGGCGGCCCGTGCGGCCATCCGCGCGGACCTGACACTGATCGACGACGCCCAGGCCCGGCTCCGCTGCGCCGACACCGACATCGTCGGCAACGCGTTTCGCGTGGAAGTCGCCGAACGCCTCGAAACCCAGCACAGAATCAATCGCGGCCTGTCCTACCGCATCTTCGGCGAGATCGCCGATCCCGCCGACGGCCCCGACGACCCCCGACTGCCCGCCGACACCAAGATCACAAACCTGCTGTGGTCGCGCCTGCGCATTACCCGAGCCGAGGTCCGGCGCCGGTTCCGTATCGCCGCACGAATCCGGCCGCGACGCAACCTGACCGGACCCCCGGCCCCACCCGAACTTCCCGAAACCGCCGCCGCTGTCGAGGACGGCCGCATCGGCGACGACCACATCAAAGCGGTCACCAAAGCCCTCGACGAACTGCCCGCGAAAGTCGCGCCGGCCGATCGTGAGGCCGCCGAACGGACTCTGGTGCGCCACGCCTCCGAACAGGACGCCGGCTTCGTGACCGCGCTCGGTCACGCCATCGCCGACCACCTCAATCCCGACGGCAACTTCACCGATGAGGACCGGGCACGGCGGCGCAACCTGGTCCTGGGCCGTCAAGGCCCCGATGGGATGAGCCGACTGTCCGGGTGCATCGATCCCGAAACCCGCGCCTACCTCGAAGCAGCCGTCGCTGCAGTTCGCCCCGGCCACCGCCAGCCCGAGGGCACCCAAGGACGCGATTCCAGGTCGTCGGGACAACGAGACCACGACGCACTGAAGCTGGCTCTGCGCCATGGCATCGAGTCCGGCGCCATGGGCACCCACCGCGGAGTTCCGGTGACCGTCGTGGTCACCGCCAAACTCGCCGAACTCGACCAGGCGGTCCGCGCCATGGCCGACCCGGACGTCCCGATGCCGACTGCGGCGCGCACCGGTGGCGGCAGCCGCCTTCCAATGCGTGATCTGATCCGGATGGCGGCCAACTCAATCCACTACCTCGCGGTGTTCGACAACCACTCCGAGCGTCCGCTGTATCTGGGCCGCAGCAAGCGCATCGCCACCCTGGATCACCGGATCATCTGCCACGCCCGCGACCGCGGTTGCACCAGACCGAACTGTCCGGAACCCGGCTACCACTGCGAAGTTCACCATTCGACCGATTGGGCGCGCGACGGCCGCACCAATGCCGACGAGCTCTACTTCGCCTGCGGAGGCGACCACGGCGGTGCCACCCGTGGCGATCTACAAACTCACGTCACCGAGCAAGGGCGCCTGGCCTGGACCGACGGCACCAGCCCGCTGCGGATCAACCATCTCCACCATCCGGACGAACTCCTCGACGACGATGAGGACCCATAGGCTGTGGGCGGTGAGGTATCCAAGCCCAGACCGCGAGAAGATGGCACCGTGACCACCTACAACGAGATCCGCAACAACGCGCCGCTGTGGCCGGGGGTGATGGACCGCTCGCTGCTGGGAAACCGGCAGGCGCAGGCCTTGCTGTATCTGGCGGACATGGCCAAGCGGGGCAACTGGCGCAAGGTGGTCCGGGAACTCGACCGCGGCGATCATGTGGTCGACATCAAGGCCTGGCGGCCGGGCGGCAAGACCTGGTTGAGCGTGCTGCATCAGGCGGGCTGGAACGGGGCACCCCCGGATGTGGCATCGTGGCTGATCGAGCGCGGCGCCCTGCGCAGCCAGCCCGATGCCGCCGGCCGCACCGCCTATGACATCGCCGTGGAGCACGACCGGCCCGCGGAACTGCTGGCGGTGCTCAAGCCGCCGGCGGCACCGCTGGAGCGGGACCGGATCGCCGCGCTCAACGCCCAGCTCACCGGAATCATCGACGACTTGATCCAGGTGCTGTTCCGCGGTCTGGACCTGCGCCAGGCCTTCCGCTATCCCCCGGTCGAGGTGCTGCACGAGCTGCCCGGAAAACAGCTGTGGTTTCCGGTGCCCTACCTGTGGGGCGGTTTCCGGGTGGGCTTGGTAGACAACGACATCGAGCTGTTCGGTGGCTACCGCGAGCTTGACCCCGTCGGCGAGGTTCATGTGGCGACCGTGGGTTATGTGATCACCCCCGATGGCCCGTCTCAGGTCTACGAGGGCTACGAATGACCCCGCGCGGCATTACCGGCTGATCGCGCGCAGCGGGCCTTTGGCGATCTTCCCGCCGGATGAGCGCGGCAGTTCGTCGACGACGACAAGGCGTTCGGGCAGTAGTTCCTTGGACACCCCGAGCGACAGCAGATGCTCGACGAGGTCGGGTAATTCGAGGGAGCCGCCGGTTTCGGCAGCGGCAAGTTCGACGAAGACGCAGACCTTCTCACCGAACACCTCGTCGGGCATGGCGACCGCGGCGGCCACCGCGATCGCCGGGTGGGTCATGACGGCGTCCTCGACCTGGGCGGCGCTGATGTTCTTGCCGCCGCGCAGGATGAAATCCGACGTCCGGCCCGTGACGCTCAGATAGCCCTCGGCATCGATCTCGCAGATGTCCCCCATGCGCATCCAGCCGTCGGGGGTGAACAGTTTGTCGTGATCCACTCCGTTCAGGTAGCCGAGGCTGGTCGCCGGACCCCGGCAGGCCGGCTGGCCGCGGCCGGTGTGGGTCACGTCGGTATTGCCGTCCTGGCCACCGAACAGCCGGACCGCCATCTCCGGGACGATCCGCCCGCCGGTCCGCAACCGCTTGTCCAGCGGGTCGTCGAGGGTGGTTCCGCTGAGCACCCCCGTCTCGTTGGACCCGTAGAACTGCAATATCGTGGCGCCGGTGAGCTCCTCGAACTCCGCGGCCGGGCGGTAAGGCAGCGCCTCCCCGCCGGTGAAGACGACGCGCAGCGAACTCAGATCGAACTCGCGGCTGGCCGGATCGGCCATCATCATCGTCAATTGTGTGCTCACACAGCACAATACGTTGACCCGATGTAGCGCTATGGCAGCACAGGTCGCTGCTGCGCTGAAACGGTCCAGCAGAATCGCGGTGGCGCCCAGGTGAATCGGGGTGGTGTGGCTGGTCCAGAGCCCGAAGCCGAACGGCGTCGGAATGATCGGTGCGAAGACGTCATCGGGGCTCAGCTGCCCGTTGGCGACGGCCAGCTGGTGAAAGTAGTGCCAGCGGTTCTGGGTGTGCACCACACACTTGGGCAACCCGGTGGTGCCGGAGGTGGAGTTGATCAGGAAGACGTCATCGGGGCCGATTTGCGGCCCGGGAAAAGCGGTTTCGGCGGCTGAGCTCAGTTCATCGATATCCAGCGTCGTAATCCCCAGACCGGCCGCGGCCTCGTCACGCTGCCCGTCGGTGATCAGTAGCTTGGCCTGCGCACCGGCCAGAATCGCGCTCACCTCTCGGGTGCCCGCCCGCGCACCGATGCCCACCACCACCGCGCCGCACCGTTCGATGGCGACGAACAGCACATGGATCGCCACCGAGTCGCGGTGCCAGACCGCGATCCGATCGCACGGGCTCACCCCGATCCCGGCCAACCGGGCCGCCAGGGCGTCTGCCGCGGTGTCGAATTCCCGCCAGGTCAGGCCGGCGCCGAGATAGTCGACGTAGGCGGCGCGATCCGGGAATTCCTGCGCGTTGTGGCGAACCGCGTCGGACAGCGTGATCTGCGACCACCAGCCGGCGGCGTGATAGCGGGCCGCTTCAGCGGCGGTGAACGCCGGCGAATCCCAGTCGGTTCCGGGAGACATCGTCACAGGGCCGCTCCCGGTCAGTAGAGGTAGTCTTCGCCGCTCGCCCGCACGGTGATGTCACTGATGCTGATGCCCCACGGCTGGTCGATGACGTGGACGACGGCGTCGGCCAGATCGTCGGGGGTGATCAGCCAGTATTTCACCGAGTCGATGTCGGTCTGCTCGGCCGTCAGGGTGCCGTTGGCGAACGCGGTGAGGGACTGCATGAAGCTCTCACCGCGGGCGCCGACGATGCCCATGATCGCCTCGCCGTTGACCACGCCGCCGGCCAGGTTGGTGCCCAGCACCCCGGTCGGTTTGACGGTGGTCACCTTGATCTTTCCCTTGGCCTCGCTGCGCAGCGAGTCCGACAGCACGGTGACCGCGGCCTTGGTCGCGCTGTAGACCCCGGCACCCGCGACGCCGGCGTTGCCGTAGATCGACGAGATGTTGACGACATGGCCCCGGCCCTGCTCGATCATCTGGTCGTAGACGGCCGAGATCCCGTTCACCACGCCCTTGATGTTGATGTCGATCGCGCGGTGCCATTTCTGCCAGGCCAGCTCATGGTCGGCGAAGTAGGCCAGCGGCATGACGCCGGCGTTGTTGACGATGACGTCCACCGCACCGAAGGTCTGCACCGCATGCCCGACAGCGGCCTTCATCTGCTCCATCTCGGTGACGTCGGCCACCTGGTAGGTGCCGGAATGTCCGGCCGCGCGGATCCCGTCGAACACGTCGGCGAGATTCGCCTCGCCGATGTCCACACCGACCACGCGGGCGCCTCCGGCGGCGCACTTCTCAGCAATGAGCTTGCCGAATCCGCCGCCGGCGCCGGTGATGACGACGACCTTGTCCTGCAGGTGCTGCGACACAGCCGGCCTCCCGCCCACGCGAATCGGAGTGAAGGTATCGGTGCAGTCTAGGTGGCCGCCGTCACCCCTGGTACGCGTGCCCGATTTGTCCCGCGACAGGCCGAGCGTTCAACCACCCCGACAGGGGTCCCGGACGCTATGGTCACATCGTGAAACGTCGAACGGCGCTGGGGCTGCCGCTGCTGTTGGCAGCGGGTCCTGCGCTGAGCGGGATCCCGCGAGCGGGCGCGGATCCCGGCCGATGGTCGATCGACCGCGCCAACCGCTGGTATCAGGCGCAGGGCTGGCCCGTCGGCTCCAACTACATCACCTCTACCGCCGTCAACCAGCTCGAGATGTTTCAGCCCGGAACCTTCGACCTGCGCCGCATCGATGCCGAGCTGGGGTGGGCCCGGTCGGCCGGATTCAACACCGTGCGGGTCTTCCTGCACGACCAGCTGTGGGCGGCCGACCGCAAGGGCTTTCAGTACCGGCTGGCCCAGTTCGTCTCCGTCGCCGCACGCCGCCGCATCAAGCCGATGTTCGTGCTGTTCGACTCCTGCTGGGACCCGCACCCCAAGGCCGGGCCGCAGGCCGCGCCACGACCCGGCATCCACAACTCCCGCTGGGTGCAGAGCCCCGGCGCCGAGCGGCTCGGCGACCGCAACTACTACCGCACCCTGTATGACTACGTCACCGGCGTGATGACCCAATTCCGGTACGACGAACGGGTTCTGGCCTGGGACTTGTGGAACGAGCCGGACAACATGGCCCGCGAGTACAGCAGCGTCGAACGATCCGACAAGCTCGACCTCATCAGCGACCTGCTTCCCCAGGTGTTCAACTGGGCCCGGGCAGTCGATGCCCGTCAGCCGCTGACCAGTGGGATCTGGGAGGGCTCGCGGCAGGGCAGCACGATCGTCAACACCCAGCTCAACAACTCCGACATCATCACGTTCCACTCCTATGACAAGCCGGCGATGTTCAGTGAACGGATCGCCGAGCTCGCGCCGCTGGGCCGGCCGATCATGTGCACCGAGTACCTGGCGCGCACCAAGGGCAACACCATCGACGGGATTCTGCCGATCATGAAGCGTCACAACGTGGGCGCCTACAACTGGGGCTTCGTCGCCGGGAGAACGCAGACCTACCTGCCGTGGGACTCCTGGGACAGGCCCTACACCTCGGCGCCGGAGCTGTGGTTCCACGATCTGGTTCAGCCCACCGGCCGCGCGTATCGCAACCTGGAGATCATGACGATCAGCAACCTGACCGGTCGCTGACCTGGGAAGCTGCCCCGGATTCGGGCCGGGTTGGCTCGACCGGCTGATAGCCGACCGGTTCGATGATGAAATCATGGACGGCAATGTCGTCTGGGCCGCCGGTTCGGTGATCGGTGTTCACGGGTCTGACTTGAGGAGCGATGATGAGCGAGACCGCGCCGGGTACGCGGGCTGGGTCACGAGTTGGGCGCTATCTCCTCAAACGCCTGCTGGGACGCGGCCCCACCGGCGAGGTCTATGAGGCCGTCGACACGCAGAAGGACCGCACCGCCGCGCTCAAACTGCTCGCACCGTCGCTGGGCCGGGATCCGGCTTTCCGCGAGTGGTTGCAGCGGGAGGCGCTGACCGTCGGGCGGGTGCAGGAGCCGCACGTGGTCCCGGTCCGCGACTACGGCGAGCTGGACGGCGAAGTGTTCATCGACATGCCGCTGGTGCGGGGCGACGACCTGTCCGCGCTGTTGAAGCGGACCGGGGTGCTGCCCCCGTCGCGGGCGGTAAACATCGTCTGGCAGGCCGCCGCGGCGCTGGACGCCGCCCACGCCGCCGGGGTGATCCACCGCGGAGTGAAACCGCGCAACATCCTGCTGACCGCCGATGACTTCATCTACCTGGTGGACTTCGGGATCGCCGGTGCGCCCGGGGCGAACGCGGCCGACGCCGAGCACGCGGGCGCCCGCTGGAAGTACTCGGCACCGGAGCTCTTCTCCGGCGGTGACTTCGGCCCCGCCGTCGACATCTACTCGCTGGCGTGCGTGCTCTACCAGTGCCTGACGGGTTCACCGCCCTACCGGGCCGACAGCGTCAAGATGCTGGCCAACGCTCATCTGACGAAGCCGATCCCGCGGCCCAGTCAGGCCGGCTCGACGATCCCACCCACCTTTGACGCGGTGATCGCCAAAGGCATGGCCAAGGATCCGCGGGAGCGCTACGCCAGCGCCGCCGAACTGGCCACCGCGGCCTATCAGGCCTTGAGCGCCCCCGACCAGCACCGGACCCTGCACATCTACGAGGCCAGTCAGCAGGCCACCCCGCCGCTGATCGAACAGCCGAAGCCGAGCGCGCCGCCGACTGCGCAGGTGGCTCCCGCCGAGCAGCCGAAGTCGCCGGTCGCGCCCGCCCCGGTGCCTCCGGTGACCCCTGCGCCCCCGCAGCGACCGGCCGAACCGCCCGTCACCGCCGCAGACACCGAATCGGCTCCCCCGCCCGAACCCGCCGCCGTGCCCCCGGCCCCGCAGTCGAGCATCCCGCGCGTCTCCACCCCCGATGACGACTGGTTCAGCTCCCCGCGGCCGATGCCGGGGTATGGCGATCCCGGTCGCCGCAAGCAATTGCTCCGCCTTGGGGCGGCGCTGGCCGTGGTCGTCGGGCTGATCGCCTGGATGACGAACCGGTCGGGTTCAGACGAGCTGGCCGCCGACACCGACGACACGGGGTCCGTCTCGGCGGCGAGCGGACCCGCGTCGTCGATGTCCTCCGCCGAAGCCCAGGCGCGGCTGCTCAAGCTGCTGCCCCCGGGTTATCCGCAGGACACCTGCACGCCGGCCACCCCGAAAGGTGGCGCCATCGCCGAAGTGACCTGCGGTCGCAACGTGGACGTGGACGGCCCGCCCTCGGCGACCTACTCGCTGTTCCCGGACGCCGGCGCGTTGCGCCTGGCCTTCGACAACACCGTGCATGACACGACCGTCCTCATCTGCCCGGGCCGGATCCAGTCGCCGGGCGCCTGGCACCGGACCGCCACCCCGGCCAAACCGAGCGGGATGCTGCTCTGCGGCATGCGCCAGGGTTCCCCCACTCTGGTCTGGACCAACGACGCCAACCGGGTGATCGCCCATTTGCGCAGCGAGCACAGCGCACCGTCGCTGGAGCAGCTCTACACCTGGTGGAGCTCGCATTCCTGATCGCCGTCCGCTGCCGGTGCAGCTGATTGGTTGCGACGCATCCCTGAGACGTCACCAAACGTCGGTGTCAAATCCGTTAGGATTTGCGATCTGGATTGCACCACCCCCGAGATCCAGTCGAACCGAGGAGTCATCCAACTATGAAGTTGATCACTACTGCCGTGGCCGCGGCCGGAGCGCTGGCCGCAGCCGGAGCCGTCAGCCTCGCGACCGCCGGCGCGGACGCCGGTGACGTCGCTGCGACGACCCAACCGATCGGCACCCAAGGCACCGTGGAGAACGGTGGGGTCATCCAGGGTTGGACCGTCAGCGACCTGCGGCCCAGCACCGACGCGATTCCCTACCAGCCGCGCGGCACCCTGTGGGAGGCCACCGCCACCGACGTGGCCATCCAGGGCAACGTCACCCCGGTGATCGCCAACCTCGGCGCCCGTTCCCCCAGCGGCCAGACCTACCCCGCCTTGTTCGGGGTGGCCACCCCGCAGGGCGTGAACCCCTCCAACCTGGCGCAGGGTGAGAAGACCAGCGGCAAGGTGTACTTCGACGTCACCGGCGACGCGCCCAACAGCGCGGTCTACCAGTTCGCAGGCAAGGACCAGCTGGTCTGGACCCCGGCCGCTCCGCCCGCCCCGAGCGGCGGCGGTTCGTCGACCCCGGCGGCCGGTTCGCAGCCCAACGCCGGGGCCGCCAGCCAGAAGCCGGCCCAGTCGGGTACCCAGAGCACCCCGGCGCCGGCCGACAACCAGACCACCGGCAGCAGCAGCACCCCGGGTGCGACCGGCAGCCAGGGCACCCCGCTCGCCTCGGGCAGCCAGGGCACCCCGCTGCCGGCCGAGGCCGACGGCACCCCGGCGGGCGCGAACGGCACCGAGGGCACGCCGGCAGCGGCCAGCGGCTCGGAGGCTCCGACCTCTGCGGGCACCCCGGAGGCCTCGGCCCCCGCCAACTCCGGCGGTACCGACAGCACCCCGGCGGCGGCCGGCAGCTCCGGCACGCCGCTTCCGGCGGAGGCCCCGGGCGCTACCACGGGCGGCTCGGAAGGCACGGCTCCGGCGAACCCGCAGGGCACCGAGGGCGGCAACTCGACCGTTCCGGCCGGCAACCAGGGCACGCCGGCCCCCTCGGCGGCTGGCGGCGCAAGCAACGTGACCGGCTAGCACCGGGCGCGCTGTCGCTCGTCGGTCCGGCCCGGCCTCGCTCCTGCGGGGTCGGGCCGGACTCGTTTCGCGGCGGCCCGACTGCCGGGCCGTTACGATTCAGTACTTGAGTACCAATCACCGCCGTGCCACCGAACCGAGGAGCTAAACCCATGAAGCCCATCTCGACCGTCTTGGCAACGGGAGCGCTGGCCGCCGCCGGCGCATTTGGCACCGGGATCGCCGCCGCGGACGAGCCCGACCCGGCCCCGGCCACCCAGCCGATCGGTACGCAGGGCACGTTGCCCGAAGGGCCGGGGGTGCACGGGTGGACGGTCAACGACCTGCGGCCCAGCGCCGATGCCATCCCGTACCAGCCGCAGGGCACCCTGTGGGAGGCCACCGCCACCGACGAGGCGATCCAGGGCACCGTCTTCCCGATCGTCGCCAACCTCAGCGCCCGTTCGGCCAGCGGCCAGAATTATCAGTCCCTTTTCACGGTGCCCACCCCGCAGGGCATCGTGCCGACCGGGCTCACTCAGGGCCAGAAGACCAGCGGCAAAGTCTATTTCGATGTCACCGGCGACGCCCCGAACAGCCTGGTCTATCAGGCCGGCGGCGCCGATCTGATCCGGTGGGTCGCGCCGGCACCGCAGGCCCGGCCGGCCGCACCGGCACCGCAGGCTCCCGCCGGCGGCTCGGCGTCGCAGGCTCCGGCCAACGGCGGCAACAGCCACCGGGCTCCCGCACCGGCTCGAGGCCCGGCGTCCCGCCCGGCCAGCCCGGGCCCGGCCGCGCCTCCGGCCGGCAGCTCCGGCACCCCACTGCCCGAAGGCAGCTCGGGCACACCGCTTCCGGCCGAGGCCCCCGATTCGTCGGCGTCGGGCGGTTCGGCGGGTACACCGGCCAGCCCGTAGCCGCTGCACCGTCGGGTCCGTTACACCCGGAATCGTCCCGCGAACCCCCGCAACGGCAGGTCGGCACTGGTCAGTAACCCCGGCGGGGCGGCCACCACGGATCGGATCGCATTCAGGGCGGGCAAGCCGGTAACGGTCATGCCGATCGAGGCGAAGTTGTCAGGGTTGGACAGGTCCACACCGGGTTTCGGCAAGATCATGTGCTTGTTGTAGACGCACGGATCGCCGGTCACCCGAGTGAGGTAGCAGCCCTTGATCTTCCAGTTCGGTTCGGTGTGCGGGGTCATCTGCCATTCCAGGTGCGTCTCCACACGTGGCACCCCGTCGACCATGCCCTGGTATTTGATGTAGTTGCCGCCCAACGATCCTTTCGGCAGGGTGTACCAGCCCAGGTCGACGTCCTTGGTGCAGACGCCCAGCTCGTAGCTGAAGGTGACCTCGTCGAGGGTCAGGTCGAAGCAGTCCGCCATCATCAACACACTGTCGGCGAAGACGCGGGTGAACTTCTCCAGCTTGGCCGGGATCTCCGGATCATCGGCCGGCTGGCCGTAGCCGACCTCGATCCAGGTCTCCTTGGAGTGATGACACGACACATCGACCGATTCGATGGTGGTGACGTTCTCGATCTCGGCGACATCGGCCGCGGCCACCACGCCCAGGATCTGATTGAGGCCCGGGTTCATCCCGGTCCCGTAGAACGTCGCGCCACCCTTGGCGCAGGCCTCGGAGAGCAGCTGCGTCACCGGCTTTCCGGACCGGTGCGGGTGGTTGTGGTCGCGGTGCCAGCCGGTGATCCAGTCGGCGGTGGTGACGATGTTGATGCCCGCCTCGAGAACCTGGACGTAGAGATCTTCGTCGGGGAACACCCCGTGGAAGGTCAGCACGTCCGGTTTGGCGGCGATGATCTCCTCGATGCTGCCGGTCGCCTTCACCCCGTTGGGTGCGATGCCGACCAGCTCACCGGTGTCCTTACCCACCTTCTCCGGCGAATAGCAGTGCACACCAACGAGCTCCAGATCGGGACGCGCGGCGATCCGTTTGATCATCTCGGTGCCGACGTTGCCGGTGGCGACCTGGAACACGCGGATCGGGGTGGTGGACGCGGTCATGCGGAGGAGCCTTTCTGGGTCGCTGCATAGACTTCGGCGGCACTGCCTCCGATGCCGTCGGGGTAGAACTGTTTGGCCCACTGGCGGATTGCGGTGAAGCCGGAGTATTCGGCGGTGGCCAGCGCCGGCGGATCCGAATAGCGCTGATGCGACCAGATGTGGATGTCCTGTTCGAACTGCCGGATCACTTCGCGACCGAATTCGGCGGCCCTGGCCTCGGCGCGCACCGGATCGCCGGCTGGTGTGCGGCCGATGTAGACCATGAAGCGGACATCGGAGGTGGAATCGTCGACGGGCGTGATCGCCGAGATGGTGCGGTTGTCGATCATGCCCCAGCTCTTGGTCACCGCGATGCCCAAGCCGCCGTTGATGGCCTCGACACCGCTGTTGACGTCCTCGATCTTCTGGCCGTCATCGCCTTCGAAGGTGATGGTGAAATCGACGTAGGACACCGGCTCGGCGAAGTCGTGGCGGGTGAACACCGGCACGATCGGCGTGCCGTGCACGTATTTGAAGTGCGCGAAATCCACGCCGTTCTCCAGGACGTACTGCGGGTGCATTTCGAGGGTCTGCCGGTAGAGCCGCTGCTGCGGGTAGTAGTCGGCCGCCGTGCGGTCGTCGAAGCCGGCGAACACGTCCGGCGGGTCGAAGTACGGCTCTCGCCCGTGTACGTCGTGCCAGATGTAGACCGACTCGTTGCGTTCGATCACCGGGTAGGTGCGGATCCGCCGGCCCCGGTTGGGCTTGTCCTGGTAGGGAATACAGACGTTGCGCCCCTGAGAGTTCCACTGCCAGCCGTGGAAGGGGCACTGCAGCACTTCGCCGCAGACGGTGCCGCCGTAGCCCAGGTGCGCGCCGAGGTGCTCGCAGTAGGCGTTCATCACGGTGAGCTGCCCGGACTCGGCGCGCCAGGCGACCATCTCCTGTCCGAAGTACTTCATGGTGTGCACCTCGCCGACACCGATCTCGTCGGACCAGGCGACCTGAAACCAGCCGGTCGGCTTCATCGACAGCGGCGGTTTAGCCATGCGTGCGTGTCCTCTCCATGGTCGCGAGCGGGCCGACTTCCGCAGCATAGTTCGCCCGACAACAGAATCATAGGGGGTACTATGGAAATGTTGCTAGGATTCCTGGGATGACGCAACCAGCACCGCGGCGCAGCAACAAGCGCGGGCAAGCGACCCGCGAGGCGATGCTGGACGCGGCGGTGCGCTCGCTGGCCACCGGCGACCCGGGCGCGGTGTCGGCGAGCCGGATCGCCAAGGAGAGCGGCGCCACCTGGGGCGCGGTGCAATATCAGTTCGGCGACGTCGACGGCTTCTGGGCGGCGGTGCTGCACCGGACCGCCGAGCGGCGGGACGCGACTATATCGGCGTTCGCCGAGCTGAAAAAGGATGCCCCGCTACGGGATCGGGTTGCCGCGATCATCGACACCCTCTATCACGGGCTGGCGTCGCAGGATTCCCGGGCCATCGAGAACCTGCGGGCCGCCCTCCCCCGCGACCACCACGAGCTGGAACGGCTGTACCCGCGCACCGCGGCGGAGCTGTTCTCCTGGGGCAGAAGCTGGCTGCAGACCTGTTATAGCGCGTTCGCCGACCTGGAGGTCGACCCGCAGCGGGTGCGGGAGGTGGCCGCCCTCATCCCGGGTGCCATGCGCGGGCTGGTCTCCGAGCGTCAGCTGGGCTCCTATGCCGACCTCGAGGAGGCACGGCGCGGTCTGACCAATGCCTTGGCGGCCTATCTCGAAGGCTCCCCAGCGCGCCGCCGGCACGGCAGGATGTGATGGTGTTTGGCCTCGTCGTCATTGTCACGCTCGTCGCCACCGTGGTCGCGGGCACGCTCCTGGGCAAGCGGTATCGCGTCGGCCCGCCGGTACTGCTCATCCTGCTCGGCGGCATGCTGGGCCTGATCCCCCGCTTCGGCGAGACCCAGCTCGACGGGGAGATCGTGCTGCTGCTGTTCTTGCCGGCGATCCTGTACTGGGAGAGCCTGAACACCAGTTTTCGCGAGATACGGGCGAACCTGCGGGTGATCGTCCTGGTCAGTGTCGGCCTGGTGATCGCGACCGCGGTGGCGGTGTCGTGGACGGCGCGAGCGCTGGGAATGGAGCCCCATGCGGCGTCGGTGCTGGGCGCCGTACTGTCGCCCACCGATGCCGCCGCGGTGGCCGGACTGGCCAAGAAACTGCCGCGTCAGCCCCTGACCGTGCTGCGCGCCGAAAGCATCATCAACGATGGGACTGCGCTGGTGTTGTTCGCCGTGACGGTCGCCGTCGCGACGGGCAGCCCCTCGATCGGACCCGTCGACCTGGTGGGCCGCTTCGTCGGCTCCTACCTCGGCGGGATCGTGGCCGGGCTGCTGGTCGGAGGAGCGGTCACGCTGCTGCGCCGCCGCATCGACGCACCGCTGGAGGAAGGCGCCCTGAGCCTGCTGACCCCGTTCGCGGCGTTCCTGCTGGCCCAGACATTTCATTGCAGCGGCGTCGTCGCGGTGCTGGTGTCGGCCCTGGTGCTGAACTACGTCGGCCCGCGGGTCATCGGGGCCCGTTCGCGGCTGCAGGCTTTCGCCTTCTGGGACATCGCGACCTTTCTGATCAACGGTTCGTTGTGGGTATTCGTCGGTGTTCAGCTTCCCGGCGCCGTGCACGGCATCGTCAACATCGGAGAGGGTCTCGCCCATGCCACGGCGCTCGGCCTGGCTGTCACGGGCGTGGTCATCGTGACCCGGATCGCCTGGGCGGAGATCACCACCGTGCTCATCCGCCTCGTGGACCGGCGCGCCGAACAGCGAGCCCGTCGTATCGACTGGCGGCAGCGCGCGGTGTCGAGTTGGGCGGGCTTCCGCGGCGCGGTCTCACTGGCCGCGGCACTGGCCGTCCCGCTGACCACCCACAGCGGCGAGGCGTTCCCGGATCGCAACCTGATCATCTACGTGGTGTCGTTCGTGATCCTGGTGACCGTGTTGCTGCAAGGCAGCACGTTGCCGGCCGTCGTTCGCTGGGCCCGCATGCCCGAGGATTCGGCGCGCGCCGAGGAATTGCGGCTGGCCCGCAGCCGCGCCGCCGAGGCCGCGCTGGAGGCGCTGCCGCGGGTGGCAGGTCAACTCAACGCCGACCCGGAGGTGGTGGACCGCTTACACCAGGAGTACCGGGACCAGGCCGCGCTGGTGACGACAGACGATCGAGCCGGCGACGCCGCCGGGTATGAAGACGTGGTGCGGCAAATACATCTGGGCGTCCTCGAGCACAAGCGCCGGGCTGTCACCGAACTTCGCGACCGAAATCAGATCGACGACATCGTATTACGTGAAGTGCAGGCGTCGATGGATCTGGAGGAAGTACGCCTGCTGGGCCCTGCGGACACCGAGTAGCGGCCAAACCGGCCGGGCTATTGGCGGCGACAGAATGGCTGTGGGCCACTACCATTCACCTCGTGAGCGATTCTTCGGCCCACCGTCTGCGACTCACCGGCTTCGGCGCTGTGCTGGCGGCAGTCCTGCTGATCGCCCCCGTCGTCCTTCCCGCCGGGACACCCGGTGCGGTGTCGCCGGCCAGCGCAGCATGTCCCGACGCCGAAGTGGTGTTCGCCCGTGGGCGCCTGGAATCGCCCGGCGTCGGGGCGGTCGGCAATGCATTCGTCAGCGCGCTGCGCTCCAAGACCTCCAAGAACATCGGTGTGTATGCGGTGAATTACCCCGCCGACAATCAGATCGACCAGGGCGCCAACGACATGAGCGCCCACATCCAGAAGACGATCAGCGGGTGCCCCAACACCCGTATCGTGCCGGGGGGATATTCGCTGGGCGCGGCGGTCACCGACGTGGTGCTGGCGGTCCCCTTTTCGGCGTTGGGCTTCACCAATCCTCTGCCACCGGGCGCCGACGAGCACATCGCCGCGGTTGCGCTGTTCGGCAACGGCAGTCAGTGGGTCGGACCCATCACCAACTTCAGCCCGGTCTACAACGACCGGACCATCGAGCAGTGTCATGGCGCCGACCCGGTCTGCAACCCGGCCGATCCGAACACCTGGGAAGCGAACTGGCCGCAACACCTGGCCAGTGCCTACATCTCGTCGGGCATGGTCAACCAAGCCGCCGACTTCGTCGCCGCAAGGCTGTAGCCGGCGGCCATCGGCCCTGCCCCCGCTGCGCTGCGGTCAGCCCCGCGACAGTTCCGGGGCGCCGCGGCCCAGACTGCGGAATCCCGCACACGGTTCCTTGGCACCGAGCATGAACGGCAGCGAACTCAGCCGGAACTTCAGCCTGCCGGCCCAACCCAGGGCGTCCGGGGGCGGCGGCACCGCCGAGTTCGCCAGATCCAGGTAGTACGTAGACGTTTGGCCCAGCCCGTCGAAATCGTGCACCAGGGGGGTGCACACCGCGCGCACCGGCTCGTCGAGACACTCCGCGACGGCGTCGGTCATCAACACGTATTCGGGCACCGGCACCTGATTCTTGAGCATCCGGTGCACCAGGATGACGTCGACACCGGCGAGCTCGGTGTGGCGCTTGACCTTCTGCTCGGCCACCTCGCCCTGGTGAGCAACGAATTTCAGCGACAGGTTCATCAATTGCCGGCAGCTGTCGCACTCACACAGGCGTCCGTTCTCGATACGCGCACGCCGGTCGATGAACGCCTGATGCATCCGCGCCAGCCGCTCGCTGACCAGTTTCTGGGCGTCACCGTCGGGCGCCCAGAAGAAGGCGGCGTCGCCCTCCAGCTTCGCCAGCTTCATGCCCTTGGCCGCGTCGATGACCGATTCCAGCAGCGTGGCCACCGCCATCTGGGCGTGTACCAGGTGGGTCCTGTTCCAGTTCATGTAGGCGGTGTAGCCGCCGATATCGGCGATGACGAGCACCGCGCGCCGGATGGCCATGAACTCAAGAGTGTAGTCGCAGACCGTCAGCCGTAGCCGCGCTTCACCAGATGGCGCGCACCGGCCTCTATGGCGGCCGGGCCGGCGACTTCGAAGTCGAAGGCGTTGGCCAGCCGGTCGGTGATGTTGAAGACCAGGCTCACGGCCAGGGCGTCCTTGAGCTGCTCGGCGGTCACACCGGTCGCCAGCACGGCTCGCACGTCCTCGGCATCGACGCTGTGCTCGCGGGTGAGTCTGCCCAACAGGCGAAGCGTCGCCCGCAGCGGCTCGGTGATGGGTGCCGTCTCCAGATCGGCGAGGGTGGCCGCGGCCGTCGCGTGATCGCCGTAGCAGAGGTTGGACGTGGCCGTGTGTGCCGCGACGCAAAACGGGCACCGGTTGACCTCGGAGACGTAGGCGGCCATCAGTTCCCGCTCCCCGACCGACCACGCCGAGGGCCCGCGCATCGCCTCGTTGGTGAGGGCACCGCCGCCGTAGAACTCGGGTCGGTAGAACGCGAGTTTGACGGCGTCGACGACCGGCTGGCGAGACACCAGTCGAATCATCCCCAGCGGGGCCTTGGTGCGCAGTCGGTGCCCGTGATCGAGAATCGCGAGCCTCATCGCGGGCCCCCTTCGCCGGCGGCGGCCAGCGCTTCCAATGCACCGGTGTACTGCCGGGTCGCCTGACCGACCGCGGCGCACACCACGATCTCAAAGATCTGTCTTCGCTCAGACCCGCGGATCGTGCGGCGGCGACGTCCTCGTCGCTCACCCGGTAGGAGCGGTGGGCCACCGTGTCGACCAGAGTCCTGATCGGCTCGTCGAGCCCGGCGTTGTCGAAGGCAGCCCGGCGCAGCTCAAGCGGCGCTGTCGCATCGTCACCGAGGATGCGGCCCAGGAGCGCTTGGTAGAGGCCGGTGATATCAGCCATGGATTGGTGCAGCCCTCCTTTCACCGCCGGCCCTGGTTCGTGCGCCGGCACAGGCGACAGGCGAACCCATACCCGCGTCGCCACCGCCGTCAATCCTCGGCCTGATCCGTCGACCGCGGGCGGGAATCGGGGCATCTCGAGCAACCACGGCGGACTCGGCCTGGCCGCAGCCGCCGGCGGGTGTAGGCCGCCAAATCCGGTGGAGGCCGGCCTGGGTTTCAGCCCCGGCAACTCTGGGCACGCTGGTCAACGGATGAATTCGCGTTTCGGGTGCACCGCGGTCCATCCGGGTCCGCAGTCAGGTCCGCCGACCACCGACACGCGCGGGCGATCGGCTCAGCAACGCGGAAAGCCCACCCTCATGAATTTCTTGGCGATTATTTGGATTTCGGGGATTTTATTGACGTCGGCGGCAATAATTCCAACTGTTGGCAGGCGGTTGCCAGCTCGCGATCGGCATCGCCCCCCGGGAGATGTCGCACAACAGAATCACGTCTTGTCCCAGAACCCCTCGAGACATCCTCGGGGACCTTCCGAACAAGGAGGACCTCATGAAGAAAGTGATCCTGGGCGTCGCGCTGGCCGGCGCCGCGCTGGCGTTCGCCGCAGCAGCCAATGCCGCCGACGACAACAAGTACGACTTCCTTTACGGCTCAACCGATGCGTTGGTCCTGGGCCCGACCAATATCCCGACGCCGAGCGCCAACTACATCACCAACGGGATCGACCTGTACCTCGATCCGCTGGGGTACCAGGGCGACGTTGATTCGTCACACGCGCTGACACTGCCCAACTCCTTCAACTTCCTCGACAGTGTCCCGGAAGGCGAAAAGGTCCTTACCGACGCGATCTTGGCCGAGTACCACGCCGGCACAATGGGCTGCGACGATGCAGGTGTGTGCAGCGATCCGCTGACCATCTTCACCTACTCCCAAAGCAGCCTGATCGCCGCTAACGTCCAAGACGACCTCGTGAAAGCCGGCGTCCCCGAGGACGCGTTACGTTTCGTGATGCTCGGCGCCACCCCCGCCGCCGTCCCCACCGGCATGTACCCCACCGAGGTTTTCAACATCGACGGTGACATCTACGCGACTCACTCGCTGACCAAGAGTTGGATCGACCTGCTGTTCGGGAACACAAATTGGCAGGACGTGCTGTTCGGGTTGGCCGTCCACAACGCCTACCTCGGGTTGACGGCGGACCAGATCGCCTCGGCGGATTCGTTTACCGACGGACTGACCACGTTCAACGAGATTCCCGAACTCAGCTTCCCCGAGTTGGTCACAGCGCTGGTCAGTTCGTTCTTCCACGTGTGATACCCGGGTTGTGAACCGGCGTCCACGAAATAAGACTCGTGCACGTGCGACCAGTGCCTAGCCAACCGAAAGCACCAGCCGGTTCGCGGTCGAGTGGCCTGACATAATCAATATCGTTCGGCGATATTTCGGTTCCGGGCGCCAAGATTGACGGCAGCTGAAATAATTTCGCCGTCGACGACCGCTGTCGCAGCGCTCACCCGCGGGAGTCGGCCAACGTAATCACCTGCCGACCAGCGCAGCTCGGCGAGACCGCCTGAACCTGCAACCAGGGGAAACCGATGAAGCATGTGATCCTGGGCGCCGCGCTGTGCGGCGCCGGGCTGGGGTGGGCCGCGGCCGCCAACGCCGCCGACGACAGCTATGACTTCCTCTACGGATCAACGAACGCGTTGATCCTGGGGCCGACCGGCATCCCGACGCCGAATGCCGCCTACATCAGCGACGCGCTCAACCTGTACCTCGAACCGAACGGGTATGAGGGCACCACCGCGTCGACGCTGGCACTGACCACTCCCGAGACCAACGACTTCGGCCAAAGCGTCGCGCAGGGCGAAACCATCCTGGTCAACGCGGTCCTCGCCGACTACGCCGCCGGCGGCATGGACTGCGACGCCTCCGGCGTGTGCAGCGACCCGTTGACCATTTTCACCTACTCGCAAAGCAGCCTGGTGGCTTCTCTCGCCGAACAGCAACTCGCCGACGCCGGCGTCCCCAGCGACGCTCTGCGTTTCGTCATGCTCGGCGCCAACACCACCGTCGTCCCCAACGACCTGTACCCGACCGACGTGTACAACATTCACGGTGATGCCTACGCGGAACCCGGCGTCTTGGGCATGAGTTGGCAGGACCTCCTACTCGGCCTGGAACTCCACGAGGCCTACCTCGGGTTGACGCCGGCAGAAATCGACTCGGCCACAACGGTCGTCGACGGAATGACCACGATCAACGACATTCCCACACTCACCACCACCGAGCTCTGGGATGCGCTGCTCAACGCACTCAGCGCCGCGTGAGTCATCGGGCCGCGATGAACCGACCGGCCCCGCACAGCATCGCCCGTAAGGTCGCGGCACGGCTGCACATCGCCCCCGGGGGCCGGTAGCTCGCCGAAACACGTGTGTTACCTGCCCCGCGCGGCTCACACTGTGCTCAGCCCCAACGCGGCTACCATGTGAGCAGTTCGACCTCTGTCGGGGTCAGCTTGCAGGATGCGACCGGCGGCGTCAGTGGTAGGTCCACCCGACCCCGGTCACCATCGCCAACACGGCCTGACACCGCTGCTCGACCACGCTCAACTCCCTCATCCAGGAAGTGTCACGGATCAACCGAAGTAACTGTCAACCATCAGCCGAGGTAATACAGCTAATTGTGGGGCGGGCGGGGCTCGAACCCGCGACCAACGGATTATGAGTCCGCGGCTCTAACCGACTGAGCTACCGCCCCCGGTGCTAACTCGCGACCATGACACTAGCGTTCCCGCTCGCCGCCGATGACAAGGCGGGGGCCTCGATGCGCACGCCTAGACCCCGTCGGGAGGTTCCGGCAGCTCCATGCCGCCCAGCCGGACCGGGTCGGTGATCGACACGATGCCCACCAGCCGGCCGTTTCGCACCGTGCACGCCATCAGACTCAGTGGGCGCCCGGTCGGGCCCCAGCCCAGGATGCCGGGCTCGCCGTTGACCAGGACACGACGCGCGGTGACCCGGGCTCCGCGGCCCCGGCGGATCGCCTCCAGGACGTCACCGGCTCCGGTCGTGACGGTCACGCCGCGGGCGGTGTGCTGGCGCCAGGTGACCTCCGGGTCGAGCACCCGCACCAGGGCATCGAAGTCACCGTCCTGCGCGGCGGCCAGAAAGGCGTCGACGACCTCACGCTGGGCACGCCGATCCCCCGCCGGCGTGGGCACGTCCTGGACTTTGCGCCGTGCCCGGCTGGCCAGCATCTTGGCCGCATCGGCCGATTTGCCGACGATCGGTCCGATCTCGGCGAAGGGAACCGCGAACATGTCGTGCAGCACGAACGCGAGCCGTTCGTCCGGGCGCAGCGACCCCAGCACGACCAGTAATGCCAGCCCTACCGAATCCGCAAGCACCGCAGCGTCTTCCGGGGTGTCGCGGTCATCGGTCACGATTAGGTCGGGCAGGTCTAGGTCGGTCGAGATTTCCGGCCGGGCGGCGCGCGCCCGCAAGGTGTCGATGCAGATGCGCCCGGTCACGGTCGTCAGCCACCCCGGCAGGTTGTCGATCGCGTCGACGTCCTGGCGCGACAGCCGCAGCCACGCCTCCTGAACGGCGTCTTCGGCGTCGGCCCCCGACCCCAGGATCCGATAGGCCAGCGCCAGCAGGCGAGGGCGCTGCTGTTCGAAATCCTCCGCCAGCTGCGACTCAGTCGTCATCGGTTACCTCTCGTGGTGTCGGCCCGTCATAGGTGATGACGGACCCCACCGCATCGAGGTAACCACGAACACGAAGGAGTGCGCCATGAACACCACGTTGTGGATCATCGCCGGCATCCTCGCCGCCGGCTTCGTCGCCGGCGGCACCGCCCTGCTGGCGCTGCCGCGGGAGAAGTACCGGGCGCTGGGCGCCAACCAGCACTGGGTCGACGACTTCACCGACGGCCATCTCAAAACCATCGGCACCATCAAGCTCATCGGCGCGATCGGCCTGGTCCTGCCGGCAATTCTGGGTGTCGCACCGGTGCTGGTGCCGCTGGCCGCCTGCGGCCTGATGCTGTTCATGGCCGGTGCCGCCACCACCAGGCTTCGCCGCAACGAGTGGCGCTATCTGGCCGGCGACATCGCGTTCATCACCGTGTTCGGCTTCCTCGCCTGGGGCCGGTTCGGCCTGCAGCCCTTCGCCTGAGCTACCGCGGCTCGGCGCCGGGCCGGCGCAGGGGGAAGAGCATCGGGACCCGGCGGCGGTATTGCTGGTAGTCCTCGCCGAGGACCCCGACCAGATCCCGCTCCTCGAGCTGCACCGCGATCAGGATGTAGCCGGTGGTGGCGACCGCGAACAGCAGGTGCCCGGCGGTCATGGTGGGCGCGGCCCAGAACGCGATCACGAAACCCAGCATCAGCGGGTGCCGCACCAGCCGGTAGAGCAACTTGGCGCGAAACCCGACCGGGGTGAAGGGCTGTGCCCGCCAGGTCGAGTACACCTGGCGCAGCCCGAACAGCTCGACGTGGCTGACCATGAACGTCGCCGCCAGCGCGATCACCCAGCCGATCCAGAACAACGCCCACAACGCCGCCCGCCCGGCAGGCGCCGTCACCTCCCAAATGATCGTCGGGATCGGTCGCCACTGCCAAAACAGCAGGGCCAGAACAATATTCGATGCCAGAACATAGGTGCTGCGTTCGAGGTCGACGGGTACCGCTCGCGTCAGCCATCGTTTGAACGCCGGTCGCGCCATCACGCTGTGCTGCACCGCGAACAAACCCAGCAGCAGCACGTCGACCACCAGCGCTGCACCGGTGGACGCGTGCGGGCCGCGGTCGACACTGCGCGGCACCACGAGATCACCGACGAAGCCGACCGCATAGAGGAAGACGACGAGGAACACCAGATAATTCAGCACCCCGTAAGCGAGGGCGAGAAAGCGGGCCATAGCGCCCTCCCGACATGACGAATACACCATCGTAACCCCGACAAGGCGCAGGTCAATAGGGTTTTTGCCCGGGCGACTAATCGCCGCTGAACCCCATCGGCTTACGATCCGAGGATGACCGCGGAAACGTTCATCACCCATGCGCCCGGCGATGTGCGCATCATCGCCGACCGCCACGGTGATCCCGACGCACGCCCAGTGGTGTTCCTGCACGGCGGCGGCCAAACCCGTCGCTCCTGGGGCCGGGCCGCCGCGGCGGTGGCCGAACGCGGCTGGCAGGCCGTCACCGTGGACCTGCGCGGGCACGGCGAATCGGATTGGGCCAGTGAGGGCGACTACCGATTGGTGAGTTTCGCCGCCGACGTCCAAGAGGTGCTGCGCACCCTGCCGCCCGACCCGGTGTTGGTCGGCGCCTCGCTGGGCGGGTGCGTCGCGATGCTGCTCGGCGGCGAACTGGAACCCGGGGCCGCCAGCGCGATCGTGCTGGTCGACATCGTGCCCAACATGGACGCCTCCGGAGCCGAACGCGTACAGGCGTTCATGGCCGAGAACATGGAGTCCGGCTTCGACTCCCTCGACGAAGTCGCCGACGCGATCGCCGCCTACAACCCGCACCGGCCCCGCCCCACCGACTTGGACGGGCTCACCACCAACCTGCGCCGGCGGGGCGATCGCTGGTACTGGCACTGGGACCCGCAGTTCCTCAGCGGCCCCGAGCACCAGGGACCGATGGAGATCCACGACGTCGAACGGCTCAACGCCGCGGTGCAGATCATCCTCGACGGCGGTGTGCCGATGCTGCTGGTCCGCGGTCAGCTCAGCGACCTGGTCGGTGCGCAGAACGCCGAGGATTTCCTGACCCGGTTCCCGCAGGTGGAGTTCGTCGACGTCGCCGGGGCCGGTCACATGGTCGCCGGAGACCGCAACGACATCTTCGCCGACGCCATCCTGGACTTTCTGGCCCGCCGCTCCGCCTGAGCTCAGCCGTACACCGTCTGGCCGTCGGCATCGAGCAGGTAGCGCTCGGTGCCGTCGGTCACCCGCGGTGCGTCGGCGGCCAGGGACACCGCGATCTTGTTGCCGGCGTTGCGCATCACGTCCAACGTGAGCTCCACGGCTTGCTCGTCGCTGAAGTGCCGCCGCACCCCGGCGGCGATGTCGGGGTCGATGTGCGCCGGCGTCCAGATCAGGGCGTCGACGTAGCGCAGCGCCGCCTTCTGCGGCTCGCTGAGCAGCCCGGAACCTTCGAACCGCTCGATGTCGTCATACAGCGACTCCGAGCCCCCGGCGTCCAGCGCAGTCGTCTCGCGCAGCGACTTGCACAGCCGGCAGTTGTGCTGGGCCGCACCACGCAACCGCACCACCTCGGAGGTCACCGAATCCAGGGATCGCAGCCGGGCGACGGCGGGCATGAACCCGTTGAACAGCGCATCGCCCGGCTGGCCCGAGTGGTCCCAGGCGATCGGGTCCGGCCACGGCACCGCGACACCGAGCGCATCCAGACCGGCCCGCACCCGTGGCACGAAGTCGGCGACATACATCTGGACGACCGCATCAAACATGCTGTCCCCCAAGGTATCCCGTAACCGGCCACGCTGGGTGTCGCTGATCATCGAGACGTCGACGCTGAACTGCTCGGCGAACTCGGCCACCACCGGATCGGCCGCCGAGGCATCGGCGCTCACCTCGGCCGGCAGCGGCGGCAGCCCCAGCGTCCGGCCGCACACCTCGCGTACCAGGGCACCGAGCCGGCCACCCGGCAGCGCCACCAATCGGTTCAGCTCATCCAGAACGTCCATCTCATGGATTATGGACTGAACAGCAATAGGCTGAAACCCATGCGCGTCGTCGTCATCACCAAACACGGCCCCCCATCGGTGTTGCAGGTGCAGAACCGCCCCGATCCCCCGCCGCCGGCCGGCGGCCAGGTTCGGATCGCGGTGCGTGCGGCGGGGGTGAACTTCGCCGACCACCTCGCCCGGGTCGGGCTGTATCCCGATGCCCCGAAGCTGCCCGCCGTGGTCGGCTACGAGGTGGCCGGCACCATCGAGGCCGTCGGTGAGGGTGTCGATCCGGCCTGCATCGGCGAGCGGGTGCTGGCCGGCACCCGCTTCGGCGGGTACGCCGAGATCGTCAACGCCGAGGCCTCCGACACCGTTGCGCTGCCGCCGTCGATGAGCTTCGAGCAGGGCGCCGCGATACCGGTGAACTACGCCACGGCCTGGGCCGCGCTGCACGGCTACGGGTCGCTGCAGACCGGTGAGCGGGTGCTGGTGCACGCCGCCGCCGGTGGCGTCGGCATCGCGGCGATCCAGCTGGCCAAGGCGACCGGAGCCGTCGTGCACGGCACCGCCTCACCGGGCAAGCACGGCCGGCTCGAGGAGCTGGGTATCGACCGCGCCCTCGACTACCGCAGCACCGGCTGGTGGGAAGGCCTGGAACCCTACGACATCGTGCTCGACGGGCTCGGCGGCACCTCGCTGCGACGCTCGTTCGAGCTGCTGCGCCCGGGCGGCCGGCTGGTCGCCTACGGCCTTTCCTCGCTGCAGCAGGGCGAGAAGCGGTCGGTGCGCCGGGCGGCGCCGCAGGCACTGGCGATGCTGCGCGGCTTCAGTCTGCTCAAGCAGATGGAACAGTCCAAGACCGTCATCGGCCTGAACATGCTGCGGCTGTGGGACGACCGCGGCACGCTCGAACCCTGGATCGCCCCGCTGTCGGAGGCGCTGGCCAACGGGACCGCGATCCCGGTCGTGCACGCCGCGGTGCCGTTCGCCGATGCGCCCGAGGCCCACCGCATCCTGGCCGCGCGGGAGAACATCGGCAAGGTGGTGCTGGTGCCCTGACCGCCGGCGGTCGAGCTCACACCGTCCGGGTCAGCCGCGCCACCAGCAGCTCGGCGAAGCGGGCCGGGTCCTCCGGCACCCCGCCCTCGGCCAACAGCGCGGCGTCGTAGAGCAGTTCGGCGGTCTCGGCCACCTCGGCAGCGTCGGGCCGCTCGGCGTGCGCCGTGCGCAGCCCGGTCACCAGCGGATGGCTCGGGTTGAGCTCCAGAATCCGCTTTCCCAGCGGCACGTCCTGCCCGGACGCCCGGTAGAGCTGCGCCAGCGCCGGGGTCATCTCGAAGACGTCGGTGATCAGGCAGGCCGGCGAATCGGTGAGCCGGGTCGACAACCGCACCTCCTTGACGTGGTCGGCGAGGGTCTCGGTCAGCCACACCACAAGGTCGGCGAACTCCTCCTCCTGGGCCTTGCGTTCGGCCTCGTGGGCGGCCTTTTCCTCCTCAGAGTCCAGGTCCACCTCGCCCTTGGCGACCGACTGCAGCGGGTGGCCGTCGAACTGGTCGACCACGCCCACCCAGATCTCGTCGACCGGGTCGGTGAGCAGCAGCACCTCGAATCCCTTGGCCTTGAACGCCTCCAGGTGCGGCGACTTCAGCAGCTGCGAACGCGACTCACCGGTGGCGTAGTAGATCTGCTGCTGGCCGTCCTTCATCCGGCTGACGTACTCGGCCAGTGTGGTGGGCTGCTCCTCGCTGTGGGTGGAGGCGAACGAGCAGATGCCCAGCAGCGCTTCCTGATTGTCGGGGTCGGAGAGCAGGCCCTCCTTGAGCACCCGCCCGAATTGGGTCCAGAAGGTGCGGTAGTCCTCGGGGCGGCCGGACTGCATCTCCTTGATGGTGGCGAGCACCTTCTTGGTGAGCCGGCGGCGGATGGCGTTGATCTGCCGGTCCTGCTGCAGGATTTCGCGGGAGACGTTCAGCGACATGTCCGCGGCGTCGACGACGCCCTTGATGAACCGCAGGTATTCGGGCATCAGCTGGTCGCAGTCGCCCATGATGAACACCCGTTTGACGTAGAGCTGCACCCCGACGCGGGCGTCACGGTGGAACAGGTCGAACGGTGCGTGCGAGGGAATGAACAGCAGCGCCTGGTATTCGAAGGTCCCCTCGGCCTTCATCGCGATAACCTCGAGCGGCTCGTCCCAGGCGTGCGCGATGTGCTTGTAAAACTCGTGATATTCCTCTTGCAACACTTCGTCTTTGGGACGCGCCCACAACGCCTTCATCGAGTTCAGCGTGACGACCTCGGTGGTGACGCTCTCCTGTCCGCCTTCCTCCTCGGCGGGCACGGTGCGCTGCACCTCCATCCGGATCGGCCAGGAGATGAAGTCCGAGTACTTCTTGACCAGGTCGCGGATCACCCACTCGTCGGCGTAGTCGTGCAGCTCGTTGTCGGGGTCGGCGGGCTTGAGGTGCAACGTGATCGACGTGCCCTGTGGCGCGTCGTCGACGGCCTCGACGGTGTAGGTGCCGTCACCGGTGGACTCCCACCGGATCGCCTCGCTCTCCCCGGCCTTGTGGGTGAGCAGCTCGACGCGATCAGCGACCATGAACACCGAGTAGAAGCCGACACCGAACTGGCCGATCAGCTCCTCGGAGGCCGCTTCGTTTTTGGCGTTCTGCGCCTCGCGCAGTTGCCGGCGCAGCTCGGCGGTGCCGGAGCGGGCCAGCGTGCCGATCAGGTCCACCACCTCGTCGCGCGACATGCCGATGCCGTTGTCGCGGATGGTCAGGGTTCGCTCGGTCTTGTCCGCCTCGATCTCGATATGCAGGTCGGAGGTGTCGACGTCGAGGTCCTTGTTGCGGAAGGCTTCGAGCCGCAGCTTGTCCAGCGCGTCCGAAGCGTTGGAGATGAGTTCCCGCAGGAACGCGTCCTTGTTGGAGTAGACCGAGTGGATCATCAAGTCCAGCAGCTGACGGGCCTCAGCTTGAAACTCCAGCTGCTCCACACGTTCGCTCATAGCGGCGAATTTTACCGGTCATCTACGTGGAGGAGGTTCATCGGTTGACCCACCTCGGGGCAGTCGTCACCCACGTCGCCAAGGGGACATCGCGAGACGGCTTAGAGGTGGAGTGGCGCGTACTTGACGCCGTCACGATCGACGGCGACATGTTCAGCCGCTGCGAGATGTTCGATGAAGACGACCTCGACGCCGCGCTCGCCAGATTCGACGAACTCAGTCGATCGACACCTCAGCATTGACATCGGCTTTTGCACCCGGTTCAGTGACCAGCATGCTGGACACCTCCGCGTCGGGTTCAACCGCCACATCGGATGCCGTCGTGCTGGGCATGTGGCAGGCACTGGCGCGGCATGATTGGGACGCACTCAAGACCCATCTGGCCGCGGACTGCCTCTACGTCGACATGCCGATGCCGGCGGCGGCCGCCCGCGGCCCCGAGAACATCGTCAAACGGCTCCGGTTGTTGTTCGACCGGCTGGCCGAATACCGCCACCACGGCGGCCAATTGGTGTCGAACGGCCCGGATGTCATGTATGAGCACTCCGAGACATGGGTATTCCCGACCGGCGAACAGGGCACCCTGCGGTTCGCCACCGTGCATCGGGTAGTCGAGGGGAAAATCACCTTGTGGAAAGACTATTGGGACTTCTCCAGCATGCTGGCGTTCGCCCCGCCGAACTACTTCGAGAACTTCGCCGCCGACGACATGTCCTGGGTGTTCGACGCCACCGAGCTGGTCTGAGCCCGCACCGTCACTGCGCCTGACTCACCGACGACATGTGGAAATCCGGAATCCGTAGCGAGGGCATCACCGCGCGGGTCGCCCAGTCGCCCCATTCCCGCGGCAGCGTCGGCTCGGCGATCCCGGCCTGGGTGGCCCGGCGCAGCAGGTCGAGCGGGCTCTCGTTGAACCGGAAGTTGTTCACCGCCGCGGTCACCGCGCCGTCCTCAACCAGGTAGACGCCGTCACGGGTCAGCCCGGTCAGCAGCAGCGTGGTCGGGTCGACCTCGCGGATGTACCACAGTGTGGTCAGCAGCAGCCCGCGCTCGGTCGAGGCGATCATCTCGTCCATGCTGGCCGAACCGCCCGTCATCAACAGGTTGTCGGCGGGCAGGGTGGCCTGGACACCGAACTCCGCGGCGGCAGCTCGCGGGTAGGCCAGCGCATTGATCACCCCGCCGCGGATCCAGTCCACGCAGCCGATATCCAGACCGTTGTCGAACACCGACACCGTCTCCGAGGACGTGCCGGTCGCCACGAACGGCGCGCACTCGAGACCGAACGCGTGCGGGTCGGAGTACAGGGTCAACGGCAGATCGGTGAGCCGCTCCCCCACCCGGGTGCCGCCACCGGGCGCCGACAGCGCGGTGCGGCCCTCCTGGGCGCCACGGCCGCTCATCGTCCAGCCCAGGTAGATCATCATGTCGGCCACCGTGGACGGCGGCATCAACGTCTCATAGCGCCCGGCCGGCAGCTCGACGGTGCGGGCCGCCCACCCCAGCCTCGTCGACAGCTGCTCCAACAGTGAATCAACCGGCACATCAACGAAGTACGGTGTGCTGACTCCGGCCCAGGCACTGGCTCCGTTGCGTTTGGCGTTGATCTCCACCGTCCCGGTGGGCTGGGTGAAGCGCCGACGCAGGCCGGTGGAGGACGCCAAAAACGTCGTCGCCACCTCATGGCGAGCGAAGCCGTAGAGCTGGTCGGCCCCGCGAAAGCCGCGGCTCAGTGATGCGGCCAGGTCGGCGAAGACCTCCGCGCCGGTACCCGGCACATCGGCGTCCCAATCGTCGGGCACCCCGTTGCCGTCCACCAGATCGGCGGCGTCGCGGGCTTCGGGTGCACCGGCGGCCGCCTCCGCCGAGGCCGCCACCAGCTCGGGGATCAGTGCGGGGTCCACTTCGGCCGAGCACAGCGATCCGACCCGGGGGCCCTCGTCGTCGCGGACGATCGAGACCACGGTGGTGGTCCGGCTGCTCGACACCCCGTTGGTGGTCATCGAGTTGCCCGCCCAGCGCAGCGACGCCTCGGTCTTATCGGTGACCAGCACGATGGTCTCGGTGTCGGTGCTCCCGATCGAGGCGAGCGCGGTATCGATGACCTTCTGCGCGGGAATCATTCCCGGCCTCCCTCGGCGCGCGTGTTGAGCACGTTGATGCCCCGGAACAACGCCGACGGACAGCCGTGGCTGACCGCGGCCACCTGACCGGGCTGGGCCTTCCCGCAGTTGAACGCCCCGCCCAGCCGCCACGTCGAGGCGCCGCCGACGGCCTCCATCGCGTTCCAGAAGTCGGTGGTGGTCGCCTGATAGGCGACGTCGCGCAGTTGACCGTCGAGCCGGCCGTCACGAATGCGGAAGAACCGCTGCCCGGTGAACTGAAAGTTGTAGCGCTGCATATCGATCGACCACGATCGATCCCCGACGATGTAGATACCGTCGTCCACCCGGGCGATCAGGTCTGCGGTGGACAGGTCGTCGGGTCCCGGCTGCAACGACACGTTGGCCATCCGCTGGATCGGAACGTGGTGCGGCGAATCGGCATACGAGCACCCGTTGGAGCGGGCCCTGCCTAACCGCGGCGCGAACACCCGGTCCAGCTGGTAGCCGACGAACATGCCGTCGCGCACCAGATCCCAGCTCTGGGCGGCCACACCCTCGTCGTCGTAGCCGATGCTGGCCAGCCCGTAAGGCACCGTCCGGTCGGCGGTCACGGTCATCACCGGGGAGCCGTAACGCAACGTGCCGAGCTTGTCCGGGGTGGCGAACGAGGTGCCGGCATAAGCCGCCTCGTAGCCGATAGCCCGGTCGTATTCGGTTGCGTGCCCGATGGATTCGTGGATGGTCAGCCACAGGTTGGTCGGGTCGATCACCAGGTCGGTCGGCCCGGGCCGAACGCCGGGGGCCTTCATCTTCTCGGCCAGCAGCACCGGCAGCTGCGCCAGCTCGTCGCTCCAATTCCACACCTCGTCGCCGGCCACCGCCTCCCATCCTCGCGCGGTCGGCGGCGCCAGGGTACGCATGGAGTCGAAGCCCTCCGGCCCGACGGTCACCGCCTCACAGACCGGCATCAGCCGCACCCGCTGCTGGGTGATCGACGACCCGAACGTGTCGGCGTAGAAGCTCTGTTCCTTGACCGCGGTCAACGCCGCCGTCACGTGGTGCACCCCGTCGGCCGCGAGCAACCGGCCCGAGTAGTCCTCCAGCACGTCGATCTTGTCGCCGGTGGGCACCTCGAACGGGTCGATTCGATAGTCCGACACCCAGGTGGCGTCGCGGTAGACCGGCTCGGCGGCCAACTCGACGCGTTCGGTGTTGAGGGCGGCCAACGTCTTGGCGACCTGCACGGCCCGCCGGGCGGTGTCAGCGGCCACGCCCGGCGCCAGCTCGGCGTGCGATGCGAAGCCCCAGGTGCCGTCGACGATCACCCGGACCGCGAAGCCGAGCTCCCGGTTGATGACGGAGGTCTCCAAGTCGCCGTCGCGCAGCCGGACGATCTCGGTGGCGATCCGGTGAACGCGCAGGTCGGCGTGCTGCGCGCCGGCCGCCCGGGCCGCTGTCAGGGCGGCGTCGGCCAACTCGTGGCGGGGCAGGGCCAGAAACTCGGCATCGATCCCCCGGTTCGGTGTCACCGGTCCACGGTAACGAGCCGCTTTAATACGTGCATGGCAGACTCGCCGCTCAGGCCGCGGCGCCGCTCCGCGGCGCTGGGTTATGCGCTGCTCGCCCCCAGCCTGTTCGGCGTGGTGGCGTTCTTGTTGCTGCCCATGCTGGTGGTGGTGTGGCTGAGCCTGCACCGTTGGGATCTGCTGGGGCCGATCAGCTTTGCCGGCACCGACAACTGGCGCTCGGTACTGACCGATCCGGCGTTCGGCAATTCGCTTGCGGTGACGGTCCTTTTCGTGGCGATCGTCGTTCCCGTCCAGACCGCGCTGGGGTTGGGAGTGGCGGTGCTGCTGGCCCGCGAGCTGCCCGGCAGCGCCGCGTTTCGCACCATCTACGTGCTGCCGTGGATCTGCGCGCCGCTGGCCATCGCGGTGCTGTGGCGCTGGATCTTGAGCCCCACCGGCGGCGCGATGAGCACCCTGGCGGGCCGGCGTATCGACTGGCTGACCGATCCCGGGCTGGCCCTGCCGGTGACCTCGGCGGTCGTGGTGTGGACCAACGTGGGCTACGTCGCGCTGTTCTTTCTGGCCGGCATCCTGGCCATCCCCACCCAGGTGCTCTCGGCGGCGCGCATCGACGGGGCGAACGGCTGGCAGCGGTTCTGGCGGGTCACGTTGCCGATGCTGCGGCCCACCATGTTCTTCGTCCTGGTCACCGGGGTGGTCAGCGCCGCGCAGGTGTTCGACACCGTCTACGCGCTCACCGGGGGCGGCCCCGCCGGCCGCACCGATCTGATCGCGCACCGCATCTACGACGAGGCGTTCGGGGCGGCGGCGATCGGCCGGGCCGCGGTGATGGCGCTGGTGCTGTTCGCCGTGCTGGTCGGTGTCACCGTGATACAGCAGCTGTCACTCGGGCGCCGGGTCAGCTATGACCTCACCTGATGCAGCGCCGGTGCCGTGGCGGCGTTTCGGGCCGCGATCAAGTGCGCTGTGCCGGCGCCCCCACGCCAGGTAGAAGATCAACGCGAGCGCTACCCAGGCGGTCAACGCAATCCAGGTGTACAGGTGCAGGCTGTAGAGAATCCATCCGCATGCCGCCACCGACAGAATCGGTGTGATCGGATAGCCGGGCACCTTGAATTTGCGAGGCAGATCCGGTTCCCGGACCCGCAGCACAATCACCGCCACCGAAACCACGATGAACGCGGCCAGGGCGCCGATGGAGACTATTTCGGCCAGATGGTGCAGCGGCACCAGGCCGGCGAGGATCGCCACCACGATCGCGACGATCACCGTATTGGCCACCGGTGTCCTGGTGCGCGGATTGACCTTGGCGAACGTCGTCGGCAGCAGCCCGTCACGCCCCATCGCGTAAAGGATGCGGGTCTGGCTGTACATCGTCACCAACGTGACAGAGAAGATCGATATCACCGCGCCCGCGGCCAAAATGGTGCTGCCCAGGCGGTTTCCGGTGATGTTGTCCACGATCACGGCCAGCCCCGCGCTCTGCCCCTCGAAGTCGCGCCAAGGCTGGCTGCCCACCGCGGCCACCGCGACGAGCACATAAACACCGGTCACGATCAGAAGCGCCGCGATGGTTGCCCGCGGAATCGTGTGTTGCGGATCCTTGGCCTCCTCACCGGCGGTCGATACCGCGTCAAGCCCGACGTAGGAGAAGAAGATCGTGCCCGCCGCCCAGCTGACTCCCGACACCCCGAACGGCATGAACTCGGTGAAGTGGTGCGCGGTGAACGCCGTTGCGGCGATCACCGCGAACATCAGCAGCACACCGAGCTTGATCACCACCATGACGGCATTCACCTTGGCCGATTCACTGGAGCCGCCGACCAACATCGCCGCGCACATTGCCACCAAGATGATGGCGGGCAGGTTGACCACACCGCCCGCCGACTCCCACGGTGCCGATGAAACCGACTGCGGCACCGAGAATCCGAACACATTGGCGGATAACTTGCTCAGGTACTGACTCCACCCGACCGACACCGCGGCGGTGGACACCCCGTATTCGAGCAGCAGGCACGCCCCGACCACAACGGCCATGACCTCACCGAGGGTGGCGTAGGAGTAGGAGTATGCCGACCCCGCCATCGGCATCGCCGACGCCAACTCGGCGTAGCAGATCGCGGTCAGACCCGCTGCCACCCCGGCCATGACGAACGAGAAGACCACCGCTGGACCGGCTTGCGGTACCGCCTTCGGGAAGACGAAGAAGATGCCTGCCCCGACCGTCGCACCGACACCGAGCATGGTGAGCTGAAAGACGCCGAGACTGCGTCGCAGGTCGTTCGAGTCCTCACCGGCGACCGGGGCGCCGCTCACCGGCCGGCGTCGCAGCATCTGCCGTGGCAGGCTGAACGCCGGAGTTGGCATGATGCTCCTCGCGGGACGGTCCGAGTCCATCATTGAACGCGGCCCGACCGGCGCAGCGGCTTACAACACGCCGTACCGGGCTAAGAACAGGTCACGTCAATTTCGAAGGGCTTGTTCACCGGCTGCATCGGGTTGGCCGTATCGATCCCGGTCGCGGTACCGGTGATCTTGTATTGGTTGCCGTCCTTGGTCGCCTCAGCGTTGCCCTGACCGGTACCCGCCGTGTATGCCAGCGTCACACCGTTGACATTGCCCAGCCCGACCGACTTCACCTCCGGCGGGTCGGCCTCGGTGAGCACGGCGGCGATGCCGGTGGCGGCTCCGCCGATCGCGATGTTGACATCGCCGGCCATCGTCGTACACACGGTCGTGCCGCTGACGTTCTGGTCTTGGCCGTCGATGATCACTTTTGTGTTTGCGGCAGCGCCCTCAACGCTCACCGACGCACTGGTCTCACTCGAGGAGCTTGCGGCACTCGAAGAGCTCGACGAGGACGCCGGGGCGCTCTCCGTCTTTTTCTCGCTGGAGCACCCAGACAGGCCTACGACCGCGATTGCTGCCGCCGCTGCGGCAACCGTTACTGAACGCTTCACCCGGTACTCCTTCGTTGTCGGTGCTCACGCGCCTGATTTCGCGCTGTTTGGTGAGCGCGAGCGGGGGCCTGCGGGCTACGCTTTATCCCGCATCCTGATCCGATGACGGTGTACTGATGCCCGTGGCTGGCCGCCCGCCACGCTCACTTGGCGAGTGTGCTGGGCGCACCAACCTCGGCGCATCAGGTAATTACCTGATATTTGCTCCGGGATGCGCGGTCCCGGACCCGAGGCGGAGGGTAGCCACAGTGGGCCGTCTGCTCGAGCGCGAACCGGCACTGGCCGCCCTTCATCGCTGCCATCGGGCCACCACCCGGGGCCGGGGGCAGGTGGTGTTGCTGCGCGGGGAGGCCGGCGTGGGCAAAACCGCGGTGATCGCCCGTTTCCTCAGCGGGCTCGATCCGGGCACCCGGGTGCTGCGCGGCTGGTGCGACGGGTCGGCCACCCCCCGGCCGTTGGGTCCGTTCATCGACATGCTCGCCGATCTCCCCGCCGATCAGGCGGCCTCGATACGGGCCGGTATCGACGCCGGGGACACCGAGGCCGTCTACGCCGGACTGGTCGGCGTCGTCCGCGATGGCAACCCCGCGGTGTGGGTGATCGAGGACCTGCACTGGGCCGACGGGCCCGCCTTGGATCTGCTGCGTTATGTGGCCCGGCGGATCGACACGCTGCCGATTCTGCTGCTGGCGTCCTACCGCGACGACCAGATCGGCCCCACCCACCCGCTGGCCGTGCTGCTGGGTGATGTGGCGACCTGCGCGAGCCTGACCCGCCTGGCGCTGGCTCGGCTCAGCGCCGCCGCGGTCGCCGCGCTGGCCGCCGGCAGCGGCATCAACGCCTCGGCGTTGCATCGGCTCACCGGCGGGAACGCGTTTTTCGTCACCGAGATGTTGGCCGCCGGGCCTGAAGCGCTGAACGACGGCCGGCTGCCGTGCAGTGTGTCCGAGGCGGTCCGGGGCCGGCTCGCGAGGCTGTCGGCGGCCGGGCGCGAAACCGCGCAGGTCGCCGCGATCTGCGGACCGCGGGCCCACCCCGCCCTGCTCGAAGCGGTATCGCCGGGCGCGGCGGCCACCCTGGGTGAATGCCTCGACGCCGGGGTGCTGTTCGCCGCCGCCGACACGGTGGGCTTCCCCCACGAACTGGCCCGCCGCGCCACCCTCGCGCAGATCCCCGATTATCAGCGCCGAGTGCTACACAAGCGGGCACTGACCGTGCTGTCCGAACCCCCGATCGACCCGGACACATTGGAGGCGCTGGCATTTCACGCCGAACAGGCCGGCGACACCGACGCCGTCATCGGCTATGGCCCCGCGGCAGCCGAACACGCCGCGGCAGGTGGCGCCAATCGTCAAGCCGCCGAGCTGTATGCGCTGGCGCTGCGCCACGCCGACACCGTCCCCGACGAGCACAAGGTGACATGGCTCGAACGGCACGCGTTCGGCAGCTACCTGATCGGCGAGGCCGACGCCGCGGTGTCGTCGTGGCGAGAGGCGCTCGCGTTGCGCCACGCGTTGCACGACCCCCATCGCCAGGCCGAAAATCTGCGCCGGCTGTCGCAGCTTCTGCTGCCGCTGGGACGCCCCGCCGAAGCCATTCAGGCGGCGCACGCGTCCGTGCAGCTGCTCGAAGACCTCGGCCCGTCTCCGCAGTTGGCCCGGTCGCTGATCACCCTGGCGCACTTCGCCGCACTCGGCGTGGACCCCGCCTGCGCCCGCTATGCCGCGCGCGCGGAAGCCCTCGGTTCCCGCTTCGGTGACCCGACCGTGCTGGTCTGCGCCCGCGGATACGCGGCGCTCACCGCCGTGTTCTGCAGCGACACCGGCTGGGACGACGCCGAAAAGGTGTGGGCCGAAGCGGCCGCAACCCCTGGGCTCGAAGAGCATTGCGGAATGCTGGGCGCCCTGCTGGGCATGTTCGCGGTCGCCCGCGGCGAATTCGACCGCGCCGAGCATCACCTCAGCCACGCCGCGGCCCACCTCGACCATCACGACCTCGGCATGTTCCACACCATGGTGGTGGGGCTGCAGGCGTTGACCGGCCTGGCTCGCGGCGACTGGGCGTCTGCCGTGCTGGGGGCCGAGCACGTCTTGACCCAGCGCGGCCTGACCCCCGAGCACCGGATCGCGCCGTTGATCACCGTCGCCTTGATCCGGGCCCGCCGCGGCGAAGAACCGGTTTGCCCATTACTCGATGAGGCACTCGAGTGTGCGACGGGCAGCATGCTGGGTCTGTCCGTGTGCGCCGCGCGTGCCGAGGCCGCCTGGCTGGCCGGCGACGACGAAGCGGCCCGCTGCATCGCGGCCGAAGCCACCGCGGTGTCCGGCGCAGCCTACGAGTGGCTCGGGGGTTCCGTGCGGCGCTGGGCGCAACCGAGCGGGGGCCGCCGGGGCAGCGACGTCGTCGCTGCGACCCCCTATGACCATGAGATCAACGGGGATTGGTGCACGGCAGCGCGGGAGTGGGCGCTGCGTGGCTGCCCCTACGATGCCGCGATCGCCCAACTCGGCGGCGACGTCGATGCCGTCGAGGCGGCGCTGGGAACGTTCCGCCGGCTCGGCGCCCGCACCGCGGCCCGCCGCGCCCAGCAGCGCCTCGCCCACTTGCGCGGTCGTGATCCCGACCGTCGCCGCAAAGACACCAGCGCCGACCCCCACGGCCTCACCAAGCGTCAACGGGACGTCCTGGAACTCCTCGCCGCCGGACACAGCGACGCCGAAATCGCCACCGCGCTGTACATCAGCGCCAAAACCGCCAACACCCACGTATGCGCCATCATGGCTAAACTTGGCGTCCACAACCGCACCCAGGCCGCCGCCTATGCCTACCAACAGCCCCGGTGAGCTACCCCAATCCATGTCGATAAGCGATGTCTGCAGTCCGCACAAGCGCTTTGGTGCGTCGGTGATCTACGCGCTGCTCACCCTCGGCGCGCTGATCACCTTGGCGCCCTTCGGGCTGGGGTTGTTGACGTCGATCACCCCGGCACGCCAATTCGCCACCGGAACCCCGCTGTCCTGGCCGCACCCGCCGACCCTGGATAACTTCAGTGATCTGGCCGGCGCGGGCTTCGGCCGGGCGGCCGCGGTCACCACGCTGATGACGGCGGTGATCGTGCTCGGGCAGCTGAGCTGTTCGGTGCTGGCAGCGTATGCATTCGCCCGGCTGGACTTCCCGGGACGTGACGCGCTGTTCTGGGTATATGTGGCCACCCTGATGGTGCCGGCCACCGTGACGGTGGTGCCGCTGTATCTGATGATGGCGCAACTGGGCCTGCGGAACACGTTCTGGGCGTTGGTGTTGCCGTTCGTGTTCGGCTCCCCGTATGCGATCTTTCTGCTACGCCAGTACTTTCGTGCCGTCCCCGACGACCTGGTGAACGCCGCGCGTCTCGACGGCGCGAACACCTTGGACGTGATCGTGCACGTGATGATGCCGGCCAGCAGGCCGATCCTGGTCACCCTCGGGCTGATCACCGTGGTCTCGCAGTGGAACAACTTCATGTGGCCCTTGGTGATCACCAGCGGCGACAAGTGGCGGGTGCTGACCGTGGCGACCGCGGCCCTGCAGTCCCGCTACAACGCGCAGTGGACGCTGGTGATGGCGGCGACAACCGTCGCGATGATCCCCCTGGTCGTGCTGTTCGTGGTATTCCAGCGCCGAATCGTGCAGTCGATCGTCGTTACGGGCATCAAGTGAGCCGGCCGCGGTTCTCCACCCTGTTCGCCGCGGGGGTGCTGGCGTTGGCCGCGCTGCTCGGTGTGGCGGCGGTGCTGCTCGACGACGCCTCGACCCGGTCGGCCGGAGCCAAGACGGTGGTGACGGTGCGACTCTGGGACGAACAGGTCGCCGTCGCCTACCGGCAGTCGTTCGCCGCGTTCAACCGCGCCCACCCCGATATCGAGGTGCGCGCCAACATCGTCTCCTACGCCAGCTATTTCGACACGCTGCGCACCGATGTGGCCGGGGGCGGCGCCGACGACATCTTCTGGCTCTCGAACGCCTACCTGGCCGGGTATGCCGACAATGGGCGGCTGATGGCGATCGACGCCGACGATGCGGATTGGGAACCGTCCGTGGTCGCCCAGTTCACCCGGGGCGGGACGTTGTGGGGGGTGCCGCAGCTCACCGACGCCGGCATCGCGCTGTACTACAACGCCGACCTGCTGGCCGCCGCCGGGATCGATCCCGCACGGTTGGCGCAGCTGCGCTGGGATCCGCGCGGCGTCGGCGACTCCCTGCGGCCGCTTCTGGCCGAGCTCACTCGCGACGCCGCCGGACGCAGCGCGGGCACACCGGATTTCGACGAGCGCCGCATCAAGCAGTGGGGCTACAACGCCGCCAACGACCCACAGGGCATCTACCTGAACTACATCGGCTCGGCCGGCGGGGTGTTCCAGCGCGGCGACGAGTTCGCCTTCGACAACCCGGCGGCCGTGGCCGCATTCGAGTACCTGGTGCGGCTGATCAACACCGACCACGTGGCGCCGCCGGCCTCGGAGACCAACACCAACGGCGACTTCTCCCGCAACCAGTTCTTGGCCGGCAAGATGGCGCTGTTCCAGTCCGGCACCTACAACCTGGCTGCCGTCGCCGAACAGGCCGCGTTCTCCTGGGGGGTGGCGATGCTGCCCCGCGGGCCGGAAGGCAGGCGCGTCAGCGTCACCAACGGTATCGCCGCCGCCGGCAACGCCGCCTCACCGCACCCCGAAGCGGTGCGAAAGGTGTTGGCCTGGCTCGGCAGTCGCGAAGGCAACCAATACGTCGGCCGTCACGGGGCGGCGATCCCCGCCGTGCTCAGCGCACAGCGGGTCTACTTCGACTACTGGGCGCACCGCGGGGTCGACGTCACCCCGTTCTTCGCGGTGCTCGCCGGCCCGCGCATCCCCGCTCCCGGCGGGTTCGAGGGGTTTCCGGCCGGCAACCAGGCGGTCAAACCCTATTTCGACGAGATGTTCCTGGGCCGCGCCGATGTCGCCGCCACCCTGCGTAAGGCTCAAGACGCCGCCAACGCGGCAGCCCGCCGGTAGCGCACGCCGCCGTTTCTCTAGGTGGCGCGATGCCGCAGTTCCGCGGCGATGCGCTGCAGAAACGCGTCGACCTGTTCTTCGTTGTAGCCACGCTTTCCCAGGGGCGGCTTGGAGAAGACCCAGGTGTCGACGTCCTCGGGACGCAGTCCGTCCTCGACGGTTCCCGGCGGCGACCGGGGTTCCTCGAGTTCGACTTCCACCAGGTCCAAAAAGGCGTCGACCTCCAGGTCGTCGTAGCCGCGCCTTCCGGTGCGGGGCTTGCCGAACCGCACGTTGCGGACGTCTTCCGAGGTGAGCCTGCCGTAGGCGTCCGGGTACGGCGACGGCCGAAGTGAACCCACCTTGTCGGTCGGAGCGTCTTCGATCGGCGGCGCCTCATAGGGGCTGGCATCGACGGAGGGACGCTTCCGTTTTCCGAACAGCGGCATGGCGCTAACTTACTACCGCCCCAGATTGCAGCCATGCTGGAAAATGTCGGCGCGAAAAACCTGCGTGAGTGCAATCTCGCGGAGACGGCGGCCAAGGCGGCCGGCGCTGGAAGCTAGGCGGTGGTGGAGAGCACCGTCAGCTCGAGGGCGAGGGCCGCGCCGCAGACCACCGCGACCAGGGTCAGGGCCAGGGCGTCGGCGAACTTCGGGCGCGCCGGTGACGCCGAAATCTGGCCCACACCACCGCGAGCGGTGATCGCGTCACCCATCTCATCGGCGCGGCGCAGCGTGACGGTGATGGCCGCGGTGAGCAGGTCGATCGCCTCGCGCGCCCAGCGACGGCGCCGCTCCCGGCGGGTACACGGCCGCGTCCTGGGCCGCAGCCTGCGGGCGGCGTAGAGCACCCGGAACTCGTCGATCAGCATCGGGAAGGCGCGCAACGCCAAGGCCAGCGCAACCGCCCACTCGTCCACCGGGATTCGCAGCAGGCGCAGCGGACGGCCCAAGGTGGCTACCGCGGGCGCGATCTCAGCGACGTTGGTGGTCCACGACACCATCGCGCCCAGCCCGAGGAGCACGATCGACAGGGCGGTGATCCGCAGGAAGTTCAGCAGTCCGCCCAGGCCGGCCGGTTCGCCGCCGGCCATTGCGGCGGTGGCACCGCCGACCACCAGCAGCACCCACAGCCAGCGCGGCACCGACGGCAGCGCGCCCCGCGGAATCTTGGCGACGCCGGCCGCGGTGAACACCAGCACCGCCACCGCACCGATCGGCACCCAACCCGGGTAGAAGGTCAGCAGCACCGAGATGCCGAAGACGACGATCAGCTTGGTGCCGGCCCACAATCGGTGCACGGCGGAGTCGCCGGGCACCGGGCGCAGCAGCACCACCGGCCGCGGCGTTCGACGCGTCTCGTTGGTCATGCCGCACCCGCTTGTGCCGGCACCAATACGCCGTTGCGCAGGTGCAGTGTCCTGGGGCACAACTCCCCCAGCCCGGCGAAGTCGTGCGAGATGACCACCACCGTCAGGCCGGTCTCGCGCCGCAGGTCCTCCAGGAGCCGCAGCAGCCCGTGCCGGCTGGCGGCGTCCAGACCGGCGAGCGGCTCGTCGAGGATCAGCGCCCGCGGTGAACGGGCCAGCAAGCCGGCCAGCACCAGCCGGCGCATCTGACCGCCGCTGAGTTGATCGATGCGCCGACCTGCCAGCGCCGCATCCAGACCGACGGCCGCCAGTGCGGCTTCCACCCGGTGGTGATCGTGCGGCGAGAAACCGGCCGCCGAGGCCACCTCCAGGCCGACGTGGCTGCGCATCAACTGCAGCCGCGCCGCCTGGAACGACAAGGCGACCGCCCCGACCTGCTCATCGGCGGGCCGGCCCCCGAGCAGGCAGCTGCCGGCGGTCGGTGTCGTCAGGCCGGCCATGATCCAGGCCAGCGTGGATTTGCCGGAGCCGTTGCCGCCGTGGATCAGCAGGCCGTCGCCCTCGTCGACGGTGAAGCTGATGTCGCGCAGCGCGGTCTTGGCCCACGGGGTGCCACTGGCGTATTCGTGCCCGACGGCGATCAGCTCCAGCACCGGCGGGCCGGCGGGTCCCCCGGGGGCGGCGCCACCGGACCGCGCGGCGGGCACCGCGGCGGTCTCCACCATGGCGGTGTTGTCGCGCGAGCCGCTCAAGTCGATGGTCCGGTCGGCGCTGCCGACCTCATCGTTGTAGTGGGTGATGTGCACCAGGGACGTGCTGTGTCGCTCAGAAAGCCTCGAGAGCACCCCCAGCAGAACTTCGCGCCCCTGCGGGTCGACCATGCTGGTGACCTCGTCGGCGATCAGCAGTGCCGGTTCGCGGGCCAGCGCCGCGGCCACCGCCAGCCGCTGCAGCTCGCCGCCGGACAGGCCGCCGGTGTCCCGCTCGGCGAAACCGGACAGGCCGACCTCGCCCAAGAGGCGGTCGATGTCGGTGGTGGTGCCCGGCGGCAGGCCCCACACCACGTCGTCGGCGACCCGGGTGCCCAATACCTGGCTCTCCGGGTGCTGCATCACCACCGCGGTGCCGCCGGGGGCGCCCAGGCCCACCGCGCCGGGGCGCTCGACGGTGCCCGCGGTGGGGGCACGCCCGGCCAGCAGCAGCATCAAGGTGGTCTTACCCGACCCGTTGGCGCCGGTGACCGCGACGTGTTCGCCCGGTTGCACTTCCAGACTCACCGGCCCCAGGGCGTCGTGTCGGGTCTGCGGATAACGGAACCGCACCTGGTTCAGCCGCACCGGGACGGGTGCGACCGGGCCGCTCTCGGCGGGTAGCTCCAGCTTGTGCACGTCGGGCACCCCGCGCAGCCGGTCGAGCACCCGCGACAACGCCCACCAGCCCAGCAGCGAGACGATCATGATGCCGACCGTCGTCTGGGCCAGCAGCAGCCACTGCCAAAAGCGCAGCAACACGGAAAGAAACCCGGTCAGATCCGCGGCGGCCCGTTGGAACTCCGGCAGCGGCACCTTGGCCAGGGCGGCCGCGACGCCGTGCACATTGGCGGTGATCGCATCGAAGATCAGGTGACGCAGCCGCGACAGCACGGCCAGCGACGCCACCACCCCGGCGCCGAAGATCCCGCCGGCCACTGCGGAGGCGACGATCACGGTCGGCAGACCCCGGCGGTGGCGTTTGATGACGCCGGTCAGCCCCCCGATGTAGGCGCAGTTCACCACCGTCATGAAGCCGCCCATACCGGCGATCAGGAAGGCGATGGTCGCCGCGGCCACCGTGGCGGCGATCAGCACCCGGATCCAGTAGCGGAAGGCCAGCAGGCCCATCGGCACCGTGCCCAACAGCGCCAACCCGCCGGCGAAGGGCACCACCACGGCGATGATCGCCGTGGCGGCGCACAGCGCCGCCATCACCGCGGCCTGCGCGATCTCGACGGGTTGCATAGACCGAGCCCGGACTCGGGTGGGGCCCTGGCCGGTCTTCGTCACCCGTCGATTCTGCCAGCCGGACCGGACGGCACCCGAACGCTCCGCCGACCGAGTTGATCCACTTCGGTCCACCGTTGTGCAATACTCGCGCGATGGCAGCCCCCGTCCACGTCAGCCTGGGAGCAGATCTCCTCAGCGTCGTCGCCCGGCTCAACCGGCTGGCCACCCAGCGGGTCTCCCTGCCGATCCCCGGTGCGCAGGCCAGACTGCTGTCGACCATCGAGGATCTGGACGAGGCCCGCATCTCGGAGTTGGCCGCGGTCGACCACTGCTCGCAGCCGACGATGACCACCCAGGTGCGCCGGCTCGAGGACGCCGGCCTGACCACTCGCACGCCCGACCCGCAGGACGCCCGCGCGGTGCTGATCCGGATCACCGAGAAGGGGGTGCTCACGCTGGACCAGGTTCGCCGGGACAGGGCCGCGGCGATCGATCCGGAGCTGGACCGTCTCTCCGCCGAAGACCGACAGACGCTCACCGAGGCGGTCGAGGTGCTGCGCCGCTTCCTGGCCGACACCGCTCTGGCAGGACCGGTCCACTAGCGCCGTTCACGCGCTGAGCGGCGGTTCGGCGCCACCGGACCAGCGGGAATTCGGCGGAGAAGTTTCCGGCCCGATCGGTTTTTCGAATATGCTCATGACGGCATCGGCCCGAAGCGAGCCCAGGCCTCCCGCGGCACGGCACGGGGCCGGCGGTCTTCGGGGGAAGGACATCGTGGCGGATAGATTGGCGCTGGTCACCTCGATCGCCGCCCAGCTGATGGCCACCACACCGTCCTCGGCGCCGGCGGTCAGCGAGCGGGTGCTGCAGACGCTGGTGGAGCAGCTCAACGTCGACGCCGGATTCCTGCGCCACAACGACCATGAGATCAGGGCCTCCAAGCTGGTAGCCGAGTGGCCGCCCCGCACCGATCCGCCGGAACCCGATCCGCTGGCGGTGGTGTCGTTCACCACCGCCGATCCGGTCTTCACCACCTGCGCGCACGGCAAGCAGGTCGCCATCATCCGGCCGGAGCCGGCCGAGTCCGGCTATGTGCGCCAGATGGGCAGGGATCACGCCATCGAGTCGCTGTCGGTGGCCACCGCTCCGCTGATCTCCGGGCCGGTGACCACCGGGATGCTCGGCCTGGTCAAATTCCGGCGGCCCAAGTGGCGCCCCGAGGAGCTCAACACCATCGAAGCGATCGCGTCGCTGTTCGCACAGTTGCAGGCCCGGGTCGTCGCCGAGGAACGGCTGCGCTATCTGGCCGACCACGACGACCTGACCGGCCTGCACAACCGGCGCGCACTGGTCGCCCACCTCTCCGATCGGCTCGTCGCGGGCAGCCCCGGCCCGGTCGGAGTCTTCTACATCGACCTGGACCGGCTCAAGCCGATCAACGACTTTCTCGGGCACTCCGCCGGCGACTGGTTCATCCAGGACTTCGCCCGCCGGCTGCGGGCGTACGCCGGGAGCCGGACCATGACGGCCCGCATCGGTGGCGACGAGTTCGTCGTCATCCCGGACTGGCCGATGTCGATGGCCAGCGCGGAGACCTTCGCCGACCGACTGCAGGCCGCGCTGCGCGACAAGGTGGAGATTCAGGGCCACACCGTCACCAGCACGGTCAGCGTGGGTGTGACGGTGGGGTTGCCCGGCGAGGACACCAGCGCGGGACTGCTGCACCGGGCCGACGAGGCGGTGCTGGCCGCCAAACGCGGCGGCGGCAACCAGACCGTCAGCTCCACCGACGACATGTCCCTGAAAAGCTTGTTCCGCAAGGACATCGAGCTGCACTTGCAGGGCAAGATCGACGACGAGTCACTGCTGCTGTACTACCAACCCGAGGTCGACCTGTGGAGCGGGGCGATCGTGGCGGTCGAGGCGCTCGTGCGTTGGCGGCATCCGACCCGGGGGCTGTTGCTGCCCGGCTCGTTCATCAGTATCGCCGAATCGGCGAACCTGGCCGACGATCTGGGCCGGTGGGTGATGCGCAGTGCGTGCGCGGAATTCAGCTCGTGGCAGGCCAACGGCGTCCGGACCAACGCCACCTTGCGCATCAACGTGTCCCCGGTGCAGTTGGCCGCTCGTGGATTCGTTCAGAACGTGGTGGACACCGTCGACGAGTTCGGCCTGCGGCCGGGCTCGCTGTGCCTGGAGATCACCGAGCGCGCGGTGGTGCAGAACATCGAGACCACCCGGCGCACCCTGGCCGAACTGCGCGAAGCCGGCGTGCAGATCGCGATCGACGACTTCGGCACCGGTTATGCGGTGCTGTCGCACCTGAAGGACCTGCCCGTCGACACCTTGAAGATCGATACCGTGTTCGTGCGTGAATTGGGCGTCAACCCAGGCGATCTCGCCATCGTACGAGCGATCATCGCCCTCGCCGAGGCATTCGGCCTGCAGGTCGTCGCCGAGGGAGTGGAAACCTCAGCGGCCGCGCTCACCTTGATGCGGCACGGCTGTCACCGGGCGCAGGGATTCCTGTTCTCGCGCCCGGTACCGGGTCCCGCCGCCGAATCAATGCTGGCGTCGCGCTGGATGGCGATGCCTTTCCTGGCCGACAGCCAGGCGCTGGTGATCTGACAAGAACATCGCCCGGTACAAACCGGCACACAACCGCACCCCCGTTTGCCTGCCGGCGAGCTCAGCAGTCGGTGCGGTGCACCAACGCGGCTCGGCGTGCGGCGGCATTCGGCGGCGCGGACCCCTCGAGGTGCCCCGGGCGAAGCTTTGGGAGGAACTCACCGGCGCCGGCCACGACGCACGCTGCAGCGCGCCCCCGCCGTGCAAACCAGTCCCTCGCATAAACGGAGATAATACATACCTTTCGGATGACGTCCAATCCTTACAAGACTGTTCGTTAGCAAGAGGTGATGTCAGGGGTTGCCGTTCGTGACCGCCGACTCTCCGGCACCGGGGAAGGACACCCGCGTGGCGGGCCCGGCCCGTCATAATCAGAGTCATGGAGCGACGGCGCAACGCGCACACCCCCCAGACCCCGATGGAGACACTGCGGCAGTTGCCGGCCCTGGTCGCCCTCGAACGGATCCCGGTGCCGGTGCTCGCGATCGCCGACGACGGCACCATCTTATTCGCCAACACCGGCTTCGCCGGCATGCTGGGCTACACCCAGGAAGAGGTGCTGGCGCTGGAGTTCCGGCAGATCTTCGGCGACGTCCCGCCCGCCGAGGAGTCCGCTTTGTCGGTGATGCACTCGTTGGCCAATCTCGTTGTCTCCCTGGAACATCGGGACGGATCAACGGTGCGGGCGTTGATGAGCAAGTCGGCACTGGAACGCGCCGACGACCGGGTTGCGCTGGCGACGTTCCAGGACCTCACCGAACAGCTGTGGCTAGACGAGCGGTAACGCCTCAGCGCTCGACGGCTGGGTCCGCCCCGCCGCCGTCCGCGCCGGGACTGGCCTGATAACGCAGGGCCTCGCGGGCCAGGAATTGCCCGAAATACGACAGCGAATCCGCCGCTACGATCGCCGGCAGCAGCATCTCCCACATCCGGGTCAGCCGCCCCACACTGTCGCCTGAGCGCGACAGCAGCCAGGTGCCGAGCATGGCTCCGGTGATCGACTCGGCGGCCTGCCCGGGGTCGAGGTCCTCGCGCAGATCGCCCTCGGCGATCGCACGTGCGGTCTGGGCGGTCACCGCGGCCGCCCACTGCGCGGCGACATCACCACCGAGATCGTTGGATTCCGACAGAGCGAAGACCAAGTGGCCCGCGGCGCGTGCCTCCTTGTCGGTCGCCAATACCGCGGTGACGGCGAACATGCCGTGGATCATGCCTTCCAGCGCGGGCGAGGACGGCTGGCACATGCCCCGGAAGGTGTCCAGCATCGTGGCGAATCCGCCCTCGATGATGGCCGTCACCAGCGATTCCATCGAATCGAAGTGGTGATACAGCGCACCCTTGGTCACCCCGGCCCGCTCGATGATCGCGGTTCGCCCCGCGGCGACGTAGCCGACCTCGCCGAACACATCGATGGCGGCGTCGAGCAGTTTGCGCCGGGTCGCCTCGGATCGAAGCTGACGTGCCATCAGCCCACCCGGTCTCCGGCCGCAGTGGAGGTCGCCGACGTGGTCTTGACGGCCAGCGCGGTGCGTCGCCGGAGGAACTGCAGGAAATAGTCGATCCGGTCGGCGGGCACGAGGCCGGGGAGCACGACGATCAGGGCCCGCTCGATCTGGCGCAGGAACTGTTCGGGTTCGTCGAGGTTGCTGGCTTGGCGCAAACCCAGGTACAGCGTCATCATCACCCGGGCGACGTCCTGCGGGTCCGCGTCGACGACATCGCCTTCGGCGATCGCCCGTTCGGCGACCACGCTGAGCGCCTGGACCGCGTTGTTGAGCACCGTGGTCTGCAGGCCCTCGGCTCGGCCGACCACCGGCAACAGATGCAGCACCGCCCGCGCGGGGTCCTGGCAGATGTCTTCCACCGCCATCAGGAAACCGACGTCGATCAGGGTCTCCAGGCCGGAGAGATTCCGGTCGACCAGCGCCTGGACCGCCGCCCCGGCCCTGGCCAATTGTTCGTCGATAACCGCCAAAGCCAGCGCATGCTTGGAGCGGAAATGGAAATACATTGCGCCCTTGGTCAATTCCGCTTCGGCGAGGATGTCGTCAAGGCCGACGTCGTGATAAGGCCGCTGAGCGAACTGATGCGCAGCGGCGCGAATGATCTGCTGGCGCGTGGCATCGGCGCGCCGGTCGGTGGATTCAGCCAACGCGCGATCTCAGCCTCGTCACTGAACCGCAGTCGTACCGCATTGCGCTAACGCTAGCAGGGCATTGTTGAAGCCGACTCTTTTCGTTACCCGGATTCGTCACTAACAAGCGGAACCGGCTGACATCGGGGGGCTTCGGTCTCCGCAGGTCCGCCCGGGCGGGTCAGGGCCCGGGCATCGCGAACGCCAGGAACTGGGTCACCTGGCTCGGTGCGAAGTTGTCGTCGCTGACCAGCACCACCGTTTGCCGGCCGTCGGGCAGTCGCGGCCCCAGGGTGATCCCCTCGATGTTGTCCAGCGGGTCCAGACCCGGCGTGGCGGTCAGGTCGGCGAGCAGTGTTTTGGTCATCGGGGTCACGGCGTGCCCGGTCAGTGCGGGCACACCGAGCACATCGGTGGCGTCACCGATCTCGGCCCGAAACAGCCGCACGGTCGGGCGGGTGCCATACGCCCGCTCGATCACCAAAAACGCGGTGTCCGACAGCGCCACCAGGTCGGTGAGGCCGTTGGTGTCGGCGGGCGGGGTCGCCGGCTCCAGCGGATAGGCGTACTGGGCGGCCGGGGCGCCGGGGTTCCCGCCGGCGTCCAGGCGATAGACGGTGACGCGGGTCAGCGCGCCGTGCGCCTGGTCGGGCAGGGCGCCGTCGTCGTAGCCGGGCCCCTCCATCGCTGCGAACAGCGACCGGCCGTCGGCGGTCACGGTGAGGCCCTCGAGGGCCTTGTTGCGGCGGGGCCCGGTGCGCTGTGCCGACATCGCCAGCTGCGGGGGCAAGGCGAACTCACCGAGGTAGCTGCCGTCGAGGCCGGCGATCCTGACCCAGGGATCGGCCAGCACCCGACCGTGCGGGCCGCCGGTGATCCGCTCGCCCTCCGACGACCAGTACAGCCGCTGTCGGCCGCTGTCGAACGCGATACCTTCCGGGTCGGGCGGCGCACCGTCGACGGATCGCGGCGTGAACGGCCGCCCGCCGGGGTCCAGCAGCGGGTGAACGGCGCTGATCGTCGCATCGTCGACGCCGCGATCGGACACCGAAAGCCGAACGGTGTAGAACCGGGCCGGCCCGTGCGCCGACCGGTCATCGCTGATCACGTAGTAACAGTCGCGGCCGGCGTCGTAACTGATGCCTGACAGACCGCCCACCGTCGTGCCCTCGACCGTGGTATTCGGCGGCAGTCGGATCTGACCGAGATAGGCCAGTCCCGGCGCCGCCACCGGGACCGAGCACGGGGCGCAGCCGGCGGCCAATACCGAGCACAGCCAGAGCAGCCGGGCCAGGGTGGAGCGCACACCGTTATTTAAACCCGGTTTAGCGGCTCCCTCGCCCGGATACCGTGCAGGAGTGAGCACCTCCGAAGCTTTGTGCGCCACCTTGGACGGCCGCTGGCGCGCGGTGAAAAACCGGGTCCGGGCCACCCTCTCCGACGAGAAGTTCCGTCCGCACTACACCCCCAACACCGCGATCGCCCGCGCCAAGGTCGCCGAGCAGCTCCGGATCATGGCCGGCACCGGCGTGGCCGCCGACAGTTTCCGCAAAGAGCACGGCGGCACCGGTGATGTGGGCGCGGCGGTCAGCATGATCGAAATGCTGGCGATGTCGGACCTGTCCCTGATGGTCAAGGCCGGGGTGCAGTGGGGCTTGTTCGGCGGGGCCGTGGAGAACCTGGGCACCGAGCGCCACCACCGCGCCTACGTCCAGAAGATCATCGACCTCGAGGTGCTCGGCTGCTTCGCGATGACCGAGACCGGCCACGGCAGTGACGTGCAGGCACTGGAGACCACCGCCACCTACGACCCGGCCACCGAAGAATTCGTCATCGATTCCGCCACCGGTACCGCGCGCAAGGACTACATCGGCGGCGCCGCCGAAACCGCCACCGTCGCCGCGGTCTTCGCTACGCTGATCACCGGCGGCAAAAACCATGGCGTGCACTGCTTCCTGGTCCCGATCCGCGACGCGGACGGCAATGACCTGCCCGGCGTCACCACCTCGGACTGCCACTACAAGGGCGGTCTGCCCGGGGTGGACAACGGCCGCATCGTCTTCGACCACGTCCGGGTTCCGCGGGAGAACCTGTTGAACAGATACGCCGACGTCGAACCCGACGGCAGCTACCGGTCGTCGATCGAGAGCGACGGCCGCCGGTTTTTCACCATGATCGGCACCCTGATCCGCGGCCGGGTCTCGGTGGGCGGCAGCGCGGGCGCGGCCGCACGGGTCGCCCTGGACATCGCCACCCGATATGCGTTGCAGCGCAGGCAATTCAGTGCACCCGGCGAGGACGGGACCGAACACGAGGTGCTGATCATGGACTACCTGGCCCATCAGCGCCGGCTGTTACCGCTGATCGCCCGGTCCTATGCGCTGCAGTTCGCCCAGAACGAGTTGGTGGGCCGCTGCCATGACCTGCAGACCGCCAACGACCCCGACCCCGAGGAGCAGCGTGAGCTCGAGGCGCGGGCGGCCGGGCTCAAGGCCGCCAACACCTGGCACGCCTCCCGGGCGATCCAGGAGGCGCGGGAAGCCTGTGGAGGCGCCGGCTACATGGCCGAGAACCGGCTGATCGCGTTGCGCGCCGACACCGACGTGTTCACCACGTTCGAAGGCGACAACCACGTGCTGACCCAACTGGTGGCCAAGCAGCTGCTGACCGCCTACGCCGACGATATCGCCGGCATGAGCCCGGTCGGCTGGGTGCGGTTCGCCGCCGAGACCGTCGGTGAGCGGGTGCTGAAACGCACCGCGGCCGAGGCGATCATCCAAACGTTCGTCGACGCCCGGCAGGACAGCGAGGAGGAGGGCAGCCTGTTCAACCGGGGCACTCAGGTGCACATGTTCGAGGACCGCGAGGAATATCTGCTGACGTCGGTGGCGCGCCGGCTGCGGGCCAAGTCCTCGGAGATGAGCGACTTCGACGCGTTCAACGCGGTCCAGGACCATGTGCTGCACGCGGCCGCCGCCCACATCGACCGGGTGGTGCTGGAGGCGTTCGTCGCCGGCATCGAATCCTGTCCCGACGCCGAGGCTCGGGAGCTGCTGGAGCTGGTGTGCGACCTGTACGCACTGAGCGTCATCGAGGACGACAAGGCGTGGTACATCGAGCACCGGTATCTGTCCACCGATCGGGCCAAGGCCGTCACCCGCGGCATCAATGACCGGTGCCGGAAGTTACGGCCGCACGCCCAGACGCTGGTCGACGGATTCGGCATCCCCGAACAGCTGCGCTACGCCGAGATGCTGCACCCGGAACACTTGGACTAGCCGCCGGTGCCTCCGGCGGGCCGTCGTCTATAGGCTGTCGGCATCGACGCTCGAACGAAGGAGTTTCACTCATGGCGTGGTTCCTCGCGCTGAACGCCACACCGACCAAGGGCGGCCAGTCGCCGACCTATGAGCTGCAGGAATCCGCCGACATCGAGCGGATCACCCAGGAGATGGCCAGCTTCGCCGCCACCGATCAGGCCGTGGCCGTTCCCGCCGTCTTCAACAACGGCCGCCAGCGGGTCACCCTGTATGTGCGTCCGGCCGCCTGGGGCGCATGGGCGATCTACGAACTGACCGAGGAAGAGCGCCGCGAACTGATGGCCGCCAACCCGCTGGTCAACGCGATCGCTCAGGCCCGTGCCGCCAAACAGCAGCAGGGAGGCCAGCAGCAGCCGATGTTTGCGCCGACGCAGCCTCAGCAGTCGGGGCCGTCAGTGATTCCGAGGCTGGACTGATCGCTGGCACTGAGCGCTGGAACGACGCCGGTAAACGACGTGGCTCCCCCGGGTGGACTCGAACCACCAACCCTCCGGTTAACAGCCGAATGCTCTGCCAATTGAGCTACAGGGGACTGCTGTCCGCGTGGACGTGCACGACTCTAGCGCATCCCCACGGCACCTCCGTTCCACGGGGGTCGCACCGAATCGTCCCGCCGCCGGATGGGGCAGGATGGAAGCACCGCACGATGTAGGGAGCAGCATTGATCGGGTACGTCGTCGTGATGGGCGTCGGCTATGTGATGGGCACGAAGGCCGGCCGCCGGCGCTACGAGCAGATCCTCGGCACCTACCACGCGCTGACCAGCAGCCCGATCGCCAAAGCGGTGATCGACAAGGGACGGCGCAGCATCGCCAACCGGATTCATCCCGACCACACGATGGTGACGCTGACCGAACTCGAGGACGGCACCACGGTGGTGGGGCCACAAGACCCGGAGCGCCCCGGGCAGCCCTGATAGGCAGTCAGGCGGTCAGATCATCGCCGCTGGCCTGCTCCAGCAGGCTGCGCCGATAGGCCTCCATCGCGACCAGGTCGCCGAACAGCGCATGGTATTCGTCGCTGTGCTCCACCGGTGACATGCGCTGCAGTTTGGACTTGACCTCGGCGATCTGCCGGCCCACCCATACCTCCTGCAACCGGGCCAGCACCCCGCCGATGTAGCGCGGCAACTTGTCGTCGTCGACCCGGATCGACTCCACACTCAACTCGTGGATGAGGCCGACGGTCAGCGGCGAGGTGGTGTGCTCGCGCACCGTCTCGATCCATTGCGCGCCGGCGGCCGTGGCGGCGGTCCCGCCGGTTCCCCCGGCGGTGTCGATCGCCGAGCGCACCGCCGCGTAGCCGGGGTGGGTGAAACTCTCCACCGTCAGACTGTCGAAGACCGGTCCGGCCAGCGCGGGGAACTGCAATGCCGCCTTGAGCGCCTCCCGCTGCGGCCACAGCGTCGGATCGGCCGGGTTGGGGCGCGCCACCGGCGCTTGAGCCCCCGATGCGGCGGCCGCGGCGGACACCCGGGCGGTGCCGCCCCTGGAGTCTTTTGCTGCGGCACGCACCCGGCCGATCACCTGCGCCACGTCGTCCCAGCCCACCCAGCCGGCCAGCTGGCGCGCGTACTCGTCGCGCAGGGTCGGGTCCTTGATCTGGGCGACCATCGGCACGCAGCGGCGCAGCGCAGCCACCCGGCCCTCGGCGTTGTCCAGGTCCATTTCAGCCAGCGCGGTGCGAACTGCGAACTCGAACAACGGAGTTCGGCGTGCCACCAGATCTCGCAGCGCCTCGTCGCCGTGTGCCAGCCGCAAATCGCACGGATCCATTCCGTCGGCGGCCACCGCCACGAACGACTGGCCGGCCAGCTGCTGCTCGCCTTCGAGGGCCTTGACCGCCGCGGCCCGGCCGGCCGCGTCGCCGTCGAAGACGTAGATCAACTCACCCCGAAAGAACTTGTCGTCCATCATCAGTCGGCGCAGCATCGCCAGGTGCTCGTCACCGAAGGCGGTGCCGCACGACGCCACCGCGGTGGTCACCCCGGCCAGGTGCATCGCCATCACATCGGTGTAGCCCTCGACGACGATGGCCTGGTGGCCACGCGCGATGTCCCGCTTGGCCAGGTCCAGGCCGAACAGCACGTTGGACTTCTTGTAGAGCGTGGTTTCGGGGGTGTTGACGTACTTGGCTTCCATCGGGTCGTCGTCGAACAACCGGCGCGCGCCGAACCCGATCACCTCCCCGGCCGAGGACCGGATCGGCCACAGCAGCCGGCGGTGGAACCGGTCCATCGGACCGCGGCGCCCTTCCCGGGACAGGCCCGCGGCCTCCAGCTCCTTGAACTCGAAGCCCTTGCGCAGCAGATGTTTCGTCAAGCTGTCCCAGCCCGAGGGGGCGAAGCCGCAACCGAACCGCTGCGCGGCGGCGGCATCGAAGTTGCGGTCGGTGAGATATTTGCGCGCCGGTGCCGCCTCGGCGGTGCCCAGCGCCGCGGCATAGAACTCGGCCGCCGCCGCGTTGGCGGCGATCAGCCGGCTGCGACCGCCGCGCTCACGCTGGATGTTGGTGGCCGAGGCCCCGGTGTAGGTGATGGTGTGGCCGACCCGGTCGGCCAGCAGCTCGACCGCCTCGACGAAGCTGGCGTGTTCGATCTTCTGCACGAATGCGTAGACATCGCCGCCTTCCCCGCAACCGAAGCAGTGGAACAGGCCGTGGTTGGGGCGGACGTGAAACGACGGCGACTTCTCGTTGTGGAACGGGCACAGGCCCTTGAGCGAATCGGCCCCGGCGCGTCTGAGCTGCACGTAATCGCCCACCACATCCTCGATGCGGACACGTTCGCGGATGGCGGCGATGTCGCGATCGGAGATACGGCCTGGCACGCGGTCAGTCTAGAGCGCACAGCCGGGCTGAAGCCGCCATGTTTTAAGCTCGGTTCGTCAACGTCGACGTCAGGGAGCACGCATGAGTCTGTCCGAGCAGTCCACGGCGGCGAAATCCGCACGACCGCGCCTGCTGCTCGTGATCGCAGTCGCCGTGCTTGCCGTGGTGGGGGTGGCCGCCTGGCTGGTTCTGCCCAACCGCTCCCGCGGCTCCGCGTCGGGAATCACCGGCGAAACCGTCAAGCAGGTCCTGCTCGACGGCGCCGAACTGACCACGATGCTGGAGCAGCCGTTCACCACGGTCACCGGCCCGCCGGCCTACGGCGGCCTGGAAGCGATGGAGGACTCGTCGTCGCCCGGGGAATGTGTCGGCGTGGTGGACGTCGCACCCAAGAGCGTGTACGCCTCAGCCGACGTACAGAGCTATGCGCGGGAGACCTGGATCGACTCCGAACCCAACCGGGACGGCTTCACGCCGCTGACCACCCGGGTGATGTTCGTCAAGGAGGCCGTGGTCGCTCTGCCCAGTGCGGAGGACGCTCAAGCACTTTTCGCGAAGTTCGCCGAGCAGTGGAAGCGCTGTGACGGGCATCCGGTCAACGCCGACTCGGATGCGGGCGGGCAGCCGCAATTGCACGGCACCGAAATGCACATCACCGACGTCCGGGTCACCGATGACGTATTGGCGGCCTCCATCGTGCTCGACAAGAGCCCCAAGGCGCCGGACACCCGGGCCGTCGGGGTGCGGGGCAACTGCATCGTCGGGGTGCTGATCGCGTTCACCGGCACCGAGAACGCCACCGGTTCCGGCGACCCGCAGACCAGCAGCATCGAGGCCGTGCAGGCGATGATGGACAAGGTCACCAAGCTCAGCTGAGTTCGGCCGCCGCCGTCTAGCCCTTCGCGAGGCGCTCCAGCCGGCCCTCGGTACACGAGGCGATCTGGTCGATGACCACCCGCAGGCGCGCGCCGTCATCGGCGGCCGCGGCGAACGCGGGGACGAAGACCGGGTCCAGGCTCTCCGGCGCCCCGGCCAGCAGCCGGTGGGCCACCGCGTGCACCTGCTCGCGCTGGGCGGCCTGAATTTTGCGGTGCTGATCTTCGGACATGATGAACTGCACCGCAAGGGTTTTCAGCACGGCAACTTCGGCCCTGACCACTTCGGGCACTTCCAGGTCGGCCTGGTAGCGCGACAGGGGCTGCCGGCCGGCAATGGTTTGGGTGGCGGTGATGGCCGCGGAGGCGAACCGCCCGACCAACTCGCTGGTCAGCCGCTTCAGCGCCACCGACGCCGCCAGGGTCGCCGGGAAGGTGCCGTGCGCGGCGACCGCGGCCACCATCGGCAGTTCGGTGAGTCGCTGAGCGGCCGCGGCGAGATCGTGGACCCCATCGGGGTCGCCGAGGCGCGCCAGCTCGGCAACCGTCGCGGCGTCGGCGAGCACCCGTAGGTCGATTCGGCCGGCGATGACACCGTCCTCGACGTCGTGCACCGAATAGGCGACGTCATCGGCCCAGTCCATGATCTGTGCTTCCAGACAGACCCGGCCCTCCGGCGCTCCCTGACGCATCCATTCGGCGGCGGCGCGGTCGTCGTCGTAGAAGCCGAACTTGGCCCGGGCCGGGCCGTCTCCCGAGCGCCGGGGCCACGGATATTTGGTGACCGCATCCAGCGCCGCCCGGGTCAGATTCAGCCCCGCGCTGACACCGTCGGGCCCCACGACTTTGGGTTCCAGGCTGGTCAGGATACGGAAATTCTGCGCGTTGCCTTCGAATCCGCCGCACTGCGAAGCGATTTCGTTGAGCGCCTGCTCCCCGTTGTGCCCGTACGGGGGGTGCCCGATGTCGTGGGCCAGCCCGGCCAAATCGACCAGGTCGGGATCGCAGCCCAGCCCGATCGCCATCCCCCGGCCGATCTGCGCCACCTCCAGCGAGTGGGTCAGCCGGGTGCGCGGGGTATCGCCGTCGCGGGGACCGACGACCTGGGTCTTGTCGGCCAGCCGGCGCAAGGCGGCGCTGTGCAGCACCCTGGCCCGGTCGCGGGCGAAGTCGGTGCGGTGCTGGCCGCCGGTCCCGGGCAGGCCGGCGGTTTTCGACGACTCCCCCACCAGGCGGGCGCGGTCGTGCACGCCGTAGTTGTCGCATGAGTTTGTGGCCACCGCCGCCAGTCTATTTTGGTCCCGCCCGCATCGATGACATGCCGGGCCGAAACGCCGGTGCCCGCGGCCCGGCCGGTCGCAGAATTCCAGCGGTCGCCCGCGAACCGCATATACATTGACCAGCATGCGAATCACCCGCCTGATCAGCGCCGCCCTGGCGGTCCTCATCGCCGTGCTGCTGGTGGCGCCGGGCGCCGCGGCGCAACCACCACAGCGGCTGCCCAGCTCGATCACCGACAGCGCCGGGGTGCTCTCGCCAGCCGATCGCGCCGGGGTGCAGGCCGCGATCGACAAGCTCTACACCGACCGGCACATCCGGCTGTGGGTGGTCTACGTCGACGTGTTCTCCGGGCAGACCGCCGATGACTGGGGCCGCAGCACGGCGCGGCTCAGCGAGCTGGGCAGCAACGACGCCTTGCTGGCGGTGGCCATCGCCGACCATAGCTACGCGTTTTTGGTGTCCGACAGTATCTCCGAGATCAACGCCGGCAAGGTTGATGCGCTGCGGCGCAACCAGATCGAGCCGGCCCTGCACCGTAGCGACTGGGCCGGGGCGGCCGCGCTCGCCGCCAGCGGCCTGGACGCGGCGGCGGCGCCGGCCGAGGTGAGCTGGGCGCCGATCCTGATCGCGCTGGCGGCGGTGGCGGCCGCCGGCGTGGTGGTGTGGCTGGTAGCACGCCATCTACGGCGGCGCCGGCACCGCGCGGCATTGACAGCGGCCCGGCGGGTCGATGCGACCGATCCGAATGCGCTGGCCGATGTGCCGGTGTTCGCACTGGATGCCCTGTCTCGGGAGAAGGTGGTCGACGTCGACAACGCGGTGCGCACCAGTGCCAACGAGTTGCAGCTGGCGATCGACGAGTTCGGCGAGGAACGCACCCGCCCGTTCGCGCAGGCGGTCGCGAGCGCCAAGGCCGCCATGGAACACGCCTTCACGGTGCGCCAGCAACTCGACGACGATATCCCCGAGACACCCGCACAGCAGCGCGATCTACTGACCGGGGTGATCGTCACCGCCTCCAAGGCCGACCGCGAATTGGAGACCCAGCGGGCGTCGTTCGAGCAGCTGCGCGACCTGGTGCTCAACGCCGGCGAGCGCCTCGATGCCTTGACCCGGCAACTGGTCGAGCTCACCGGGCGCATCCCGGTCTCCGAGCGACATCTGGTGGAGTTGCACCGCGAATTCGACGCCACCGCACTGAGTTCGGTGTCCGGCAACGTCAAGACCGCTCAGGACCGGGCGGCTTTCGCCGAACGCAACATCACCCGGGCGCGGGGGCTGGCCGAGCACCCGGTGACCGGCGGGCAGAGTGAACTGGTGGACGCGGTGCGGGCCGCCGAGTCGGGGCTGGGCCAGGGCCGCGCCCTGCTCGACGCGGTGGACAACGCCGCCCGCGACATCCGCCACGCGGTCGCCACGCTCCCGGAGGCCATCGCCGACGCCGAGGCCGGGATCGCGCAGGCCGATGCGCAGCTGCAGCGCGGGGCGGGCACCCACAAGTCCGAGCTGGCCGCTGCCCGCGACACCGCGGCCAAGGCCGTCGCCGCCGCCCGGGCGAGCAGCGATCCGCTGGCGGCGTTCACCGCGCTGACCAAGGCCGACTCCGACCTGGACGGGCTGTTGGACACCGTGGCCGAGGAACGCGCGGCCGCCGAGCGGCTGGCCCGCACCCTGGAACAGGCGCTGTTCACCGCGTCCTCGCGGATCCGCGCGGTGTCGGATTACATCGATACCCGACGCGGCAGCGTCGGACCGGAGGCGCGCACCCGGTTGGCCGAGGCGCGACGCCGGCTCGAGGCCGCGCAGGACAAACGCGCCACCGACGTCGCCGGCGCCATCACCCAGGCCAACGGCGCGGCCACGCTGGCGGCCGCCGCGCAGTCGCTGGCCAAGGCGGACGTGCAGTCCGCGCAACGGGAGTACTACGGCCGTTACGGCGGCGGGCCCGGCGGCGGCAACGACACCGGGGCCATGCTCGGCGGCATCATCATCGGCAACATCCTCAGCGGGGGCCGGATGGGCGGCGGTGGCGGGGGCGGCTGGAGTCCGACCTCGTTCGGCGGCTCGTCCGGCGGCGGGGGTTTCTTCGGCGGCGGAGGCCGGTTCTAGCCGAGGCGCTATTCGGCACCGCCCGCAGCGAATGACGAAAGTGCCCGCACGCCAAGGGCGTGCGAGCACTTTACGTTGACGCGTATCAGGGGGCTTCGGTCGGTCCGGTCGCACCCGCCTGGCCGTCGGGCCCGGGCGAACCGGCCATACCGTCGGTCGCCGTGCTGCCGTTGCCGGTCGCCGTCGCGCTACCGCCGGCCCCGCCGGGGCCAGCCTGGCCGCCGGCTCCGCCAGCCGCGCCGCCGGTCCCACCGGTGCCGCCATTGCCACCGGCGCCACCGTCACCGCCGTCACCGGCCGTCGAGATCCCGCCGGAGCCGTGAGTCGTGGCGTCGCCGCCGGCCCCACCGGCACCGCCCTGGCCACCGGTCCCGCCGACAGCGCCGGCCGCGCCCGTGCCGCCCGTGGCGCCGGCACCGCCGACACCACCGTCACCGGCGGTCGCGGTGCCCCCGGCGCCGTTGGCGCGGGCGTCGCCACCGGCGCCGCCGTCACCACCGGTGCCGGCGATGAGACCCTGGCCTCCGGCGCCACCGTCCCCGCCGGCACCGCCGGTAGCGACACCCTGCGAGCCGTTGGACGTGGCGTCGCCACCCGCCCCGCCGACCCCACCGGTGCCACCGTGTCCGTTCTCGGCGATACCGCCGGTACCGCCGGTGCCGCCGGTGCCACCGGTCGAGTCACCGCTGAAACCGTTGGCGGTGCCATCGCCGCCGGCGCCGCCCGCTCCACCGGCGCCGCCTTCACCGCCGTTGCCGATGGGCGCGGCGGAGTTACCACCGGTGCCCCCGGCCCCGCCGTTGCCGCCGACGACGGTGCCGGTGGCACCGTTGGCCGTGGCGTCGCCGCCGGCACCGCCGACACCACCGGCGCCGCCGTTGCCGAAGACCGACGCGACGGCGTCACCCCCGACGCCGCCGTTACCGCCGTCGGAGCCGGCTGCGGTACCGCCGGCACCGTTGGCCGTGGCGTGGAATCCGTCGCCGCCGGCGCCACCGACGCCGCCGTCGCCCATGACCGTGCCACCGGTACCGCCGGCGCCGCCGTCCGTGCCGTCCACCCCAGCCACGGTGGAATCCCAACCGTCGCCGCCGTCGCCACCGTTACCGAAGAATCCGGCGGCACCGCCGTCACCACCGTCCATCCCCTGCACGGTGGAGTCCCAGCCGTCGCCGCCGTCGCCGAACCACAGTCCGCCGGCACCGCCGTCGGGGTTGGCCTCGGTGCCGTCGATGCCGTTGCAGATCAGGCCGCACGCGCCGTCGAGGCTGTCCTCCCCGTTCATCTGGATGTAGGCGGCGTTGATGGCGTTGTCGACCTGCTGACCCAGGTCACTGGTGATCCACGCCTCCAGGGCCGTGTGCCACGGGTCATACATCCACTGCTCGACCACGCTCGCGGGGTCGAGGTCGGGGTTGGCCAGCAGCAGCTGGTCCCAGAAGGGCGAGTCGCCGAACACATCGTCCACGCCGGTGGTGTCCACCGCCGGGCCCGCGAACGCGCTGGGGTCGAACAGGTCCATCAGCCAGTCGAGTCCGTCTGCGTGTGCGCCCGGCGCCGTGGCCAACGGGGCCATCCCGAACGCCAGGAACACGGCCGCGGAGCCCCCCGCCCCGATCAGTCGACGGCGTGTCTTCGTGGTGCGCTTACTGATAGTCATCTACCTACCTCCCAGGTGTGGACTAATCGTCGGTTGCTCGAAAGCCCTACGGCAGTAAAGGCTTTCCTCAGTTAACGCTGACCGCGGTGCCGTATCAAATCGGGACCCCAGACTCTCAGGAAAGCGCGGACGGCAGGCCCGAACACCTAGGCGGCGGTCCGTTCGGGTGCCGTGAATGCCATGAAACCGGACCAGAATCGGCGGGCATGCCACGAGCAGGCTGTGATTCCCCCGACCGCGTCCGTCGCCGCGCCGCGACAAGGCTCCGGCTACACCGCCGGGCGTCTTGCGGGCCGCTGTCAGCAGCCCTTGAGTCGCACCGCCAGATAGTCGGCCACCTTGTCGATGGCCACCCGTTCCTGGGCCATGCTGTCGCGTTCCCGCACGGTGACGGCCTGATCTTCGAGCGAGTCGAAGTCGACCGTGATGCAGAACGGGGTGCCGATCTCGTCCTGGCGCCGGTAACGTCGGCCCACCGCTCCGGCATCGTCGAACTCGACGTTCCAGCACTGCCGCAGCTCGGCGGCCAGGTCCCGGGCCTTCGGTGACAGGTCGGCGTTGCGGCTCAACGGCAGCACCGCGGCCTTGACCGGCGCCAGCCTGGGGTCCAGGCGCAGCACGGTGCGCTTGTCCACCCCGCCCTTGGCGTTGGGGGCCTCATCCTCGTGGTAGGCATCGATCAGGAACGCCATGAACGAACGGGTCAGCCCGGCGGCCGGCTCGATCACGTAAGGGGTGTAGCGGGTGTCGGTCGCCTGGTCGTAGAACGACAGGTCGACACCGGAGTGCTTGGTGTGGGTGGACAGGTCGAAGTCGGTGCGGTTGGCGATGCCCTCCAGCTCACCCCACGGGTTGTTCTGGAAACCGAACCTGTACTCGATATCGGTGGTGCCGGCGCTGTAGTGCGACAGCTTCTCCAGCGGATGCTCGAACAGCCGCAGGTTGTCGGCGTCGATACCCAGGTCGACATACCAGGCCAGCCGGGTGTCGATCCAGTACTGGTGCCACTCGGGGGCGGTGGAGGGCTCGACGAAGAACTCCATCTCCATCTGCTCGAACTCGCGGGTGCGGAAGATGAAGTTGCCGGGGGTGATCTCGTTGCGGAAACTCTTGCCGGTCTGGGCGATTCCGAACGGCGGCTTGCGGCGTGCGGTGGTGACGACGTTGGCGAAGTTGACGAAGATGCCCTGGGCGGTCTCCGGCCGCAGGTAATGCAGCCCCTCCTCGCTCTCGATCGGGCCCAGGTAGGTCTTGAGCATCATGTTGAATTCGCGCGGCTCGGTCCACTGCCCCTTGGTCCCGCAGTCCGGGCAGGCGATCTCACTCATCGGAACGTCGTCCGGCTCGATCTGCTCACCCTTGGCGAGCCGCTTGGACGCCGCGGCCTCCTGCATGTGGTCCTGGCGGTGCCGCTTGTGGCAGGACAGGCACTCGACCAGCGGGTCGTTGAACACCTCGACGTGCCCGGAGGCCACCCACACCTCCCGCGGCAGGATGATCGACGAGTCCAGCCCGACGACGTCCTCGCGGGCGGTCACGACCGAACGCCACCACTGCCGCTTGATGTTCTCCTTGAACTCCACCCCGAGCGGGCCGTAGTCCCACGCAGATTTGGTGCCGCCGTAGATTTCGCCGGCCGGGAAGACCAGTCCGCGGCGCTTGGCCAGATTGACGACGGTGTCGATGACGGACGCCACGAGGGGGTGCACTCCTGTCTTGTCGAGGCCGCGCCGGCAACGCCGACACGCAGAGCACCGACATCGTATCGATAAGCTCGACGTTCTTTGACATGCATCATTACGCATGGAACAGTGGAGCCAGCTGAAAACGGTTTCCAACATGGGCGGAGGTGGTGGCATGTCGCCCGCAGCGTCCGGCCTGGTAGCCGACGGTCACCGACACAGCGGGCCCGCCTTCCCCACCACTCCGCCGCGGGAGATCCTCGACGCCGCCGGCGAATTGCTGCGGGCGCTGGCCGCTCCGGTGCGCATCGCGATCGTGTTGCAGCTGCAGGAATCCCACCGCTGCGTCCACGAACTCGTCGACGCGCTGGGGGTGCCCCAACCGCTGGTCAGCCAGCATCTGAAAATCCTCAAGTCAGCCGGGGTGGTCACCGGGGAACGGTCCGGCCGCGAAGTGCTCTACCGGTTGGCCGACCATCACCTGGCGCACATCGTCATCGACGCGGTGGCCCACGCCGGCGAGGACCGTTGACCGCCCCGGGGGTGCGCTCCACGCGGCAGCGCGCGGCGATTTCGGCATTGCTGGAGACCATCGACGACTTCCGTTCCGCCCAGGAGCTGCACGACGCGCTGCGCGAGCGCGGGGAGAACATCGGACTGACCACGGTCTATCGCACGCTGCAGGCGATGGCCTCGGCCGGGCAGGTCGACACCCTGCGCTCCGACACCGGCGAATCGGTGTACCGGCGCTGCTCGGAGCACCATCACCACCACCTGGTGTGCCGCCACTGCGGTGCCACGGTCGAGGTCGGCGATCACGAGGTCGAGGAGTGGGCGGCCCGGATCGCCGCCGAACACGGCTTCTCCGATGTCAGCCACACCATAGAGATCTTCGGCGCCTGCGCCGACTGCCGGACCTAGGCCCACCCCTTCGGGATCAGCCGGGCGAGCCGTTGCTGGCACCGCTGCCGCCGGCACCGCCTTCACCGCCCCGGCCGAGGTTGCCGCCGTTACCGCCGTTACCGCCGTTGCCACCGGACTCGCCACTGGTGGTTCCCGACGGGTCGTAACCGTCGCCGCCGTCGCCACCGTTGCCGGCCGGCAGCGGCGCCGGGTTACTGCCGGCCGCGCCGCCGACGCCGGCCGTTCCGCCGCCACCGGCGCCGCCGGTGCCCGCGGCGCCGCCGGAACCACCGGAGCCCCGCAGACTGCTGGTGCCGCCATCGCCACCATTGCCGCCTGCACCTTCGTTGTCGCCGGTGGCGGCACCGATACCGCCGCCGGCGACCCCGCCGACGCCCTGCGCCCCGTCACCGCCGTCACCGGCGACGGCTCCGTTGCCACCGGTACCACCGGCGCCGCCGTTGCCGTTGACGCCTCCGGCCCCGGCGGTGGTGCCGCCACCGCCGCCGTCGCCTCCGGTCCCGCCCGCGCCGGCGGCGCCGGCGTTGCCGCCGATACCGCCGCCGCCCCGGGCAGCGCCGGTGTCGGTGCCACCGGCGATACCCGATTGGCCCTCACCGCCGTCACCGCCGGCCCCGGCGTTGCCGCCGGTACCGCCCTGGCCGCCCTGGCCGCCGTCGCCATTGGCCCCGGTGGTGCTGCCGGTGCCGCCGTTGCCGCCGGCGCCGCCCTGCCCGCCGGTGCCGCCGGTCCCGCCGGCACTTCCGGATTCGCCGTCCGCGGTGGTGACGGCGGTGTTGACGCCGTCCTGGCCGGTGTATCCGGCACCGCCCGTTCCGCCGCCGCCCCCGGTACCGCCCGAGCCCGCATCGCCGCCGGTCCCGGTGGCCGCCTGTGCACCGGCGCCGCCCAATGTCTTACCGCCGGCACCGCCGTTGCCACCGTTGCCGCCGGCACCGCCGTCGCCACCGGCGCCGCCCTGGGTGCCCGCGACACTGCTCGAGGTGCCGGCCGAGCCGGTGTTTCCGGTGCCACCACCGCCGCCGGCCGCGCCGGTACCGCCGTTGCCGCCGATCCCGGCAGCGCCGGAGATCGACCCACCGTTGCCGCCTTGACCGCCGTTACCGCCGTTACCGCCCGTCCCGCCGTCCAGGCCGGTGGTGTCGGCGGAGTTGTCGGTGCCCGCGGTGCCGGAGCCGCCCTCGCCACCGTCACCGCCCTTACCGATGTTGCCGCCGTTGCCGCCGGCACCACCATTGCCGCCGGAGGTTCCAGCGGGTGCACCGGAACCGGCCGCCGCGGGGTTGTAGCCGGCGCCGCCGTCACCGCCGTTGCCGGCCGGCCCCGCCACATCGGTGCCATTGGAAGCGGCATTGCCCGCGCTGCCGGTGCCCGCCGCACCGCCGGTGCCGGCCGCGCCCGCGGTGCCCGCGGACCCGCCCTGGGTGGAGTCGCCGCCATCGCCGCCGTTGCCGCCGCCACCGAGGCTGCCGTGGATGGTCTGGCCGGCCACTCCGGCCGCGCCGTCCCCACCGTCGCCACCGGCGGCACCGTTGCCGCCGGCGCCGGCGTTACCGCCATTGCCGTTGGCGCCGGCCGCACCGTCACCACCGGCGGTGCCACCGCCGCTGCCGCCGTGGCCTCCATCTCCACCGGCGCCGACTCCCCCGGCGTTGCCGCCGGCCCGACCGTCCATGTCATTGACACCGGCGCCGCCGGTGGTCCCGGCGAAACTGAAACCGGCGCCGGCATTTCCGCCGACGGCACCATTGCCGCCGTCGCCGCCGGCACCGCCGTTGCCGGAGATCGAGCCGCCGAGCCCGCCGTTGCCGCCGACACCGCCCGAACCACCGCTGATGCCCGATCCGCCGTCCGGGCTGTCCGATGTACCGGCCAGGCCGTCGCTGCCGGCGGTGCCCGAGCCGCCGGCACCACCGTCACCGCCCTTGCCGATGTTGCCGCCATTGCCTCCGGCGCCACCGTTGCCGCCATTGGTCCCGGCGGCCGCACCGGAACCGGCCGCCGACGGGTCATAGCCGGCACCGCCGTCACCGCCATTGCCCGCCGGGCCGGTCACCGAGGCGCCGTCACTGCCCGCATTGCCCGGAGTGGTGGAACCGTCCCCGTTCGTCCCGGCAGCGCCACCGGCGCCGGCCATGGCCGAATCGCCGCCGTTGCCGCCGTGCCCGCCAGAACCGACAACACCGTCGAAGCCGGCATCGGCGGCGGTACCGGCGGCACCTTGTCCGCCACCACCACCGGCGGCGCCGTCGCCTCCATCACCGCCGTGCCCACCGGCACCGTCGGCGCCGGCCGCGGCACCGGCGGTCGACCCGCCGGCACCACCGTTACCGCCGGCACCACCGGCGCCCGCGACTCCGGCCGCGCCACCGTTGCCACCGCCACCGAGCGCCGCACCGGTGTCACCGCCACCGGCGATGCCGGCCACCCCGAGTGCGCCCTGGCCACCGGCACCGGCGTTTCCACCGTCGCCGCCGGCACCGCCGGAACCCCCGGTACCGTTCGCACCGACCGAACCGGCCGCCCCATTGGTGGCACTGCCCGCCGCGCCGCCGTTGCCGCCGACTCCGCCGTCGCCACCGCGACCACCGGCCCCACCGGCGGTCCCGGCACCACCGTTGCCCAGCGTCGTGCCGGCATCACCGCCGGCGGCGCCCGTCGTTCCGTCTTCGCCACCACCGCCGCCGCCACCGTCGGCGCCACTGCCGGCGCTGCCGCCATTGCCGGCGGCACCCGAGATCGCACCGCCGTTGCCGCCGGCACCACCGTTACCACCGGCGCCGCCGGCGCCGCCGTTCAGACCGTCGATGCCGCCCGTGCCGCCGCCACCGGTGGTCCCGGAGTTGTCGGCCCCGGCGGTGCCGGAGCCGCCGGCACCACCGTCACCGCCCTTGCCGATGTTGCCGCCGTTGCCTCCGGCGCCACCGTTGCCGCCGTTGGTCCCAGCCGATGCACCCGACCCGGCCTCCGACGGGTCGTAGCCGTTACCGCCCGCGCCACCGTTGCCCGCCGCTACCGAAAGACTCTGGCCGGCGCTGCCCGACCCCCCGGCTGTCCCGGCCGTGCCGGTGCCCCCGGTACCCGCGTTGCCGCCGACGCCGGCCGCCCCGCCCTGCGCGGAGTCGCCGCCGTTCCCGCCGTCGCCGCCGGCCCCGAGGTCACCGTTGGAGCCCGCGACCTCGGCCAGGCCCTGCGCCCCGTCACCACCGTCGCCGCCGCCGGCCCCGGCGCCGCCGTTACCGCCCAGCCCGCCGGAACCGTTGTTGCCGGCGCTGCCTCCGGCGGTCGAACCGCCCGCGCCGCCATCGCCGCCGCGACCGCCCGCCCCGGCGGTTCCGGCCGCGCCGCCGTCGCCGCCGCCGCCCTGGTTGATCGCCAGCGTGGCGTCGCCGTTCGCACCCTGGCCACCGGCGCCGGCCGTTCCGCCGTTGCCACCCTGGCCGCCGTCGCCGCCATTGCCGTTGGTTCCCACCGTGCCGCCGGCCCCGGTGCCGGCGTTGCCGCCGGTGCCGCCCGCGCCGCCCTGGCCGCCGTCACCGGCTTGCCCGCCGTCTTCGCCCGCACCGTTGTTGACGGCCAGCACGCCTTGCTGACCGACATAGCCCTCGCCGCCCTGACCACCCTGGCCGCCGTGGCCGGCATTACCACCGTTGCCGGCGGTGCCCGGCGCACCGGCGTCGAGACTGGATTGGTCGCCGGTCCAGTTGCCACCGGCACCGCCGTTGCCGCCGGCGCCGCCGTCGCCGCCCCGGCCGCCGGCGGCGATCGAGCTGCCCTGCCCGCCGGCTCCGCCCTGGCCGCCGTTGCCGCCGGTACCGCCGTTGCCGCCGGCCCAGCCCCCGGACCCGCCGGCGCCACCGGCACCGCCGGAACCGCCCGAGCCCCCGTCGCCGCCGACACCGGCGTCGAAGGCGGCATTACCGCCCAGCCCACCGTTGCCGCCGGCCAAACCGGTTGGGGCGCCGTCGGACATCGTGGTGGCAGCCTGCCCGGCGAAGCCGCCCTGGGGAATCGGCGACGACACCGGTGACCGGTTGAAGCCGTTACCACCGTCGCCGCCGTTGCCGCCCAGCAGTCCCTTGACGCCGTCGGCGCCGTCGGATCCGGACTCCCCGGTGCCGGCCAGCCCGCCGGTACCGGCCGCGCCCCCGCTGCCGCCGGCCCCGGCCACACCGGCGTTGGCGCCGGCCCCGCCGTTACCGCCGTCGATGTGGGCGGCGGTGCCGTCGGCAGCGTCGCCGCCATTGCCACCGGAACCGGCGTCACCTCCGGCGCCCCCGGCGCCGCCGTCACCGTTGGCTCCGGCGCTGCCGGAGCCGCCGGCCGCCACACCACCACCGGACCCGCCCGCACCACCATTGCCGCCGTGTCCGCCGTTGCCGCCGAGCGCGGCGTCACCACCGTTGGCGCCTCCGGCGGCATGGGCATCGGAGGCCGCGTCGTAGCCGTCGCCGCCCAGTCCGCCTCGGCCGCCGGCTCCACCCGCTCCTCCGGTACCGCCTTGACCACCGTTACCGGAGACCGCTCCGCCCAGTCCGCCGTTGCCGCCGGCCCCGCCGTTGCTGCCGGCGCCGCCGGCCTCACCCGCGGTACTGCTCTGCCCCGCTGATGTCGCCGCCGAGCCGTCGCCGCCGTCGTCTCCGGTGGCCCCGGCGCCCCCGGCACCACCGTTTCCACCGTTGCCGTAGCTGCCGCCGTTGCCGCCGGCACCGCCGTTGCCGCCGTCGACGAGGGAATCGGTCGAGGTCCAGCCCGCTCCACCGGCCCCGCCGTCGCCGCCGCTGGTGGCCGCTTGCCCGGTGGCGGCCACCCCGGTGACACCCATCCCGCCCGCGCCGGCCCGGCCGACCTCACCGCCGTTGCCGCCGGCACCACCGTCGACATGATCGGCGGTACCGGCCGCGCCGGCTCCGCCATCACCGGCGGCACCGGCGTTGCCCCCGACACCGCCGTGAGCGCCGTCGCCGGCCAGTCCGGCACTACCGAAGTGGGCGCCGTGGCCGCCGGCACCGGCCAGCCCGGCGGCCCCACCGATACCGCCGTCGCCGCCGTCACCACCATCGCCGCCGGCACCGGTGGCATGAGCAGCGAAGTCGCCTGCCGCGCCCAGGCCACCGACGCCGCCGTTGCCGCCGGCCGCGCCGTTCCCTGCGCCGCCGCCCCGTCCACCATCACCGAACAGCAGCGCCGAACTCGAACCTCCCGCTCCGCCGTTGCCGCCCGCGCCACCGGTGCCACCGGCGCCGCCCAGCCCACCGGCACCGTCGGCCACCGACCAGACGCCCTGGGCCCCCGCGACGCCGGCGGTGCCCAGTCCGCCGTCGCCGCCGAGGCCGCCGGCGCCGCCGCTGCCGAACAGCCAGCCGATTCCGGCACCACCGGCGCCACCGTTGCCGCCGGAAGCACCCGCGCCACCGTCGCCGCCGGCGCCACCGTTACCCCCGACGCCCATCAACGAGCCCCCGGTGCCGCCGGCGCCACCGGTGAAGCCACCGCCGCTGTCGCCGCCGGCCCCACCGTTACCGAAGAACCCCGCATCGCCGCCGTCGCCGCCGGCGACACCCCCGGTGCTGCCGTCGTAGCCGGCACCGCCGTCACCGAACAGCCAGCCACCGGCCCCGCCGTCGGGGTTGGTCGCGTCGCCGTCGGCGCCGTTGCCGATCACGAAGGATCCGAACAGGCCGTTGATCGCGGCGTCGACCTGGCTGCCGAACGGGCTGTTGATCCAGGTTTGGACGCCCTCGTGCAGCGGGGTGTAGATCCATTGGTCGAAGAGCGCGGTCCAGTCGGTCGAGCCCCATTCGGCTGGGGAGCTCGCGGCCAGGCCGGGCAGCTCCCACGCCGCCGGATCGAACCACTGCTGCAGATCAAATGCCCCGGTCAACGGGCCGGGGTCGACGTCAGGGGCCAGTCCCGCGTCGAACAAGTCGGTCAGCCAACCGAAATCCAGGTCCGCGCGCGCCGGCGGCGCGCTGGACAGCGGGGCGGTCCCGAACGCCAGGAACGCCCCGGCGGCGGTTCCGGCGCCGAGCACGCGGCGGCGGTGACGCTTTGCGGAAGAGGAGGTGACTCGGTGTCCGGTGATGCGGCGCCTGATAGTCATCCCGAGTCTCCTATCCGGACCACGAGTCCGATTTAGGGAATTACTGAGTTATATCCGGCCGTAAGTCTAGGTAACCGGAGATTTTTTTCAACAAAAATCTAGGTTTGCTCTCATAGTTTTTTCATATGATTCGCCAATCTTTCATCTATACCGCAACGTCGGCGGCACCTGGCTCACCAGGGCCGCGCGGTAGGTGGTGCTATTTCAGGACGTCAGGACCGATCCGGTCCCGGAACCGGCGAGCGCGGGCCCCGGCCGAGCCAACTCCAGAAAAAACTGAGATTTTCCAGAGAGATTCAAGTGACCTCTCGGCGCTGTGCATGCGGGGCCGTCGGCCGCGCGCCCCGGCTCAGCAGGATGTGGCGCCGCCGATACAGCCGTCCTTTCCGATACCGCCGTGGTTGCCCGGCTGCCCGACGGCGCCGTCTGCACCCGCTACGCCACCGGTGCCGCCGGCAGCGCCCCCAGAGCCAACGGTTCCCGCCGCGCCGCCTACCCCACCGGTCCCTCCGGCGCCCCCGGCCCCTTGCGCAACCCCGCCCAGCCGCCCCCCCGGCGTCGCCCCCCCCC
>NZ_MVHU01000023.1 GCF_002086285.1 Mycolicibacter kumamotonensis | reverse complement strand
CATCCGGAGGCGGCGGGCCGGGGGGCGGGCTTGGCGGTACATCGCCCTTAACCTCCTCCATGCCGGGCCTCGGAGGTGGTGGCGGTGGACCCAGCGCTGGACCGCAGGGCCTCCAGGGCGGCGGGTTGAGCCAGGCGTTCGCTTCGGGTACGCCTGGGGGTCCGCCAGGACCAGGAGGACCCGGCGGTCCACCACCGCCATGGGCGCAGGGCGAGGCGGGTTCCGCTGGATTCGGACAGTCGTCGGCTTCGCAGGTTCCGCCGTCGCCGTCCGTGACGCCTATGGCGGGTGGGATGCTCGGCAACCTTGCCCATCTGGCCACTCCCAACTCTGAGGCTGCGGCAGCCGCCTCGACCGCGGGCGGGACGACACCGACACCGGCGACACCAGTGGCACCGTCCATGCCAGCCGGGCCGACCTCGGTCCCTTCGGCGCCGATCAGTACCGGCCCGACAGCTCCGTCGGGCCCATTGCCCGGTTACGGCGCAGATCTGCGTCCCGCGGGCGCCGCTGCCCCGGCTGTGCCAGCAGGTCCAGCCGCACCGGCGGCACCGACGGCACCGGCCCCACCCGGCGGTCCCACCACCCCGGCTTCGGGCGGGACCACCGTCGCGTCCTCCGGTGATCGTCCCGCGCCGGGCAAGCCGACCGCGAGCACAAGTGGGCAGTCGGGTGCGGCGATGGCCGGCGGCGCGGCCGCCGGAGCTACGGCGGGGGCTGGGGCTGGCACCGCCGCCAAGCGCATGGCCGAGCAGGACGATGTGCAGCGCAAAGTCGATGCGGTGGCGCGCCAGGCACCGAACATCGCCTGGGCGGCCGGCTTGCGTGACGACGAGACCACCACCGTGTTGGTGACCGATCTGGCCGGAGGCTGGATCCCGCCTGGCGTTCTGTTACCGCCCGGAGTCACCCTGCTCCCTCCCTCCCAACGCCGTCACGACCTGAACGTGGTCGATCTGCTCGGCGCGGTCATCGCCACCGCAACACATCAGCCCAACACCTATGTAGCTGAAGCCGGCCCCAACGATCCGCTACCGGGCGCCGGGGAGCGCGCCCGTTACGGCCAACGCGTCGACGAACTCGGCCCCACCCTCATTGATGCGTCCGGGGCCAGCACCCGGTTGCCGCGCATCGTGCAGACCGTCGCTCGGGCGGTGTCCCATAGATCGGGTGTGGCCGACAACGAAATCGAACGCTTCCGCAACGTCGTCAACGACATCGCGACCAAGGTGCTCTCGGCTTATCCGCACCATCTGCCCCGCGACGTCGCTGACTGGATGCTGCTGGCGGCCATCGACGCCCTGATCGACGGAAGTGAAGAGCTCGCCCGCTATCACCTGGCGTGGCATCAGGCCGTTGCCCCGGCCAGGCACGCCGCATGAGTGCCCCGGATGGTTCGCCGTGCGGCGTGGCAATGGCCGGCCTGAACCAATTGCTGGAGTCAGAAGCATTGGCGCGCCTGGATCCCGCGGACAAGAAGAATGCGTGGACGACAGCCGCCGCCGCGGTCACCCACCTGCGCGCAAGGCTCACCGAGATCTGCGAGGCCGGGGATCAAGCCTGCAACGCAGCTGCGGCCTCGGTATTACCGGATGATGACAAGCTCACCCAACTCAACGCCATCAAGGACCGGGTCAACAGCGACGCCGCCGGAGCCAGTCGCGCCGCGGTAGCGAAAATCGTCGGCGTCATCCAAGAGCTTCTCGACCTTGCCGGAAGCAACGATGACGCCCCTAAATGGCTTGCTGCGCAAGGATTCGATGTTGCAGAGCGTCCGCTCCCACCGCCGATCACCAAAGACGACCTGCGCTAACGACCCGCCACCTCAGCATCCCCGAACGTCATCTCGACATGCCCCACCGTCGACGACATCATCGGCCGCTTCGGCAGGCCCAGCGCAGCCAGTTCGCGAGCGTACGGATGGGTGCCCAGCCGCAGCGTCGTACCGCCCATCGCTCCGCGTACCTCGGAAACCCGCATCTCCCAAGGAATCTGCCGGGTAACACCGTCGAGGTGGCTGAACGCCTGCAGCGTCCGCGGCTTCGAGGTCAACAGGCCCGGGACCGGCAGACCGCGCCCGAATTCCATGGTGGCGATGTGTTGACCGTCCGCGGCGATGTCGAAACCCAGCCGCTTGCCATCGCGAACGGTGAAGTCCGCCATGATCTTCGGGAAGCCCCAGATGGTGCGACCAGCCTCGAGTGTGAACTCCTGGTCCACCGGTAGGTGGTGGATGAACGCACCGGCGGAACCCAGCGCACGCCAGCCGCGCGCCGACGAACCGGGCGGGTTGATCATTACCGCGGTCCCGAATTCGTGGTACTTGCCCAGATCGCCGTCGATGTAGCGGGCCAGCATCAGGTTGACCACCGCCTGGCCCGGCCGGTGCTGAAAGACCTGCAGGCCGCTGTAGTCGATCATCGCTTGTGCGGCATCCGCCGGAACCGAGAACATCGCGCTATGCACATCCGCCTGACGGATGCGGACGGGCATGGTAAGCACAGTGCCAGCGATGGTGTGTTGCGAAAGAGCCATGACGCCCACTGTAATCCGGAGGACGCTGATGACCGAGGTTATGGCCGATGCGAAGCCGACGACCAAGCCCGATGTCGATCTGACCGACGGCACCTTCTACGCCGACGGTGGGGCGCGCGCCGCCTACAAATGGATGCGGGCCCATGAGCCGGTGTTCCGGGACCGCAACGGTCAGGCCGCCGCCGCCAGTTACGCCGCGGTGATCGACGCCGAGCGCAACGCGGAACTGTTCTCCAGCACCGGGGGCATCCGGCCCGACCAGCCGGGCATGCCGTACATGATCGACATGGACGACCCCGAGCACCTGGTGCGCCGCAAACTGGTCAACGCCGGCTTCACCCGCAAGCGGGTGCATGCCCAGCTGCCGTCCATCGGGACACTCTGTGACACCTTGATCGACGCGGTCTGTGAGCGCGGAGAGTGCGACTTCGTCCGCGATATCGCCGCGCCGCTGCCGATGGCGGTGATCGGCGACATGCTCGGCGTCCTGCCCGAAGAACGCTCGATGCTGCTGGAGTGGTCCGACGACCTGGTGGCCGGGCAGAGCTCACACCTGGACCCGGAATCGGCGACGTTTCAGGCGGTGATGGAGGCGTTCGCCGGCTGGACCGACTTCACCCGAGGCATCATCACCAAACGCCGGGCTGAACCGACTGACGACTTGTTCTCGGTCCTGGTCAACGCCGAGGTGGACGGCGCGCAGATGTCCGACGACGAGATCATCTTCGAGACCCTGTTGATTCTGATCGGCGGCGACGAGACCACCCGGCACACGCTGTCCGGGGGCACCGAACAGCTGCTGCGCCACCGCGATCAGTGGGAGATGCTGCGCGCCGACGCGAGCCTGCTGCCCGGGGCCATCGAGGAGATGTTGCGCTGGACCTCCCCGGTGAAGAACATGTGCCGAACGCTGACCGCCGACACCGAGTTCCACGGCACCGAGCTCAAGCAGGGCGAGAAGATCATGCTGCTGTTCGAATCGGCGAACTTCGACGAGGCGGTGTTCGACGAACCCGAGCGATTCGACATCCAGCGCGATCCCAACAGCCATCTCGCGTTCGGCTTCGGCACCCACTTCTGCATGGGTAATCAGCTGGCCAGGCTGGAGCTTTCGCTGATGACTGAGCGGGTGCTGCAGCGGCTGCCGGATCTGCGCCTGGCCGATGGAGCCGAGGTGCCGCTGCGGCCGGCGAACTTCGTCAGTGGTCCGGTATCTATGCCGGTGGTGTTCACCCCGAGCAAGCCGGTGCTGGTATAGGCGAGCGTGTAATCAGCGCGAAAACCGCGCCCGAAAATCGCTGGGAGTACACGCTCGTCGCGCCCAGGCGTCCGCAACCCGGCCGAGGATGCCCCCTTCGGTGTCTTCGAGGGTGATCCGCAGGTCGATCCAGCCGAGCCCCGTAACCGTCTCGTGGCGTCGGATGTCTTGATTGAAGCGCCGTGGATTGGTGCGGTGATGTTCGCCTTCGTAGTCGAGGCCGACCATGATCTCCTCCCAGCCCATGTCTAGGACCGCGACAAGCTGCTGCCATTCGTCGTAAACCGGGATCTGGGTTTGCGGCGGCGGGTAGCCGGATCGAATGAGAAACAGTCGCAGCCGGGATTCCCGTGGTGAGTCCGAACCGGTGTCGACGAGCGGAAGCGCGATTCGGGCATCACAGATCCCGCGGCGTCCCCGGTAGCGCTCGGCCAGCAACTCGACGTCGGTGATCTTGAGGTCAGTGGCCTGTCCGAGGGCATCGATGGCCGCGACGGCCTTGACCTGGGGATAGCGGCAGGCGAGGTCCAATGCGGTGCGAACGGGCGTGGTCACCGGTACGCCGCCGATCAGCTGCACCTCGTCGTCATCGAACCGGTCCGACCACGTTCGGATGCGTTTGGGTGGCCGGCGACAGTCGTAGAGCAGCTCCGCCGGTGCGTGATCATCAACCCATTTCGCGCCGTGCAGCGCGGCGGCCGACTGGCCCGCGACGACGCCACGTCGCCGCGACCACAGCCACGCGGCTTGGGCTCGCAATACCGCGGTGGGTCGAGTACCGGCTGGAACATAAACGTCTGGATGGATTGCGACGAATCGGCTCCGCAAGGCGTACGGCGTCAACCGGCCGCTTCGGACGGCCTCGCTGCCCAGGAACGGTGTCGCCATGGCGGAAGCCTGCCAACGAGCACTGACACAAGCGCCGAACGTGTACTGGTTGCGAAAATCTCGCCGAAATTTCGCAGTGGTTACACGTTCGGCGGCAGGACCTGCGGCAGGACCGGCGGGGCGGTGGGCGCGAGCCCGGCCCGCAAAGACTCCACGATCGCGTCCACCGGCGACCGCCACTGTAACCCCAGATCGGCCAGCGTGGCCGAGTCGTCGGTCGGGGTGGCCGAGGTCAGCAGCCACGCCGCCTCGTAACTCAGCGACGCGGGCAGCGGCAGCACCCGGCTCGCGACATCGGAAATCCGCCCGATCCCGCGAAACACACTGGGGGCGACCCGGATTCGACGCACCGACGCGCCCAAACCGACCTCCACCGCGGAGATCATCTCGTCGAAACCGACCATGATCCCGCCGCAGAGGTAACGGTGCGGGCCGCGGCCGGGCCGCATCAGCGCCTCGTGCACCCGGCCGATGTCGCGGACGTCGACCATCGCCATGCCGCCGCGCACCACCGGCGCCACCCGGTATTGCACGATCGGTGCCCAGCCCCGCTCGGTGACCCCGGGCGCCGTCCAAAACGCCGGGCCGACCACGCTGGACGGGTAAGTGACCACGACTGGGGCGCCCTCATCCTGCAGCCGACGGGCCACCCGCTCGCCGTAGGCCTTGGTGCGGGCGTAGGCGCTGCGCCCCGGCACGGTGGGCGAGTCCGGCCCGATGACACCGTTGGGCGGCGGGAACAGCGCGCTGTAGCTGCTGACCGACACCACCGGGTCCAGGCCGGCGGCCACCGCCCGGGTCAGGATCGCCTCGGTGGCGTGGGCGTTGATGTCCCACATCAGCTTTTCCAGGCGGTCGTTGGTGCCGACCACCCCGGCCGCGTGGAGCACCGAGTCGCAGCCGTCCAGCAGCCGCCCGACGACGTCGGCGTCGCGGATGTCGCCGTCGAGCACTTCTAACGTGCCCAGCTCGCGCAGCTTCGGGATGACGGGCTCGGAACCGCAGCCCGGCGCGACCAACAGCCGCACCGAATGCCCGGCTTCCAGCAGTGCCTTGACGGTGTGGGCGCCGAGGTAGCCGGTGCCGCCGGTGACCGCGATCTGCATCAGCGGTTCTTGAACTCGGGTTTGCGCTTCTCGGCGAAGGCCCGCGGGCCCTCCTTGGCATCCTCGCTCAAGAACACCTTGATCCCGATCTGGGTGTCGAGCTTGAAGGCGTCGTTCTCGTGCATGCCCTCGGTCTCGTGGATGGTGCGCAGCATCGCCTGCACGGCCAGCGGGCCGTTGTTGTTGATCTGCTCGGCGATCTCCAGCGCCTTGGTCAGCGCGTGCCCGTCGGGCACCACGTGGCCGATCAGTCCCATGCTCAACGCCTCGGCGGCGGTGATGTGCCGACCGGTGAACAGCAGGTCACACGCCATCGTGTAGGGAATCTGGCGCACCAGTCGCACCGCGGAGCCGCCCATCGGGTACAGGCTCCACTTGGCCTCGGAGATACCGAACTTGGCGCTCTCGCCGGCGATGCGGATGTCGGTGCCCTGCAGGATCTCGGTGCCGCCGGCGATCGCGGGCCCCTCTACGGCGGCGATCAGCGGCTTGGTGAGCCGGCGGCCCTTGAGCAGGCCGTCGATGCGCGACGGGTCGTAGCTGCCGTCTTTGAAGGAGTCGCCGGGCGCCTTCTGGTTGGCCGACTTGAGGTCCATTCCCGAGCAGAAGTAGCCACCGGCGCCGGTCAGGATGCACGAGCGGATCTCGTCGTCGTTGTCCACCCGGTCCCACGCCTCGACCATGATCGCCAGCATTTCGCCGCTCAAGGCGTTGCGGGACTCCGGCCGGTTCAGCGTGACGATCAGCGTGTGTCCGCGCTGTTCAACCAGGGCGTGGGGCTGTTGTGACGACTCGGACACCGGCGTCCGCCTTTCCGCGTTGGGGCCTCGACTTGAAAACGAAATGTAACACGTTCTAGTTTGTGTGTTGTGGCTCTCAACATCGCGGATCTCGCCGAACACGCCATCGACGCCGTTCCGGATCGGGTCGCCCTGATCTGTGGGGACGAACAGCTGACCTACGCGCAGCTGGAGGAGAAGGCCAACCGGCTGGCTCATTACCTGATCGACCAGGGCGTCAAGAAGGACGACAAGGTCGGCCTGTACTGCCGCAACCGCAACGAGATCGTCGTTGCGATGCTCGGCATCATCAAGGCCGGCGCCATCCTGGTCAATGTCAACTTCCGCTACGTCGAGGGCGAACTGCGCTACCTGTTCGACAACTCCGACATGGTCGCGCTGGTGCACGAGCGCCAGTACGCCGACCGGGTCGCCAACGTGCTGCCCGACACCCCGAAGGTCAAGACCATCCTGGTGGTCGAGGACGGCAGCGACTTGGATTACGGCCGCTACGGCGGGGTGGAATTCGAGGCGGCGCTGGCGCAGGGCTCGCCCGAGCGCGACTTCGGGCCGCGCAGCGCCGACGACATCTACCTGCTCTACACCGGCGGCACCACCGGGTTCCCCAAGGGCGTGATGTGGCGCCACGAGGACATCTACCGGGTCTTGTTCGGTGGCACCGACTTCGCCACCGGTGAGCCGGTCGCCGACGAGTACGACCTGGCCAAGCAGGCCGCGGCCAACCCGCCGATGATCCGCCACCCGATACCGCCGATGATCCACGGCGCCACCCAGTCGGCGACCTGGATGTCGCTGTTCAGCGGCCAAACCGTGGTGCTGGCACCGGAATTCGACGCCGACGCGGTGTGGCGCACCATCCACGATCACAAGGTCAACCTGCTGTTCTTCACCGGGGATGCGATGGCGCGTCCGCTGCTGGACGCGTTGCTGGCCGCGCAAGCCGCCGGCGAAGAGTACGACCTGTCGTCGTTGTTCCTATTGGCGTCCACCGCGGCGCTGTTCAGCCCGAGCATCAAGGAGAAACTGCTGGAACTGCTGCCCAACCGGATCATCACCGACTCCATCGGGTCGAGCGAGACCGGCTTCGGCGGCACCAGCATCGTCGCCAAGGGCGAGGCGCACACCGGCGGGCCGCGGGTCACCATCGACAAGACCACCGTGGTGCTCGACGAGGACGGCAACGAGGTCCAGCCCGGCTCGGGGGTGCGCGGCATCATCGCCAAGCGCGGCCACATCCCGGTCGGTTACTACAAGGACGAGAAGAAGACCGCCGAGACATTCAAAACCATCAACGGGGTGCGCTACGCGATCCCGGGTGACTTCGCGCAGGTCGAAGCCGACGGCACCGTCACCATGCTCGGCCGTGGCTCGGTGTCGATCAACTCCGGCGGCGAGAAGATCTACCCCGAGGAGGTCGAGGCCGCCCTCAAGACCCACCCGGACGTGTTCGACGCCCTGGTGGTCGGGGTGCCCGACGTCCGCTACGGCCAGCACGTCGCCGCGGTCGTGCAGGCACGTGGGGATGCCCGGCCGTCCCTGGAGGAGATCAACACGTGCGCTCGCACCGAGATCGCCGGCTACAAGGTGCCCCGCAGCCTGTGGTTCGTCGACGAGGTCAAGCGCTCGCCGGCCGGCAAGCCGGACTACCGGTGGGCCAAAGAGCAGACTGAGGCCCGCCCGGCCGACGAGGTGCACGCCAAGCATGTGACGGCCGACAGCTAGATTCCCGGTTTCACCGGCGATCTGCCTCCGGCGACCCGGGGTACGGAGCTAGTCTCTGTCGATGCAGCGACTTTCGGGCGTCGACGCGGCGTTCTGGTCCGCCGAAACGGCGGGCTGGCACATGCACATCGGTGGGCTGGCGATCTGCGATACCACCAATGCGCCGAACTACAGCTTCGAGCGTGTCCGCCAGCTCTTGATCGAGCGACTGCCGCAACTGCCGCAGCTGCGCTGGCGGGTCAGTCCCGCCCCGCTGGGCCTGGACCGGCCGTGGTTCATCGAGGACGACGAACTCGACATCGATTTCCATCTGCGGCGCATCGGCGTTCCCGCCCCGGGCGGGCGGCGCGAGGTCGAAGAGCTGGTGGGGCGGCTGATGTCCTACAAGCTGGACCGCTCCCGCCCGCTGTGGGAGATGTGGGTGATCGAAGGGGTCAACGGCGGCCGGGTGGCGACGTTGACCAAGATGCATCACGCGATCGTCGACGGCGTCTCCGGCGCGGGACTGTTCGAGATCATGCTGGACGTCACCCCCGAGCCGCGGCCGCCTCAACCGGAGACGAACGGATCACCGAGTGCATCCAGCATGCCCAGCTACCAGCGCCGTGTCGCCGAGGAGTTGCTCAACGTCGCGGTGATGACGCCGTACCGCATCGGCCGGCTGCTGCAGCAGACCGTGCGACAGCAGATCGCCACGGTGGGGCTGGGGCTGGCCCGCAAACCACCACGCTACTTCGACGCCCCGGTGACCCGGTTCAACGCCAGCGTCTCGCCGCACCGGCGGATCAGCGCAACGCGCGTCGAGCTGGCCCGGATCAAGGCCGTCAAGGACGCCTACGGGGTGAAGCTCAACGACGTCGTGCTCGCTATGGTCGCCGGTGCCGTCCGGCGCTACCTCGGCGAGCGCGGGGAACTGCCGGAAAAGCCACTGGTAGCCCAGATCCCGGTGTCGACCCGCACCGAGGAGAGCCAGGGCGAGGTCGGAAACAAGGTCAGCTCGATGACGGTGTCACTGGCGACCGACATCGAGGGAGCAGCCCAGCGGCTCAAGTCCATTCACGCCAGCACCCAGAGTGCCAAACAGATGGCCAAGGCGTTGTCGGCGCACCAGATCATGGGGCTGACCGACACCACCCCGCCCGGGCTGCTGCAGCTGGCCGCCCGCGCCTACACGGCCACCGGACTGTCGAATCGGCTGGCCCCGATCAACCTCGTCGTCTCCAACGTTCCGGGTCCGCCGATTCCGATCTACATGGCCGGGGCGGAACTGGAATCACTGGTACCGCTCGGCCCGCCGGTCATGGATGTGGCCCTGAACGTCACCTGCTTCTCCTATCGCGAACACCTCGACTTCGGGTTCGTGACCACCCCGGAAGTCGCCGAGGACATCCACAAGATGGCCGACGAGATCGAGCCGGCGCTGGCCGAGTTGGAGCGTGACATCGACCGGGGGAAGAACCGGAGCGGCAGGCGCTGAGCGTTACCGGCCCGGCAGCGCCTGCACCACCCGGATCATCGGGGTGAGCATCTTCTGCCACAGCGGACCTGAAATCCCCAGCGGCGGGTCAAGGTTCAGAATCCGGGCGGTCGAGACGGTCTGCGACTCGGTGTACTTCAGAATGCCGTCAGCGCCGTGGCGGCGGCCCACCCCGGAAGCCTTCATGCCGCCCATCGGTGCCGCGGTGCTGCCGAAGGCCAGTGCGTAGCCTTCGTCGACGTTGACGGTGCCGGAGCGGATCCGGGCGGCGATCGCCTCACCCTGGGCCTTGGTCGCGGCCCACACGCTGGCGTTGAGCCCGTATTCGGTGTCGTTGGCTTTGGCGATCGCCTCGTCGACGCCGTCGACCGGGTAGATGGAGACCACCGGACCGAACGTCTCGTTGCGCCCGCACTCCATCTCGTCGGTGACGTCGGTCAGTACGGTGGGTTCGAAGAACAGCGGGCCGATGTCGGGGCGGGGATTGCCGCCGGCGATAACCTTGGCGCCCTTGGCCTTTGCGTCGTCAACGTGGTTGGAGACGGTCTTGATCTGGTCTTCGGAGATCAGGCTGCCCATGTCGGCGGAGAAGTCGTAGGCGGCCGACAGCTTCATGGCCCGCACCTGCTCGGCGAACTTCGCGGCGAACTCGTCGGCGATCTCCCGCTCGACGTAGATCCGCTCGATCGAGATACACAGCTGCCCGGCGTTGGAGAAGCAGGCGCGAGTGGCGGCCTTGGCGACCTCGGACAGGTTTGCACCCTTGGTGACGATCATCGGGTTCTTGCCGCCCAGCTCCGCGGAGAACCCGATCAGCCGGGCGCCGCACTGTTCGGCCAGCGAACGACCGGTGGCGCTGGAGCCGGTGAACATCAGGTAGTCGCACTGCTGCACGATCGCGGTGCCGACCACCGACCCCGGGCCGGGCACCACCGCGAACAGCTCACGCGGCAGCCCGGCCTGATAGAGCAGTTCCGCGTTGGCCAGCGTGCAGTACGGGGTCTGGCTGTCCGGCTTGACAACCACCGCGTTGCCGGCCAACAGCGCGGGAATCGCATCCGAAATCGACAGTGTCATCGGGTAATTCCACGGCGAGATGACCCCGACGACGCCCTTGGGGTGGTGGTTGACCACGGTCTTGACGATGCCGGGCAGCAGGCCCTGCACCCGCTTGGAGGCCAGCAATTTGGATGCCTGGCGCGCGTAGTACCGCGCGTTGAGCATGATGTCGACGATCTCCTCCTGGGCCGCCGAGCGGGCCTTGCCGGTCTCGGCCTGGGCGACGTCCATCAAAAAGTCCCGGTTGGCGATCACCAGGTCGCGGTAGCGCTCGATGATCGCGCAGCGCTCTTTGACGCTGCGCGCGGCCCACCCGGCTTGGGCGGCCCGGGCCTTGGCGAAGGCCGCCGTCACGTCCTCGGCGGTGCCGATCGGAATGGTGGTCAGCGCTTTACCGGTGAAGACCTCGTCGATGGTCCTCGATTGCCGGGCGTCGATGTCGTCGATGGCGACCAGCGCGCGCAGCCGGTCGAAGTCTGCGGCGGACGGAGCGGGCATGGCTGTCTCCTACTCGCGGGTAACACGGTGGTAACCGCCAACCTACCCGGAGCAGCGACCCCCCGGTAGCTGGGCGGCGTTGGCACTGAGCCACTGGGTCATCTGGTTGAGCGCGGCCACCCCGGAATCGAAGCTGCCGTCCTTCGGTTCGGCGGCCAGTGCCACAGCCAACGACCCGGCCGGGGTGCCGACGATGCCGAACTGCCGCACCAGGTAGCCGCCACCGGGGCCGGGCCCCCAGCCGCCCTTGGTCGGGGCTCCGATGGTGGCCAGCCCCCAGCGCTGGTTGGGCACGGTGTTGCGCATCAGGCCGACCACGGGTGCGGCCGCGGCCATGCACGGCAGGTGGGCAGCGAACACCGCCTGGCGGGCCAGCGGCCACTGGGTCTGGCCGAACGCGCTGAACTCGGGCCGCAGCCGTCGGGATTCGACCGCGGTGCCGGTGTCCCCGCCGGCTCGCAGGACGGCCTGCACCTGCTGGGCGGCCTGGGGCGCCGGACCCAGTGAGGACCACAGCTGCTCGGCGGCGTCGTTGTCGGAGGCGGTGACGGCCCGGGCGGCCAGATCCTGCGCGTTGGGGCGGTTGGCGTGAATCGCCGCGATCGCCAGTGGCACCTTGATGGTCGACCAGGCGACTCCGTTCTGCAGGGAACCGAGGGTGCCCGCCTGGTTCTGGCCGACCGGGGCATAGGCGATGCCGACGTTGGCCGGGATGGTGTTGGCCAGCTGCGCGAAGCCGGCCTGCAGGGAATCGGCGGAGGCGGGGGAGGCCAGAGCCAGGGTTGTGATGACGGCCAGGGCCGCGACGAGTGCTCGGCGGACTGCGGGCATTGACTCAGTATTGCGCGCCGAGCGGCCGGATCGGTGGTGGCGCGGCGGGCGGGTCGGCCGGTTCATGACCGCGAGGGCTGGGGGTACCTCCCGCTTGCGGGGAGAGTTGTCGAGCGGTCTACCCGCACTTTCGCGCGCCAACTACCGCTTCGCGGGGGAGATCCGGAACACCGGATCCGCGCACTGCACTCCCTCGGCCGACAGCACCCGCTTGAGCACCTTGAACGTCTCGGTGCAGGGAAGTTCCGCGGCCACCCGCACATACGCAGGCCACTGCTTGGGCCCCAGGTCGGGCTGCTCGGACAGGAAAGCGCGGAACTCATCCGGATCGAACGACGCCGCGGGGGCCAACACCAGAGCGGCCATCACCTGATCGCCCACGGCCGGGTCTGGGATCGGATACACCGTCACCTGCGCGACAGCATTGTGTCGCAGCAGGATCCGCTCGATCGGCGCGGTGCCCAGGTTCTCGCCGTCCACCCGCATCCAGTCACCCAGCCGCCCGGCAAAGTAGGCGTAGCCTGCTTCGTCGCGGTAGGCCAGGTCCCCCGAGTGATAGATGCCGCCGGCCATCCGTGCCGCCTCGGCGTCGGGATCGCGGTAGTAGCCGCGGAACTGGCCGCGTCCACTGGTATTCACCAGCTCACCCACCACACCGGGCGGGCACTCTTCGCCGGTCTCGACGTCGACGATCGCGTTCCCGTCGGTCAGTGGCCCCAGCGCCCCGGGCGGGGTGTCGGGGGTGCGGCCGATCGCCACCCCGCCCTCGGTGGAGCCGAAGGCGTCGACGACGGTGCAGCCGAAGCGATCCGCGAAACGTTCCAGATCCCGCGGCGCCCCCTCATTGCCGTACAGCAACCGAAGCGGGTTGTCGGCGTCGTCGGGCTGCGGCGGGGTGGCCAGCACATACGACAGCGGCTTGCCCACGTAATTGGCGTAGGTGGCGCCGAAGCGGCGCACGTCGGGAATGAACCCGGATGCGGAGAACTTGCGCCGCAATGCGATCGAGGCTCTCGCGGCCACCGCCACCGACCAGCCCGCCATAACCGCGTTGGAGTGGAACAACGGCATCGACAGGTAGCAGACATCCGCGGGCCCCAGCCCGAACCGTTGCGAGAGCATCACCCCGGGGAAGGCCGCCTTCCACTGCGTGCAGCGCACCGCCTTGGGATCGCCACTGGTGCCGGAGGTGAAGATCAGCATGAACAGGTCGTCGGGACCGGCGTCGCGAAACGTCACCGGAGTGTCGTCGTAATCGGCCAATTCCGCAGCCCACGAGGACGATTCGATATCGATCGCACCCGCAACACCGGCGTCGGTGCTGTGGTCGGTCAGCACCAGCTGGCAGTCGGCGTGGGCCACGTCGCGCTCCAGGGCCGCTCCCCGGCGGGTGGGGTTCAACCCCACCGGGACCAGCCCGGTCAGCGCGGCGGCCACCAGCACCGTCGAGAAGAACGGGGTATTGCCCAGCAGCACACCGATGTGCGGGGGTTTGTCCGGGTCGAGGCGCGCCCGAAGCGCGGCCCCCAACCGGGCTCCGGCCGCGATGTGGTCGCGCCAGCTGATGAACGAGTCCTCGAAATACACCCCGCGGTCGTCCACGTCGGCCAGCGGCGCCAGCAGTCCGGTGACCGTGACCTGTTCGTCGATGAGAGCCGGTGCTGACATGGTGGTCAGATTAATGCTGCAATAGGGCGGTGACTGATATCGAGACGTTCGCCGCCATCGAGGCCATCAAACAGGTCAAGTACCGCTACCTGCGGGCGCTGGACACCAAACATTGGGACGACTTCGCGGCCACCCTGGCCGAGGACGTCACCGCCGACTACGGCAAGTCGATGGGCAGCGACCACAGCTTCACCGACCGGGACTCGCTGGTGGAGTTCATGCGGAACTCGCTGCCGGCAACGATCATCAGCGAGCACCGGGTCAACCATCCCGAGATCACGCTCACCGGGCCGGACACCGCCACCGGCATCTGGTACCTGCAGGACCGGGTGATCATCCCCGACTACAACCTGATGCTGATCGGTGCCGCGTTCTATCACGACAGCTACCGCCGCACCGCCGACGGCTGGAAGATCAGCGCCACCGGCTACCAGCGCACCTACGACGCCACCATGCCGTTGTCGGATATTCCCGGGTTCAAGGTGACGTTCGGGGAGGCGCTGCACCGCTGAGTCGCCTAGACCGGGGTCTCGGCCAGCTCGCGCCCGAGCGCCAGCAGCTGCCCGGTCGCGCCGCCGAGTGCGAACTCGGTCTGCTTGGCGGCCAGGAAGTACCGGTGGATCGGGTGATCGATGTCGATACCGACGCCGCCGTGGATGTGGACGATGCTGTGCGCCACCCGATGTCCGGCCTCGGCCGCCCAGAACGCGGCGGTGGCCACCTCGCTGGCTGCGGGCAGGCCTTCGCCGACGCGCCAGGCCGCCTGGGTCAGGGTCAGTCGCAGGCCCTTGACGTCGATGTAGCCGTCGGCCAGCCGCTGCGACACGGCCTGGAAGCTGCCGATCGGCTTGTCGAATTGTTCGCGCTCGCGGGCGTATTCGGCGGTCAGGGCCAGGCCGCGCTCCAACACCCCCAGCTGGTAGGCACTGCGGCCCAGTGCCGCCAGGCTGGTCAGATACTCGAGAACCTCGGCTTCGCCGACGAGGCGGCCGGTCTCCAGCTCGGTTCCGGACAGCTCAAGATGCCCGATACTGCCCAGGCCGGTGGTCGCCAACGGGCCCACTGTCACGCCCGGGTCGGTGGCGGCCACCAGGAAAACACCGGTGCCGGAATCGGTTTCGGCCGGCACCAGGAAGGCGTCGGCGATCGGGGCAAAACCGACCTGGGTGCGGGTGCCGGTGAGCCGGAAGCCGGCGTCGGTCGTGGCGGCGCGGACCGGGCCTTCGCCCATGTCACCGTCGAGCGCGGCAGTGAGGATCTTGTCGCCGGCCACCGCCGGCGCCCCCCAGGTCTGCTGCAACTCGGCGGAGCCGAATTTGGCCAGCGTTCCGGCGCCCAGTACCACCGACTCCAGGTAGGGCACCGCGGCCAGTTGGCGGCCCAGGGCGGTCAGGATCGCCGCCTGCTCCAAGACGCCGAAGCCGCCGCCGCCCAGCGATTCGCTTGCCGCGCTGGACACGACGTCGGCGTCGACGAGTTTGTGCCACAGCCCGGAGTCGAAGCGCTGCTCGAGCCCGTCCAGCTCGCGTTGGTGCTCCGCGGTGCACACCGTATCCACGATGGTGCCGACCAAGCCGGAAAGGTCGTCGGCCGCTTCGGTGGTGGTGAAGTCCATGAGTGCTTTGCCCTCCAGGTCCTGTGAGTATTAGGTCAGCGGTTGCGGGGCAAGCCCAGGGCCACCATGCCGATGATGTCGCGCTGCACCTCGTTGGTGCCGCCCCCGAAGGTGAGGATCAGGCACGCCCGGTGCATCCGCTCCACCCGGCCGCGCAGCAGCGCGCCGGGGGAGTCCTGGCGCACGGTGGCGGCGGTGCCGAGCACCTCCATCAGCAGCCGGTAGGCCTCGGTGGCCAGTTCGGTGCCGAACACCTTCGCCGCCGAGGCGTCAGCCGGGGACGGGGCGGCGTCGGTCGAGGATGCCAGCTCCCAGTTGATCAGCTTGAGCACCTCGGCCTTGGCGTGCACGCGGGCCAGGTTGAGCTGCACCCATTCCGAGTCGATGATCCGGCCGCCGGCCGAGTTCTTGGTGTTCTGCGCCCACTCGCGCACCTCATCCAGGGCGACGAAGATCGGCTGCGCCGACACCAGCGCGACGCGTTCGTGGTTGAGCTGGTTGGTCACCAGCTTCCAGCCCGCGTGTTCCTCGCCGACCAGGTTGGTCACCGGCACCCGCACGTCTTGGTAGTAGGTGGCGCTGGTGTCCGGGCCGGCCATGGTGTGCACCGGCGTCCAGGAGAAGCCCTCGGCGGTGGTCGGAACGATCAGCATCGAGATGCCGCGGTGCTTCTTGGCCTCCGGGTTCGTCCGCGCCGCCAGCCACACGTAGTCGGCGTAGGCGATCAGCGACGTCCACATCTTCTGGCCGTTGATCACGTACTCGTCGCCGTCGCGGACCGCGGTGGTGCGCAGCGAGGCCAGGTCGGTACCGGCACCGGGCTCGGAGTAGCCGATCGCGAAGTGCAGCTCGCCGGCGGCGATCTTGGGCAGGAAGAACTTCTTCTGCTCTTCGGTGCCGAACGCCATGATCGTCGGCGCGACGCTGTTGATGGTCAGGAACGGCACCGGGGCCCCGGCGATCGCGGCCTCGTCGGTGAAGATGAGCTGATCCATCGGCGAACGGGCCTGGCCGCCGTATTCCTTGGGCCAGCTCAGCGTGAGCCAGCCGTCGTGGCCCATCTGTGCCACGGTGTCGCGGTACACGTTGCCGGTGCCGTACTCACCCTGGGTCGAACTCAGTGCCTCGCGGCGCTCCGGCGTCATCAAGGTGGTGAAGTAGGACCGCAGTTCGCGACGCAGCTCTTCTTGGGCGGGCGTGTAACTGATCTGCATCGGGTGCGTCCTTCGCTGGTGATCGGTGTCACGATAAGATTCTGGTCGACAGCTCGTTGTAACACGTTCTAGTCTCGCGGTTCAACAAGGGTCCAATGCCCTCTAGCCGCGTCGCGTGGGGGAGCTGTTGGATCGTATGGTGACAGTAGCGGACAACGCCGGTCGGAAATGTCCCGTCGGCGCCGGGTTTTGACAGGAGATGTCATGCGAGTTGAGGTGGATCTGGATCGTTGCGAGGGCAACGCGATTTGCGTCGGAATCGACCCCGAGTTGTTCGAGCTCAACGACGATGAGCAGGCTTTCGTCAAGATGGCACCGGTCCCGGCCGACCGCGAGGCCCACGCCATGCAGGCCATCGCCGAGTGCCCGCGGGCCGCACTGCGCCGGGTCGAGGACTAACCTCCCAGCCACAGGCGACTAGAGGTATTCATAACCGCCGGCGCCCGCGGGGCGCCGGCGCCCAACCAGGAGCGGCGTACATGACTGCGAACGACAACCCGACCGATCTGTCCGGAAAGGTCGCCGTGGTGACCGGCGCCGCCGCCGGGTTGGGCCGGGCCGAGGCGATCGGGCTGGCCCGCTCCGGGGCGACCGTTGTCGTCAACGACATCGCGCCGGCGCTGGGATCCTCCGACGTGATCGACGAGATCGCCGCCGCGGGCGGCAAGGGCATCCCGGTCGCCGGTGACATCAGCCAGCGTTCCACCGCCGATGAACTCGTGACCACCGCCGACGGCCTGGGTGGGCTGAACATCGTCGTAAACAATGCCGGAATCACCCGCGACCGGATGCTGTTCAACATGTCCGACGACGACTTCGACGCCGTGATCGCGGTGCACCTGCGCGGACACTTCCTGTTGACCCGTAATGCGGCGGCCTACTGGCGGCAGAAGGCCAAAGAGGCTGAAACCGGAGCCGTGTACGGCCGCATCGTCAACACCTCCTCGGAGGCCGGCCTGATGGGCCCGGTCGGGCAGGCCAACTACGGCGCGGCCAAGGCGGGGATCACCGCGCTGACGCTCTCGGCCAGTCGGGCGCTGAGCCGCTACGGCGTCACCGCCAACGCGATCTGCCCGCGGGCCCGCACCGCCATGACCGCCGAGGTGTTCGGCGAGGCCCAGGTCGGTGAGGGCGAGATCGACCCGCTGTCGCCCGAGCACGTGGTGACCCTGGTGCGGTTCCTGGCCTCTCCGGCCTCGGCGGCGGTCAGCGGGCAGGTCTTCGTCGTCTACGGACCTGAGGTGACCCTTATGGCCGCGCCGACGGTGGAACGCAAGTTCAGCGCCGAAGGCCAGGCGTGGGATCCGGCGGGACTGTCGGACACGCTGGCAAATTACTTCTCCGGCCGGGATCCGCGCCGGACGTTCTCCGCCTCGGAGCTGATGGACGCCGATTAGCGGGCAATTAGAACGCGTTTCAACGAGGTGCACGTCACAATCGCTCTGACCAGGACAAATAGGCAGCCTAGCTAGCGATAACACGTTCTTTGACAGTGCGAACTTGTTCTAGTTAGTATGATCCGGCTCACGCGAGGCGGCGTCTGAATCGCGCGAACGATGCCGGTCGCGTGCCGTGTCCGGATACAGTTTTGCGACCACCGGCAAGCCCCGGCGGATGCCCTGATCTGAGGGAAGGACGAGCCTTGATCGATCAGCTCACGGTTCCGGCGAGAGCTGTGGGCGGATTCGTCGAGATGTCGATCGAGACCTTCCGGGGTATGTTTCGCCGGCCTTTTCAGTTCCGTGAGTTTCTTGACCAGACCTGGATGATCGCCCGCGTTTCATTGGTGCCGACTCTGCTGGTCGCCATCCCGTTCACCGTCCTGGTGGCGTTCACCCTCAACATCCTGTTGCGCGAGATCGGCGCCGCCGACTTGTCCGGTGCCGGGACCGCGTTCGGCACCATCACCCAGCTGGGGCCCGTGGTCACCGTCCTCGTGGTTGCCGGTGCCGGTGCCACCGCCATCTGTGCCGACCTGGGCGCACGAACCATCCGTGAAGAGATCGACGCCATGCGGGTGCTCGGCATCGACCCGATCCAGCGGCTGGTGGTGCCCCGCGCGCTGGCGTCGACGTTCGTCGCGTTGCTGCTGAACGGGTTGGTGTGCGCGATCGGCCTGGTCGGTGGCTACGTCTTCTCTGTCTTTCTGCAGGGCGTCAACCCGGGCGCGTTCATCAATGGGCTCACCGTGCTGACCGGACTCGGCGAGCTGGTGATGGCCGAGATCAAGGCGCTGCTGTTCGGTACCGCCGCCGGACTCATCGGGTGCTACCGCGGGCTGACCGCCAAGGGCGGTCCGCAAGGAGTCGGCAACGCGGTGAACGAAACCGTCGTCTACGCCTTCATCTGCCTGTTCGTCATCAACGTCGTCATGACCGCGATCAGCGTGCGGGTGCTGGTCAAATGAGCTACGACGCCACCCTGCGATTCCGGCGGCTGTTCCGCTGGGTACCCAAGGCCGTCGACAACTTCGGCGGACAGGCACTGTTCTACGCCGACTCGATCCGCTACGTGCCCAACGCGTTGACCAAGTACCGCAAGGAGACGGTCCGGTTGATCGCCGAGATCACCATGGGTACCGGAGCGCTGGCGATCATCGGCGGCACCGTCGGGGTGGCCACCTTCCTGACCCTGGCCTCCGGCGGTGTGATCGCGGTGCAGGGCTTCTCATCGCTGGGCAATATCGGCATCGAGGCGTTGACCGGCTTCCTGTCGGCGTTCCTCAACGTGCGGATCGTGGCGCCGGTCGTCGCCGGGATCGCCCTGGCCGCCACCATCGGCGCCGGCACCACGGCGCAACTGGGCGCCATGCGGGTCGCCGAGGAGATCGACGCCGTCGAATCGATGGCGGTGCACGCGGTGTCCTATTTGGTGTCCACCCGGCTGGTGGCCGGCCTGATCGCGATCATCCCGCTGTACTCGCTGTCGGTGCTGGCCGCGTTCTTCGCGGCCCGGTCCACCACGGTGTTCATCAACGCGCAGTCGCCAGGCCTTTACGACCACTACTTTGATACCTTCCTTATTCCGACCGACCTACTGTGGTCCTTCCTGCAGGCGATCATCATGTCGATCGCGGTGATGCTGGTGCACACCAACTACGGCTTCAACGCGGCTGGCGGACCCGTCGGCGTGGGTATCGCGGTGGGTCAGGCGGTGCGCACGTCGCTGGTGGTCGTGGTAGTCATTACGTTGTTCGTTTCACTCGCCGTCTACGGCGGGTCCGGTAACTTCAACCTCTCGGGATAGCAAGGACATACGGGTGGAAAACGGATCGAGGCGTACCCAGGTGCGGATTGCCGCGGCAGTCCTGGGTGCGCTCCTGGTTGCCGCCACCGTCTTCACCTATCTGTCCTATGTCTCCGTCTTCAGCTCCACCGATAAGGTCACCGTCACGTCGCCGCGGGCCGGCCTGGTGATGGAGAGGGACGCCAAGGTCAAATACCGCGGTATCCAGATCGGCAAGGTCAAGGAGATCACGTATCAGGGCCAGCAGGCCAAGCTCGCGCTGGCCATCGACAGCGCCGCGATGCGATACATCCCGTCGAACGCCGCCGTGCACATCGCCAGCAACACCATCTTCGGAGCCAAGGCGGTGGAGTTCATTCCGCCGCCGGTGCCGTCGGGTAAGGCATTGCGCAGCGGCGCCGATGTGCAGGCCTCCGACGTGCAGCTGGAAGCCAACACGCTGTTCCAGAAGCTGACCGACGTGCTGGACAAGATCGACCCGGTTCAGCTCAACGGGTCGGTCAGCGCGCTGGCCGAGGGCCTGCGGGGCAACGGTGACAACCTGGGCGGGCTGCTCTCCGGGCTGAACAGCTACCTCGGAAAGTTCAATCCGAAACTGCCCCAGTTGCAGTCGGGCTTCGCCAAGACCGCGGTCGTCGGCAACATCTACGGAGATGCCGCCCCGGACCTGGCGACGACCATCGACAACGTCCCGGCGATCAGTAAGACCCTGGTCGATCAGCGGGAGAACCTGAACAAGGCATTGCTGGCGACCACCGGGCTGGCCAACAACGGCTACGACACCTTCGCCCCGGCCGCCGACGACTTCATCGCCGGGATCCAGCGCTTCCGCGCCATGACCAGCCTGCTCGCCGAATACTCGCCGGAGTTCGGCTGCCTGTTCAAGGGAATTCAAAATGCCATGGAGCGATTCGGTCCGTCGCTGGGCGGCACCAAGCCGGCTTTGTATGTGCAGTCCAGCTTCATCCCGGGCGTACCGGCCTACACCTACCCGGAGAGCCTACCGGTGGCCAACGCGACCGGCGGACCGAACTGCCGCGGCTTGCCGGACATCCCCAGCAAGCAGTACGGCGGCTCCTGGTTCCGCTCACCGTTCCTGGTGACCGACAGCGCCTACATCCCGTTCCAGCCCAACACCGAGGTCCAGTTCGACGCACCCTCCACCGCGCAGTTCCTCTTCAACGGCGCCTTCGCGGAACGGGATGAATACTGATGAGTCCGCGCAGCACCCTGGTCAAGGTCACCATCTTCGCCGTCGCCATGCTGTTGGTATCGGCCGGTCTGGTGGTGGTGTTCGGCGAATTCCGGTTTGCCTCGAACCACACCTACCACGCCGATTTCGCCAGCGCTTCCCGGCTCAAAGGCGGCGAGGACGTGAGGATCGCCGGTATTCCGGTGGGTACGGTGAAACGCGTCGAGTTGACGCCGGACAACAACGTCAGTGTCACCTTCGACGTGGACAAGCGCTACCAGATCTACGACTCGACCCGCGCGCTCATCCGCTACGAAAACCTGGTCGGCGACCGGTATCTCGAGATCGCCTCGGGCGCCGGGGAACTGCACAAGCTGCCGCCCGGCGGCACCATCGCCCGCGACCACACTCAGCCCGCCCTGGACCTGGATGCACTGTTGGGCGGGATGCGCCCGCTGCTCAAGGGCTTGGACGGCGGAAAGATCAACGAGATCAGCAACGCCCTCATCGAGTTGTTGCAGGGCCAGGGCGGTGCGCTGTCGCAGATGCTGGCCAGCACCAGCTCGTTCACCACCACGCTGGCCTCCCGCGACCAGCTCATCGGCGACGTGATCAACAACCTGAACACGGTGCTGACCACAGTCGACGACAAGAGCGAACAGTTCGACGCCACCGTCGACCGGCTACAGCAGCTGATCACCGGCCTGGCCCTGGGCAAGGATGCGATCGCCGGCGCGATCGGGCCGCTGGCCTCGGTGGAGAACGACCTCACCGACACGCTGCGCCGCACCCGTCGGCCACTGCAGGGCGTGCTCGAGAACGCGCGGCCGCTGGCCACCGTGCTGGACAAGCGCAGGCAGGAGCTGAACGACGTCATCGACCCGCTGGAAGAGAACTACCTGCGGCTCAACGCACTTGGCGCCTACGGCTCCTTCTTCAACATCAACTACTGCACCGTCGCCCTGAAGCTCAACGGCCCCGCCGGCAGTGACATCACCTTGCCCATGGGCGGCCAGAACGACACGAGCAAGGGGAGGTGCTCTCCTGTCAAAAATTGACGGCGTAAACCCGGTTCGCACGGGTACGTTGGGCATCGCACTGGTGGCATGCCTGGTCTTGGTGTCCTTCGGTTACACCAGCCTGCCGTTCTGGCCCCAGGGCAAGAACTACCACGCCTACTTCGCCGACGCCGGCGGCATCATCCCCGGTAGCGACGTGACGGTCTCCGGTATCCGGGTGGGCAAGGTCAAATCGGTGGGACTGGCCGGAGCCAGCGCGAAAGTGGATTTCACCGTCGACCGCAAGGTCCGGGTGGGGGACCAGTCGCTGGCCGCCATCCGCACCGACACCGTGCTGGGTGAGAAGGCCCTGTCGATCACTCCTGCCGGCGGCGGTTCGGTGACCTCGATCCCGCTCGAGCGCACGCGTGCCCCGTACACCCTCAACAACGCACTGCAGGACCTCGGCGGCAACGTCCGCGATCTGGACAAGCCGCGCTTCGAGGAAGCGCTGCAGGTGCTCACCGACTCGATGCGCGAGGCGACCCCGCAGCTGCGCGGAGCGCTGGACGGGGTGGCTTCCCTGTCGCGCAGCCTCAACCGTCGCGATGAGGCGTTGGGCCAGTTGTTGTCGCACGCCAAGTCGGTCACCGGAGTACTCAACCAGCGTGCCGAGCAGGTCAACCAGCTGGTGCTCGACGGCAACCAACTTTTCGCAGCGCTGGACGAACGCCGTCAAGCGATCGGTGCGCTGATCGGCGGTATCGACGATGTGTCGCAGCAGCTTTCCGGCTTCGTCGCCGACAATAAGGCCGAAATCGGCCCGACCCTGAACAAACTCAACCTGGTGATGGACAACCTGATCGAACGCAAGGACCGGATCGCCGGGGCGATGGAGCGGCTGCCCGGATACGCCACCACGCTCGGTGAGGTGGTGGCCTCGGGTCCGGGCTTCCAGATCAACCTCTACGGCATGCCGCCGCCCACGATGTCGGAGGTCATGGTCGACATGTTCTTCCAGCCGGGCAAGCTGCCCGACAGCTTGGCCGATTACCTGCGCGGGATGATCTCCGAGCGCACGATCATTAAGCCGAAGTCACCATGACACGCCGAACTTCACGCCTCGTCCTCGCCGGCCTGCTGGCGGTACTGTTGGCCGCCGCGGCATACGTGGTGCTGCCCGCGCAGCGCAGCTACCGCATCACCGGCTACTTCGCCTCGGCGGTGGGCCTCTACCCGGGTGACGACGTCCGGGTGGTCGGGGTTCCGGTCGGCCGCATCGAGTCCATCGAGCCGCGTGCCGAGAACGTCAAGATCACCATGTCGGTGAGCAAGGATGTGCCGCTGCCGGCCGACGTGCATGCGGTGCTCATGGCACCGAACATCGTCTCCGCGCGGGTCATTCAGCTGGCCCCGGCCTACACCGAAGGTGACAAGCTCGCCGACGGATCGGTACTGAGTGAAGACCGCACCGCGGTCCCGGTCGAATGGGACGAGGTCAAGCAGGAGCTGACCCAGCTCAGCTCCCAGTTGGCACCCGAGCAGGGCAAGCTCAACGGGGCACTGAGCGCCTTCGTCAACCAGGCCGCCGACACCTTCGACGGCAACGGCGACTCGTTCCGCAACGCGCTGCGTGAACTGTCGGCGATCACCGGGCGCCTCGGGGACTCGCGCACCGACCTGTTCGGCACCGTGAAGAACCTGCAGGTACTGGTCGATGCGCTCTCCGGCAGCAACGAGCAGATCGTGCAGTTCACCGACCATGTCGCGGCGGTGTCGGCAGTGCTGGCCGAGAGTTCGGTCGACCTGGATGTCACGCTGGGCACGCTGAGCCAGGCACTGCGCGACGTTCGCGGTTTCCTGCACAACAACAATGACGCGTTGATCGCCCAGGTCAATAAGCTGGCGGAGTTCACCAAGGTGCTGTCCGACCAGAGCGACAACCTCGAACAGGCGCTGCACATCACCCCGCACGGCCTGGTGAACTTCTACAACATCTACAATCCTGCGCAGGGGACCTTGAGCGGGCTCCTGTCGCTGCCCGACTTCGCCAATCCGGTGCAGTTCATCTGCGGCGGCGTCTTCGACGTCGGTTCGGTGCCCGACAACTTCAAGCGGGCGGAGATCTGCAAGGAGCGGATGGGACCGGTCATGCGGCGCTGGTCTATGAACTTTATCCCGTTTTTGTTCCACCCGGTCAACTCGATCACCGCCTACAAGGGCCAGATCATCTACGACACCCCGGCCACCGAGGCGAAGTCTCAGACGCCGGTGCCGTACCTGAAGTGGCTGCCGGCTCCCGGTGTCACGCCGCCGAGCACCGAAGATGTCGCGGCCCTGTTCCTGCCGCCGCCCGCGCCGGGGCAGCTGGGCAAGGCGCCCGGCCCGACGGGTCCGGCTCAGCCCGGTGCCGGTGCACCACGGGAGGGCGGATGAGCGTGAAGTCTCTTGGCGGCGCGCTGCACCGGGTCGGCCGCCGCGGTGCGGTGCTCGGTGCCGGGGCGTTGGTGTTGTCCGGTTGTCAGTTCGGCGGGCTGAACTCGCTGAACATGCCGGGAACCGCAGGCCATGGTCGCGGCTCCTACAGCATCACGGTGCAACTGCCGGACGTCACCACGCTGCCGCAGAACTCGCCGGTGATGGTCGATGACGTCACGGTCGGCAGTGTGTCGGGGATTCGGGCCGTGCAACGGCCCGACGGCAGCTTCTACGCCGCGGTCAAGCTGTCGCTGGACGGCAATGTGCACCTGCCGGCCAATGCCATCGCGAACGTCGCGCAGACCTCGCTGCTGGGTTCTCAGCACATCGAGCTGGCCGAGCCGACCGACCAACCTCCGGTCGGCACCCTCGCCCGAGGCGATGAGATTCCGCTCAGCCGGACCGGGCGCTACCCCAGCACCGAAGAAGTGCTGTCGTCGTTGGGTGTGGTGGTCAACCAGGGCAATCTCGGTGCGGTGCAAGACATCACCGAAGAGGCCCACGCCGCGGTCGCCGGCCGGGCCGGTACCTTTGCCGAGCTGGTGCCGAGGCTGGCCGAACTGACCGCCTCGCTGGACCGCCAGGCACGCGACATCGTCGCGGCGGCTGAGGGGCTGAACCGGGTCGGGGCGACCTTGGCCCGTAGCGCTCCCAGCCTGGCGCGGGCGCTGGACACCATGCCCGCGGCATTGGCGGTGCTCAACGACAACCGCAGCAACATCGTCGACGCGTTCGGGGCGCTGCAGCGGCTGGCCGTGGTCGGAGCGCGGATCATGAGCGAGACCAAGGAAGACTTCGCCGCCGACATCAAGGACCTGTACCCGGTCATCAAGGCGTTCGCTGACAACGCCAACGAGTTGGTGACGGCGTTCCCGTTCATCCCGACGTTCCCGTTCCCGTCGATGTATCTGCGTAACGCCGTGCGTGGCGACTTCCTCAACGTCTACGTCACCTTTGACATGACACTGCGTCGATTCGGCGAAACCGTGTTCACCACCGGCGGTTTCGACCCGAACATGCCGCACATGCACGACGTTCTGAACCCGCCCGATTTCTTGATCGGAGAGATGGCGAACCTGTCCGGACAGGCCGCCGACCCGTTCAAGATCCCGCCCGGAACGGCTCCCCACTATGAGGAATGACCTGCGATGCTGACCCGCCTCGTTCGAATCCAACTCGGGATCTTCGCCGTGGTCACCGTGCTGGCCGTCGGTGCCATCTCGATCCTCTACCTGCACGCGCCGAGCCGGATCGGTATCGGCACCTACAAGGTGACCGCCGACTTCATCGGTGGCGGCGGTATCTACCAGAGCGCCAATGTCACTTACCGCGGCGTGACGGTGGGCCGGGTGGAATCTGTTCAACTCAGCGACCACGGCGTCGACGCCGCAATGCGGCTCAACAGCAGTACCAAGATCCCCGGGAACGTCACCGCCACCGTCAAGAGCATGTCCGCGATCGGTGAGCAGTACATCGACCTCGTGCCACCCGCCGGGGATGCGGCCGCAGGCGCGTTGCGCAACGGCGCGCGCATCGGCCAGGACCGCACCGCTATTGGTCAGGACATCGCCGGACTGCTCGACCAGGCGCAGTCGCTGGTCAACAGCGTCGCCAACAGCCGTCTTCGCGATCTGCTGCGCAGCGCGTTCGAGGGGTTCAACGGCTCCGGGCAGGAGCTGGCGCGAATGATCGCCTCGTCGCGGCAGCTGGTCGACGAGGCCAACGCCAATTTCGACGCGACCTCGGCATTGGTCGACCAAGTCGAGCCCTTCTTGGACGCCCAGATCCGCAGCGGTGACGACATCAGGAAACTGGCACGGTCGCTGGCGGCGGTCACCACCGAGGTGCACAAGGCCGACCCGCAGCTCCGCGAGGTGCTGCAGACCCTGCCCAGCGTCGCCGACGAGGCCAACACCACTTTTGACGGAATCCGCGCGTCCTTCCCCACGCTGGCGGCCAGCATCGCCAACTTCGGTCGGGTCGGGGTGATCTACCGCAACTCGATCGAGCAGGCGCTGGTGGTGTTCCCCGCGCTGATGGCGGCACTGATCACCGTCGCCGGCGGCGTGCCGATGGATGAAGGCGTGAAGCTGGACTTCAAGATCGACATGCACGACCCGCCGCCATGCACGGTCGGCTTCCTGCCGTTCACCGAAATGCGCACACCGGCCGACGAAACCGTCCGGGAACTGCCCAAGGACCTGTACTGCAAAGCCGCGCAGAACGATCCGACCGCGGTCCGTGGTGCCCGCAACTACCCGTGCATGGAGTATCCGGGCAAGCGGGCGCCCACGATCCAGCTCTGCCGCGACCCGCGGGGCTTCGTCCCGATCGGCAGCAACGCGTGGCGCGGGCCGCCGGTCCCGTATGACACCCCGATCACCGATCCTCGGATGCTGAATCCGATGAACAAGTTCCCCTACATCCCGCCGTCGGCGGACTATGACCCGGGCCCGCCGGTGACGGCGCTGCCGCCGGGTGTGCCCGCGGGCCCCGGCCCAGCGCCCAATCCGCCCTACCCGCTGCCGTACCCGCCGAATCAGCTCGGACCCAACCCGCCGGCGCCGTGGCCCTACTACGCGCCGCCGGACCAGAACATGCCGACCGGCCCCGGCGGCAACGGCGGCCTGCCGCCCTACGGACGGGACCCCGCGCCGGGACCGGCCCCCGGGCCCGCTCCCGGACCATTGCCGGCCGAGGCGCAGGCCAACGGGGTCGCCTACAGCAGCTATGACCAACGCACCGGGAAGTTCGTCGACCCGGCGGGCGGCACCGGAGTGTTCGTCTCGGGGGCCGACAAATGGCTGCCGGCCGAGAACTGGGCCGACCTGATGCTCGAGCCGAGGCAGACGTGACCGGTCCCGAGGACACCCGCCGTCGTCGTCGGGCCTCGCGGGCGGCCGGACCGGTCGGTGATGCCGCCGAAGTTGCGGTGCCGGTTCCCAGTCGGCCCGCCGTGCGGGTCGCCCGCCCGGTCGGCCCACCACCGCGCCGCCCGGCCAACGCGCGGCAGGTCGCGGTGTTTGCCGGAGTCGCCGCCCTGGCGGCGAGCACGGTGCTGGGTGTGCTGGTCGCCGTACTGCTGCTGCAGCATCGGCACGCCGCCGCGGCCGACAGTCGCGACCAGCGCTTCGTCGACACCGCGGTCCAGACCGTGCTGAACATGTACACCTACACGCCGGACACCATCAACGAGCAGGTGGACCGCTTCGTGGCGGGCACCAGCGGCCCATTGCGCGACACCATGGCCGGCAACGCCGACAACCTCAAGGCGCTGCTGCGCGAGACCAAGCACAGCTCGGAAGCCGTGATCAACGCCGCGGCCCTGGAGAGCCGGGACGAGGTCGCCGGCAACGCCTCGGTGCTGGTGGCGATGCGCGCGACGGCGACCGATGCCGACGGCGTCAACAAGCCGTCCCAGCCGTACGCGCTGCGGATCATCGTGCACGAGGACGACGCCGGCAATATGACCGCCTACGACCTCAAGTGGCCGGACGGCAGCCGATGAACCGCCGCTGGTTGACGCTGGCCGCCCTGGCCGGCCTGCTCGGTGTCTTCGTGGCTCTCGGCGCCACAGCTGGATCGCTGTACTGGAGCCGGGTCGAGACGCGCGGCGGAGAAGTGGCCCGCGGCGAACTGAGCAAGCTCGTGGTCGACGAGATTCCCAAAGTGCTCGGCTACGAGTACAAGACGGTGGAACGCAGCCTGACCGAGACGTTCCCGATGTTCACCGGCGACTACCGCCGTGAGTTCGAGACCCGGGCCGTCAACGAGATCATCCCGCAGGCCCGGGAGAAGCAGCTGGTGAATCAGGTCGACGTCGTCGGCGTCGGGCCCCTGGACGCCAAGCGGACCACCGGTTCGGTGCTGGTCTTCGTCAACCGCACCGTGACGGGCAAGTCCAAGGAGAAGTACTACGAGGGCAGTCGCCTGCGGGTCGACTTCCGCAAGGTCGACCGCAAGTGGCTGATCAGCAATATCGTGCCGATCTAGCTGAGAGGATGTTCCCCATGAGGAGGCTCGTTCGCGGTCTGGCCGCCTTCGGTATCGCGATGGCGGCCGGTACCGGTCTGGCGGTCGAGGCCGGCGCCGACGGCGACGCGGCGCCGGAAGGCACCCTGGAGGGGCTCTACACCTACAGTGGCGGCGGTACCACGGCGACGTGGAAGATCTATCCGCTGTGCGTTCCGACGGTCGGCGACGGGCGAGTGCCGCTGGAGCTGGCGATCGGCTGCAGGCTGCAGGTCGAAAGCAACGGCCCGCCGGGGCAGGCCGGTTCCTACCGGCTGGCCAACGGACAATGGACCTACCACACGCCGCTGCTGGCCGGCACCCGATGCCCGGACGGCAGCACGGCCGGCAGTGAAGAGATGTACCAGTTCGACACCTCGCTGCGCGGCACCTACACCCACTCGCACAACGCAGTCTGCGGCTGGCAGCCGGGGCTGGAGAAGACCCCGTTCACCTTGACGTTCGTCGCGCCGCTGCCCAACCCGGTCATCCACTACCCGCTGACCTGTCAGGACAACCCGATCCACCTGTGCAGCTGAGCTACTCCGCGGAGTCCGCGAGCGCGTCGAGGAACGACCGGGCCCAGCGGTCGACGTCGTGGGCCAGTACCTGGCGGCGCAGTGCGCGCATGCGTCGGCGGCCCTCTTCGGGACTCTGGTTGATCGCGGCCTCGATGACGTCCTTGACGCCCTCGAGGTCGTGAGGGTTGACCAGGTAGGCCTGGCGCAATTCGGCTGCGGCACCGGTGAACTCACTCAACACCAAAGCGCCGCCCAAGTCGCTGCGGCATGCCACGTATTCCTTGGCGACCAGGTTCATTCCGTCGCGCAGGGGGGTGACCAGCATGACGTCGCTGGCCACGAAGAACGCGATCAGCTCATCACGGGGGACCGGCCGGTGCAGGTAGTGCACCACCGGGTGGCCGACTTCGCTGTACTCGCCGTTGATATGGCCGACCTGGCGCTCGATGTCGTCGCGCAGGATCTGGTAGCTCTCCACCCGCTCCCGGCTGGGCGTTGCCAGCTGCACCAGCACCGTGTCGTCCCGCTTGGCGCGGCCTTCGGCGAGCAGTTCGTTGAACGCCTTGAGGCGCACGTCGATGCCCTTGGTGTAGTCCAGGCGGTCCACTCCGAGCAGGATCTTGCGGGGGTGGCCCAATTCGGCACGGATCTCCTTGGCCCGCCGACGAATTCCCCGCTCGCGTGCCTTGCGGTCGAGTTCGCCCGAGTCGATCGAGATCGGAAAGGCGCCGACTCGCACCGTGCGGTCGGCCAGGGTCACCTCGCCGAACCGGCTGCGCACCCCGACCGCACCCCGTGAGGTGGGGGCGCCGGTCAGGTTGCGGGCCAGGAACAAGAAGTTCTGTGCGCCGCCCGCCAGATGGAAGCCGACCAGGTCGGCGCCGAGCAGGCCGTCGACGATCTCTTTGCGCCACGGCAGCTGCATGAACAGCTCCACCGGTGGGAACGGGATGTGCAGGAAGAAACCGATGGTCAGGTCGGGACGCAGGGTCCGCAGCATCTTGGGCACCAGCTGCAGCTGATAGTCCTGAACCCACACCGTGGCCCCGGGGGCGGCGGCCCGAGTCGTCGCCTCGGCGAACCGGCGATTGACGTCGACGTAGCGCTCCCACCACTGGCGGTGGTAGGTCGGCCTGACGATCACGTCGTGATACAGCGGCCACAGGGTGGCGTTGGAGAAGCCCTCGTAGTAGTCGGCGATGTCGGTGGCGCTCAATGCCACCGGGTGCAGCCGCAGGTCTTCGATGTCGATCGGCCCGTCGGGGCCTTCCGTGCTGCCCGGCCAGCCCACCCAGGCGCCCCGGCGCTTACGTAGCAGCGGCTCCAGCGCGGTGACCAATCCGCCCGGACTGCGCTTCCACGCCGTCGTACCGTCGGGCAGGACGTCGATATCGATAGGCAGCCGGTTGGCCACCACGACGAAATCGGAATCTCCGGTCTCCGACGCGCCATGGCCTCCCGACCCGGGCATTTAGGCCCCGTGCTTCTCGGTATTCGCGGGACCGATCCCCAGCATGGACAGAAACACCCGACACTCGTCGGCGTCCTCGGCGTAGGCGGCCACGACCCGCCGGGCTTGGCGTGCGGTGCTGTCGGCCAGCGGCTCCACGTCGTCGATGTCGGCGTGTTCGGATTTAGCAGGCATGAGTCGACTCTAGCGAAGTGCGCCGTAACCTGTGAGGCGGACGACAGCAAGGGCGGAGGTTGAGGGGCCACATGGAGACCACATCGGAGCAGGTCGGCGATCTCGTCGAGTATGAAACCCTCGACGACGGGCGCATCGCCCGGATCTGGCTGAACCGCCCCGAGACCCACAACGCGCAGAACCGCACCCTGCTGGTGCAGCTGGACGAAGCTTTCGGCCGTGCCGAGGCCGACGACGCCGTGCGGGTGGTGATTCTGGCGGCGCGCGGCAAGAATTTCTCCGCCGGCCACGACCTGGGCTCGGAAGCGGCGGTGGCCGAGCGCCGGGCCGGGCCCGCCCAGCACCCGACGTTCCGCAGCCACGGCGGGACCCGCGAACCGGCCGTGGAGAAGACCTACCTGCAGGAGTGGCACTACTACTTCGCCAACACCTGCCGCTGGCGGGAATTGCGCAAGATCACCATCGCGCAGGTGCAGGGCAACACCATCTCCGCCGGATTGATGCTGATCTGGGCGTGCGACCTGATCGTCGCCGCCGACAACGCCCGATTCTCCGACGTGGTCGGGGTGCGGTTGGGCATGCCCGGCGTCGAATACTATGCCCACCCTTGGGAATTCGGGCCGCGTAAAGCCAAGGAGCTGCTGCTGACCGGGGATTCGCTGGACGCCGACGAGGCCTACCGGCTGGGCATGGTCTCCAAGGTGTTCGGCGTCGACGAGCTGGCCGAGAAGACCCTTGAATTCGCCCGCCGCATCGCGCAGCTGCCGACGATGGCCGCGCTGCTGATCAAGGACTCGGTGAACGCGGCCGCCGACGCCATGGGTTTCTCCGAGGCGCTGCGGCACGGCTTCCACATCCACCAGCTGGGCCACGCGCACTGGTCGGCGCATAACGACAACAAGTTCCCGATCGCGCTGCCGCCGGAGGTGCCCGACTGGCGCACCGCCACGGCCACCGACTTGGCCCGCCGCGACCGGCCGTGAGCAGGCGCCACTCCTCATCGTTTCGCTGAGCACGCGGACGTGGTTCCATAGTTAGAACGTGTTTCAGTTTCGACGTGAGGGGCCGGCGTGCAGCTTTCCTTCGAAGACCGCAGCTACCTGATCACCGGGGGTGGCAGCGGCATCGGCAAGGCGGTGGCAGCCGGGCTGGCCGCTGCCGGGGCCGACGTTGTGATCGTCGGCCGGGGCGCCGAGCGGTTGGCGGCGGTGGCCGCGGAGATCGGGGTACGCCACTTCGCGGCGGACGTCACCGACGAAGACAGCGTTATCGCCGCCGTCGACACGGCCGTCCAGCAGCACGGCCGGCTGCACGGGGTGGTGCACTGTGCCGGCGGTTCGCAGACCATCGGGCCGATCACCCAGATCGATTCGGAGGCGTGGCGGCGCACTGTCGACCTCAATATCAACGGCTCGATGTATGTGCTCAAGCACGCCGGACGGGCGCTGGTGCGTGGTGGCGGCGGCTCGTTCGTCGGGATCTCCTCGATCGCAGCCAGCAATACCCATCGCTGGTTCGGCGCCTACGGGCCGACCAAGTCGGCACTGGATCACCTGATGCAATTGGCCGCCGATGAATTGGGTGCGTCATGGGTGCGGGTGAACAGCATCCGCCCAGGCCTGACTCGCACGGAGCTGGTAGCGCCGATCCTGGACTCCCCGGAGCTGAGCGAGGACTACCGCGTCTGCACGCCGCTGCCCCGGCCCGGGGAGGTCGAGGACGTCGCGAACCTGGCGCTGTTCCTGCTCAGCGACGCCGCCGGCTACATCACCGGTCAAGTCATCAACGTCGACGGCGGGCAGATGTTGCGCCGTGGCCCGGACTTCTCGGCGATGCTCGAGCCGGCGTTCGGCGCGGACGGTTTGCGCGGCGTGGTGGGGGAGTAAGCGTGGGCGTGTATGCGGTCACCGGATCGGCTTCCGGTATGGGACGGCAGGCGGCGGAGAAGCTGCGGGCGGCCGGGCACACCGTGATCGGGGTGGACCTGCGCGACGCCGACGTTGTCGCCGACCTGTCCGGACCGGACGGGCGGGCGGCGGCGTCCGAGCAGGTGCTGGCGCTCTGCGGCGGCCGCCTCGACGGGGCGGTGCTGGCCGCCGGCGTCGGCCCCACTCCGCGGGCGACGCGGCTGATCCTGCAGGTCAACTACTTCGGGGTCGTCGACCTGCTGGAGGCATGGCGACCGGCGCTGGCCGCAACCGGTGCCGCCAAAGTGGTGGTGATCGGCAGTAATTCGACCACCACGGTGCCGGCGGTGCCACGATCCGCGGTGCGGGCACTGCTGACCGGCAATGCGGCCAAGGCGGTGCGCCGGTTGCGCGTGTTCGGCCCGGGGGCGCCGTCGTTGGCCTACGCGGCCTCCAAGATCGCGGTGTCGCGCTGGGTGCGCCGTCGGGCGGTCGAGCCGTCGTGGGCGGGGGCGGGTATCCGGCTCAACGCGCTGGCGCCGGGTGCGATCATGACGCCGCTGCTGGAGAAGCAGCTCGCCACCCCGGGCCAGGAGAAGGCCGTCCGCAGCTTCCCGGTACCGGTCGGTGGTTTCGGGGATCCGGGCCAACTGGCCGACTGGATGCTGTTCATGCTCTCCGATGCCGCCGACTTCCTCTGCGGCAGCGTGATCTTCGTCGACGGTGGGTCGGACGCCTACTTCCGCGCCGACGACTGGCCGCGCAGCGTCGGGATTCTGCGGGTACCGCGCTACCTGATGCGGTTCAAACGCGGGCAAGAGCGGACCCCGGCACCGTGACCGGCGCGGTCGGCGTTAGCGTGTCTAAAGAATTCCGGGACCTGTGAGGAGACACATGGCGGTAGAGCTGAGCCACGACGAGACACTGCGCGAGGTCACCACCGAGCAAGGGGTGCTGCGCTACCACGAAGCCGGGGACGGGCCGACGCTGCTGCTGCTGCACGGTTCCGGGCCGGGCGTGACCGGCTGGCGCAACTACCGTGGGGTGCTGCCCGCGTTCGCCGAGCACTTCCGCTGCCTGGTGCTGGAGTTCCCCGGGTTCGGGGTCAGCGACGATTTCGGCGGGCACCCGATGGTGACCGCGTTCGGCGCGGTGGCGGCGTTCTCCGACGCGCTGGGCCTGGACCGGTTCAGCATCGTCGGCAACTCGATGGGCGGCGGCGTCGGGATCGGCTACGCGATCGGCAACCCCGACAAGGTCGACAAGCTGGTCACCATCGGTGGCATCGGCACCAACCTGCTCACGCCGGGACCGGCCGAGGGCATCCGGCTGCTGCAGGACTTCGTCGACAACCCCAGCCGCGACGCGCTGGTGCGCTGGCTGCACTCGATGGTCTACGACCCGTCGGTGATCACCGACGAGCTCATCGAGGAGCGGTGGGCGCTGGCCACCGACCCCGACACCCTGGCCAGCGCCCGGCGGATGTACGGCAAGGAAGCCTTCACCAACATGGTGAAGATGATGCAGGCGTCCAAGGGTCCGCTGCCCTGGGCGACGATGCACCGGCTCACGACGCCGACGCTGGTCACCTGGGGTCGCGACGACCGGGTCAGCCCGCTGGACATGGCGCTGGTCCCGATGCGGACCATCCCCAACGCCGAGGTGCACGTGTTCGGAAACTGCGGGCACTGGGCCATGATCGAGGCCAAGGACGCCTTCACTCGGGTGGTGTTGGAGTACCTGACCCGCGACTAGGCAGTCGCGTTTCCACCGTGGCCAAAGCAGGAACGGCGCCGGCCGTCGTACAATCGCCATGGCTCATCGAGCGGGCCCCAGCCGCGTTAGCTCAGTTGGTAGAGCGTCGCTCTTGTAAAGCGGATGTCGAGAGTTCGAGTCTCTCACGCGGCTCCATTCCTGTCGGTACCGGCGGATAGCGTCCGTCTGTGACAGTGACCTGTCTCGGCTTCGGAGCCGATGTCGAAGGACGTCGGCTAAGAGCGTTCTGCAGCAACGCATGCCAACAAGCACATCAACGACGCCTGCTCTTGGCGGCCTGGCTCGACACCGGAATCTGTGGTCGCACGTCGCACCTGGGCAACTACGTCCGGGACTACCGCGATGAGCAGCAGCACGGTTGCTGTGCGATCTGCGGTATCGAGCGTAACTGGAACGGCATGACCTTGACGCTGATCGTCGACCACATCAATGGAGATGCAAGCGAGAATCGCCGGGAGAATCTGCGGCTCGAGGAATCGCGGCAGGGGGCACCATTACCGGCGACCGCGGTACGCCGCTGGCCGGTCGTACTAGGGCTTCACTCGATGTCGGCGGGGTCGGTGTCGATCACCCGCTGGGAGCGCACCGGCCGCGACGACGGGCGCCGTGCGGACCGGCGGGGCAGCAGCGGAATGCGCTCGGCGATATTGCTCAGCGGGTTGACCACCAGCGTCAGGGCGATGACAGCCTCCTGCAGCGTCTCGATGGCCGGCTCCAGTGCCTCCATACCCGGCGCCAGACGGCTCAACGTGTCGGCGACGTTGGCCAGCTGCTCCAGCGGTCCGTTGCGCGCGGTGAGCTTGTCGATCAGCCCGCCCTCGGCCAGCAGCCGGTCCGCCAGGCCGTCCTCGGAGAGCAGTCGCTCGATCAACCCGTCCTCGTCGGTCAGCTGATCGACCAGCCCACCGGGCTGCAGGGCACGCTGCAACCCGCCGCCCTCCGCGGTGAGGCGGTCCAGCACGCCTCCCGGCCCGGTCAGCTGGTCGACCAGCCCGCCCGGGCTCAGCAGCCGGTCCACCGGGCCGCCGGGCGCTAGCGCGCGCCCCAGCGGGGCGTCGTCGTCCATCAGTTTGGCCAGCCGGTTGGCCCGGGCGATCGTGTCCTCCAGGCCCAGCATGTGCGCCATCGAGTTGGCCGGCCCCTGGTTCGGGGATTCCCCGAGCGTCTGGCGGGCCAGCCCGAGCGCGGCCGTGGCGACACCGAGCCCGGCGTCGGCGATCGACAGACTGATCCGTGCCGGAGCGGTCGCTACGGTGATCAGCTGTCTGGCCAGGCTCATCCGGCCAGTGTAGGGGCGATCCGGGGCCGATATCAGGTAGTTTGATTGACAACAAACACACAGCCGATATCCAGTTCATTTTCACCCGACCACGAGGGAATAAACCCTATGGGAGCAACAGCTGCGCAAGACGCTGCGCCAGAGGCTCGTGTCCTCGTCGTCGACGACGAGACCAACATCGTCGAGCTGCTGTCGGTCAGCCTCAAATTCCAGGGGTTCGAGGTCTACACCGCCACCAGCGGGCCGGCGGCGCTGGACCGCGCGCGGGAGGTGCGGCCGGACGCGGTGATCCTGGACGTGATGATGCCCGGGATGGACGGATTCGGGGTATTGCGCCGGCTGCGCGCCGACGGCATCGACGCCCCGGCCTTGTTCTTGACCGCACGCGACTCGCTGCAAGACAAGATCACCGGCCTGACCCTCGGCGGCGACGACTACGTCACCAAGCCGTTCAGTCTGGAGGAAGTGGTGGCCCGGCTGCGCGTCATTCTTCGCCGGGCCGGAAAGGGCGCCGGGGAACCGCGCAACTCGCGGCTGACCTTCGCCGACATCGAACTCGACGAGGACACCCACGAGGTGTGGAAGGCCGGCCAACCGGTATCGCTGTCGCCCACCGAGTTCACCCTGCTGCGCTATTTCGTGATCAACGCCGGCACCGTACTGAGCAAGCCGAAGATCCTCGACCACGTCTGGCGCTACGACTTCGGTGGTGACGTCAACGTGGTGGAGTCCTACGTCTCATATCTGCGCCGCAAGATCGACACCGGCGAGAAGCGCCTGCTGCACACGCTGCGCGGGGTGGGATATGTACTGCGCGAGCCGCGCTGAACGAACGTCGGCCGTGACGGCCGGGCGCGGGGCATAGGGCAAGAAGATGGCGATGCTCAAACCCCCCCGCGATGTTCTGCCCCTGCGGGTCAGTCTGGTCGCCGCGACCCTGGCCATGGTGGCCATCGGATTGCTGGCACAGGGGTATGCCGTCACCACGATCCTGCGGCACCGGCTGATCAGCAGGATCGACGCCACGCTCATCGACGCGGCGCACGGTTGGGCCCTGGAGCAGCGGGGGCGGCCGCCGTCGAAGGAAGACGAGGACCCCAACGCCGGCCGGCCGCCGACGAGCTTCTACGTTCGCGACGTCGACCCCGACGGCAGCGTCTGGACGGTTGTCAACGACCAGAACGCCGAGCCGCTGTTGCCGCCCGACAACGACGTTGGATCGGTACCGGTCACGATCGGCTCGGTCGACGGGTCGGGCGTGCAGTGGCGTGCCTTGTCGGTGCACGGTGAGAACGGCAGGTTGATCACCGTGGCCAGGGACCTGTCCGACCCGCGGGCCACGCTGCGCTACCTGGCCTGGTCGCGGGTGGCGATCGGCGTCGGGGTGCTGCTGGTGCTGGGCGCCGTCGGCTACGTGGTGGTCAACCGCAGTCTGCGCCCGCTGGCCGAGGTCGAGCGGACCGCGGCGGCGATCGCCGCCGGCCAGTTGGATCGCCGTGTGCCCGAACGTGATCCGCGTACCGAAGTGGGACGGCTCTCGCTGGCGCTCAACGGCATGCTGGCACAGATTCAGCAGGCGGTGGCGTCCTCGGTGGCCTCGGCGGACAGCGCGCGCGTCTCCGAAGAACGGATGCGCCGGTTCATCACCGATGCCAGCCACGAGCTACGCACGCCGCTGACCACGATCCGCGGTTTCGCGGAGCTGTATCGCCAGGGCGCGGCCCGCGACGTCGAGCTGCTGATGTCGCGCATCGAAAGCGAAGCGAGCCGGATGGGCCTGCTGGTCGAGGATCTCCTGCTGTTGGCCCGGATGGACGCCCAACGGCCCCTGGAACGGAACTGGGTCGACCTGCTGGTGCTGGCCACCGACGCGGTGCACGACGCTCGGGCGATCGCGCCGAACCGGACCATCGAACTGGAGGTCTTCGACGGCCCGGGCACCCCGGAGGTGCTCGGTGACGAAGCCCGGCTGCGCCAGGTGCTGAGCAATCTGGTGTCCAACGCGCTGCAGCACACCCCGGAAGAGGCCGCGATCACCGTGCGGGTCGGCACCGACACCGACAACGCGATCCTCGAGGTTGTCGACCAGGGGCCCGGGATGAGCGAGCAGGACGTGCAGCGCGCCTTCGAGCGGTTCTTCCGCACCGACTCGTCGCGGGCCCGGGCCAGCGGCGGAACCGGGCTGGGGCTCTCGATCGTCGACTCGCTGACCCGGGCGCATGACGGCACCGTCACCGTGAGCTCCCCTCCCGGTCAGGGCTGCACCTTCCGGGTGTCGGTGCCGCGTCATGCCGACGCGTCGGTAGACAGAACCGAGATACCTGCCGAGACCCGCTGAGTCTCAGGGAAGTTCAGCCAGCGCGGCCTTGATCTTGGCCTGGGCCTCGTCCAGGGATTCCGGTGACGGGTTGCGGTCCACGCCGGCGAAACCGAAGTCCGCCAGGCTGCGGGTCGGAAAGACGTGGACGTGCAGGTGTGGGACCTCCAGACCCGCGATGATCATGCCGGCGCGCTCGGTGTCGAATGCCCGGCACACCGCCTTGCCGATGCGCTGCGCCACGGCCATCACCCCGGCGAAGACGGCGCCGTCGACGTCCTGCCACTGGTCGATCTCGGCGCGCGGTACCACCAGCGTGTGGCCCTGGGTCATCGGTTCGATGGTCAGGAAACCGACGACGTCGTCGTCCTCGTAAACGAACCGACCCGGCAGTTCCCGGTTGATGATCTTGGTGAAGACGGTGCTCATGAGCTTCAGCATATGCGTCGACTATCGGATTTAGCGGCCGCCGCTGCGTATTATCGAGGGCAAGCTGGTGCCCCCGGTGCAGGCTACGCCAACGGTAGAGGAGATGAGATGTCAGCTGTCACAACATTTCTCAGTAGCCCCGAGGCGGTCGGCGTCTGGAATCTTGATGCCGGGCAGTCGAGTATCCGGTTTGAGAACGGCACGATGTGGGGCGCGCTGAAGGTGCGTGGCGCTTTCACCGACTTCTCCGGCAGCGGCGAGATCAAGGACTCCAAGACCGTGTCCGGTCGTCTCGACATCAAGGCCGCGTCGGTGAATACCGGCCTGGGGACCCGCGACAATGACCTGCGCCGATCGAACTTCTTCGACACCGACCGCTATCCCGACATCACCGTGGTGGTCACCAGCGGGGAGCCGGCCGGTGGGGACACCGCCCGACTCGACGCCGAGCTGACCGTCAAGGGCATCACCGGATCGTTGCCGCTCAAGGTCGACATCACCCCGCTCGGTGGCGGGGCTGTGCGGCTGACCACCGAGACGACCGTCACCCGCAAGCAGTTCGCTGTGGAGGGCAACTTCCTGGGCATGGTCGGTAACCGGACCAGGCTTCGGGCCAGCCTGGTGTTCCGGAAGGCCTGACCCCCGCTTGACCCTGCGCCTACCAGGCAGACATGCGAGTGGGTCGCCTGGTGAGCGCAGGGGTCGGCGTGGCTACCGGTCCGAGTCGGTGTAGCGGATGATGCCGCGAATGTTCTTGCCTTCCAGCATGTCCTGGTAGCCCTCGTTGATCTGCTCCAGTTTGTACTGGCGGGTCACCATGTCGTCGAGGTTGAGCTTGCCGGCCTTGTACATCGACAGCAGCTGCGGGATGTCGTACTGCGGGTTGCCGCCGCCGAAGATGGTGCCCTGCAGGTTCTTCTGCAGCAGGGTCAGCATCGACAGGTTGAGCGTGACCTGGTTTTCGAGCATGGACCCCATCGCGGTGAGCACGCAGGTGCCGCCCTTAGAGGTCAGGATCATGTAGTTGTCGATGTCGGCGCCGTGCACCTCGCCGACGGTGACGATCACCTTCTTGGCCATCAGCCCGGCGGTGACTTCCATCATCCCGCCCATTGCAGCGTTGATCTCCGGATAGACGTGGGTGGCACCGAACTTCAGCGCCTGGTCACGCTTCCAGTCCACCGGGTCGATGACGAAGATGTTGCGGGCCCCGGCGTTGACCGCACCTTGCAGGGCCGACATGCCCACCCCGCCGACGCCGACGATCGCGACGTCCTCGCCCGGGCGGATGTCGGCGGTGCGCACCGCCGAGCCGTAGCCGGTGGTCACGCCGCAGCCCACCAGGCAGGCCACCTCGAAGGGGATCGACGGGTCGATCTTCACCACCGACGTCTTGTGCACCACCATCCACGGCGAGAAGGTGCCGAGCAGCGTCATCGGGTAGACGCCCTGGCCGCGGGCGGTGACCCGGAAGGTCCCGTCGCTGACCGCCACGCCGTTGAGCAGGCCGGCGCCCAGGTCGCACAGGTTGCGCATCCCGGCCTGACAGGTCGGACAGCGGCCACACGACGGGATGAAGGACAGCACGACGTGGTCGCCGGGGGCGATGTCCTCGACGCCGGGGCCGACCTCGGTGACGATGCCGGCGCCCTCGTGGCCGCCCAGCACCGGGAAGCCTGCCATCGGGATGTCTCCGGTCATCAGGTGGTGGTCGGAGTGGCACATGCCGGCCGCTTCCAGCTGGATCTTGACCTCGTCTTTCTGGGGGTCACCGATCTCGATCTCTTCGACCGACCACGGCTTGTTGAACTCCCAGAGCAACGCACCCTTTGTCTTCACCACGAACCTGCTTTCATCTCGGATATCCGGCTAGAGAACGGTCCCGGGCCTGGCTCGGGCCGTCGGGCAGCCCACCTGTCGAGCCTATAGGCCGCCGGTGCCCGGGGGAAGGCTCTTTCAACCAACTGTCTGTTTGACTGGGCACTCGCCGACGCTAGCCGTGGTAGGAGACCGGTAATTCTTTGACCCCGTTGATCCAACCGGAGCGGAGCCGTTGCGGTTCGGCGAGTTTGGCGATGTCGGGCAGCTGGGAGGCGATCTCGTCGAAGATCAGCCGGATCTCCATGCGGGCCAGGTTGGCGCCGATGCAGTAGTGCGTGCCCTGCCCGCCGAACGCCAGATGCGGATTGGGGTCGCGCAGGATGTCGAAGTCGAACGGCCGCTCGAAGACCTCTTCGTCGTAGTTGGCCGAGCTGTAGAACAGGCCGACCCGTTGTCCCCGGGCGATGGACACCCCGCCGATCTCGGTGTCGACCTTGGCGGTGCGCTGGAAACAGTGCACCGGGGTGGCCCAACGCACGATCTCGTCGACTGCGGTCTCGGGGCGTTCGCGCTTGTAGAGCTCCCATTGATCAGGGTTCTCCGCGAAGGCGTTGATGCCGTGGGTCATCGCGTTGCGGGTGGTTTCGTTGCCCGCCACCGCCAACAGGATCACGAAGAACGCGAACTCGGTTTCACCGAGCGATTCGCCGTCGATGTCGGCCTGCACCAACCGCGTGACGATGTCGTCGGCCGGACAGCGCCGCCGCTCCTCGGCCATGGTGTAGGCGTAGCCCATCAACTCGGCGTTGGCCATCGCCGGGTCGGAGTCGAAATCCGGGTCGTCGGTGTTCATGATCGAGTTGGTCCAGTGAAAAAGCTTTTCCCTGTCCCCCTCGGGGACCCCGATCAGATCAGCGATCGCCAACAGCGGCAGCTTCATCGCGATGTCATCGACGAAGTTGCCGCTGTCCTTCTCGGCGGCGGCCGCAACGATGTCCCGGGCCGATTGCGCGAGCTTGTCCTCCAGCGCGCCCACCGAGCGCGGGGTGAACAGCCGTGACACCAGCTTGCGCAGCCGGGTGTGCTCGGGCGGGTCATGGTTGATCAGCAGGGCCTTGGTCAGCTCCAGCTGGTCGGCGGTGATGCCGTCGGGCAATCGCATCACCGCGCCCTTGGCGTTGGTCGACCACACATCGTTGTCGCGCGAGATCTCTTTGATGTGTTGGTGTTTGCTGATGACCCAGTAGCCGCCGTCGTCGAAGATGTTGCTGTGGGCCGGCTGTTCATTCCACCAAACCGGAGCGGTCCTGCGCAGCTCGGCGAACTCGGCGATCGGCATTCCGTGCAGCAGTACATCCGGGTCGGTGAAGTCGAAACCGGGACCGAACGGACACGCTGATTGGGTTGATGTCAAGACGAACACCTCTGATTGTCGCGAGCCGCCGAGCCGGCGGCGGGCATACACATCATGTTCATGTGTATGACCTGATGTCAACCGGTTTTGTGCGGAACGTCGGTGACCAGACCGCCGTCCATGACGAACTCCGAGCCGGTGGCGTAAGAGGATTCGTCACTGGCCAAAAACACCACGAAGGTGGAGACTTCCTCGGACTCACCGGGCCGGCCCAACGGGATCGTGACCATGTCCTCGGGCAGGTGCTCGGTCATCGGGGTGCGGATGAAACCGGGATGCAGCGAATTGACCCGAATGTTGTGGCGCGCCAGTTCAAGTGCGGCGGATTTGGACAATCCTCGTACTGCCCACTTCGAGGCGACGTAGGGGTGCACCATCGGTGCGCCACGCAGACCCTCGATCGAGGACACGTTGATGATGGATCCGCCGCCCGCAGCGATCATCGAGTCGATCACCGCGCGCATGCCCAAAAAGGTGCCGTTGAGATTCACGTCGATCACGTTGTGCCACTGGTCCAGATCGAATTTGCGCAGCGAACCCAACGCGACGGTGCCGGCATTGTTGACCAACACGTTCAGCGTGCCGAACGCGCTCAGCGCGGCCTCCACGGCGGCGGCCCACTGCTCGGGGTCCCGGACGTCGAGATGGCGGTAGACCGCGGCGTCGCCGAGTTCGCCGGCAAGCGCGGCGCCCTCATCATCGAGCACATCGCCGATGACGACTTTGGCGCCCTCGGCCACCAGCATTCGGGCATGCGACGCGCCCATACCGCGCGCGCCGCCACTGATCAGAACGACTTTTCCGTCCACACGCCCCATGGTTTGCTCAGCCTTTCGATGATGGTGGTTGTACCGGTGTGCCGTCAGTCGCCGGGGCCCGCCACGACGGCGGGTGCGGCGACCAGCGGCAGGTCGAGGGTGGTGATGATGCCGGCCGGCGCCGCCACCACGGCGGGAACGGCGTTGACGACCCTCCCCACCCCGGCCGCGATCGCCGCGTAGTTGTGGTCGCCGTGGCGGCTGGTCGGGCGGATGTCGACGGTGTAGGACGGCTCGCCGATGATCTCCACCCGGTAGGAGCCACCCGGCTGGGCGGGCTGCGCCCAGTCCGGCCGCAGGTCGCTGCGCAGCCGGGTGATGTGTTCCACCACGATCAGCGGGTGCCCGTCGACGATGCCGTGGATCTCGAATTTGAGTGCGGCGACACCGCCCTTGGGGATGTGCCCGGCCGCGATGTCGAATGCCTCCGGTGCCGGCTCACGCTCGGATGAGTCGGTGATGGCGTCCAGGGTCACGCCCAGCCCTTTGGCCACCTCGCGGATCGCAGCGCCCCACGCGATGCTCAAGATCCCGGGCCGCAGCAGCATCGGGACGTCGTCGAGCGAATTGCCGAAGCCCATTACGTCGAACATGACCTCGGCGCCGTCGTAGGTCGCGTAGTCGGCGATCTCCTGGCAGCGGATCTGCTCGACGTGCTGGCACGTGCTGGTGAAGGCCAGCGGCACCAGATCGTTGATGAACCCGGGGTCGACCCCATTGACGTAGACGCTCGAATTTCCCTGTCGAGCAGCCTCTTCGACGGAATCGATGAACTTGTCGGGGATGACCCCCCAGGGATACTGCAGCACCCCGGGAGCCGTCCCGATGACGTTGATCCCGGCCGCGAGCAGCCGGCAGACGTCACGCAGCGCACCGGGTAGCCGGGTGTCGCCCATGGCGCAGTAGACCGCAGCGTCGGGCTTGGCGCCGATGATCGCATCGAAGTCGTCGGTGGCTGCGATACCGGTGTGGACGTCGAGGCCGGCCAGCTCACCGGCGTCTCGGCCCACTTTGGCAGCTGTGGAGACCCACACCCCGGTGAGCTCGTAGGCGGGATTGCCGATCAGCCCGCGCAGGGCGATGCGTCCTGCGTTACCGGTGCCGATCAGTGCGACGCGGATGGCCACGTGTCCTCCTGGGCTTCAGTGGTGGGCTACCAGAGCGGAACCGGTGACTGGCCCAGCGGGTAGTAGCCCGGAATCTTCTCGCCGGCCAAGCTGCGTTCGATGCGCTTCTGCATACCCTCCGACAGCTTGCCCGCCTTGATCAGCTCCATGTACAGCGCCGAGACGTGGCCGAAGTCGAAGAAGTCCCGCTGCCAGTTGAACTTGCCGTTGCCGGCGTACCGGAACCAGCTGCCGCCGATCCCGTAGATCTCGGCCTGGTTGCCCTCGGCATCGGTGGCGACCTGTTTCCAGAAGCCGACCACTTCGCCCTGCCGGTCGTCGATGATCACCTTCTGATACGGGTAGGTCCAGCCGTGCAGGCCCTCCATCTCCTGGCCGAGCGCGATGTCGCGAATCTCGTCGACACCGACGCACATGACGTCCTCCTTGGGGCCGATGTTCCAACCGTAGGTCGCGTCATCGGTGTAGAAGGAGGCCAGATTTCGCCAGTCACCGGCTTTTTCGGCGTCCCGGTTGGCCTGCAGCCAGCGTTCGACGACATCTTCGAGTTCTTCTCTGGGGAAGGGGGGCATCGCTCAATCCTCTTTCTCGTGAATGGACAGGGCTCTGGTGGGACAGGCCCGTACGGCATCTTCGATCTGGCGACGGTCCTCCTCGGGCGGCTCGTCGTTGAGGATCTCGACCTTGCCGCGCTTGGGCACCCGGAAATAGTCGGGCGCTTCCAGCTCACACATGGCGTGGCCCTGGCACAAGTCCAAGTCCACTCTGACGTGAAATGTCATGGGCCCCGGCCTCCTTATGCGCTCCGGCGCCGGTAGCGCACCTTGGCCGGGCGGGCCAGCTGCACCACCATCTTGGAGTGGTCGTTGCGGTAGGTCTCCGGCGGCTGCGACATCGCGAACTCGTACTCGCGCAGCAACACCGAGAAGATCGCCTTGATCTGCATGGTGGCGAACGCCGCACCGACGCAGCGGTGCCGGCCGGCCCCGAACGGAATCCAGGTCCAGCGGTGGATGACGTCTTCCTCGCGCGGCTCGTTGTAGCGTTCCGGCACGAACTCGTTCGGCTCGGGGAACGATTCAGGGATCCGATTGGAGACCGCCGGCGATGCCGCCACCATGTCGCCGTCGTGGATGGGGTACCCGCAGACCTCGAATTCGCCGCGGGCCACCCGCATCAGGATGATCAGTGGCGGGTGCAGGCGCAGGGTCTCCTTGAGCACATTCTCCAGGTTGGGGATCTGGCGCAGCGCATGGAAACTCACCTCGCCGCCGTCGGCGTAGAGCTCGTCGAGCTCGCTGATCACGGCGGCGAGGGCCTCGGGGTGGCGCAGCATCTCGATCAGCGTCCAGGCGCTGGTTCCCGAGCTGGTGTGATGCCCGGCGAACATGATCGAGATGATGATCCCGGTGATCTCATCGGCGCTGAACCGCGGGTTGCCGTCCTCGTCGGGGATGGAGATCATGACGTCGATCATGTCCCGGCGCTTTTTGTCGGTCTCCGGATTGGCGATTCGACCGTTCATGATGCCCTGCACCAGCTCGACTAGCTTGACGCGGGCCTCATCACGGCGCCGGAAACTCTCGATCGGAAGGTACGGGTCGACGTAGCACAGCGGGTCGGTGCCGCGTTCGAGCTCGTAGTACAGCTCGGCGAACCGGTGGTCGAGTTCCTCGCGGAACTTCTGCCCGATCAGGCAGGCGGTCGAGGTGTAGATGGTCAGCTCGGCGAAGAACTCCAGCAGGTCGATTTCGCCGCTGTCACCCCAGTTCGCGATCATCTGACGCACTTCGCGCTCGATGGTGCTGGCGTGCCGCTTCATGTGGTCGCCGCGAAGTGCGGTGTTGTGCAACATCTCCGCGCGCCGCTCGGGCGGCGCGTCGAACACCACGCCGTTGCCGAAGATCGGGGTCATGAACGGGTAGGCCGCGGCCTGGTCGAGTTCGTCGTCGGTGGATCGGAAGAAGAACTCGTTGGCTTCGGCACCGGTCAGCAAGACCACCTTGCGGCCGGCCAGGTCGAACCAGCCGACGTCGCCGCATTCGTCGCGCACTCGCTGCATCAACCCGATCGGGTCTGTGCGGAACTCTTCGAGGTGGCCGTGCTCGGCCTCGCCCCCGGAGACCCGGGGAACCTCAGTCGTGACGGTCATGACGGCATTCCTTCCTCGCCCAATTGCAGGTGCTGACGGTCGGAGTCGGTGTCGTGCAGCGGCGCCTCCGGCTGCACCTCCAGGTTGACGATGTGCGCACCGCGCGGTGTCTCCGCGACGAATGCGATGGCGCGGGCCAGGTCGGCAGGCCGCAGGAAGTAGCTGTGCCGGGCCTGGCCCCACTTGGCCCAGTCCTCAAGCATCGGACCCACCTGCTCGGCGGAGAGCTTCCAGCCCATCTCGGTAAGGGTCGGTCCGGGATGCACGATCGAAGCGCGAACCCCGGTGCCTTCCAGTTCCATTCGCATGTTGCTCACCATGGCCACGAGTGCCGCTTTGGCGGCGCCGTAGGCACCCATGTGTGGACGCTGCTGCAGTGCGACATCGGAGCCGACGAAGATCACGTCGCCGCGCCTGCGGGCCACCATGTCCGGCACCACTGCGGTGGCGAGCCGGTTGGCGCCGATCAGGTGGACCTGGATCTGGTCGTTGAACGCCTCCGTGCTCATCTCGTGGATGCGGCCGGGGAACATGTCGCCGGCGCCGGAGACCAGCAGCTCGATCTCACCCAGCGCATCAATGCTCTGGGCCACAAAAGATTTCACTGACTCGACGTCGGTGACATCCAGCGGAAAAGCGACCGCCTCACCGCCGTCGGCGCGGATCTTGTCGACGAGCTCCGCCAGCTTATCCGCGCGGCGGGCTCCGAGTGCCACCGGGAAACCGCGGCGGGCCAGCTCTTCAGCCGTGGCGGCACCGATGCCCGAGGATGCGCCCGTGATGATCGCGGGCCGCCGGGCCGGGGGTGGATCGAAACGTGGCACTTACGCCTCCTTGACGGTGATCGGCAGGTCGGCGAAGCCGCGCACGTTGGAGGAATGCACCCGCACGGCGTTGGCTTCGTCGACCTGGTAGTCGCTGATCCGATTGAACAGTTCGTCGAGCGCCACCCGAGCTTCCATCCGGGCCAGGTGCGCACCGAGGCAGAAGTGGGCGCCGCTACCGAAACTGAGCAGCTTGGAACCGATGTCACGGCCGATCCGGAATTCGTCGGGGTCATCGAAGATTCGCTCGTCGCGATTTCCGGAGCCGGGAAGCAACAGCACCACGTCACCGGCCGGGATGGTGGTGCCGTGCAGGGTGTAGTCCTGCGCGGCGGTGCGCGCCAGGATCTGGCTGGGCGTGTCATAGCGCAGCGTCTCCTCCACCCACAGCGGGATTCGGGAGCGGTCGGCGAACACCGACGTCAGCTGGTCACGGTTGCGGTGCCCCCAGTAGATGGAGCTGCCCAGTAACTTGGTGGTGGTCTCGTTGCCGGCGATCACCATCAGGAACAGGAACGCCAGGATCTCCTGGTCGCCGAGCCGGTCGCCGTCGACCTCGGTCTCCAGCAGCGCCGAGGTCAGATTGTCCGCCGGGTTCTTCTTGAAGTCGGCGATCATCTCGTTGTAGTAGGTCATCAGATCCACCGACGCCTGGATCGCCGACGGGGGCACATCGGTGACCCCGTCCTCGCGGTGCAGCACCCCGTCGGCCAGCTCTCGGATCCGCGCGCGGTCCGCTTCGGGAACACCCATCAGCTCGGAGATGACGTCCATCGGCAGCTTGCCGGCGAAGTCATTGATGAAGTCGAACGAGCAGGTGCCGTCGGAGCCCGGCTGGATCGCGCTGTCCAGATGCTGGCGCGCCAGCCGAACCACCTGCGGCTCGAGCTCGCGGATCCGGCGCGGGGTGAACCCCTTGGACACCAGGGTGCGAAGCCGCAGGTGCTGCGGATCGTCCATCGCCAGAAACGACATCACCAGCTGGGCGTGCGGGCCGCGGGAGACGGGGTCCAGGGAGACACCGTCGCGGTTGGACAGTGCGTCACTGTTGCGGAATCCGTGCAGGACGTCTTGATGCCGAGAGATCGCCCAGAAGTTCAGTTCCTCGTTGTGATACACCGGCGCTTCGTCGCGCAGCCGCCGGTAATACGGAAACGGATCCTCGTGGAAGTCGTAGTCGTACGGGTTGAGGACGGGCGGACCGGAGGTCTGGGAAATCACGGTCGGCAGGCTCATCGTGATGCTCCTGATTCGAGGATCAGGCTGACCACGTAGGCCAGCCGGTCGGTGATCTGGTGGTAGGTGAAGGCGCCGCTGCCGGCGTTGACCAAGGCACCGAAGAACGTCATCTCCAGCGCGGAGACGACCTGGGGGTCCGCGCCCGGTCCGATCGCCGAGGCGATGCGCCGGTGGATCTCGGCGCCGATCCGGTCGCGCACCGTGCGGACCGCCGGCTCGCCGCCGCCGCCGAGCAGCGCCGCGGTGCAGGCCGCCGCCACCTCGGGCTCGTCGGCCACCACCAGCGCCAAGTGGCGCAGCGCCTCGTTGACGCGCGTGGGCATCGGCTGGTTGACGTCGGTGAAGTAGGGGACCTGGCGGACCAGGTCCAGATAGACCTCGGCGATCAGGTGGTTCTTCGACGAGAAGTAGGTATAGGCGGTCGCCGGGGCGACCTTGGCCCGGGCGGCGACAGCGCGAACGGTCAGATCCGCGTAGGACTTCTCGCGCAGCATCTCCACGCCGGCGGTCAGCACCTTGCGAAAGGTCTCCTCCTGGCGGCGGTTACGGGTCGCGACATCAGTAGATGTGACTGCCGCCACCGATTCGCTGGACACCTGTCCAACGTAGCTGAAGACGGTTTGGTTAGGCAAGTCTGCTGGGAAAGCACGGTTTCACGCCCGGCGGGTTGCGGGATAGTCGATGCTGAGGCTAGGGTTCGATCGAGTAATGCCGGACAAGTGTCCAATTTTGCTGGGGCACCGTAACCACGCTGAGGGAGTGACTGATGGCGCTAATCGACGGCGTGAGCCGACTGCTCATCGACGGCAAGCTCACCCCCGGCGGGGCCGGCGGCTTCGCCACCGTCAACCCGGCCACCGAGGAGGTGCTCGGCGAGGCGGCCAACGCCGACGGCGCCGACATGGACCGCGCCATCGACGCGGCCCGGCGGGCCTTCGACGACACCGACTGGTCAACCAACACCGAGCTGCGGGTGCGCTGCGTGCGCCAGCTCCGCGACGTGCTGGGCGAGCACCTGGAAGAGTTGCGGGAGCTGACGATCTCCGAGGTGGGCGCGCCGCGGATGCTCACCGCCGGCGCCCAGCTCGAAGGCCCGATCGCCGACCTGGGATTCGCCGCGGACACCGCCGAACGCTATGAGTGGACCCAAGATCTCGGGCAGGCCGCCCCGCTGGGTATCCCCACCCGGCGGTCGGTGGTGCGAGAGGCGGTCGGTGTCGTCGGCGCCATCACCCCGTGGAACTTCCCGCACCAGATCAACCTGGCCAAGCTCGGCCCGGCACTGGCCGCCGGCAACACCATGGTGCTCAAGCCCGCACCGGATACCCCGTGGGTCGCGGCGGTCATCGGCGAGCTGATCGCCGAGCACACCGACATCCCCCCGGGTGTGGTCAACATCGTCACGTCCACCGACCACGCGCTGGGCGCCATGCTCGCCAAAGACCCTCGGGTGGACATGGTTTCGTTCACCGGCTCGACGGCCACCGGCCGCAGCGTGATGGCCGACGCGGCAGCCACCGTCAAGAAGGTCTTCTTGGAGTTGGGCGGTAAGTCCGCGTTCGTGGTGCTCGACGACGCCGACCTGGCCGCGGCCTGTTCGGTGGCGGGGTTCTCGGTCTGCCTGCACGCCGGGCAGGGCTGCGCGATCACCACCCGGCTGGTGGTGCCGCGGGCGCGCTATGACGAGGCGGTCGCCATCGCGGCCGGCACCATGGGCTCGATCAAGCCGGGCGACCCCACCAAGCCGGGCACGGTGTGTGGCCCGGTCATCTCGGCACGCCAGCGTGACCGGGTGCAGAGCTACCTGGACCTGGCCCTGGCCGAGGGCGGTGAGTTCGCCTGCGGTGGCGGGCGCCCGGCCGACCAGCCCGCCGGCTTCTTCATCGAACCCACCGTGATCGCGGGGCTGACCAATGAGGCCCGGGTGGCCCGCGAGGAGATCTTCGGCCCGGTACTGACCGTGATCGCCCACGACGGCGACGACGACGCGGTGCGCATCGCCAACGACTCGCCTTACGGGTTGTCGGCAACGGTCTACGGTGCCGACGCCGACCGGGCGGCCGGGGTGGCGGCCCGGCTGCGCGCCGGCACCGTCAACGTCAACGGCGGGGTCTGGTACTCCGCGGACATGCCGTTCGGCGGGTACAAGCAGTCCGGCATCGGCCGGGAGATGGGTGTCGCCGGGTTCGAGGAATATCTGGAAACCAAAGCGATTGCGACAGCAGCGAACTGACTTACGAACACAGGATTCAAAGGAGATGGCGCAGATGGGGCAATTCGACGGCAAGGTGGCCATCGTTACCGGTTCCGGAGGCGGGATCGGCCAGGCGTACGCCCAGGCGCTCGCCGCCGAGGGGGCCGCGGTGGTGGTCGCCGACATCAACACCGAGGGTGCGCAAAGTGTGGCCAAGCAGATCGTCGCCGACGGAGGCAAGGCACTCGCGGTGCGTGTCGATGTCTCAGATCCCGAGTCGGCGCAGGCCATGGCCGACGCGGCGGTGGCGGAGTTCGGCGGGATCGACTATCTGGTCAACAACGCCGCGATCTTCGGTGGAATGAAGCTCGACGGCCTGCTGACCGTGCCGTGGGACTACTACGAGAAGTTCATGCGGGTGAATCTGGACGGTGCGCTGATCTGCACACGCGCGGTCTATGAGCACATGGCCAAGCGCGGCGGCGGTGCGATCGTCAACCAGTCCTCCACTGCGGCATGGGTTTACTCGAACTTCTACGGCCTGGCCAAGGTCGGCATCAACGGCCTGACCCAGCAGCTCTCCCGCGAACTGGGCTGGCGCAATATCCGGATCAACGCGATCGCACCCGGTCCGATCGACACCGAGGCCAACCGGACCACCACCCCGCAGGCCATCGTCAAGCAGATGGTGCAGCAGCTGCCGCTGGCCCGGATGGGTACGCCCGAAGACCTGGTCCCGATGTGCCTGTTCCTGTTGTCGGATTCCGCATCGTGGATCACCGGGCAGATCTTCAATGTCGACGGCGGACAGATCATCCGGTCATGAGCACGACTGACACGCAGCCCCGCCTCGGCTACATCGGGCTCGGGAACATGGGTGCGCCGATGGCCCAGCGCCTGGTCGATTGGCCCGGTGGCGTAACGGTATTCGATGTGCGGGCCGAAGCGATGGCCCCGCTGACCGAAGCTGGGGCCAAGCAGGCCGACAGCATCGCCGGCGTCGCCGCCTCGGCCGACATCATCAGCGTCACAGTCCTCGACGACGCCCAGGTGCGCGAAGTCGTCGCCGAACTGGCGGCCAACGCCAAGCCGGGCACCGTCATCGCCATCCATTCGACGATCGCCGACACTACGGCCGCCGAGCTGGCCGAGGCCCTCAAGCCGCAGGGCATTCATGTCATCGACGCCCCGGTCAGCGGTGGCGCCGGTGCCGCCCAGAAGGGCCAGCTGGCTACCATGGTCGGCGCCGAACGCGCGGTCTACGAACAGATCAAGCCGGCGTTCAAGTGTTGGGCGTCACTGGTCATCCACGCCGGGGAGCCCGGCGCCGGAACCCGGATGAAGCTGGCCCGCAACATGTTGACGTTCACCGCCTATGCCGCGGCCGGGGAGGCCATGAAATTGGCCGAGGCGGCCGGGCTGGATCTGCAGGCGCTGGGCCGCGTCGTGCGACACACCGATGCGCTCACCGGCGGGCCCGGAGCGATCATGTTGCTCGACTCCACGGCGCCCCTGCCCGCTGACCACTTCCTGCGCGAGGCGTTCACCCACACCCGCGGGCTCGGGGAGAAGGACCTGAGCCTGGCCCTGGGATTGGGGCGGGCCACCGGGGTCGACCTTCCGCTCGCCCAGGTGGCGCTGACCGAGCTCGCTGCCGGCATGGGCGTGCCGCACACCGAGGACTAGGAGAGATCTGATGGACGAACTGCGCCGTATCGGCCTGGCCAAGATGAACGAGGTCTACGCCTGGGAGATGCCGGACATGCCCGGCGAATACTTCGCACTCACCGCCGACCACCTGTTCGGACGAATCTGGACCCGGCCCGGACTTTCCATGCGCGACAAGCGATTGATGACGCTGTCGGTGGTCACCGCCCTCGGGCTGAAAGACCTGGCCGAGATCCAGGTCAACGCCGCACTGCACAACGAGGAACTGACCGAGGACGAGCTGCGCGAACTGCCGATCTTCTTGACCCACTACGTCGGCTTCCCGCTCGGTTCGGTGCTCAACGGTGTGGTCGAGCAGGTCATCGCCAAGCGCCGCAAGGCCGCCGCCGCGGGCAAGCCCGAAGACAAGAAGGCCAACGTCGACGCCGCGCTGGACATGCATGGAAGCGGTTGAGGATGCGGAGAACGAAATGACGCTGGAGATCACCACCGCCGGGCGAGTGCGAATTCTGACCTTGGCCAGGCCCGAGGCGCTCAACGCCTTCAACGAAGCGCTCTACGACGCCACCACCGAGGCGCTGCTGCAAGCAGCGGAGGATCCCGAGGTGGCAGTAGTGGTGCTCACCGGCGCCGGCCGGGCCTTCAGCGCAGGCACCGACCTCAAGGAGATGCAGGCGCGGGTCACCGCAACGGATTTCACTCCGGGCCGCCACGGCTTTCTGGGACTGATCGACGCGCTCAGCGCATTCGCCAAGCCGTTGATCTGCGCGGTCAACGGACTCGGCATCGGGATCGGCACCACGATCCTCGGGTTTGCCGATCTGGCGTTCATGTCCACGACCGCGCGGCTGATGTGCCCGTTCACCAGCCTCGGCGTCGCACCCGAGGCGGCGTCGTCATATCTGTTGCCGCAGTTGATCGGTCGCCAGAACGCCGCGTGGCTGTTGATGTCCTCGGAGTGGATCACCGCCCAGCAGGCCCTCGAGATGGGCCTGGTCTGGAAGGTCTGCGAGCCCGATGACCTGATGGGGCAGGCTCTTCGGCACGCCGAAATCCTCGCTGCGCGACCGCTGGCCAGCCTGATGGCGGTCAAACAGAGCATCACCGCACCGACGCGGCCCGAGGTGGCGGCCGCGCGCGAGCGGGAGAACGCCTTCTTCGTCGAGCTCATGGGCGCCGGCGCCAACGCCGAGGCGCTGGCGGCGTTTACCTCGACGTCATGACCGACGAAACCTTGCTGGCCGCAAGGGGAGCCGTCGTGGCCGGGGGCAGCCGGGGCATCGGCCGGGCTGTCGCCGAACAGCTCGCGGTGTGCGGTGCGGGAGTGGTGGTCAACGGCCGGGACCCCGCTGCCGTTGACAATGCAGTGCAGGCCATCACCGGCTCGGGCGGGCGGGCCATCGGTGTCGCCGGGGCCGCCAGCGACGAGGCGACCGCCGCGGCCCTGATGGCGGTGTGTCGGGAGGAGTACGGCAGCGTCGACGTTCTGATCAACTGCGCCGGTGTCGCCGAACCGCCCGGGTCGTCGATTCTGTCGATCACCAGCGCGGAATTCGGTGAACTGCTCGACGCTCACCTCGGCACGGCTTTCCAGACCTGCCGGGCCGCCGCTCCGATCATGGCCGAACAGCGACGGGGCTCGATCGTCAACAGCGGGTCGGTGGCCTTCCTGGGCGATTACGGCGGCACCGGATATCCCGCCGGCAAGGGGGCGGTCAACGCGTTGACACTGGCGGTCGCTGCCGAGCTGGCGGAGTACGGTGTGCGGGCCAACGTGATCTGTCCGGGCGCGAAGACACGGCTGTCGACCGGTGCAGACTATGAGCAACACATTCGCGACCTGCACGCCCGGGGCTTACTCGATGAGTTCACCATGCAGGCGTCGCTGGAGCCCGCGCCGGCCGATTATGTCGCCTCGCTGTACGCCTATCTGGCCAGTGATCTGGCGAACAGCGTCACCGGATCGGTGTTTCTGGCATCCGGGGGCTTTGTCGGCCGATTCGACCGCCCCACCCCGGCGGTGCTGGGCTACCGCGATCACCAACGCTCGGCGCCGTGGTCTATCGAGGATCTGCACGCCATGGTGGCGGGCGCCTGACCCGACCGGCACGCTGGAATGAGCCGCCCGGGCAGGCGGGTCGACGGTCCTGGATATCCTTTTTCTCGCGTCTCGCTGACGACGATGCGAGGGGAACGAGAGGAGCGGCGCCCATGCGCGTCCTGGTGATCGGTTCCGGCGCCCGGGAACATGCGCTGCTCACGGCCCTTCGTAACGACCCCAAGGTCGATCATCTGGTGATCGCCCCCGGCAATGCGGGCACCGCGGCGGTGGCCGAGCAGCGCGACGTCGACATCACCTCCGGTCCGGCGGTCACCGCCTTGGCTCGCGAGGTCGAGGCCGACCTGGTGGTGATCGGGCCGGAAGTGCCATTGGTGCTGGGCGTCGCCGATGCGGTACGCGCCGCCGGGATCGCCTGCTTCGGGCCGTCGAAGGACGCGGCCCGTATCGAGGGCTCGAAGGCCTTCGCCAAAGACGTGATGGCCGCAGCCGGTGTGCGCACCGCCCGCTCGGAGATCGTCGACAGCCCCGCCGACCTAGACGCCGCTCTCGGCCGATTCGGCCCGGACGCCGGCGAGGCGGCCTGGGTGGTCAAGGACGACGGGCTGGCGGCCGGAAAAGGGGTGGTGGTGACGCCCGATCGCGCCGCGGCGCGCGCGCACGCCGCCGGGCTGCTCGATTCCGGCCATCCGGTGCTGTTGGAATCCTTTCTCGACGGGCCCGAACTCTCACTGTTCTGCATCGTCGATGGCGACACGGTGGTGCCGTTGCTGCCCGCACAAGACTTCAAACGCGTCGGCGAGGGCGACACCGGTCCCAACACCGGCGGTATGGGGGCTTACGCCCCGTTGCCCTGGCTGTCCCGGGAGGCTGTGGCGGCCATCGTCGCCGACATCGTCAAGCCGGTCGCGGCTGAGCTGGTGCGCCGTGGCAGCCGGTTCGCCGGACTGCTGTACGCCGGTCTGGCGATGACATCGACCGGGCCCGCGGTGGTCGAATTCAACTGCCGCTTCGGTGATCCGGAGACCCAAGCGGTACTGGCCTTGCTGGAGTCGCCGCTTGGGCAGCTGCTGCACGCCGCCGCCACCGGCGGACTCGGTGAGTTCGGTGCGCTGCGCTGGCGCGACGGCGCGGCGGTGACGGTCGTGCTGGCCGCCGAGAACTACCCGGGCCGGCCGCGGGTCGGCGACGTGATCGTGGGCGCAGAGGGCGACCACGTGTTGCATGCCGGTACGGCCCACCGCGACGACGGGGCGGTGGTGTCCTCCGGTGGCCGGGTGCTCTCGGTGGTGGGTACAGGCGTCGACCTGGCCGCGGCACGCGCTGCCGCCTACCGGACGCTCAGCTCGATTCGCTTGCCGGGCAGTCACTTCCGCACCGACATCGGCTTGGCTGCCGCCGAGGGCAAGATCCACGTCTGACCGGCCACACCTGCCCCGAGGACCCCAGGCGTCCCGTGGGCGCTGTCCGCCTCCGGCCCACCCAGGTGGTCGGTCGTTGCGCCCGAAGCGTCGGCAACCGTGACGGTAGGATGGCTCAGTATGTCTGACCAAAGTCAGCCGGACTCCGTGGAGTCGGCCACCCAGGAACACCCAACCGACCAGGCGGAAGCTCCGAAAAGGCCGGCGGCCAAGGCCCCGGCGGCCACGACGCCGGCGACACCGGGCTGGCGCCCGGTTGTCGCGGCAGCAGCGGTCGCCCTGGTCGCCGGAGCCCTCGGCGGGGCGGGTGTGGCCGCTTTTTGGCACCCGGGATCCGGAGCCTCGGCCAAGTCCTCCGGCCAGCGTGCTGCCGATGCGACCAAGGACGTATGCGCCGCGGCAGCGCTCGCGCGTCAGGCGGTGGCCAACAACATGCACCTGAAGAACCCGGATCCGCAGAACCCAATTGCCCAACTCGCGGTGGCCGCCAACGCGAGGCTGTCACTGACCGCCGGTGCCGCGTACCTGCGGGGTCGCCTCGAAGCCAACCCGGGTGCTCCGCAGGACGTTGTGAAAGCTGCCAACGCGATGGCCGGCGAGTTAGAGCACCTGAATCTCAGTTATCTTGTCGGGCAACCGAACTCGGATCGCGAGCAGCTGGGACGCGACCTTGACGCGCGGATAGCGGAACTGGGCAAGCTCTGCCAGTAAGCGCGCCGGGCCGACTGTCTGGGTGAGGTTTCGGCTTAGAACCAGCTGCCCGGGTCGAACAGGTCGAAGCCCGCCGCCGCGGCGCCGGCCGCGTCGAGGCCCGAGACCGCGTCGCCGGCGTCAAGCGGTGCGACGGCATCGAACATGCTGAACATGCCCGACAGGTCGAAGGTGCCGAACGGGGTGATCAACGTGTCGGTGATGCTCGAGGCGGCCGTGCCGTCGGCGTTCGGAATGGCCTCGTAGACGTTGGTGAAGCCCCAGAGGTCGGTGACGCTGTAGACCGTGCCCAGCGTCGGCAGGTCGGCGATCTGCGCGTCGGTGAGACCGGAGGCGGCATCGACCGAGGTGACGGTGAACTGGGTGGTCTCGATTCCGAGAATGTTCGACATGTTCTCGCCGAAACTGACCGTGCCCAGGGTGGCGCCGTCGTCGTCGTACACCGAGATACCGTCCTGGGTGGGCAGGAAAGCCCCGAGCGCGTTGACGCCGGCGATCTGCAGCAGCGGTGCGATACCGAACAGCGGATAGCTGGCATCGGTGCTGAACCCGTCGCTGCCCGGGTCGAAGGTGGTGCCGCCGATGGTGAACGCGTTGTCACTGAGGGCGGCGCTGTCAGACGTCGCGGCCAGCGCACCCAGCGGCGCAGCTGGATCCAGCGGGCTGGTCGCGTCAAAGGTCGTCGGTATGTTGAGGTTGCCGAACGGGGTGACCAGGGTGTCGGTGATGGTGGCCGACCCGCCGCCGGCTCCCGGGACAGCTTCGTAGACGTTCGCGAAACCGCCGCCGAGGTCGGTGACGCTGTAGACCGTCCCGACGGCGGGTAGGTCGGCGAGGTCGATGTTGTTGAGCACGCTTGCTATTTCATCGTTGGTGATGTCGCTGCCGGCGAGGTTGAGGCCGCTGGGAAGAAGAGAGACGAGAACGTCATTGCCGGTGATGTCGCCGCTGCCGTAGCGCAGGATGGCACTGTTGGCGGACAAGGCATCCGCTAACTCTTGGGCAGTGAACTCGGCGCCGCCGAAGTCGAGGCCGGCGGCCAGGGCGCTTTCGAGCGCGGAGTTGGCCGGGGCGATGGCACCGACGGTGAACTGTGTGCTGTCGATCCCCAGCACGTCGGAGTACCAGAGGTAGCTGTGGATGGTGCCGGCGTCGGCGCCATCGGCGTACACCGTGAACTCCTGGTCGGCTTGGGTTCCTGCTAGGCCGGAACCGGAGATATTGATGGCGCTGGCCTGCAAACTCAGCAGCGGCGCGAAGCTGGACAAGGACAACCGGGTGGGGAGATCGATGCCGTCGCTACCCGGGTCGAAGGTGGTGCCGTCGATGGTGAACGCGTTGTCGCTGAGACCGCTGACGCCGGACGTGTTGCCCAGGCTTTCCAGCGGGGCGCCCGGGTCCAGCGGTGCGATGGCGTCATAGGGAGTCGGTAGGTCGAAGTTGCCGAACGGGGTGACGAACGTGTTGGTGATGCTGGATGCAGCCGTGCCGTCGGCGTTCGGGACGGCCACGTAGACGTTCGCGAAGCCGCCGCCGAGGTTGGTGATGCTGTACACCGTGCCGTCGGCGGGCAACTCGGCGGCTTGAGCGGCGGTCAGGCCGCCGGCCGCAGTGCTGCTGGTGACGGTGAACTGTGCGGTGACGATGCCCAGGAGATTCTGAACGTTGGTCGAGGTCAGCAGTGTCCCGAGCGTTTCGCCGCTGCTGTCCTCGATGGTGAACTGCTGCGAGCCGAGGGAAAAGAGGCCCAGCAGGCTGTCGCTGCCCAGGGATAGCAGCGGGGAATTGGCGAACATCGGCGTGAGGGCTTCATAGCCGTCGGTCTGACCGCCGGTCAGCGCGTCGATCGCCACAGGGTCGGTGAAGCTGATATCGCCGATGGTGAAGCCGGCGTCAGAGCTGTCGGCGATCGCGACCGCCGCGTGCAGAAACGCTGCCGTCAGCAGCCCGCCCCCGGCGGTGGCGGCGAGCGTTGCTGCTTGGATACGTCGATTCATAGTCACACACCTTCCAATCTGTCAGCTGGGGACCGAACGTCAGAACCAGCTGCCCGGGTCGAAGAGGTCGAAGCTGCCTGCGGCCGCCGACGCCGCGTCGTCGAGACCGGTGAACGCGTCGCCCGGATCGAGCAGGCCGGCGGCGTTGAAGCCGCCGAACAGCGAGCTCAGGTCGACGTTGCCGAACGGGGTCACCAGGGTGTCGGTGATGGTGCCGTCCTCGCCGGGTGTGGCGATGTAGATGTTCTGCCAACCGCCGCCCAGGTTGAAGACGTCGTAGACCGTGCCCACCGCCGGCAGTGCGGAAGCGTCGATATCGTCTGCGGCCGTGACACTTTGGACGGTGAACTCGGTGTTGGTGAAGCCCAACAGCTCCGACACATTCACACTGGTTCTGATGGTCCCGAGGTCGCTGTCGTCGGAACCGCCGTAGACGTCGAAGTCTTGCGGCGAAAAGTTGATCGGCGGATTGCTGGTGCCGAGACCGACTGTGGCACCGCCGAGGTTCAACAGCGGCGCTGCGCCGATCAATGCCGGAATGACGTGGAAGCCCTCGGCCGAGACGCCGTTGGTGGTGGTGAACGGGTCGAAGACGTAGCCGCCGAGGCTGAAGGCATCCTCGCCGAAGGAATCGTCGCCGGCCTGCAGGCCGGTGAAGGCTTCGCCCGGGTCGAGCGGGTTGGCCAAATTGATGCCGCCGAACAGTGCGTCCAGGCTCATGTTGCCGAACGGGGTCACCAGGGTGTCGGTGACGGTACCGCTGGTGACGGTGCCGTCAGCGGCGACGACGTCCGGGGTAGCGGTGTAGACGTTGGCCCAGCCGTTGCCGAGGTTGAAAGCGTCGTAGACGGTGCCCACAACGGGTAGCTGCGCGGCCTCCACACCGTCGGCCGGGGTGGCGCCTTGGACGATGAACTCGGTGTTGGTCATGCCCAGCAAATTGGTCACGTCCACGGCGGTGTTGATGCTGCCCAGTTCGGTGGCGCTCGACCCGGTTCCGCTGTAAACGGTGAAGTCTTGCGGGGCGAAGGGGGTCGGCTGGGTTTGGGGGAAAGACGTACTCAGCGTCAGCTGGCCGCCGCCGAGGTTCAACAGCGGCGGGATGCTGGCCAGCGAGTCGACCGGCGCAAAGCCCTCGGTGGTGGTCCCGTCGGATGTGGTGAACGGGTCGAAGGTGTAGTTGCCGATGCTGAAGGCGTCGTCGCCGATGCTGCTGTTGCCGGCCTGTAGCGCGGCGAAGGCGTCGCCGGGCTGCAGCGGGTTGGCGGCGTTCATCCCGGCGAACAGCGAGCTCAGGTCGGTGTTGCCGAACGGTGTCACCAGGGTGTCGGTGACGGTACCGTCCTCGCCCGGGGTGGCGATGTAGACGTTGTAGAAGCCGCCGCCCAGGTTGAATACGTCGTAGACGGTGCCGGCGACCGGAAGTGTCGAGGCGTCGACACCGTCGGCGGGGGCGCTGTCCAGCACGGTGAACGCGGTGTTGGGCAGGCCGAACAGGTAGGACACGGTTTCGTTGGTGTCGATGCTGCCGAGTGCGGTGGTGCCGTTGTAGAGGTCGAAGCTCTGCGGGGCGAGATTGAGGACGCCCAGAGCCTTCCCCCCGCCGAGGGCCAGCAGCGGCGGAGCCAGGCTGAGCGGACCCACAAGGTCGAAGCCCTGGCCACCGTCGGCCGATGTCGGGTCGAACGTTGTGCCGTCGATGGTGAAGGCGTCCTCACCGGGTGCCGCGACACCGATCGCGGCCTGGAGAAACGCTGCGGTCAGGAGTCCGCCACCCGCAGTGGCGGCAATAACGGCCGCCTGCACACGTCGATTCGTCATCAGGCTTCCGATCTGTTGGTCGGGCTCAGGAAGGGTTGAGTTACCCGTGAGTACGTTTAGAAAAATTACCGTGGGTGTTCTTGGTCACACAAGGATTATTCGGGTCATGATGCGGGAAATTTCGACCGATTTAGGAGACAAATCGGAGGATTCGCGGACAAAAGACGCCTATTTGCGGCCCGGCGTGCGGCGCGCGCGGCTGGCTGTGGACTCGGTTCCGGCGCGGTAATGGCTGAGGAATTGACTACGCCGTTAAGTGCGGGGCGATCCAAGTCAACTCGGCCGGCAGCTGGGAACTCCAGTAGGCCCCGTCATGGCCGCCCGGGGAGAATCCGCCTGCCGGGGGACTGGGCAACTGCGCGATGAAGGCCTGGGTCGCCGAATAGAACGGATCGGAGTCGCCGCAGTCCACCCGGATCGGGATCGATCCCAGGCTCGGCATCCCGAAGACCGAGTTGGCTGCGAAATCCGTCGCGCCGTCGAACGCTCCCGGTGCGGTGGCCCCCGGCGAGAGCCACAGTGCGGGGCTCACCGCGCAGATGGCCGCGGTCCGGCGCGCACCGAGCCGGCCGCCCAGCAGTAGCGCGCCGTAACCGCCCATCGACCAACCGATGAAACCCACCCGGGAGGTGTCCAGGCCCTGGTCGGCCAGCAACGGCAGCAACTCGTCGGTGACCATCGCGCCGGAGTCTTCCCCGGATGCACGCCGGTGCCAGTAACTGCCCCCGCCGTCGACGGCCACCACCGCGAACGGCGGCAGCCCGGCGGCGACCGCCTCGGCCAGGCCCTGTTCGACTCCGCCGGCCATCACCGTGGCGGCGTCGCTGCCTTTGCCGTGCAACGCGATCAGCGGGCGCAGTGGCTCGGTTTGTCCCGGTGGTCGGGCGATCGCCCAGTTGGTGGTGATTCCACCGCGCGCCGCCGAGGCGAACGAGCCCACGGACATGGTGGCCGTCGTTTCCGGGACGGCCGAGGCCAGTCGGGTGCCGAGCAGTGAACTCACCGCGCCGGCTGTGCTCATAGCGGCCCCGAGGCGCAGCACCGCCCGTCGGCTCAGTTCCGGCATGGCGGTCATCATGCCAGCACGCACCGTTTGTCCGAAAAGACGGAAACCCATGATGCGGCGATAGCTGTGCTGGCAGCATCTCTAGGCGTGATGACAGCGGTCACGCCCAAGGGCGAACGCCGGCGATATGCGCTGATCAGCGCCGCCGCCGAGCTCCTGCGCGAAGGCGGGTTCGAAGCGGTGCGGCATCGCGCGGTGGCGCAGCGCGCAGGTCTTCCTTTGGCGTCGACCACCTACTACTTCTCATCACTGGACGACCTGATCGCCCGTGCGGTGGAACACATCGGAATGTTGGAGGTCGCCCAGTTGCGGGCCCGCATCGCCGGCCTGTCCCGGCGGCGGCGCAGCGCCGAGACCACGGCGGACATGCTGGTGGACCTGTTGGTCGGGGAGGAGAACGGCCTGCAGGTTGCCGAGCGGCTCATCTCCCGCTATGAGCGATCCATCGTCTGCGCCCGGCAGCCCGCCCTGCGCGAAATCCAGCGCCGCGTCCTGCACCAGCGGTCCGACGCTGTGGCCGAAGCCATCGAACGTTCCGGGCGGATCGCCCGGGTTGAGATGGCATATGCCCTGGTCTGCATGGTCGACGGAGCGGTGATGGCGGCCCTGGTCGATGACCGGCAGGGCCCGCGGGTCGTTGCCCGGGCTGCGGTAATCGACGTCATCGACCTGCTCGCTCCGCTGGACCAACGCGCCGTGTCAGCCTGAGAACCTCACACGGTATGCTGCGGCGACCCCGGTGCGGCTATTTGTTACCGCCGGGTAAACCGGGGGTGCCAAGACACCTGGAAACGCCAACGAGAAGCGAATGCGGAGAGCTACGTCATGAATATCGGTGTCCTATCCGAGGCGCAGGCCGGTGAGACGCGTGTGTCGGCGACGCCGGCGACGGTCGCTCAACTGACCAAGCTCGGCTACGACGTGGTGGTGGACGCCGGCGCTGGCGCCGCATCGGACTTCCCCGACGAGGCATACGTCGAAGCCGGCGCGACCATCGGCGACGCCCGTGCCGCCGACATCGTCTTCGGGGTCAACGCCCCCTCGACCGAACAGCTGGACGCGATGAAGCCGGGCGCCACCCTGGTCAGCCTGCTGGCGCCGGCGCTGAACCCGGACCGGGTGGAGGATCTGGCCCGCCGGCCGATCACGGCGCTCTCGATGGACGCGGTGCCGCGCATCTCGCGGGCGCAGTCGCTGGACGTGTTGAGCTCGATGGCCAACATCGCCGGCTACCGCGCCGTGGTGGAGGCCGCGCACGTGTTCGGGCGCTTCTTCACCGGCCAGGTGACCGCCGCCGGCAAGGTACCGCCGGCCAAGGTGCTGGTGGTCGGTGCCGGGGTGGCCGGCCTGGCCGCGATCGGCGCGGCCGGCAGCCTGGGGGCGATCGTGCGCGCCACCGATCCGCGGCCCGAGGTCGCCGATCAGGTCCGCTCGCTCGGGGGCGAGTACCTGTCGATCGAAGACCCCGAGGCCGAGGTCTCGGCGACCGGCTACGCCAAGGAGATGAGCGACGACTACAAGGCGCGTGAGGCGGCGCTGTATGCCGAGCAGTGCGCCGACGTCGACATCATCATCACCACCGCCCTGATTCCGGGTAAGCCCGCGCCGCGGATCATCACCGCCGAGATGGTGGCGTCGATGAAGCCGGGCAGCGTGATCGTCGACATGGCCGCGGCCAACGGCGGCAACGTCGAGGGCACCGTCAAGGACCAGGCCGTCGTCACCGACAACGGAGTGACGATCATCGGCTACACCGACCTCGCCGGTCGGCTGCCCGCGCAGGCCTCCCAACTCTACGGCACCAACCTGGTCAACCTGATGAAGTTGATGACGCCGGAGAAGGACGGCCAGCTGGTGCTGAACTTCGACGACGTGGTGCAGCGGTCGATGACCGTGGTGCGCGACGGCGAGTCGACGTGGCCGCCGCCGCCGGTGCAGGTCTCGGCCGCCCCGGCCAAGGCCGCCGAAGCGCCGGTGGCCGCGCCGGCGGCGAAGGCGCCGATGACGCCTGCGCGGCGGCTGGGACTTGTCGTCTCCGCGGCGGCCGTGCTGTTCACGCTGGTGGCGCTGGCGCCCGCGGCGCTGCAGGTGCACCTGACGGTGTTCGCGCTGGCGATCGTGATCGGCTACTACGTGATCGGGCATGTGCACCACGCGTTGCATACCCCGCTGATGTCGGTGACCAATGCCATCTCGGGGATCATCGTGGTGGGCGCGCTGCTGCAGATCGGCCACGACGACCCCGTCATCACGAGTTTGGCCGCCGCGGCGATCCTGCTGGCCAGTATCAACATCTTCGGCGGCTTCGCGGTGACGCGCCGCATGCTGGCCATGTTCTCCCGCAGCTAGAGCCTGCCCAAGACGCCCGAATAGTTGGAGTAGAACCCGCTTATGTTCTCTGTTGACACCGCCGCCTCGGCGGCATACATCGTCGCGGCGCTGTTGTTCATCCTGGCGCTGGCCGGGCTCAGCAAGCACGAAACATCCAAGGCCGGCAACAGCTTCGGCATCGTCGGTATGGCGGTGGCGCTGGCCGCGACGATCACGTTGGCGGTAAACCACGACATCGGAACGGTCGGCCTGGGACTGCTGATCGGGGCCACCGTGGTGGGCGCGGCGATCGGGCTGTGGCGGGCGAAGGTGGTCGAGATGACCGGCATGCCCGAACTGATCGCGCTGCTGCACTCCTTCGTCGGGTTGGCCGCCGTGCTGGTCGGCTGGAACGGCTACCTTCACGTCGAGCACCGTCCGTACGGGTCCGCGGCCCGCGAATTGGCCGCCACGGGCATGTTCGGCATCCACTCCGCCGAGGTGTTCATCGGGGTGTTCATCGGGGCGGTGACGTTCACCGGCTCGATCGTGGCCAACCTCAAGCTCTCGGCGCGGATGAAGTCCGCCCCGCTGATGCTGCCCGGCAAGAACTTCCTCAACGTCGGCGCCCTGATCGTGTTCTTCGCGCTGACGGTGTGGTTCGTGCGCGAACCACAACTGTGGCTGCTGATCGTGGTCACCGTCCTGGCGCTGGCGTTGGGCTGGCACCTGGTGGCCTCCATCGGCGGTGGGGACATGCCGGTGGTGGTCTCGATGCTCAACAGCTACTCCGGTTGGGCCGCGGCCGCCTCGGGCTTCCTGCTCTCCAACGACCTGCTGATCATCACCGGTGCGCTGGTCGGCTCTTCGGGTGCCTACCTGTCCTACATCATGTGCAAGGCGATGAATCGCTCGTTCATCTCGGTGATCGCCGGTGGCTTCGGGATCGAGGCGGGCCCGTCGGATGACACCGATTACGGCGAGCACCGTGAGATCACCGCCGAAGGGGTGGCCGAGCTGCTGTCCGGCGCCGACTCGGTGATCATCACCCCGGGCTACGGCATGGCCGTCGCGCAGGCCCAGTACGGCGTCGCCGAACTGACCCGCAAGCTGCGTGAGCGCGGCGTCAATGTGCGCTTCGGCATCCACCCGGTCGCCGGCCGGCTCCCGGGGCACATGAACGTGCTGTTGGCCGAGGCCAAGGTGCCCTACGACATCGTGCTGGAGATGGACGAGATCAACGACGACTTCGAAGACACCTCCGTCGTTCTGGTGATCGGCGCCAACGACACCGTCAACCCGGCCGCCGCCGAAGACCCGTCCAGCCCGATCGCGGGCATGCCAGTGCTGACCGTGTGGGAGGCCGACAACGTCATCGTCTTCAAGCGCTCGATGGCTTCCGGCTACGCGGGCGTGCAGAACCCCCTGTTCTTCCGGCAGAACTCCGCCATGCTGTTCGGCGACGCCAAAGACCGGGTCGAGGACATCCTGCACGCGCTGTAGGACACGGCGATCGCGATAGGGTAGCTGCTCGTGAGCATCCCCAATGTGCTGGCCGCCCGTTACGCCAGCACCGCGATGACCGACATCTGGTCGCCGCGGGCCAAAGTCGTCGCCGAACGCCGGCTGTGGCTGGCGGTGTTGCGCGCCCAAGCCGAGTTGGGCGTGCAGGTACCTGAACAGGCGATCGCCGATTACGAAGCCGTCCTCGAAGACGTCGATCTGGCGTCGATCGCCGCCCGCGAGCGCGTGACCCGCCACGACGTCAAGGCCCGCATCGAGGAGTTCAATGCGCTGGCCGGCCATGAGCACGTGCACAAGGGGATGACCAGCCGCGACCTCACCGAGAACGTCGAACAACTGCAGATCCGCCAGTCGCTGGAACTGGTGTTCAGCCACGGGCTGGCGGTGGTGGTCCGGCTGGTCAACCACGCGGTGGCCTACCGCGAACTGGTCATGGCCGGGCGCAGCCACAACGTCGCCGCGCAGGCCACCACGCTGGGCAAGCGGTTCGCCTCGGCCGCCGAAGAGACGCTGATGGCGCTGACCCGGGTGCGCGAGCTGATCGACCGCTACCCGCTGCGCGGCATCAAGGGGCCGATGGGCACCGCCCAGGACATGCTGGACTTGTTCGGCGGCGACACCGCCAAACTCACCGAACTGGAACGCCGGGTCGCCGAATTCCTAGGTTTCTCAAGCGTTTTGACCAGCGTCGGGCAGGTCTATCCGCGTTCGCTGGACCACGACGTGATCTCCGCACTGGTGCAGTTGGGCGCCGGTCCGTCGTCGTTGGCCCACACCATCCGCCTGATGGCCGGACATGAACTGGTCACCGAGGGCTTCGCGCCCGGCCAGGTCGGCTCCTCGGCGATGCCGCACAAGATGAACACCCGCAGCTGCGAGCGGGTCAACGGCCTGCAGGTGGTGCTGCGCGGCTACGCGTCGATGGCCGCCGAGCTGGCCGGAGCCCAGTGGAACGAGGGCGATGTGTTCTGCTCGGTGGTGCGCCGCGTCGCGCTGCCCGACGCGTTCTTCGCCATCGACGGACAGACCGAGACGTTTCTCACCGTGCTCGACGAGTTCGGCGCCTACCCGGCGGTGATCACCCGGGAACTGGACCGTTACCTGCCGTTCTTGGCTACCACCAAGGTGCTGATCGCCGCGGTGCGTGCCGGGATGGGCCGTGAAGCGGCGCACGAGGTGATCAAGGAACACGCGGTGGCCGTCGCCCTGGCGATGCGCGAACGCGGCGCCGAACCGGATCTGCTGGACCGGCTGGCCGCCGACGAGCGGCTGCCGCTGGGCCGGGAAGCGCTGGAGGCCGCGGTCGCCGACCGGCAGGCGTTCACCGGGGCGGCCGCCGACCAGGTCGACCAGGTCGCCGCGGCGGTGAACGAACTGACCGACCGGTATCCCGGGGCGGCCGCCTACACCCCGGGCGCGATTCTCTAACCGCGCATGGGCGTGACGCGGTGGCCGGCACCGGATGCCTTTGCGGCGGTGATGGCCACCGGCATTCTGTCGATCGCCGCGCTCGACCACCACTACCGTTGGCTCTCCGACACTTTGGGCGTGCTGGCGACCATCGCGCTGATGGTGCTGACGGTGACCGCCGTGTGGGCCGTTCGCCGCTGGGATCTTCGCGACCCCGACGTGACGTTGCGGCTGTTCACCTTCGTCGCCGCTTGCGCGGTGCTCGATTCCCGGCTGGTCGCCCACCCGGTGGTGGTGCGCGGCCTGGGCATACTGGCGCTGACGGCATGGCTGGCGTTGACGGCCCTGACCTGCCGCAACATGGTTTCACGTGACCTGGCCGAACTGCGCGCTCGCGCCCACGGCGCCTGGGAACTGGCCGGTGTCGGCACATCGGGGCTGGCGATCGTCGCCGCGCAGGTCGCCCGGCACACCGGTGATCGCGGTTGGGCGGTGATCGCGGTAATGGTCTGGCTGCTGGCGATCGCGATCTACGCCATGATGACCTGGCTGATCCTGTGGCGCACCGCCCATGAACGCAAAGACCGTGAGGGCTTCGAGCCCGATGACTGGATCCTGATGGGGGCGTTGGCGATCGCCAGCCTGGCCGGTCACACCATCGGTGGCGTGACAGCGGATTGGCTGGCCGCGCCGGTGCGCGTCGTCACCGTCGTGACCTGGTTGGTGGCCGGCGGGTGGATCCCGCCGCTGGTCTACTTCGTGCTGCACCGGGTCAACCGGCGTCCGGCGGTCCTGCAACTCACCGGCGCCTGGTGGGCGCTGATCTTCCCGTTGGGGATGTACTCGGCGGCCACCGGTGCCATCGCCGCGGAGCTACAAGTGCCCGCCCTGCAGACCATGTCGCTGGTGTTCTTCTGGAACGCGTTGACCGCGTGGGTGATCGTGGCGGTCGCCGGGCTGCTGCGATTCCGGCGCGATCTGGTCCGCGCGGGCTAACGCGCGGGATCGCGCCGAGACCGCCGGGCCAGACCCGCGGAGTGCAACTCCAATGCGGCCAGGCCCGCGATCACCGCACCGTCGGCGTGCCGCCACGCACCGACCGGATCGGGACTGACCGCGGTGAGTCGACCCAGCGGCCGGTTGGTCAACGCCCGCAGCGCCAACAGTTGCTGACCGGCCGGGGTGGCGGCCAGTGTCAGCACCGCACGCTTGCGCAGAAAGAACCGCAGCCGCAGCGCCAGCCACGGCATCGCCACGGCCAGGATCGGCGGCGCGGCGACCGCGATCGCCAGCAGGTAGGCCAACCAGCCCGCGGTGGTGTTCAGGTTGTGGCCGGCGCCGGCGATGTCGACGGCCGCCTCACCGGCCGCCGTCAGCGGCTTGCTCACCGCATCGCCCACCAGCGGAATACGATCCGCGCTCTGCCCGGCCGAGGCCAGACTCTCGGCCACGCCGTTGGCGCCCCGCTCGAACTGCCGGCCGACCCCGGCGATGGTGGCTACCGCCCCGTGCACGGCGAGAGCGACCAGCACCCATAGGAAGGTCCACACCGCGACGACGGCGTCACTGAGCAGTTGGGCCAACAGGCGGCCGGGGGAGGTGGCGTAGGGCAGCAACCGTGAGCTCATGGATCCGATCCCAACACACCCCGCGCCGTCTCGTGCTGGTGATTTCGATGGCGGCGGCCCGCTGCGCCCGGCTCCGCCGCGCTTGCGACCGCCGCTGGTTTGGTGGCGGCGGCCCGCTGCGCCCGGCTCCGCCGCGCTTGCGACCGCCGCTAAGCTGGCCTGATGTCGCGTCCCGCGCTCTCCGATTACCAGCACCTGGCCAGCGGCAAAGTCCGCGAACTCTACCGGGTCGACGACAAGCACCTGCTGTTCGTCGCCACCGACCGGATCTCGGCGTTCGACTACATCCTGGACAGCCAGATCCCGGACAAGGGCCGCATCCTGACTGCGATGAGTGTTTTCTTCTTCGACCTCGTCGAGGCGCCCAACCACCTGGCCGGCCCGCCCGATGACCCCCGCATCCCCGACGAGGTGCTGGGCCGCGCGCTGGTCGTGCGTCAGCTGAAGATGATGCCGATCGAGTGCGTGGCGCGCGGCTACCTGACCGGCTCGGGCCTGCTGGACTACCAGCGCGGCGGCTCGGTGTGCGGCATCCCGCTGCCGCCCGGGCTGGTGGAGGCCAGCAAGTTCGCCAATCCGTTGTTCACCCCGGCCACCAAGGCCGAGATCGGTGAGCACGACGAGAACATCCCGTTCGCGCGGGTGATCGACCTGGTGGGGCCGGTGCGGGCCGGCCAGCTGCGCGACCGCACCCTGCAGACCTATGTGCAGGCGGCCGACCACGCACTGACGAAGGGAATCATCATCGCCGACACCAAGTTCGAGTTCGGCGTGGACGAACATGACAATCTGGTGCTGGCCGACGAGGTGTTCACCCCCGACTCGTCGCGGTACTGGCCCGCCGATCACTACCGGGCCGGCGTCGTGCAGGAAAGCTTCGACAAGCAGTTCGTGCGCAATTGGCTCATCGGTCCGGAATCCGGCTGGGATCGAGCCGGGACCGAACCGCCCCCGCCCCTGCCGGACGACATCATCGCCGCCACACGCGCCCGTTACGTCGAGGCCTACGAACGCATCTCAGGTCTGTCCTTCGATGACTGGGTCGGCCCGGGGGCATGACCGACGTCGCACACGCGCTGCCGGATCCCCCTTCGGCCAAGCGGGTGGAAACCACCCGAACCCACCACGGGGACGTCTTCGTCGATCCCTATGAATGGCTGCGTGACAAGTCCGACCCCGCCGTGGTCGCCCACCTGGAAGCCGAGAACGCCTACACCGATGCCGCCACAGCGCACCTGGAACCGCTGCGGCAGAGCATCTTCGACGAGATCAAGGCCCGTACCAAGGAGACCGACCTGTCGGTGCCCGCCCGGCGCGGCGACTGGTGGTACTACGCGCGTACCTTCGAGGGAAAGCAGTACGGCGTCCAATGCCGCTGTCCCGTAGGTTCTCCCGACGATTGGGACCCGCCCCGACTCGATGAGGCCATCGAGATCCCCGCCGAGCAGATACTGCTGGACCAGAACGCCGAGGCGCAGGGCCATGACTTCTTCGCGCTCGGCGCCGCCGGCGTCAGCCCGGACGGCAATATCCTGGCCTACTCCGTCGACGTCGTCGGTGACGAGCGGTACACGCTGCGATTCAAGGACTTATCCACCGGGGAACTGTTTCCCGACGAGATCGCCGGGATCGGCGCCGGGGTGACCTGGGCGACCGACAACCGCACCGTCTACTACGTCACCGTCGACGCCGCCTGGCGCCCGGATACCGTGTGGCGCTACCGGATCGGTGCCGGCCAGCCCGCCGAGCAGGTCTACCACGAAGAAGACGAACGGTTCTGGCTGTCGGTGGGGCGCACCCGCAGCGACGCCTACGTGCTGATCGCGGCCGGCTCGTCGATCACCTCCGAGGTGCGCTATGCCGACGCGACCGACCCGCAGGCGGAGTTCACCGTGGTGCTGCCGCGGCGTGACGGCGTCGAGTACTCGGTGGAGCATGCGATCCTCGACGGCCGGGACCGGTTTCTCATCCTGCACAACGACGGTGCGGTCAACTTCACCTTGGTGCAGGCACCGGTGGATGATCCGACCGCGCAGCAGACCCTGATCGCCGGACGTGACGATGTGCGACTCGATACCGTCGATGCCTTCGCTCACCACCTCGTCGTCGGCTACCGCGCCGAGGGGCTGCCGCGGCTTCAATTGTGGCCGATCGGCGACGACGGCGAATACCTACCGCCGCAGGAGATCACGTTCGACACCGAGCTGACCTCCTCGGGCCTGGCGGCCAACCCGAACTGGGATTGCCCGAAACTGCGGGTGGGCGCGACGTCGTTCATCACCCCGGTGCGGGTCTACGACATCGACCTCGCGACCGGCGAACGCGCCCTGCTGCGCGAGCAGCCGGTGCTCGGGGAGTATCGGCGCGAAGACTACGTCGAGTACCGGGACTGGGCCTACGCCGAGGACGGCACCCGTGTGCCGGTGTCGGTCGTGCACCGGGCCGGGATCGAACTGCCGGCCCCCACACTGCTCTACGGTTACGGCGCCTATGAGATGTGCGAGGACCCGCAGTTCTCGATCGCTCGGCTGTCCCTGCTGGACCGAGGCATGGTGTTCGCCGTTGCGCACGTCCGGGGCGGCGGCGAGCTGGGCCGGCTGTGGTACGAACACGGCAAGCTGCTGGAGAAGAAGAACAGTTTCACCGACTTCGTCGCCGTGGCGCGCCACCTGATCGAGGCCCGGATCTGCAAGCCGGCGCATCTGGTGGCGATGGGCGGCAGCGCGGGCGGGCTGTTGATGGGTGCGGTGACCAACCTGGCGCCGGAACTGTTCGCCGGCGTGGTCGCGCAGGTTCCGTTCGTCGACCCGCTGACCACCATCCTGGACCCGTCACTGCCGCTGACCGTCACCGAATGGGACGAGTGGGGAAACCCGTTGGACGACAAGGACGTCTACTTCTATATGAAGTCCTATTCGCCCTATGAGAACATCGCCCGCCGGGAGTACCCGCCGATCCTGGCGATGACCTCCCTGCACGACACCCGGGTCTACTACGTCGAGCCGGCGAAGTGGGTTGCGGCGCTGCGGCATACCAAGACCGACGCCAATCAGGTGCTGCTGAAAATCCAGATGAACGCCGGCCACGGCGGCATCTCCGGGCGTTACGAACGCTGGAAAGAGATCGCTTTCCAATACGCCTGGCTGCTGGCGACGGCCGGCTGCGACGTCACGCGCGAACCCTGACCCGGCGAACCGACCGCCGCCGTTCGATGCCGCCCCGACGGCACCCGGGTCGCGGCGGCGACCGAACACCGCGACCCCGGCGCCGTTACCGGGTACCCTCGCGGCCATGAGCCTCGCTGATATCCCCCTGACCACCCTCGACGGCCGCTCCACTTCGCTGGCAGACTTCGCCGACCGCGCGGTCCTGGTCGTCAACGTCGCCTCCAAATGCGGACTCACCCCGCAGTACAGCGCCCTGGAGAAGCTCGCCCGCGACTATGCCGATCGCGGGCTGACCGTGCTCGGCGTGCCCTGCAACCAGTTCATGGGCCAAGAACCCGGAACGCCTGCGGAGATCCAGACTTTCTGCTCCACCACGTACGGGGTGACGTTTCCGCTGCTGGCCAAGACCGACGTCAACGGCGATGACCGGCACCCGCTGTATGCGGAACTGACCAAGACCGCCGACGCCGAGGGCTCCGCCGGTGATGTGCAATGGAACTTTGAGAAGTTCTTGCTCGCGCCGGGACTGACGGTGGCCAATCGGTTCCGGCCCACCACGGTGCCGGACGCGCCTGAGGTCATCGCCGCCATCGAGGCGGTACTGCCGAACTGATGCGCGCCCGCTCGGAGCGCTTCCCGAGTATCAGGGCGTTGGCGCTGGCTTACCGGTTCCGCGAGAGCCTTTTTCTCCTGCCGTTACTGATCGTGTTCGGCGGCATGCTGCTGGCCATTCTGTCCCGCGCGGTGGATCGGCGCATCGGGCCGTCGCCCCGCTTCCTGCTGAAGATGGACAGCGGGGTCGCCACCACGTTGCTGTCCACGATCGCCGGTGCGACCATCACCACCGCGGGGGTCATCTTCTCGCTGACCATCGTGAGCCTGCAGCTGGCAAGTACGCAGCTGTCCCCGCGAGTGATGCGCTGGTTCATCCGGGACCGGCTCAGCCAGGTCGTGATCGGCCTGCTGGTCGCCACATTCGTGTATTGCGTATTGAGCCTGCCGGATCTGGACGGATCCTCGCCGATCCCCGCGCCACCGGTCACGGTGACGGTCGCAGTGGTGCTGACGATCGTCACCGTGATCACCATCATCGCCCACATCGACCACCTGGCTCATCGGCTCGAGGTGGGTCAGGTGGTGCGGGAGATCGCCGCGGAGGGCTCAGCGGTGATCGACACCGTGGTGGCCGCCGCCATCGACGAACAACCCGCCCCCGAAACCGATATGGACGCGCCGCCGGATGCGCTGCGGCTGACTTCGCCGGGCAACGGCTGGATCAGCCGGGTCGACACGCAGCGGCTGCTGGCGGCCATCCCGCCGAACACCAAGATCCGGTTGGACACACGCGTCGGCGCCTACATCCACCTGGGTCAGCCGCTGGTCACCATCTGGCCGCCGCCGACGCATCCAGACCGGGTGCGGCACAAGCTGACCCGGGCGATCGCCGTCAGCGGCAGCCGCACCATGCAGGAGGACATCGACTTCGCGTTCCGCCAGCTCGTCGATATCGGCCTGCGCGCGCTGAGTTCGGCGATCAACGACCCCACCACCGCGGTGGAGGCCACGCTGCGGGTCGGCAGCCTGCTGCGCCGCCTGCTGGTGGTGCCGTTGCCGGCGGTGGCCGTGGCCGGACCGGAGGGTCGGACACTGCTGCGACCGTGGGGCCTCAACGCCCAGGAGTACATCGCGCACGGCTTCGATCAACTCCGTCACGTCGCACCGTCTCAGCCCCTGGTGGCGGCGACGATCCTGCGGGTGGTGCGGATGTTGGTCGTCCACGTCGAAGAACAGGGCCGGCCCGAACACATTCCCGCGCTGCGTGAGCAGGCCGACTTGCTGATGGAGTCCCTGGCTCAAGCGCCGGATCTGCATCCCCGCGATCTGGCCCGACTTCGGGCGATCGCCGCCAACAGCACCGACCCGGCCAACCACAGCCGTCGCCGCCGGACCTCCCCGTAGCGCCGGCGGGCGTATTCCTCGATGTCACCGGCCGGACACCTGCGCCGGCCACACTGGTGATGTGACCGGACAGCTGATCGTCTCCGTCTCGGGGATCGGCGAACGCACCTGCGCCGACGCCGAGGCGTTCTGCGCGCAACTGGACGCGCGTGCGGTACCGGTGTCGCTGCTGGTGGCGCCGCGGCTGGGGGCGGACTACCGCCTGGACCGCGACCCGCGCACCGTCGACTGGCTGACGCGCCGGCGGGCCGACGGCGCCGCCATCGTCCTGCACGGGTTCGACGAGGCCGCCACCAAGAGACGGCGCGGAGAGTTCGCGACCCTGCCGGCCCACGAGGCCAACCTGCGGCTGCTCGGGGCGGATCGCGTGCTGGAGCACCTGGGCTTGCGCACCCGGCTGTTCGCCGCTCCCGGCTGGAACGTCTCACCGGGAACCGTGCGGGTGTTGCCGCGCAACGGGTTCCGTCTGCTCGCCGGGTTGCACACGGTGACCGATCTGATGCTGGACCGAACGGTGCGAGCCCGGGTGATCGGCGTGGGGGCCGGCTTTCTGAGCGCACCCTGGTGGTGCCGGATGGTGGTGGCGAGCAGCGAGCGCATCGCACGACGCGGCGGTGTGGTGCGGCTGTCAGTGGGCGCTCGCCGGCTGAGCGAACCGGGCGTGGTGGCGGCCATGCTGGACGCGGTGGATGCGGCGTTGGGTCACGGCTGCCGGCCGGAGCGCTACCGCTGGCCGGTCGCGGCCGACGTGGCCTCCGAGCTGATCGCTTGACTGGTTACCCTGGTTCGCCATGAGCGATAGGGCGGACGCCGACGCAATCATCGTCGGGGCGGGTCTGGCCGGCCTGGTGGCGGCCTGCGAACTGGTGGACCGCGGCCAGCGGGTGCTGATCGTCGACCAGGAGAACAGCACGAACCTGGGCGGGCAGGCGTTCTGGTCCTTTGGCGGCCTGTTCTTCGTCGACAGCCCCGAGCAGCGGCGGCTGGGGGTACGCGACAGCCACGAACTGGCACTGCAGGATTGGCTGGGCACCGCCGGATTCGACCGCGCGTGCGACCACTGGCCGCGCCAATGGGCGCACGCCTACGTCGACTTCGCCGCCGGTGAGAAACGCAGCTGGCTGGCCGCGCGCGGGCTGAAGATCTTCCCACTGGTCGGCTGGGCCGAGCGCGGCGGTTACGGCGCGATCGGGCACGGCAATTCGGTGCCCCGGTTCCACATCACCTGGGGGACCGGACCCGCCCTGGTCGAGATCTTCGCGGGCCGGCTGCGGGGCCGGTCGAGGGTCGGCTTCGCGCACCGGCACCGGGTCGACGAGCTGATCGTCGAAGACGGCCGGGTGACCGGCGTGCGGGGCAGTGTGCTGGAACCGTCGTCCGCCCCGCGCGGTGCGGCGTCGTCACGGAACACGGTGGGGCAGTTCGAATTCCGCGCTTCGGCGGTACTGGTGACCAGCGGCGGCATCGGCGGCAATCTCGACCTGGTGCGGCAGAACTGGCCGGAGCGCATGGGCCGCGTCCCCGCCCAGCTCCTGGCCGGGGTGCCCGCCCACGTCGACGGCCGGATGATCGGTATCACCGAGGCGGCCGGCGGGCGGGTGATCAACCGCGACCGGATGTGGCACTACACCGAGGGCATCACCAATTACGACCCGATCTGGCCGGGCCACGGTATCCGGATCATCCCAGGACCGTCGCCGCTGTGGCTCGACGCCACCGGCGCCCGCCTGCCCGGGCCGCTGTATCCCGGTTTCGACACCCTGGGCACCTTGGAGCACATCGCGCGCTCCGGGCAGGACTACACCTGGTTCGTGCTGAACGCGAAGATCATCGAGAAGGAGTTCGCGCTGTCGGGTCAGGAGCAGAACCCGGACCTGACCGGGCGCAGCCTGCGTCAGCTGGTTGCTTCTCGGGTCCGTTCTGGACCGCCGCCGCCGGTGCAGGCGTTCGTCGATCGCGGGGTGGACTTCGTGCAGGCGTCGTCACTGCGTGACCTGGTCGCGGCGATGAACGACCTGCCCGACGTGCTGCCCTTGGACTACGCGAAGGTTGAGGCTGAGGTCACCGCCCGCGACCGCGAGGTGGCAAACCGGTTCAGCAAGGACGGCCAGATCACCGCGATCCGCGGGGCCCGGGCCTACCTGGGCGATCGCCTGGGCCGGGTGGTCGCCCCGCACCGGTTGACCGATCCGGCCGCCGGTCCGTTGATCGCGGTCAAGCTGCACATCCTGACCCGCAAGACCCTGGGTGGTCTGGAGACCGACCTGGACTCGCGGGTGCTGGGCGCCGACGGCAAGCCGATCGATGGGCTGTATGCGGCGGGCGAGGTGGCCGGCTTCGGGGGTGGCGGGGTGCACGGTTACCGGGCGCTGGAGGGCACCTTCCTGGGTGGGTGCATCTTCTCCGGCCGCGCCGCGGGCCGAGGCGCCGCCCGCGATATCGCCTGAATCGGGGTTCGCCGCTGCCGCGAGCGTGCGTAGATGCACGCTCTAACCCGGCGTGTCGCCGGACGAACACGCACGCTCGGCGGAATGGGGGTCGGGCGGAATGGGGGTCAGAAGGCGACGGCGCTCTCGGCGGGCAGCACCTGGAAATCGGTGCGTCCCATCTCGGCCAGCCGACCGTGGTAGATGCCGCGGGCGTCGGCGGCGATGATGCCCTGGTGGATCGGCACCGCCGCGCGCGGCGCCACGGCGCGCAGGTAGTCGACCGCCTCGGAGATCTTCATCCACGGTGCGGCGGCCGGGGCGGCCAGCACATCCACCGGCTCGCCCGGCACGAACAGCGCATCGCCGGGGTGCATCAACCGGGCCGGATGCCCGGCGTCGCCCACCAGGTAGGAGATGTTGTCGATCATCGGGATCTCCGGGTGGATCACCGCGTGCTGTCCACCGACCCCGCGCACCCGCAGCGACCCGAGCTCGAAGGCATCCCCGACGTGCACCGGTCGCCACGGCGGCCCCAGCTGGGCGGCGGTCTGCGGGTCGGCGTAGAGCGCCGCCTCCGGATTGGCGTCGATCAGGGCCGGTAACCGCTCGACGTCGACGTGGTCGGGGTGCTGATGGGTGATCAGGATCGCCGACAGCCCGGTGATGCCCTCGAAGCCGTGCGAGAAGTTGCCCGGGTCGAACAGCACCGTGGTGTCGACGAAATCGGCGAGCAGGCAGGAGTGGCCGAAGTGGGTCAGTCGCATGCCATCGATTGTGCGCTCCGGCGCCTCAGACGGGCATCGGTATTGTTGAGCCGACCGATTCCCGTCGACAGTAGGAGCGCGCGTGGCCCGGGTGGTTGTGCACGTGATGCCCAAAGCCGAAATTCTCGATCCGCAGGGTCAGGCGATCGTCGGCGCGCTATCCCGGCTCGGACACACCGGAGTGTCGGACGTGCGGCAGGGCAAGCGCTTCGAACTCGAGGTCGACGATTCGGTCGACGATGCCGCGCTGGCCGAGATCGCCGAAACGCTGCTGGCCAACACGGTGATCGAGGATTGGACCGTCAGCCGGGAGACGCCGTGAGCGCCCGTGTCGGTGTCATCACCTTCCCCGGCACCCTTGACGACGTCGACGCCGCCCGCGCGGTCCGGTTCGTCGGTGCCGAACCGGTGAGCCTCTGGCATGCCGATGCCGACCTCAAAGGGGTCGACGCCGTCGTCGTGCCCGGCGGGTTCTCCTACGGCGATTACCTGCGCGCCGGCGCCATCGCCCGGTTCGCCCCGGTGATGGGCGAGGTCGTCGCGGCGGCCGGGCGCGGTCTGCCGGTGCTGGGCATCTGTAACGGCTTCCAGGTGTTGTGCGAGGCCGGGCTGCTGCCGGGGGCCTTGACCCGCAATGCCGGGCTGCACTTCGTGTGCCGCGACGTCTGGCTGCGGGTGACGTCCAACACCACGGCCTGGACCTCCCGATTCGACGCAGACGCCGACCTGCTGGTGCCCCTGAAGTCCGGTGAGGGTCGCTACGTGGCCTCCGAGGCGGTGCTCGACGAACTGGAGGGCGAAGGCCGGGTGGTGTTCCGCTACCTCGACAACGTCAACGGCTCGCTGCGCGACATCGCCGGGATCAGCTCGGCCGACGGCCGGGTGGTGGGGCTGATGCCGCACCCCGAGCACGCCATCGAGGCGCTGACCGGGCCCAGTGACGACGGCCTGGGGTTGTTCTACTCGGCGCTGGACGCGGTGTTGGCCGCTTAGCGGGTTCGTCGAGGCACGGCCGGCTACGCTGGGACGTGGTCGGGGCAGTCGACGCGCAGGTCCGAGACGGTCATCGGGGTGTCGTAGAACTTGCAGCGGTAGCTTCGGCGGCCGGCCTGGAGGGTTTCCAGTTGCGTGCAGGTGCTGCAGGCCCGGGTGACGGGCAGCAACTGCGCGTCATGCAGGCGCGCCATGACGGTCAGCAGCGTGTCGAGCAGCTGTTCGGCTTCGGCGTGGTCGAGTTTGGACGTGGCGATCTCGGCGGGTGCGGTCCAGCGTGCGAGCTGGGCCGCGGTCTTGCGACCGGCCCGGGTGAGGGCGAGAGCGTGACGGCGGCGGTCATCGGGGTCCGGGGTGCGCACCACCATGTTTTTGCGGATCAGTGCCGCGATGGCGTCGCTCACGGTGGGCTCGGAGACGTTGAGTTCGCGGGCCAGCGTGCTGGCGTGCGCGGCGGGCGGTGGGCCGACGTAAAGCCAATGGAGAACCCGCATCTGGGTACTCGATAGGTCGTGGCTTTCGGCGGCCCGCCTGGCCAACACGTGCAGGGCATCGCCGACCCGGTCGAGCGCGGCGACGATCTTGGAGTCCAGGCTTCGGTGGCGTGCGCCTTCGGATTTCAGAGCACGACCTCCCTCGTGTGCACGGTTTCGGCGGCGTGGTGTCGGGCTCGGAGCCTAACCGCCGCCCGGGCCGGACCCCATGGTGCGAATCATGGTGATCCTAATACTTAGGAGTCCTCGGGAATTGCTGCATCATGGTGTCGTCCGGCGATCACCACAGCTCGACGCGGCTGGCGATCGCAGCTCATGCCCGACCGAGGACGACACATGCCCAAACTTTCCCGCAGTGATTGGTACGACCTGGCGCGCGACACCAACTGGACGTTTCGCTATGTGACCGAGGAGGAGGTGTTCCCCGAAGACCTGTCGGGAACGCATCGGGTCCCCGCGGAGGCCTGGCTCAAGTGGGACGAGCCCTACAAGATCGGTTACCGCGAATACGTGCACAACCAGGTCACCAAGGACACCACCACCTACTCGCTGAAGAACGCCATCGGACGATCGAAGCTGTTCGAGCAACTCGACCCGGGCTGGAAGTCGGTCATCGTGGCGCATTACGGCGCCATCACCATGCCCGAGTACCTGGCCTCGATCGGTGAAGCGCGGATGGGCAGGTTCGGCCGCTCGGCGGCCTGGCGCAACACCGCGACCTTCGGCACCCTCGACGAGGTCCGGCACGGCCAGATCCAGGCGTTCTTCCCCTACGGCCTGCTCGACAAGGAGCCGCGAGGCGACTGGGCGCTCAAGGCGTTTCACACCAACAACTGGATCGTGCTGGCGGTGCGCTATCTGTTCGACGACATGTTCGTCGCCAACGACGCCCTGTCGGTCGCGCTGCAGCTGACCTTCACCCTGGAGACCGGGTTCACCAATCTGCAGTTCCTCGGGATGGCCGCCGACGCCATCGACGTCGGAGACCTGGAGTTCGGCGCCCTGATCAGTTCCATCCAGACCGACGAGGCACGCCACGCCCAGCAGGGGGAACCCACCATCAAGGTGCTCAACGACAGCGGCGAGGCCGCGTGGGGGCAGTTCCTCATCGACCACATGTTCTGGCGGTCGTGGCGCATCTTCGCCCTGCTGACCGGTCTGTCGATGGATTACTACACCCCGCTGGAGAGTCGGCGAATGAGCTTCAAGGAGTTCATCGAGGACTGGGTGGTCAAGCAGTTCGCCGACCAGTTCCGCGACTATGGGCTCGAATTACCTTGGTACTGGGAAGAATTCATCAACGAGCTGACCTGGTATCACCATGCCATCCATCTGGGGGTGTGGTACTACCGGCCCACGGTGTGGTGGAACCCTGACGCCGGGGTCTCCGCAGAGGAGCGGTTGTGGCTGGAGGAGAAATACCCGGGGTGGAACCGCGACTTCGGCAAGCACTGGGACGTCATCACCGACAACGTCCGCGGCGGCGACATCGCCGCCACCCTGCCCGAAACCCTGCCGATCACCTGCAACCTGTGCCAACTGCCCATCGTGCGAGCCGCCGGGGTGATCGTCGGTGCACACACCGACGCGGCCCCGCTGACCCACGTGCACAACGACCGCAAGTACCTGTTCTGCTCGGAGCCGTGCCGGTGGATCTTCACCCAACGGCCCGACCGGTTCGCCGGCCACCAGTCGCTGATCGACCGGGTGCTCTCCGGTGAGATCAGCCCACCGGATCTGGGCACGGTGCTGCAGTACTTCGGGCTCTCGCCCGAGGAACAGGGCCAAGACGCCGACAACTACCGGTGGGCGCTCAACGCCCGCAATGGATCGAGGAGCTGAGGATCATGGCGCTGTTTCCCCTGACCGCGCTGTTCGAGGGCGACGTACTGGAACTGCTCATCCCGGTCGATGACGCCGACACCGTCGAAGCCGTCGGCGCGGTGATCGCCCATCACGTGGTCGGCCACCGGGTCGCGCAACGCGATGCCCCGATCCGGCTGCGGCACAACGGCACTGTGCTGGAACCCACGCTGGGAATCGGCGCGGCCGGCGTCGGCCCGCTGGACCATGTCGAGGCCTTCTATGACCAGCGTTAGCACCTGGACCCCGGTGGCCAGCCTCGATGAGCTGTGGGAGGGCGAGGTGGCCGAATTCGCGGTGGGCGATCGACAGATCCTCATCGCCCACCTGCGCGGCGGCGAGATCCGCGCCTACGACGGGTTATGCCCGCACGCCGGTTTTCCGCTGGCCGACGGCGATGTCGAAGACGACATTTTGACCTGCGGCGCCCACAGCTGGGAATTCGACCTGACCACCGGCGCCGGGGTGAACCCGGCCAACTGCCGGCTACGCAGCCATCCGGTACGCCTCGACGGCGACCAGATCACCATCTTGCTCACCGAAGGAGACCACCGATGACCGCCGTGGAACAGGACAAACTCGTCGGCCCGGTAGTCCGTGGCTTCGACCCCGACGTCGTCGCCGCCCTGACCGACGCCATCCTCACCGACAACCCCGACGCCTCCATCACCATCGACGACCACGCCGGCTACGTCCGCATCCACGCGCCGCGATCCCTGCGGGTAACCCGCGCGAGCCTGGAAGAAGCTGCGGGCCAAGCGTTTCCGCTGGCAACCCTGGAACCGGCGCTGGTGGCGTTCGCCGGACGGATCCGCTATCTCGGCGACGACGAATTGCACTGGTACTTGGATCGAGAGGACTGACACATGACCACCGCGAAAGCCCGGCCGCTCAAGACCTGGAGCATCGCCGGCGACACCCGGCGCAAACCCACCGAGTACGAAGCGGTCACCGGCCGGTTCCACTATCACTTCAACCGGCAACCGGCTCCCTTCGACCTCGACCCCCGCAGTCCCATCAACAGGTGGTATCTCAAACACCGCGAAGGCTCACCGCTGCAGGCCGAAGGCTGGGAAGGGTTCCGCGACCCGGCCGCGCTGAACTACCGCCGCTACATCGCGCTGCAGCACGACCGCGAGATCTACGCCGAGGGCGTGGTGGACCACTACGAGGCACTCGCCGCCGACGACACACTCGAACCCGGCTGGATCGAGACCTTGGCCCGCATCTATGCGCCCGCCCGCTACCTGTTCCACGTCCTGCAGATCACCAGCCTCTACCTGGGGCAACTGGCGCCGAGCGCCTACATCACCAACGCGGCGTTCTTCCAAGCCGCCGACGAACTGCGGGCACTGCAGTGGATCGCCTATCGCGTTAAGTCATTGTCGGGCAGCCACGACATCCAGTTGGCCAATTCCGAAGCGACACGGCGGATCTGGGAGACCGACGAGGCCTGGCAGCCGGCCCGCGAGGTGCTGGAACGCCTGCTGGTGGCCTACGACTGGGGCGAGGCGTTCACCGCGCTGAACCTGGTGGTCAAGCCGGTGCTTGACGCGCTGTTCAAGGAGGCGTTCGCCGAGCTGGCCACCGACCACGGCGACGGCCTGACAGCGGCGCTGCTGTCGGAGTCCCGGGTCGACACCACCCGCAATCAGGCCTGGCACGCCGCCCTGGCCCGCTACGCGCTGGGTGCCAACTCGACCAACCGCGCGGTCATCGACGCCTGGATCGACGTCTGGCGCCCGCGCGCCGACCGGGCGGTCGAGGGCCTCGCCGCCGCGCTAGCGGATCCCGACGGTGTGCGAGAGCGAACCGCGGGCTCGCTCGCCGCATTCACCGCCCGGTGGAGCGGCTGACTGCGCGGACATCCCTAGTGTCCTGAGTCATTAATTTTGGTGCAGTAGTTTCCGATGCTGGTCAGGATTTGGTCGGCGGTTTTGGTCCAGA
>NZ_MVHU01000022.1 GCF_002086285.1 Mycolicibacter kumamotonensis | reverse complement strand
CAGCACCGACCGAGGCCCAACCCGCCGGAACGGAGGTCGCCTGAAACTCACCGATCCACAGGATTTGACAATTCCTCGGTGATAAGGCACGCCCAGCTGTTGAGTCAAAAACTCGGTATCGCCGATGGTGCGGTGTTGGCGTTCGTCCAGGGTGCTCTCACGTGGTCCGACCTCGCGATGGTGGCCGCCGGTGATGCGTACCGGCGGACCGAGGTCGCGTTCCGATTCGCTGAGGAAAAGCGTGCGAGCTTTGTGCGCGACGTCTTGCTCGGAACCATTTCCGGCGCCGAGCTGGCGATTCAGGCCGATGCTCTTGGCCTAGACCCGGCCGGTAGCTACGTTGCGATTCGCGGCTTGCCGATGCCCGGCATGTCGAGGCGAAAGTTGGAGTGGACGCTGGGATTTCATGGTGCGAGCGAACAAACGTCGGGTCTGTGTGCGGTAGTCGACGGATGTGTGGCCGGCTTCTTGAGTGAACGACCAACCCGGGACCTGGACGTCGTCGCCGGCGCCGGGCCGGCACTGCCGCTCGATGAGATGGCGGAGTCCTATCGACTCGCGACGCGGGCGCTGATCACGGCTCAGAAGTTCGGTATGCGAGGGGTGCAAGACATCTCGTCGGTCGGGCTGCGTGCCGCCATGGTGGCTGACACCGAGGTCGGGAAGGCGATGCAGACGCGTTACGTCGGCCCGCTACGGGACAGTGGGTCCGCTCAAGAGTTGATCACGACCATTGATGCCTACCTCGAATGTGGGATGAACGTAGAGCGGGCCGCGAAGCAGCTGTATGTCCACCAGAACACCGTCCGGTACCGATTGGCGCGATTCGAGGAACTGAGCGGCTGCGACATCCACGATGTGGAGGATCTCTTCGGGATCTGGTGGGCATTGAAGTACCGATAGCGAGTTAGCGTCGGCCCGGCGAGGGGACCTGTTCACCGGGGTCCGAACAGTCGTCGCAACAGCAGCGCCACCTCGACGTCGAGGCGGTCGTTGCCGATGGGTCGGCCCCGCCGTAGCTCGGCCCGGCCGATGCGGTACCGGACCGAGTTGAAGTGCAGGTGCAATTCTGCAGCCGCGGCAGTGAAACTCGATCCGGTGCGCAGGAACACGCTCAGCGTTTCGCGAAGCCGTTCATCGCTGTCAGTGTCTTCGGCAAGCGGGCCGAGCACCTCTGCGATCCACTTGTGCACCGAGTCTTGTCTCTCTTTGAGTATCGCCGCGAGCAGAATCCCCGGTTCATCCGCCGGGGTGAACCGTTTGTTGCGTGCATCCGAGGCGACCGCGACCGAAAAAGCGGCGGCAGCCTGTTCGTGAGAGCGGCGGAACCCGGCCACGCCGGCCTGGGGTATGCCGGCAGCAAGATACGGTGCAGTGGGTTCGCTACGGACGAATTCACCGACCCGCTCCAATGCCGACGTGCCGTCGCACGTGGCCAGCGGAATCCAGGCCCATCCGGTCAACCGATCCGCGGAGATGAACAACGGCTTCTCTTGTACCCCAAGCAGTTCTGCAACACGGTGCACGAACCGCTCCAAAGTGGCCAGTTCGTCGTTGTTGCCGGATTCGGCAGTCGACAACACCAGCGCGAGATGCGTCCGTTTCAGTGGGTATCCGATCGAGGCGATCATAAGGTCGGTATCGACGTCGCCACCTTCGAGAAGCTCGCGAACACGCAAGGCGCGCAAGCTGCTTCGCTTATCCTGCCAACGATCGTGCTCTTGTTGATACGTGGCGATCGACAGTTGCGTCACCCAGTCGATATATCCGAAGGACAGCTCGGTAATCAGCTCGAAAGTATCCAGCTGAAGTTGGGTCTCCAATCCAGACGCGCGGATAGCGTCCAGCATGATGCCCAGGACTGTCTGATGACCGAGGCGGTAGGCCCGAACCAATGCCGTGGACGCCACTTCCCGCTGAGCCAACCTGCGTGCGTATTCCATGGCCGCGGTCGGCGGCTCAAGACTCTCCAAGGGAATGTTGTTGCGAACTGCGGTGAAGAACGTATCGATGTTGGCCGCGGTGTTGTCACGCAACAGCTGTAGCAACTGCGTGTCGCCACGCAACTCCGAAACGTCGCGCAGGAGAACCTCCTGCGTTGCCTGAGTGACCGCACCCAACTGGTCTCCGAGACGAGCGATGATGCCGGCTGCGGACTCGGCCACGCGCTCGGTGTATTCACGGTTTTGTGCCGTCATGACCAGGAACCCTAGTAGCACGTCCGGGGTATCAGCCGCGGATTTGTATGCAGCATATGAAAACACTCCCCGAGTTGGTCAGGTCGCTACGTCGTCTCGGGGCGGTAATCGCCGTACCTTCGTCTATGCGCCGACAAACAGGATCGGCTCGGCCATAAGTCATTTCTCGGGCGCTGGTCTATCACAGGCCGTACACCCCGCCGTCAACACCTCGACCGGAAATGGAGCCCCATGTCGATCACCGATTCCGTCGACAGCATCGAGCAGGAGCCCGCGGGAAGCCGTGCCCTCCCGGACCCCGGCGCGTTGGTCCCGGCACTGGCATGGCCGACGGTAAGCCTATTCGCCGCCTCACTCGTCGCATTCGTCTTCGCTACGGTCGGCTACGCCCAGGGCTGGCTACCGGCCTGGGTGACCATTGCGGTCAACGCGACGGTCACCTTCACGATGTTCACCGTGCTGCACGACGCCATCCACTACGCGATCAGCACCGTGAGATGGGTGAACGGACTCTTCGGTCGATTGGCCATGCCGTTGATCGTGCCGATCCTGTCGTTCCCGACTTATGCGTTCCTCCATATCGAGCACCATCGGCATGCGAACGACGACGACAACGATCCCGACGCCTGGGCCTCCCACGCCCCGAACTGGCAAGCGCCGGCACGCTGGGCGTTGGCCGAACTGTTCTATGGCAAGTACCTCATCCCCGCGATCCCCAACCGGCCGAAGGCCGAGGTCGCCGAGACCCTCTTCGTCTTAGTACTGAGCGTCATCGGAGTGGCCGTAGCGATTGTCACCGGCCATCTCTGGACCCTCGCCGTGGTGTTCCTCATCCCGCAGCGCATCGGAATCTTCTTCTTGGCTTGGTGGTTCGACTGGATGCCACATCACGGACTGGAAGCCACGCAGCGCAGCAACCGATACCAGGCCACCCGCACCCGCGTCGGGATGGAGTGGCTGTTCACCCCGCTGATGCTGTCGCAGAACTACCACCTGGTGCATCACCTGCACCCATCCGTACCGTTCTACCGCTACGTCAAGACCTGGCGGCGAAACGAGGAAGCCTACCTGGACCGCGACGTCGCGATAGCCACTGTCTTTGGCCAGCAATTGAATTCGGATGAATTTCGGGAATGGAAGCAGCTCAATAGGAAGCTTGGGCGCCTGGTGCCAGTGCATATGCCGCTCACGTCGAGTGCGACTCACGCGGTGCTGCACCGGATTCCGGTGGCATCGGTCGCCCCCATCACCGATGACAGTACCTTGGTGACGTTCGCGGTGCCGGAGGCGCTACAGGACGAATTCCGATTCGAACCGGGTCAGCACGTCACGGTATGCACCAACCTCGGCGGCGAGGGCGTGCGGCGTAACTACTCGATCTGTGTGCCGGCCACAAAAACCCAACTGAAGATCGCGGTCAAACACATTCCCGGCGGGGCATTTTCAAGCTTCGTTGCCAACCAATTGAAGGCAGGAGACGTACTCGAACTGATGACGCCGACCGGCCGGTTCGGCACCGGACTGGATCCACTGGCGCGAAAGCACTACGTGGGATTAGCAGCCGGCAGTGGCATCACTCCAATCCTGTCGATCCTGGAAACGGTTTTGGAAATCGAAACCGAAAGCCGCTTCACGCTGATCTACGGCAACCGCACCAAAGAGTCGACCATGTTCCGCCGCGACCTGTGCCGCCTCGAATCCTGCTATGCGGACCGTCTCGAGGTCCTGTACGTGATGTCGTCGGAGCCACGGCATACTCCCGAGCTGAGGGGCCGGATCGACGCGGCTAAGCTCGACCGCTGGCTCACCACCTCGCTGCGGCCCGGCACCGTCGATGAATGGTTCGTGTGCGGACCGGCGGCTATGTCGACGGCTGCGCATGACACCTTGCTTCAGCACGGCGTGGATGCGGAACGGATTCACGTGGAGCTGTTCACCGGCTATACGAAAACCAGGTCGGTAGCGCATGATTACGCCCCCGCAACGTTGACGTTTCGGCTGTCGGGCCAAGAGCAGACCGTCGATCTGGCAGCGGGTGACTCGATCCTGGAGGCCGCGCTGCAGGTACGCGGCGATACTCCTTATGCCTGCATGGGCGGCGCCTGCGGTACCTGCCGCGCCAAGTTGGTGACCGGGACCGTCGAGATGGATCAGAACTTCGCTCTCGGACGGGCTGAATTGGACGCCGGCTACGTCCTGACCTGCCAGTCACACCCGAGCAGCCCCACGGTGTCTGTCGACTACGACGCATAGTCCTGGCCGTCGTTGAATGATCAGCTGCTGCGTCGACGACTGGGGCCAATCAGCCGAACACGAAGTAGCGCAACCACAGATAGATCGCCGACAGCGCCACCGACACCGCGGTCACCACGATGCCCTTACGGGTGAACTCCCAGAACGAGATGGGATTGCCGGCGCGGCGGGCGATTCCGAGCATCACCACATTGGCGCTGGCCCCGACCGCGGTCAGGTTGCCACCGAAGTCGGCGCCGAGCGCCAACGCCCACCACAATGCGTCGGGATGCAGGTCATCGGGCAGCGTGGCGCTCAACTCCGCGACGATCGGCGTCATGGTCGCCACGTAGGGAATGTTGTCGATGATTCCCGACACCGGAGCCGAGATCCCCAGGATTCCCATCGTGGTCAGCAGCGCATTGCCGCCGGTGAGCTCGGTGGCGGTCTTGGCCAACGCGCCGATCGCGCCGGTGTCCACCAGGGCGCCGACCATCACGAACAGGCCGGCGAAGAACAGCAGGGTCTCCCACTCGACCCCGGACAGGTAGTCCGAACGCTCCAGCCGGGAGATCACGATCAGCACGCCGGCTCCGAGCAACGCCACCACCGACGGTTCCAGGTGCAACGCGCCGTGCCCCAAGAACCCGGTGAACACCGCGGCCAGTACCACCCCGCACTTGATCAGCAGGCTGCGGTCGCGGATCGCCTCACGTTCCTCCAGGGCCATCACGTCGGCGACGCGGTCGGCCTCGACGGTGAACGATCCGGGGAACAGCCAGCGCAGCATGATGACGAACACCACCATCACGATGAGCACGATCGGCGCCAGGTGGATCAGAAACGCGTTGAACGTCAGCCCCGCACGGCTGGCGATGATGATGTTCGGCGGGTCGCCCACCAGGGTGGCGGCGCCGCCGATGTTGGAGGAGAACACCTCGGCCATCAAAAACGGCGCCGCGCTGATTTCGAGGCGGTCGCAGACCAGCAGCGTGACCGGGGCGATCAACAACACCGTGGTGACGTTGTCCAGCAGCGCCGAGGCCGCCGCCGTCACCAGCACCAGCAGGATCATGATCCGCAGCGGGGACCCATTGGCGCGTTTGGCGGCCCAGATCGCGATGTACTCGAACACCCCGGTCTGGCGCAGCACGCTGACGATGATCATCATGCCCAGTAGCAGGAAGATGACGTCCCAGTCGATCCCGGTCGAGTGCGAGTAGAAGATGTCATCGGAGCTGATCACCGGTAGGACGACGACGGCCGCCGCACCGGCCAATGCCACCAGGGTCTTGTTGACGCGGTCAGCGGCGATGAATGCGTAGGCGATCACAAAGACCGCTACCGCGAAATAGGCCATCCGGGGGAGATCAGACTTTCAGCGCGGTAGCCAGCAAACGCGACGCGGTGATCACGCCCTGCAGTTTACCGTCCTTGACGACGGCGACCAGCGGGCTGCGCAGCCGGGCCATGGTCGAGGCGACTTCGATCACCGTCTCGTCCGCCCTGGCGGTCGGCGCTTCGGGCAGATGCTCGGGCAGCATGTCGCGTACCACCTTGGTGCCCAGCTTCTCGGCGGCCTGGTCGGCCATGGACTCGTTGAGCACTCCGGCCAGCGACGGGTCGTCCTGGATGTAGCCCGGCACGATGAATCGCACCACCTGGGAGGCCGGCAGCACCGCGTACGGCTTGCCGGCCGCGTCGATCACCACAATGCCGGGTAAGCGGTGTTCGGCCAACAATCTGGCCGCATCCAGGGCGTTGGAGTCGATCGCCACCACTGGAAATTCTTCAGCTATCTCCTCGGCGCGCATAGGACGACCATACGATGGCCATCCGCCGCGGTGCGTAGACTGGCCGAATGCTTGAAGGGATCCGCGGCCCCGCCGATCTGCAGTACCTTTCGCAGGCGCAGCTGACCGGTCTGGCGGCCGAGATCCGCGAGTTCCTGATCCACAAAGTCGCCGCGACCGGCGGGCATCTGGGCCCCAACCTGGGCGTGGTGGAGCTGACGCTGGCGCTGCACCGGGTGTTCGACTCCCCGCACGACCCGATCATCTTCGACACCGGCCATCAGGCCTACGTGCACAAGATGCTGACCGGACGCGGCCCCGACTTCGGCACCCTGCGCAAGAAGGGCGGGCTCTCGGGGTACCCGTCGCGCGCCGAGAGCGAGCACGACTGGGTGGAGTCCAGCCACGCCAGCTCGGCGCTGTCCTACGCCGACGGGTTGGCCAAAGCCTTCGAATTGACCGGGCACCGCAACCGGCATGTGGTCGCCGTCGTCGGCGACGGCGCGCTGACCGGGGGCATGTGCTGGGAGGCGTTGAACAACATCGCTGCCGGCCACCGGCCGGTGGTGATCGTCGTCAACGACAACGGCCGCAGCTACGCGCCGACCATCGGCGGTTTCGCCAACCATTTGGCCGCGCTGCGGCTGCAGCCCGCTTACGAGCGCCTGCTGGAGCGGGGCCGCGCCGCGGTGCGCGGCATGCCGGTCGTCGGTGAAATCGGCTACCAGGTGATCCACAGCGTCAAAGCCGGACTCAAGGACGCGCTGGCACCGCAGGCACTCTTCACCGATCTGGGTCTGAAGTACCTGGGTCCGATCGACGGCCACGACGAAGCGGCCGTGGAGTCGGCGCTGCGTCGCGCCCGGGGCTTCGGCGGGCCGGTGATCGTGCACGTGGTCACCCGCAAGGGCAAGGGCTACGGTCCGGCCGAGAACGACGAGGCCGAGCAGATGCATGCCTGCGGCGTTATCGACCCGCTCACCGGCTACGCCACCGAAACCGCCGGCCGCGGATGGACGGCGACGTTCTCCGATGCGCTGATCGAGTACGGCGCCAAGCGCCGCGATGTCGTCGCGATCACCGCCGCGATGCCCGGCCCCACCGGACTGACGCCGTTCGGGCAGCGTTTCCCCGACCGGATGTTCGACGTCGGAATCGCCGAACAGCATGCGCTCACCTCGGCGGCCGGGCTGGCGATGGGCGGCCTGCACCCGGTGGTGGCGGTGTATTCGACATTCCTCAATCGTGCCTTCGACCAGATGCTGATGGACGTCGCGCTGCACAAGCTGCCGGTCACCGTGGTGCTGGACCGGTCCGGGATCACCGGCCCGGACGGCGCCAGCCACAACGGGATGTGGGATCTGTCGATCTTGGGTATCGTGCCGGGCATGCGGGTGGCCGCGCCGCGCGACGGCGTCCGGCTGCGTGAGGAACTTGGGGAGGCGCTGGACGTCCAGGACGGGCCGACCGCGCTGCGCTTCCCGAAAGGCGATGTGGGCGAGGACATTCCCGCGATCGAGCGGCGCTCCGGGGTGGACGTGCTCGCCTTGCCCACGGACGGGCTGACCCCGGACGTGCTGCTGATCGCCGTCGGCGCATTCGCGCCGATGGCGTTGGCGGTGGCCGACCGGCTGCACAATCAGGGCATCGGCGTGACGGTGATCGACCCGCGCTGGGTGCTGCCGGTGCCCGGGGTCATCGCTGAGCTAGCGGTCAACCACAAACTGGTGGTGACCTGCGAGGACAACGGTGTCGCCGGCGGCGTCGGCTCGGCGGTGTCGGCGGCGTTGCGGCGCGCCGATATCGACGTGCCCTGCCGTGACGTCGGTCTGCCGCAACGCTTCTACGACCACGCTTCCCGCGGCGAGCTGCTGGCGGAGATCGGCCTGACCGCCCAGGACGTGGCCCGCCAGATCACCGGCTGGGTGGCGGCGATGGGCAGTTGCAGCAGCTGCGTCGAAGAGGTCAGCGAGCACCTGGACTAGTTCGCGGGGGCAACACCTTGTCGAACAACCAGGTGAAAACGAACGTGTAGACGAGGAAGAACGCCAGCAGGCCGACCTCGAGACCGAATGCCTGCAGCAGTGACACGTGCAGGATCCAGGCCACGACCGGCAGCAGCACCACAACCAGCCCGCCTTCGAACCCGATGGCGTGCACCACCCGGCGCCGCGGAGTGCGGGTCGGGGAGGCCTGGCGCCGTTCCCATGCCTCGAACACGGTGTTCCAGATGTAGTTCCACACCACCGCAACCGTGGATGCCGCCACCGCCATGCCCCCGGAACTGCCGCCGCCGAACCCCAACGCGACAAGGCCGATGGCCGTCAGCGCGATGGCGATGAGTTCGTAGCTGATGACGTAGATGATCCGGCGAACAACTGGTGACACAAGGCCCTCCGAGGAGAATCGTCCATGGGAAGTCCTTGACGGTTCGCGTCCATGGCGGCCGTCGCGCGAGAAGCGCTGGCCGACTGCTGAATACGGTTGTTGTGTCCGCAGTCTAGCAACACCGTATGCGGCGGCCGGGGTGCACGCCGCCCGGCGGACGCCCTAGGCGTCGGCGGTCTTGCCGAGGGCCTGAGCCAAAACCCGCACCGTGAGCTCGCGTTGCCAGGGCCGGGCGCCGCCGGCGCTGAGAAATTCTTCGATCGTTACCGCGGGCTCGGCTGTGGCCGGATCCCAGTCCCAGCACAGCCGGCGCAGCAGGTCGGGGGAGAGCAGGTTCTCGGTCGGCACCGTCACCTGCTCGGAGAGCCGGCCCAGCGCGGCACGGGCCGCCTCCAGCCGGGCGGCCGCCTCGGGCCTGCGCCGTGACCAGCGCGACGGCGGCGGTGGGCCGTTGTGGGGTTCGACGGAATCCGGCGGCTCGGGGTTCTCGCGGGCAGCGGCCAGCGCGGCCAGCCAGGTCGCCGCGCTGTGGCGCTGCTTGGGCCCGCCGAAGACCGGTAGGGCCAGCAGCTCCTCGACGGTGGTGGGGTTGGCGATGGCCGCAGCGACGATCGCCGAGTCGGGCAGGATCCGGCCCGGGGCGATATCGCGGCGCGCCGCGATCCGGTCGCGTACCGTCCACAGTTCGCGCACGGCCGCCAGGCCGCGCCGGTCGCGCACTTTGTGGATGCCCGACGTGCGCCGCCAGCGGTCCCGGCGAGTCGACGTGGTGAAGTCAGCGCTCCGCAGATGGTTGAATTCCTGCGCTGCCCAGTCGGTTTTACCCTGATCGGCGAGCACCTCGGCGATGGCGCCGCGAAGATCGATCAGCACCTCGACGTCCAGTGCCGCATAGTTGAGCCACTCGGCGGGCAGCGGGCGCTTCGACCAGTCGGCGGCGCCGTGCCCCTTGGCCAGGCCCAGCCCCAGCAGCCGCTGCACCATCGCGGCCAGGTTGACCCGCTCGTAGCCGGCCAGCCGCCCGGCCAGCTCGGTGTCATAGAGCGCCTTCGGCCACATGCCGACCTCGGCCAGGCAGGCCAGATCCTGGTCGGCGGCGTGCAGGATCCATTCGTCGTCGTCGAGCACCTCGGCGACCGGACGCAGCAGGGCCGCCGGATCCTCGCCGGCGCCGACCGGGTCGATGAGCACGGTCCCGGCCCCGGCGCGCCGAATCTGGATCAGATAGGCGCGGTTGGAGTAGCGGAAGCCCGATGCCCGTTCGGCATCCACCGCGAACGGACCGTGGCCACCGGCCAGCAGGTCGGCGGCGGCACCGACCTGCCTAGGGGTGACCGAGACCTCCGGCACCCCGTCGGCGGGGCAGCGCAGGGGAGTCGGCTCGGGTAGGTCGGGGGCCGGTTCGGTGATCTGTTCAGACATCTCAGACGCGGGTTCGGGAGCTGAGATCGGTGATCCCGACCGGTGGCAGGCCCGCAGCGTGCTCGAGGACTTCGCAGAACGCCTGGACGTGCGCGCCTAGTTCCGGGGTGGTCGCCGTCCAGGACGCCCGCAGCTCCAATTGGTGTCCGCGGGGCGGCCCGGAGATGTCGCCGTAGCGCACCGAGGTGGTCGCGGTGACGGTCCCGCCCAGCGCGGTGACGTGCTCGGTGCGGGAGCCCAGCGCCTCGACGAGCCAGCTCCAGGCTACCTCGGGCAGCAGCGGGTCGATCGCCTCCTGCGGGTCCAGGTCGGCTTGGATGAACGCCACCAGACGCATGGTGCCATCCCAGGCGTCGGTGCCGTCGGGGTCGTAGAGCAGGATCAGGCGGCCGAACGCGTCGCCGTCGGAATCCTCCGGAACGAAGTCGGTCTCGGGATGCTTGACCTCGGCGCCCAGCGCGTAGCTGTAGGGCGCCAGACGCTGCGGGGGCCGGATCGGGCCCAACTCGATTTCTGACCGCACGGTTGCGGCGTGCATCGTTGCCACCGCTTCCCGGAAGGGGGCAGGCTCGGCTGATGTCACGGGTGCCGCTCCTTAACTCATCGCTGTGCGCCGCCTACCTACCGGGTAGCCAGCGGCCGGCCCCCGGGTGCTGTTATGCACCGCCGCGACGCGGGTCGCCGCATCTCACGCTAACCCCCGGCGTCGATCGGCGCAGACAGGCGCGCCGAATCGGGGCTGGGACCGCCGCATGGACCCGGCGGTTCAGCGAGGCTCGACGGAGGAGAGCCGAAGCTGGGACCGCCGCATGGACCCGGCGGTTCAGCGAGGCTCGACGGAGGAGAGCCGAAGCTGGGACCGCCGCATGAATCGGGACAGTTCGCCCGCGTAACCGGGCCGTGGCAGCATTGACCGTGATGAGTGCCCGTCGTGAGCTGCCCGATTCCCCGTTCCTGGCCGCCGCTGCCGGCCGGCGACCCGCCCGGGTGCCGGTCTGGTTCATGCGCCAGGCCGGCCGGTCGTTGCCGGAATACCGAGCGCTGCGCGCCCAGCACAGCATGCTGGACGCCTGCTTCGACCCGGAGCTGGTCTGCGAGATCACCCTGCAGCCGGTGCGCCGCCACCGCGTGGACGCCGCGATCCTGTTCTCCGACATCGTGGTGCCGCTGCGCGGCGCCGGGGTGGACCTGGACATCGTGCCCGACGTCGGGCCGGTGATCGCCGACCCGGTGCGCAGCGCGGCCGACGTCGCCGCCTTGGGCCCGCTGGACCCGCAGCGGGTGACGGCCGTCGCCGAAGCGGTATCGCTGCTGGTGGGAGCACTCGGCGAGGTACCGCTGATCGGCTTCGCCGGGGCACCGTTCACCCTGGCGTCCTACTTGGTCGAGGGCGGACCCAGCAGGAACCACGCCCACACCAAGGCGATGATGCTGGCCGACCCGGACAGCTGGCATCAACTGATGACCCGGCTCACCGACCTGACCATCGCGTTTCTGACCGTTCAGCTCGACCACGGCGTGGACGCCATCCAGCTGTTCGACTCCTGGGCGGGCACCCTGAGCCTGGCCGACTACCGCCGCTTCGTGCTGCCGCACAGCGCCCGGGTGTTCGCCACGCTGGCCGACGCCGACGTGCCGATGACGCATTTCGGTGTGCAGACCGCCGAGCTGCTGGGCGCCATGGCAGAAGCCGGCGCCACCGTGGTGGGGGTGGACTGGCGCACCCGCCTGACCGATGCCGGCGCCCGCGTCGGCGCGGGCGTTGCCCTGCAGGGCAACCTGGACCCGGCAGTGCTGTTGGCGGGTTGGCCGGTGGTGGAACGCGCCGCCCGCGCCGTCGTCGAGGACGGCCGCGCCGCGGTGGCCGCCGGAGCGTCCGGGCATGTGTTCAACCTCGGACACGGCGTGCTGCCGGAATCGGACCCCGGCATTCTCACTGATCTGGTGTCGCTGGTCCATTCATTGTGACCACGTCGTATTGCGTTGTCGGAGGTGGTATCTCCGGTCTGGCCGCCGCCTACCGACTGCGCGCGACGCTCGGCGAAGCGGCCGATATCACCGTGTTCGATCCGGCCGACCGGCTCGGCGGCGTGCTGCGCACCGAGATCCTGGGCGGTATCCCGGTGGACGTGGGTGCGGAGGCGTTCGTCGCGCGCCGGCCGGAACTGCCCGCCCTGCTGGCCGAGCTGGGCCTGGCCGATCGGGAGCGCACCACCACCGGGGTGCGCCCGCTGCTGTACCGCCGGCGCACGCTGCATCCGCTGCCGCCGGGAACGCTCAACGGAATTCCGTCCTCGCCGGAGTCGATGGCCGGGCTAGTCGATGAGGAGACCCTGGCGCGCCTCGCCGGTGAGCCCTCCCGCCCGATGACGTTCGAACCCGGCAGCGACCCGGCGCTGGGAGCGCTGGTGGCCGACCGGTTCGGCGAGCAGGTGGTCGCCTGTTCGGTGGATCCGCTGATCGGCGGGGTGTACGCCGGTTCGGCGGCGACGGTCGGGCTGCGCTCCGCGGTACCGGGTCTGGCCGCCGCGCTGGACGACGGTGCCCCCAGCCTCACCGAGGCGGTGCGTCGGGCGTTGCCGGCGACCACCGGCGCACCGGTGTTCGGTGCTATCGCCGGAGGCTACCAGGTGCTGATCGATGCGCTGGTGCGCCGCAGCAGGCTGCGCTGGGTACAGGCGGCGGTGACCCAGATCGACCCGACCGGAGACGGTTGGCTGCTGCGGGACGCCGCCGGTGGCTACCACCGCGCCGACCGGGTGGTGATGGCCGTGCCCGCCAACGTGTTGGCCCGGTTGGCCACCGGGTTCGCGCCGCGCGCCGCGGCAACGGCCAGCCAGATCGTCAGCGCGTCGTCGGTGGTGGTGGCGCTGGCGGTGCCCGCCGGTGCGCCGTTCCCGGCCAACTCCGGGGTGCTGGTCGCCACCGGGGAGCGGCTCAACGCCAAGGCGATCACGTTGACCTCGCGCAAGTGGGACACCTGGGGGTATGGCGGCAAGGTGGAGGTGCTGCGACTGTCGTTCGGCCGGTTCGGCGACTCGCGCACCGGGGCCTCCGATCGTGAGTTGGTGGCGTGGGCGGTGGCCGACCTGGAAACCGTCTTCGGTGCCGTGGTGGACCCGCTGGAGGTCCGGGTGCAGCGCTGGCCCGCGGCGATGCCGCAATACCGGTCCGGGCACGCCGCCCTGGTCGCCGGGTTGCGCGCCGGACTGCCGCCGACGGTGGCGGTCGCGGGCAACTACCTCGACGGCATCGGGGTGCCGGCCTGCGTTGCGGCGGCCGATCGTGCGGTGGCAGCCGTGATCAGCGCCACCCCGGCGCCCTAGAGACCTTCAGGGCGTGTCGTGGCAGCATGAGACCATGGCGCACCTCGATTACGACAAGCTGAATTCCACCCTCCGCTACGTGATGTTCTCGGTGTTCTCGGTCCGCCCCGGGGCCCTCGACGACGGGCCGGTCAGCCGTGATGAGGTGGCCGACCAGGCGGCCACCTTCCTCAAGCAGCAAGAGGAGCGCGGGGTGGTGATTCGCGGGATCTACGACGTGGCGGGTCTGCGCGCCGACGCCGACTTCATGATCTGGACTCACGCCGAGCGTGTCGAGGACCTGCAGGCCACCTATGCCGGTTTCCGGCGCACTGCGCTCGGCCGGGCCTGCACCCCGGTGTGGAGCAACGTGGGACTGCACCGGCCCGCCGAGTTCAACAAGAGCCATGTGCCGGCGTTCATCGCCGGTGAGCCGGCCGGCGCCTACATCTGCGTGTACCCGTTCGTGCGCTCACACGAGTGGTATGTGCTGCCCGAGGAGGACCGCCGCCGGATGCTGGCCGAACACGGGATGGCCGCCCGGCCCTACAAGGAGGTCCGCGCCAACACCGTGCCGGCTTTCGCCCTCGGTGACTACGAGTGGATCCTGGCGTTCGAAGCGCCCGAACTCGACCTCATCGTCGACCTGATGCGCGATCTGCGTAACACCGAGGCGCGCCTGCACGCCCGGGAGGAGACTCCGTTCTTCACCGGTCCCCGCATCGAGGTCGAGCAGTTGGTGGCCGCCCTGCCGTGAACTCGTCGACCGCCGACGACGCCGAACGGTTCGAGGAGATCTACCGCGCCGATCAGACCGCCCGGGGATTGCCGGCTTCGACGCCGTGGGACATCGGCGGACCGCAGCCGGCGGTGCGGCGTCTGGTGGCGCTGGGTGCGATCCGGGGGGCGGTGCTCGACCCGGGGACCGGGCCGGGTCACCACGCGATCCACTTCGCCTGGCACGGCTTCGACGCGACCGGCATCGACGTGTCCGAGACGGCCATCGAGCGCGCTCGTGCCAATGCGCTGGCGGCGGGGGTGACGGTCGATTTCCGGGTCGGCGACGCCAAGACTCTCGACGGTTTCACCGCTTGTTTCGACACCGTGGTCGACACCGCCTTCTACAACACGTTCGGCGGTGACGCCCAGCACGAGTACCTGCGGGCGCTACACCGGGCGACCAGGCCGGGTGCCCGGCTCTACATGGTCGAGGCCGCCGACTACAACATCAACGGGTTCTTCATGCCCCCGGCGATGTCGGTCGACGAGCTGCGATCCGGGCTACCGGCCGGTGGCTGGCACATCGACTACCTGGGGCCGACCAGCTATCTGGTCAATGTCAGTGCGGCGGGGTTCGCCGCGCAGGTCGAACGGAATCCGGCCGCGCCGCCGCGGATCCGGGCGATCGCGCAACGGCTGGCCGTCATCGAGCCGTTGATGGACGGGCAGTTGGCGCACGCCCCGTTCTGGGAAGTCCACGCGACGCGTATCGACTAGCTTTCGCCGCGGCCGCGGGCGCCTCCCACTCGTCGAGCCTGTAGTTAGCGCGGAAAAGTGCGAGTGGGGACCTCGGTAACTACAGCCTCGGCGCTCAGGACGACGGGACCAACCGGAGGCAAATCGAGTTGATGCAGTACCGCTGGTCGGTGGGGGTGGGGTAGCCCTCTCCGGTGAACACGTGGCCGAGGTGGCTGTGGCAGGCCGCGCACAACACCTCGGTGCGCCGCATCCCCAGCGAGTCATCCGGGCGCAGTATCACCGCATCGGAGTCGGCCGGGTCGAAGAACGACGGCCAACCGCAGTGCGACGGGAATTTCTCTGTGCTGCGGAACAATTCGGCGCCGCACGCCCGGCACTCGTAGACGCCCTGGGTGGTGGTGTCGGTGTATTCGCCGGTGTTCGGCGGCTCGGTACCGGCGCGGCGCAGCACCGCGAACTCTTCGGGGGTGAGTTTGCGGCGCCACTCGTCGTCGGTGAGCGCCACCTTGGGAGAGGTCATGCGTCCACGTTAATCCGCTTCGGCTCGGCCGTCAGCCAGGCCGGATCGATCCCGTCGTCCAGGCGGCCCTGCTCCTTGGCGTCGAGGTAGCGGTAGCACAGCACCGTGCAGATCACGATCAGCAGCAATGACCAGCCATAAGTGATCTTGAGGTAGTCCAGCGGCCGGCCGATATTCATCCACCGGAAGATGAGCCACTTGTCCAGAGTCATGAATCCGTAAATCCCCAGCCATGCCGGCCAGTTGCGCAACACCGAGTTCGGCAGCACCACGGTCATCAGGAACGGGAACAGCACGATCGAGTAGTAGCCCTGGCCCAGCGACAGCACCAGAAACGACGTGGTCAGCAGCACACCCGAGGAGGTCAGCAGCCAAAAGCGGGGGTCGTGGGTGCGGTAGTAGCGGTACAGCAGCCACAAGCTGACCGCCGCGATCACGGTGAACAACACCCGCATGAACAAGATCAGCGCGGGAGGAAGGCCGAAGAACACGCCGTTGCCCAGGATCGAGGAGTTGAAGTAGTCGCGGGTGCCCATGATGTAGGGAACCGTATGGGTGAAGTAGCTGGTCGGATCGCTGGCCAGCGGAAACGCCACCAGGTTGAACAGCAGCGGCGCCGCGACCGCGCCGATCAGCGGCCGCCACTGCCTGCCCAGCACCGGCAGCAACAGCAGCGGCGCCAGCACCGGCTTGACCACCAGGGTCAGCCCGATCGCGACACCGGCCCACCACTGGCGGCCGTGTCGGCCGTCGAGCACCCAGCGCAAGAACAGCACCTCGGCCAGCAGGATGACGCCGTTGATGTTGGTGAACACCAGCGTGCTCGACACACTCTCGGTGAGAAACATCGCGGCCAGCAGGGCCGGGGCCGCCACCGAGGTCAATCCGAAACCGAACATCCGCAGCAGCAGGTAGGCGGCGAGCAGGATCGCGATCGTGTTGGTGGCGATGAAGGTGTACCGCGACAGGGTCTCGGGCAGAAACCCGAACGGCGACATCAGCAGGGTGCCGCCGGGTGAGTACAGGTAGTGCGGGTCGACGTAGTCGAAATGCTCGTTGTAGATGTCCAGGCCGTGCCGGAAGTTCAGCACCGCGCGGTATACCGGCTTGAAGTCGTCGGTGATGTTGCCGTTCAGCGGCAGGATCACGGCACGGTGAATGACCGACATGATGGCCAGTGGCCACAGCACCGACCGCAACACGGTCGCGGTGCTCGGCGGGCTGGTGGGAGGGCGGAATGCGGTGAGCAGACTGGCGCGAAGTGAGTTCACTGCTGTCACCAGCGCACCGTACACCGAACGGGGGCGGCGCCCCGGCTCAGGCCGGGCAGTAAACGTCGGTGTCGGGTAGCTTGCCGCTGTCGAGATAGCCGATCAGCGGCGGCAGGGTGCACGATGAGTACACGGTGGCCCCGTGGCCGATGCCCTGCCACATCACCCGCTTGCTGGCCGCGCCGGCGTTGATGACGGCCGCGGCGGTGGCCGCCACGCCCTCCTCGCCGACGATCGGGTCGTTTTGCACCCCGAACAACAGCACGTCGACCTTAAGGTCCTTCGGCTGCTCCGGGGTGGTGCTGCTGGGCCAACTCAGGCACTGCGCCATGTCGAGGGCCCCGACGGCGCCGAACTGGGGGTAGAGCTTGCCCCAGGCGACCACGAGTTCCCGGACCCGGTCGGGGGTGGGCCGGTTGAGTGCGTCGGCGCACGAGTTGATGAAGTGGCCGTCGCTGCCGACCGTGCCTTGGGCCCGGTTGATCAGGTTGGTCAACAGGTTGGGGTCGCCGGCGTTGGCCGAGGCCAGCGCCTTGGCCAGGTCGTTGGTGGCGCTGACGCGGTCACCGATGGGATAGCCCAGGGCTGTCACGATCGCATGCGTCACCGCGGCCGTCGAGGCGCCGCCCGGGCCGTGCCCGGACCGGGCGGAGTCCAGCACCGCGTCGACGACGCCCTTGGGGTCCGGGGCCAGGGCGCAGTTCACCGCGACGCATTGCGCGCTGAACGCTTCGAATGCCGCCTCCTGGCCCTTGATCCGCTGCTCGGCGGCGGCCTCGGCGGCCACCCCGAGCGGGATGGGGGAATCCAGCGCCAGCCGGGCCACCTTGCCGGGATGCGATGCGGCGTAGGCCAGGGCGACCTGGGCGCCGTTGCCGATCCCGATCAGCGCCAGCGCCGGGACGTCCCAGATACTGCGCAGCCGTTCGAGGTCGGTGGCGGCGTGGGTGTTGTCGTAGGAGGACTCCCCGGGGGAGATGGAGTCGGTGCAGTCGGTGGTGGCGGTCATCGCGACGTCGCCCAGGTTGGCCACCGGGTCGTCACCGGGGGCGAATTGGGCCAGGTTCCACATCTCTTCGCGATCGGTGCGCTCCCGACAGTCCACCGGGCTCGACATCCCGGTGCCGCGCCGGTCCACGGCGACGACGGGGTGTCCGTTGAGCACGTCGGCACCGCCCCGCGCCAGCCAGGTCGGCAGCTGCAGCGACGACGGCAGGTCCCAACCGGTGGTGAAGATCACCGGCCCGGCGTCGGCCGGGGTCTGCACCGACCGGGCCCGCACCACACCGATGCTGATCGCCGAGGAGCCGCCGCCGAGCGGGTCGACGTCGGCGTCGTAGCTGGCGCAGTCCAGCCGCACGCCGGGGGTCGCGGGCACCGCGGCGTCGTTGAATACCCGTGCCGTGCAGTCATGCCAGGGCAGGTCGTTCTTGGGCACCTCGACCGGCGGGGGGCCGGCGGTGTCGGGGGTGGATTCGGGTTGACCCTGCGGGCCCGCGCCGGAATTGGTCGCGAAGCGTGGATCGGCGGCCAGCCCGGGCGCACAACCGGACAACACGATCGCCACCGGCAGGGCGGCCGCGAGCGCGATCCTGGCAAGCCTGGAGTGGCGGGTCATGCCTGCCACCTTATAGGCGGGCACTTTTGACGTAGCGGCCGTAGAGGTAGCCGGATTCGTCGGTCAGCAGATGCGCACACCGCATCCGGGTCGCGACCTCGCCGGGACCGGTGGCGATGCGCCGTGCCAGCCCCCCGACGAGAAAGGGCGCGACGGTCAGACACAGCTCGTCGAGCAGATCGCGTTCGATGAAGGAGCCCAACAGGGTTGGGCCGCCTTCGGTGAGCACCCGATAGTGTCCGCGCGCGGTTAGGGCGGACAGGACGGCCACCTCGTCGACCCTGGCCGGGTCGCCGGCCGAGCAGTCCAGGACCTCCGCGTGCCCGGCCAACCGCCGCCGGGTGTCCTCGGCCGCCGCCGTGCTGGTCAACACCAGCGGCGGCACCTCGGTGTCGGTGAAGACCCGTAGGCCCCTGTCCAGTTGCCCGGAGCTGCTGACGATCGCCAGGCCGGGCACCTCGGACTGCCCGCGGTCGCGGCGGCGCTGGCGCTCGGTGACAGTGAGCCTGGCCCCGCCGTAGTTCTCGACCCGCACTGTGCCCGCGCCGACCACCACGATGTCGGCCAGGGCCCGCAGCAGCATGAACAGCATCCGGTCGCCCGGGCCGCCGAGGTCGCCGGTCTTGCCGTCCAGCGTTGCGCCGCCGTCGATGCTGCCGATGAAATTGGCCCGCAGCCACAGGCGCGGGCTCTCCGGTTCGGGGTAGGCGTACAGCCGGGCCAGGTCGGCATCATCGACGGGCTGAGCCGCATCCAGCCGGGTGAAGCCCGGGTCGGCGCTGAGGTCGGACATGGCCACGATTGCACCATGTGGCTACAGTTCCTGCGTGCCTAACTCCGCCGCCGAGTCGATCGACCACCTGGTGGACCGGCATCCGGCAGTCTCACCGGAGCGGTTGATCGCGCAGCTCAAGCCGCCGCCGACGTTCGCCGAGGCCAGTTTCGCCAGTTACCGGCCCGACCCTGCCGAGCCCACCCAGGCGGCGGCGGTAGCGGCCTGCACCGCGTTTTGCGGGCAGGCGCTGCAACGGCGAGCCGGGCGGCGCCGACTGCTGGGCAGACGCGAAGTGCTGCCCGGAGTCGGGCTCTACCTCGACGGCGGGTTCGGTGTCGGCAAGACCCACCTGCTGGCGTCGGTCTATCGCGAGATCACCGAAACCACCGGGGGAGAGCAGCCGCATCGGACGGCCTTCGCGACGTTCATGGAATTGACCCAGCTGGCCGGTGTGTTCGGTTTCACCGAATGCATCGAGCTGCTCGGCGCCTACACGGTGGTGTGCATCGACGAATTCGAACTCGATGACCCGGGCAACACCACCTTGGTGTCGCGGCTGCTGTCGGAACTGGTGGCGAGCGGGGTCTCGATTGCCGCCACGTCGAACACCCTGCCCGAGCAGCTCGGTGAGGGGCGCTTTGCCGTCCAGGATTTTCTGCGCGAGATCCACGCTCTGGCAAGCATTTTCACTCCGGTGCGGGTCGACGGACCGGACTATCGGCATCGGGACCTACCACCGGCGCCCGAACCGCCGCCGGCGCAGCAGGTTGTGCAGCGCGCCGCGGCACTGCCCGGTGCCACCCTGGACGACTTCGACGCGCTGTGCGCGCACCTGGCCACCATGCACCCGTCGCGGTACCTGACGCTGATCGAAGGCGTCACCACGGTCTTTCTCACCGACGCGCACCCCATCGACGACCAGAACGTGGCGCTGCGCCTGGTCGCGTTGACCGACCGGCTCTACGACGCGGGCATCCCGGTGGTGGCCTCGGGGGCGAAGCTCGACGCCATCTTCAGTGCCGAGATGCTGGCCGGCGGCTACCGCAAGAAATACCTGCGGGCCACGTCGCGGCTGTTGGCCTTGAGCAGCGGCGGTTAGTGAGGCTCGACGGAGGAGAGCCGAAGCTGGGCCGCCGCATCAGACCCGGCGGTTAGTGAGGCTCGACGGAGGAGAGCCGAAGCTGGGCCGCCGCATCAGACCCGGCGGTTAGCTCACAGATTCCACTGCGCCAGGCGCAGACCGGTGTTGCGGGCGAGCATCACCACGTGAGTGACCAGCCCGCGGTAGACGTCCCAATAGACCCCGCCGGTGACGGTCGAGCCCTCCGGGGCGTTGGTCAGCACCGCGTCCAGGGTGGTCGGGTCATCGGTGTGCTTGGACACGTAGGCGTCGCCGCCGGGCGTGACACCGTCGAACGTGACTGAGGCCGCCATGATGTAGGGGTTGGGCACCGAGACCGGGTGGATGGTCACGTTCGCCCGCCACGGACCGCCCTGGGCGCGCCAGCGCGGCGAGCCGTTCTGGCCCCAGCCCGGCGGGATCTCGCTGGGCACCACGTCGTGCACGGTCACATCGGCGATGATCTTGCCGAACGCCTCGTCCTGGTACTGGATGCGCAGGGTGTCGCCGAGCCGGCCGATCGGGGCTTCCGGGGTGGTCGTGGGCGTGGCATATCCGGCGGCCGGCGCCGTCAAGGCCACCACGGTGACTACGGAAGTGGCCAGGGCCAGAATCCAGCGATGCATCATGTCCTTCTTCGATTGGTTTGTGGGCATGATGGCACATCGAGGTGGTGGGCGCACCGGCCTTGCTCAGGGGCGATCGCGAAGTGTTTCAGGGCGTCGGTCACCTCTCGGGTTCAGACTTCTCGGCGGCCGGTTTGGCGGTGATCGACTCCAGGGCCTTCGCGAGGTCGGCCTCGACCCTGTCCCGGTCCACCCCGGCGCGACGCAGCGGTCCGGTGTCGTCTTCGGATTCGAGCAGTGCCAGCAGCAGGTGCTCGGTGCCGATGTAGTTGTGCCCGAGGCGAAGTGCGGTGCGGAACGTCAGCTCCAGCGCCTTGCGGGCTGGCCCGCTGAAGGGAATCAACGCGGGCGGTTCGCCCTCGCCGGGCGGCAGGGTGACGGCGGCGGCGACGGCGCCCGGGTCGATGTGCTGTGCCGCGAGCAAGGCGGTGGCAAGGGCGTCGGGATCGTGCAGCACACCCAGTACCAGGTGTTCGGGGGTGATCTCGGCGTTGCGGGCCCGGTGGGCGGCGTTCTGAGCCGCCACCACCGCGCTGCGTGCCCGGGGAGTGAAGCGGGCGAAGCCCTGCTCGGCATCCAGGGCGGCGGTATCGGGGCGCGGGACGAACCGTTTCTGGGCGGCCTGCTTGGTGACACCCATGCACTTGCCGATCTCAGTCCACGACGCGCCAGACCGGCGGGCCTGGTCGACGAAATGCCCGATCAGGTGATCGGCGACCTCGCCGAGGTGCTCGGCTGCCAGCACGGCGTCGGTCAACTGCTCCAGGGGGTTGTCGTGCACGCCGGTGATGGCGTTGATGAGGTCGTCGAGGCGTACGGGCGGCGTCAGGGGAGTCGGTTCGGCCATATCGTCAACTTTAGGTTGACGATATGGGTTCGTCAACCGTTAGTTGACGATGTACGGGGTGGGGTCAGGAGAGCAGCCATTCGCCGAAGTCGTAGGCGAACCCCGACGACGGCGCGTACCTGACCTTCGTCGGGTTGACGCCGTGCGGTAGCGCGAACACGACGCAGCCGATCGCCGACTCGCCGGGGCTGAGGTGAAACATGCCGGATTCGAAGTTCGTGCATTCGCTGACATTGTTCAGATCCGCCCCGTAGCGCTGGCCGTCGGAACCGAACACCGAGACGTTGGTGTTGACGTCGCCGTCGATGTCCGTCGTCCCCGGGTCGGTGATCTTGAGCCGCGTCGCGATGTAGGTGGCGCCGGGGTCGCCGCCGGCCGGGGTGACGGTCGCGGGGTTGATGACACTGTCAAGGGTGACGGCGATGGTGCTGCCGTCGGCGCGGGTCAGGGTCAGGGTGTCGCCGGTGTGGCCGGTGGCTTTCGGTGTGGCGCTACTGGATTCGGGCGTCTCGATCGATGTGGGGGCCTTCGGCGATTCGGTGTGGCCCGAACACGCCGCCAGCACACCGGCGGACAACAGGGCGCCCGTCGACAGGGCGATGACGGATCGATTCATGGGGGTCATCCTTCGGTACCTTTCCGGCGACACGGGCGTTACTACCGATTGTGCTGCCTGGCCGCCGGTCGGTGGGGAACGACCCGCGATCCGGCCGGGACGGTGACGGCGTGAGGTGGCCTGCGGGCGAGCGGCAAGGGGGAGATCGGTGGTGGGCCCGCCGGCGCCATGCCCGTCCCGGAGCGAAGCGCGAACATCTCCGCCGGCAGGGCATCGGCCCCGACAACACGTGCCGGAACTCGGTGTCGACAAGGTGAAACCGTGGTGCGCGGTACTGGGATTGAACCAGCGACCTCTTCCGTGTCAGGGAAGCGCTCTCCCGCTGAGCTAACCGCGCTTAGAGCCAAGGAACGGAGGTGGAGACGGGAATCGAACCCGTGTGCACGGCTTTGCAGGCCGTTGCCTCACCACTCGGCCACTCCACCGTAAGGGGTTGATGCCACTTGACACCCTCGAGCGGATGACGGGATTCGAACCCGCGACCCTCACCTTGGCAAGGTGATGCGCTACCAACTGCGCTACATCCGCGTGCCACGAGCGAGATCGTCGCCCGTCGCGAAGCAGAACATTAGTCCACTGATGTGAGACAACACAACTTGCCCCGTCAGATCGGCGAGTCGGGCGAAAATCGCCCTGCGCGTTGGGGCGCCGGGACCGGGGCGTGCTAGTCTTCGACCTCGTTCATCCGGTCTCGTAGCTCAGGGGGAGAGCGTCCGCCTCACACGCGGAAGGTCGCTGGTTCGATCCCAGCCGGGACCACAAAATTTGCGCGGTCGTGCCGGCCGCCTTGGCCGATCTCGCCGGTTCAGATCGCTCGCACGGCGCAGGTGTTCAGGCGATCATCGGGTCGATTGCAGACCGGGGCACCAGCACGTGTAACGCCCCAGCGGAGGCGGGCAACAACACACCCTGGTCGAAGAAGAAGATCACCCCGTCGTTGACCACCGCGAAATTCTGATAGTTGGCGGGGTCATACAGTGCGGATTGCGCGATCGGCAACGGTGGTGGCGCCGCGGCGGACGTGGTCGTCGTCGCCTCTCCCGATTGTGCGGGCGGCGGTGCCAGCTGCTGCTGCAGCTCAGCTTGGACAATCGGGGCGACCGTCTTCAGCGGATCGTCCACCTGCCACAACGGCGCATGCTCCTTATCGTCGGGGGCAGGCGCGTACGTGATCGCCTTGCGGTAGGTCTGGTCCCAGTTGAATGCCTTGTACGTCGTCTGGGGCGCCCCGCCGACGCTCTGGTGCACCGTGAACACCACCGCTTGGGTGCCGCGCGGGGGAATCGACGAGGTGTATTCCGTCGGCTTGATGCTCAACTCGTACGGTGCGCTGCGAGGCGCGCCCGACTTGGCCGAGTTGAGGAAAGCCTCACGGGTCTGGGCGATGTACTCGGCGACCGGTTTCTGGTCGGGGTAGTTCAGCGGCATGCTGATGTCGACCTTGTACCCGGGGTCGGAGAGCTGGATCTCACACGTGCGGCCGGTATTGCCACCGTGGAGCTCGGCGCAGTAATCCTTCGGGGCCGCCACAGCCGCGGGCACGCAACCGACCATGGCGGCAACCGTCATGACCGCCACGCTGAAAGACCGCATGGGTGATACCTCCTAGTAAAGGCGGCAACGCGCCGCGAGCAAAGATTAGCGCGCGGCCACCCCCACTACGGCTGGTGAAAGGGCTGGCGAAAGCTAGACCATCTCGGGCACGTTCAAGTGGGCGATCGCCAAGTCGAACTCGGCGACTTCGAGCACCTCGGCGCCGGCGTCGTTGACCGCCCGGGCCCAAATCGCCTGCTCACCGCTGCGGCTGGCCACCATCGCGGCGCGGTCCTCGAAACTGATCGAGGAAACCGCCCGCCCCGAGGCCCGGTCCACCAGCAGGGTGGTGCTGCAGAAGCCGTCGAGGTCGGCCATCGCGGGTATCAGCGCCAGCTTGTAGGTGTCGATCATCCGCTCCAGACCTGCCGGGTCGGTCCGCAGCCAGGTGACCCGCACGCCGGCGTGCCGGCGGGAGCGGTGATCGCGGCGTACCGCGGCGATCTCCCAGCGGGTGATCTCGGCGGTGGCGTGGAAGATCTCGGTGGCACGGTCACATAGCTGCTGGGCGCCGGCCTCGCTGGCGCGCAGGGTGTCCTCGTCCAGCCATGACGACGTCACGATGCACCGGCCGGCGTCGCGGTCGACCAGCATGGACATGCCCGCGCAGCCGTCCATGTCGGCCAGGGTCGGCATCACCACGCCGCGAACGTGAGTGATTCCCTCATCGAGGAAGGACGGATGGGCATGAATGGTGGTTGCACGCGCGAACATATCGGCCTCCGAGTGATCGGGGCGACGCCCCGGCGGCGCCGCCGGTCCCTTCCACCATGCTCCGGCTACGCGGCGGGGACAACCCCTATCCGGCGCCTTCTTCGACGACGTCGGTCGCGTGGCGATGCTGGGCCTCCAGCTCGGCGATGTGGGCGCCGATACGTCCCCGCAGCGCGATGGTGCCGATGACACCGGCGAGCACCGCGACCAGCAACGCGACCCAGGAGAACCGGGACAGCCAGTGCTCGGCGGCCATGCCGGCGTAGTAGACCAGGGCGGTGGTGCCACCGGCCCAGCAGATCGCGCCGGTCACGTTGGCGGTGAGGAACTGCGGGTAGCGCATCTTCAGCGCCCCGGCCAGCGGCCCGGCGAAAATACGCAGCAGTGCCACGAACCGGCCGAAGAACACCGCGCTGGTGCCCCAGCGGGCGAACAGGTGTTGCGCGTAGGCCACGTGGCCGGGACCGAAATGCCGGGGAAACCGCCGGCCCAGGCGGTCGAAGAGCGGCATCCCGAAGCGGCGCCCGATCGAGTACCCGATCGAGTCACCGATCACCGCGCCGATGATCGCGGCCACCGCGACCCCGGCCGGGTCGACGGCCAAGTCATGTCGCGACGACAGCAGCGCGGCGCCCACCAACATGACTTCACCGGGCAACGGGACGCCCAGGCTCTCGATCCCGATTACACCGCCGACCAGCAGATAGACCAGCACGGGCGGGATCGACAGCAACAGGACATCCACCGACATGCGGCCAAGCATGCCTGACGCCGACCCGATACACCCACGCAGACCGTTGTCCAGCGAACATCGGATCACCTTGTAGCGTTACTCGGGCGCTCTCCGGCGGTCGAATCGAGGATGGTCAGTGGAATTCAACCTCGCCCAGGTGTTCTCGGCGGTGGCGACGGCCGTCCCGGACCGCGACTGCGTGGTCTTCGGCGACCGCAGACTGTCTTATGCCCAGATCGAGGACCGCTCCCACCGCCTGGCGCGGGCGCTGTATGAGCGCGGACTGGGCGCGCGCCGGGAGCGCTCGGAGTTGGCCGCCCACGAATCAGGGCAGAGCCATCTCGGGCTGTACCTGGCCAACGGCAATGAATACCTGGAAGGGATGCTGGGGGCCTACCACGCCCGCGTCGCACCGTTCAACGTCAACTACCGCTACGTCGCCGACGAGCTGGTCTACCTGCTGGCCGACGCCTCGGCCGAGGCGGTCATGTACCACGCGCGGTTCGCCCCCACGCTGGCCGCGGCGCTGCGGCAGGCCGGTGGCCGGCTGCCGCCGATGCTGTTGATCCACGTCGACGACGACTCGGGTAACGAACCGCTGCCCGGCGCACTGCGCTACGAGCAACTGCTGGCCACCACCTCAGCCACCGCGCTGGATCTGCCGCTGTCGCCGGACGACCTGTACGTGCTCTACACCGGCGGCACCACCGGCATGCCCAAAGGCGTGCTGTGGCGCCAGCACGACATCTTCATCAGCGCGATGGGTGGCCGGGAGGTCGGCACCGGCGCCGTTCCCACCAGCCTGGAGGAGATCGTCGAACGCGCCCGCGCCGCCGGGCCCGCGAGCTCGATGACGGTGGCTCCGCTGATGCACGGCGCCGCCCAGTGGGCCGCGTTCATCACGCTGCTCGGCGGGCGACCGTTCGTGATGTCGGCGATCACCGAGCGGTTCGACCCGGTCGCGACCTGGGAGATGGCGGCCAAGGAGCGTGTCATCTCGCTCTCGATCGTCGGTGACGCCTTCGCCCGGCCGCTGGCCGACGCGCTGGAAGCTGGCGGTCCCGAGCTGGCCGAACGCCTGGCGGGCCTAGCCGTGTTGGCCAGCGGCGGTGCCCCGCTGACCGTGCCGCTCAAGAAACGGATCCTGGACCTGCTACCGAACCTGTCGATCCTTGACGCCGGCGGCTCCTCGGAGACCGGGGCGCAGATGGCCCAGACCACCAGCCGCGGCCAGGTCTCGACCGGCCGGTTCACCCCGAACCCGGGCGCGGTCGTGGTCAGCGAGGACATGACCCGCATCCTGCGGCCCGGCGACGACGAGATCGGCTGGCTGGCGCAACAGGGTCATGTGCCGCTGGGCTACCTGGGCGACCCGGAGAAGAGCGCGCGCACCTTCCCGGTCATCGAAGGCATCCGGCATGCGGTCCCCGGTGATCGGGCCCGCTGGGATGCCGACGGCGGCATCGAGCTGCTCGGCCGCGACTCGGTGACCATCAACTCCGGCGGCGAGAAGATCTACGCCGAGGAGGTCGAGGCCGCCGTCGCCCGGCATCCGGCCGTCTACGACGTCGTGGTGGTGGGCCGGCCCAGTCCGCGGTGGGGCCACGAGGTCGTCGCCGTGGTGCAGCTGGCCGAGGGGGCCGAGGCCGACGCCGATGCCATCGTCACCGAGGCGGCCCGCTACATCGCGCGTTACAAGCTGCCCAAGGACGTGGTGTTCTGTGAGCGGGTGCAGCGCTCGCCGTCGGGAAAGGCCGACTACCGCTGGGCCACAGCGCAGGCGGCGGCGGTCCATACCTAGCCGAACCGGGGCTTGCGCTTCTCCCGAACGGCGGCCAGGCCCTCATGCACGTCCGGGCCGGAGAAACCGAGGAACTCCAAACCCAGTGCGGTCTCGAAGGCCGGCGCAAACTGCCGGTACCAGTAGTTGAGACTGTGCTTGGTGAACCGGATCGCGTCCTGGGCGCCGTGCGCCAGGTCATCGGCGATGCGCGTCGCGGTCGCCAGCACCTCCTCGTCATCGACACATTTGGAGACCAGCCCGATCCGTTCGGCCTCCTCGCCGTGCAGCGTCTCGCAGGTCAGCAGGTAGTACTTGGCCTTGGCCATGCCCACCAGCAGCGGCCAGCAGATCGCCGCGTGATCTCCGGCGGCCACGCCCAGCTTGGTGTGGCCGTCGATCAGCCGGGCGGTGCGCCCGGCCACCGAGACGTCGGAGAGCAGCGCAACCACCAGACCGGCGCCGACGGCGGGGCCGTTGATCGCCGAGATCACCGGCTTGGAGAAGTTGACCATGTTCAGCACCAGGTCGCGGGCCTCCCGCAGCACCTGCATCCGCCCGGGGTAGTCCCCGATGGTCTTCTCGATCAGCTCGAAGCTGCCGCCGGCGGAGAAGGCCTTGCCCTCACCGCGGACCAGCACCGCGCGCACCGCGTCGTCACGTTCGATCGCCGGCCACACATCGGCGAGGTCGCGGTGCATCTGCGGGCCCACCGAATTGAGCCCGGGCGCATCCAGCACCATCTGCAGCACACCATTGTCGCCGGGCTCGAGTCGAAGGGTGGGGAAGTCGCGGTATCTGTCGGGCATCAGTTGTTTCTACCCGACCGTCACCGGTGCGGTCTAGCGCCGGGAATGGTTCTCCGCGCAGAAACGCGAATACGGCTGGTATGCAAAGGCTTCCGACGAAAGAGCGTCCGCGGCCGGAGTCAGTCCGCGACCGGTCGACCGTACCGCCCGCCTGACCGGTGCCGCTGGATCAGCCGGTCGCCATCAGGTTCAAGAACTGGCGTTTCTGGTGAATCGTCAAGTAGCGCAAGCCATCTGGCCCGGAAATGAACTGTCGCCGGGATCGCCTGGGCATCCACAACAGCGCGCCCGAGGTCAAATCGACGGTGCCCAGTTCGGTGGTGAGCCGTCCGCTACCGGACAGCACGTGGATCAGGGCGTCGATTTCGGGGCCGACGTGCATGCCGGTGTCCTGGCCCGCCGACAGGCTGGTGACGTCGGCGTCGATCTCGCGGCTCTGGACGTCGAGCTTCCAGACCACCCCGGCCGGGTCGGGTTCCACGCCCTCGCCGGTGGTCGTGGTGTCGGTCAGAATCCACGGCACCGCGGTCGAGGAGAGCCGAGAGATTCTGGTCCGCCACAGCGCGCCGCGGTCACGGCCCTTCTCCAGGTACTCCCACCCGTAGCTACCGGGATGCTCGCGTTCGAACTCGAGGCGCAAAGGTTCAGGTTCGTGGTCGTTGAGCAGCACAAACGACTCACCGACAGCCAGTTTGGCGAAGGTCGCGAAGATCGTCTTGTGCTTCTCCGGTTTGGGTAGCACCCGGGCGTCGAGTTCGGCCTCCGGCATTAGGCCTGCCTTTCTAGTTTCTACAAAATCCCTTGTGTAAACTCTACGCCCATGGCATATGTGATCGGGAAGCCGTGCGTTGACGTGATGGACCGGGCCTGCGTGGAGGAGTGCCCCGTCGACTGCATCTACGAAGGCGGGCGAGCCCTCTACATCCATCCTGATGAGTGTGTGGACTGCGGTGCTTGCGAGCCGGTGTGCCCGGTCGAGGCCATCTACTACGAGGATGACCTTCCGGACGAGTTGCAACCCCACCAGGCTGACAACGCGGCGTTCTTCACCGAGGCCCTGCCGGGACGCGATGAAGCACTCGGCTCACCCGGCGGCGCCGCCAAGGTCGGCCCGCTGGGGATCGACACCCCGCTAGTGGCCAGCTTCCCCCCCCAGGGGGAGTGAGCGACATCGCCAAACCGCCTGGGCCGCCTGGAGGACGTCGACTCGACGTACTTCGGCTGGTGCAGGCCGCGGACGAGCCGCTGAGCATCGCGCAGATCGCCGACGAGTTGGGGGTGCATCCCAACACCGTGCGCTTTCACCTGGACACCCTGGTGGAAGAAGGCCGCGTCGAACACACCGAACCCGACCACAAGGGCCGGGGCCGTCCGGCGCTGATGTTCCGGGCGATCCGGCAGATGGACCGTGGCGGCACCCGCCGGTTCCGGCTGCTCGCCGAGATCCTGACCATCGGTCTGGCCGCCGACTCCGATCCCAGCGGCAAGGCGCTGGCGGCCGGCCGGGCGTGGGGGCAGCGCATGCGGCCGCTGAACCGCCCGACCGAGCCGGTCGACGCCCAGGAGTCGACCGACCAGCTCGTCGAATTGCTCGACGAGCTGGGATTCCAGCCCGAACAGCTCGAACCCGACGCCGCCGGCGAGCAACAACTCGGCCTGCGCCACTGCCCGTTCCTGGAGCTCGCCGAGACCTCGACCGAGGTGGTCTGCCCGATCCACCTGGGCCTGATGCAGGGTGCGTTGGAAGCCTGGGACGCCCCGGTGACGGTCGATCACCTCGACTCGTTCGCCAAGCCCGATCTGTGTGTGGCGCATCTGACCTCGGTGAAAGTCGATCAGCCCACACCGGGCCCGAACGGGGCCCGGATCGATCAGTCCCCGCCGGGGACGGTGCGAGTGGAAGGTTCTACCGGGTGAGCATGGCTTCCGGCGTCGCAGTCGCGGCGACATTTCTCTGGCTGGGCATGGTGATCGCGATCTCGTTCATGGAAGCGCCGCTGAAGTTCCGCGCGCCCAACGCGACCATTCCGGTCTGCCTCGGGATCGGCCGGTTGGTGTTTCGGGCTCTCAATGCCGCCGAGTTCGTGCTCGCCGCGGCTATCGCGGTGACGTTCGCCGTCGAGCCCCCGAGCGCCGCGGGCGTCGTGACGTTCGCGGTCGCGGTGGCCATGTTGTTCGCCCAGATGCTGGCCGTGCGGCCCCGCCTGAGCCGCCGCGCCGACCAGGTGCTGTCCGGATTGGACGCGCCGCGATCCCGGGCGCACTACGCCTACGTCGCCTTGGAGCTGATCAAGGTCGCCGCACTGGTGCCCCTGGGCATCGTGTTGCTGTCTCGCTGAGTGTCCGTCCCGAACACCTAACCGCCGAGCCGAAGGACTACCGATGGAATCGACCTCCCTGACCGCGTTGGCCGATGAGAAGCTCGCCGAGGCCAGGCAACACCACAGTGGGCGTTCGGCGCACACCGTCTACGGCGGTTCGGTGCACCACCTGCGCCAGACGCTGGTCGCGCTGAAGGCCGGCGAGGCGCTGGCCGAACACGACAGTCCCGGGGAGTCGACGCTGCAGGTGCTGCGCGGCCGGGTGCGGCTGACCGCCGGCGACGACGCCTGGGAGGGCTCGGCCGGAGAACTCGTCACCGTGCCGCTGGCCCGTCATGCGCTGGAGTCGCTGGAGGACTCGGTGGTGCTGCTGACGGTCGCCAAGAGCGCCGCGCACTGAGCGTGGCCGCGGCCGCACTCGCCACGCCCTGGTCGGTGCGGACCGGGTTGCGGGTTCCCATCGTCAATGCCCCGATGGGCGGGGTGGCCGGTGGTCGGCTGGCCGCCGCGGTCACCGCCGCGGGCGGGCTGGGCATGATCGGGATGGGCAGCACGGCCACGGCCGCGTCGCTGACCACCGAGCTGGCCCTGGCCGGGTCGGCGAGGTTCGGAATCGGCTTGGTGGACTGGGTGATCCGCGATGCCCCGGACCTGCTCGACACTGCCCTGGCCGCCGGCCCGGTGCTGCTCTCGGTGAGCTTCGGTGACGACCTGTCCTGGGTGCAGCGCGCCCACGCTGCCGGGATCCTCGCCGCCACCCAGGTCTATGACGTCGAGACCGCCCGGCGTGCGCAGGATGCCGGGCTGGACGTGCTGGTGGCCCGCGGAGCCGAGGGTGGCGGCCACGGCGAGGTGAGGCTGGCCACGCTGCCGCTGCTCGACGCCGTGCTGGACGCCGTGACGGTGCCGGTATTGGCCGCCGGCGGGATCGCCTCGCCGCGCAGCCTGGCCGCGGTGCTGGCGGCCGGGGCGGCCGGCGCCTGGCTGGGCACCTGCCTGTCGGCCTGCCCCGAGGCGTTGACCGGCGATGGCGCCCGGCGCGCCCTGATCGCGGCGGCTGGCACGGACACGGTCACCACCCGGGTCTTCGATGTCGGTCAGCGACTGGATTGGCCGGCGCGGTTCCCGTCGCGGGTGTTGCGCAACGAGTTCGTCGGTCGCTGGGCGGGCCGGGAGGGTGCCCTGGTCGACGATGCGGAAGCCGGCGCGGAACTGGCGGCCGCTATGGCCGCCGACGATCACCGCATCGCCCCGGTCGACGCCGGGCAGGGCGTGGGGCTGCTCGGCGGCAGCCGTACGGTGTCGGTGGTTCTCGACGAGTTGTGCACCGGGGCGCAACGGTTGCTGGCGCGCTGGGCCTAGCCCGGGTCCGGTGCGGCGCTGAGCACGACGCAGCAGCGCGAGGGGTCCGGGCACAGCCGGGTCCGCGGGCCGTGCGGCGCCAAAGCATCGCTGACACCGCCGATCAGCGCGAGGTTCATGGTGCAGGCCAGCTCCGTCTGGGCCTGGGCCAACGCGTGGAACGGACAGTTGGCCAAGTAGACCTCAGACGCGGCGGGGCCTTCGCGCGGTTCATAGCCGTGTTCGCCGAGCACGCGGATGGCCACCTCGAGCGCGGCCTGCGCGTCGGCGGGCGCTCGTCCCGCGGTCGCCGTGCTGCCGAGTTCGCGGCCGTAGTCGTGGGCCAGGGTTCGCAGTACGTCGATCGCCGGTGTGCCGGTGCGGGTGGATTCGGCGATCGCCTCGGCCATCAGCCGACCGGCCAGCTCGTATTCGCGCGGCGGCAAGCTGACGGCGATCTGGGCCAGGGAGCGTCGGTAGCGCTTCGACGGGCGGCCCGCACCGGGCCCGGAGCGGCCGGTGAGCCGGGCGTAGTCGCTCTGCAGCAGGCCGTCGGCCTCCAACCGGTCCAGATGGAACTTCGCCTGGTGGCGGGCGATTCCGGTCGCGGCGGCAGCCTCGTCGCGGCTGACCGGGTGGGGTTGGGCGGCGACGAATCGGTACAGCTCGCGGCGGACCGGATCGGCCAGGGCGCCGATCCCCGTCACGTCGCGGTCGCGGTTGGGCATGGTCACCGAACTTCTATCGGATGAAACTCTTGACGTTAGATTCTACTCGTTCTAACGTACAAATTGTCGATCGTTAGAACTGAGGAGGATGCCATGGGTACTACCGGTCATGCGAGTTCACCTGCCATTTCGGGGCGGTTGAAGGATCCGCTGTTCGAGGCGTTCTTCCTGCTGCGGACCCTGTTCACGGTCGCTCCGATCCTGTTCGGTCTGGACAAGTTCTTCAACCTGCTGCCGCACGTGCCCGACGGCGCGGGACCGGGTCACTGGGATAAGTATCTGGCCGGCTGGATCAACGACATCCTGCCCGGCAACGGCGACCAGGCGATGTACCTGATCGGCGTCATCGAGATCGTGGCCGGTGTCCTGGTCGCCGTCGCGCCGCGGATCGGTGCCTGGGTGGTGGCCGCCTGGCTCGGCGGCATCATCGTCGACCTGCTCACCTTGTCCGGCTACTACGACGTGGCGTTGCGCGACTTCGGTCTGCTGGTCTCCGCGGTCGTGCTGGCCCGGCTGGCGCAGGCCGTGCACACCCGCCAGGTGACCTGACACCGGCCGCCGCAGACCCGCGACCGCGCCACGACAACCCGATCCGGTCGTGGCGCGGTCGCGCCACCTCGGCGGTCACACCGCGCGCAGATAACGCGTGGCGATGACGCGCTGCGCCACCCGAGCCACCGGCCCGCCCACCCTGATCCACCAGGTGGCGGGCCGGGAGAACGCCCGCACCTGCGCGTAGACGGCGTCATCGGCCGGGTCGTAGCGCACCGCGAACAGCTCCTCACCGGATTCGGGATGCCCGGGGAGCGTGCCGTAGGCGAACCCGCGCCGGTTGTCCTCCTCGATCAGGTAGACCACCCGGCACGGTGCGCTCAGAAATCCCATCCGCACAACCACGGTCGTGCCCACCTCGGCGACGTCGCTGTCTGCCCGCACGCCCAAGCCGGCGCCGCGCTGCATGCCCCAGTGCAGCACCGCCTCGCCCGCCTCCTCGAAGCGCCGCCGGCCGCGGCCGATAGGGGCGGTGTGCTCCAGATGGTGGTATCCCTCGGGCAGTGCTCCGGCGGTGGCGCCCACCTCGGTGTAGGTCAGCTGGAGGTCACGCAGCTTGCTCAGATCCACCGGGCCAACCCTGCCATCGCGGCCGCGGCGTCCGCTCGAGAATCGGCTGAACGTTAAATAGACGGGTGACAGCCCCACATGCCGGCGGCGGTTTCAACCCGCCCGAGCCGACCAAGAAGGGCGGGCCGGACTACGGCCGGTTCCTGGAGACGATGCGTGCCCTGCAGGATCACGCCCGCGCCGCCGACGCCCCCGACGAGGTGATCAGCCGGGCAGCCGACTCGCTACAGGACATCTGCGATCTGTTGGCACCGTTCGACGCCGACGAATGGTCGTCACCGTCGGGGCGCCGGCTGGATCTGCCCATGCGCGGCAACCTGCTCCCGGTGCCGATGAAACTCAAGAAGAGTGAGGACGGGCGGCTGCGCGGCTGGGCCCGGTTCCGACGCTTCCACCTGGGACGTAACGGCGCCGCACACGGCGGCGCCATCGGGTTGCTGTTCGACTCGGTGCTGGGAACCGCATCGTGGTTGCTGACCGGCGGCCCCTACCAGCGCACGGCCTACCTGCACGTCAACTACCGCAGCATCGTCCCGATCGACCGGGAGTTGCAGCTCGAGGCGTGGATCAGCCGGACCGAGGGTCGCAAGATCTTCGTCGAGACCACCCTGTGCGACGGCGACACGCTGCTGGCCGACGGCGAGGCGTTGTTCGTGGTGCTCAAACCCGGGCAGCCATGAGCTCGGCCAGGATCGTTTTCGACGAGATGGACACCGGCCCGGAGCACTTCGCCGCGCGGCTCCCGCTGCCGGGCGAGCTGATCCGGTTTCTGCCCGGCGACGATCGGCCCGACTACTGTCTGGTGAAACTCGACCAACCGCTGCTGTTCGTTCCCGAACCGCCGCAGGAGATACCGGATTGGCTCAAAGAGCGCATCGCGGTCAACGCTTGGCCGACACCGGGCTTCGACATCGGCCGGGCCAGCCCCGACCTGGTGGTCCGGCCACCGGATCGGCCCCCCGCGGTCTGGGTGCACGGACTGATCATCTGCGCGCGGATGGTCGGAACACAGCTGAGTCCGACGATGCGCGATCTGTGGGTCAACGTCGCCTACATCATCGACTCGTCGCAGTTCGGTGCGGACCGGGTGGACTTCGAAAAGAACTACCCGGCCGCGATCGCGCGGATCAACCTGGTCGAGCCGTAACCGGCACTGGTGACGTTTGTTCGGCCTGGGGCAACCGGTGGTGCCCGTCCCGATAGCATGGTCCGGACATCCCGAACGCCCCTACATCCCTGGAGATCAGCAGATGAGCGCGCCCGCCATCCCCGCCCCGGCCACCCCGATTCGGGTGCCCGCCGGAACCACGGCGGCAGACGCGGTGCGCGCGGCGGGCCTGCCCAGCCGCGGGGCACCCGATGCGATCGTGGTGGTGCGCGACGCGCAGGGCAAGCTGCGCGACCTGAGCTGGATTCCCGACGCCGACACCGAAGTGACCCCGGTTCCGGCCGACACCGAAGACGGCCGCAGCGTCATCCGGCACTCGTGTGCGCACGTGCTGGCCCAGGCCGTGCAGGAGCTGTTCCCGGCCGCCAAGCTCGGCATCGGTCCACCGATCACCGACGGCTTCTACTACGACTTCGACGTGCCCGAGGCCTTCACCCCGGAGGATCTGGCCGCGTTGGAGAAGCGGATGCGGGCCATCATCAAAGAAGGCCAGCTGTTCTCGCGACGGGTCTATGAGTCCAAAGAGGCCGCACGTGCCGAGCTGGCCGATGAGCCCTACAAGCTGGAACTCGTCGACGACAAGTCCGGCGACAGCGAGATCATGGAAGTCGGCGGTGATGAGCTGACCGCTTACGACAACCTCAATCCCCGGACCCGCGAGCGGGTCTGGGGCGACCTGTGCCGCGGTCCGCACATCCCCACCACGCGGTTCATCCCGGCGTTCAAACTCACCCGCTCTTCGGCGGCCTACTGGCGCGGCGACCAGAACAACGCCAGCCTGCAACGCATCTACGGCACCGCGTGGGAGTCCCAGGAGGCGCTGGACCGTCACCTGGAACTGATCGAGGAAGCCCTGCGGCGCGACCACCGCAAGCTCGGAGTCGAACTGGACCTGTTCAGCTTCCCCGACGAAATCGGTTCGGGCTTGGCGGTTTTCCATCCCAAGGGTGGGATCATCCGCCGGGAGTTGGAGGACTACTCGCGGCGCAAGCACATCGAGGCCGGGTACCAGTTCGTCAACACTCCGCACATCACCAAGTCGGCGCTGTACGAAACCTCCGGCCACCTGCAGTGGTATTCGGAGGGCATGTACCCGCCGATGCACATCGACGCGGAGTTCGCCGAGGACGGCACGCTGCGAAAGCCCGGGCAGGACTATTACCTCAAGCCGATGAACTGCCCCATGCACCACCTGATCTACCGGTCACGCGGGCGCTCATACCGGGAACTTCCGTTGCGGCTCTTCGAATTCGGCAGCGTGTACCGCTACGAGCGTTCCGGGGTGGTGCATGGCCTGACCCGCGTTCGCGGCATGACCCAGGACGACGCGCACATCTACTGCGCCCGGGAGGGCATGCGCGACGAGCTGACCTCCTTGCTGCGCTTCGTGCTCGACCTGCTCGCCGATTACGGCCTGGACGACTACTACCTGGAACTGTCCACCAAGGACCCGGAGAAATACGTCGGCTCCGACGAGGTGTGGGAGGAGGCCACCGAGACGCTGCGCGAGGTCGCCGAGGCATCCGGGCTGACCCTGGTGCCCGACCCGGGCGGTGCGGCGTTCTACGGGCCGAAGATCTCGGTGCAGGTCAAGGACGCCCTGGGGCGCAACTGGCAGATGTCGACCATTCAGCTCGACTTCAACATGCCCGACCGGTTCGAGTTGGAGTACACCGCGGCAGACGGCACCCGCAAGCGCCCGGTGCTCATCCACCGGGCCCTGTTCGGCTCGATCGAGCGATTTTTCGGTGTCTTGACCGAGCACTACGCCGGGGCGTTCCCGGCTTGGCTGGCGCCGGTGCAGGTGGTCGGCATCCCCGTCGCCGACCAGCACGTGGCCTACCTCGACGAGGTTGCCGCACAACTGCGCAGCCACGGGGTGCGGGTCGAGGTGGACGCAAGCGACGACCGGATGCCCAAGAAGATCGTCAACCACACCAACACGCACGTGCCGTTCATGCTGTTGGCCGGTGACCGCGACGTCGAGGCGGGCGCGGTCAGCTTCCGGTTCGGCGACCGCACCCAGATCAACGGCGTGCCGCGCGACGAGGCGGTCGCTGCGATCGCCGGCTGGATCGCCGCACGCGACAACACCGCCCCGACCGCGGAGACGGTGGAGGCGGTGCTCAAGGCGGGCGACGTCCGGTGACCGGTGATGGGGGCGGCGAGCAGGGGATCGTGGACACCGGTGTCGGTGAGCCCGATCGGCTCGAGCGATTGTGGACTCCTTATCGGATGACCTATCTGGCCGAGGCGCCCCTCAACCGTGCGGAGTCGGGGTCGGCCCGGTCTCGCCAGCCGTTCACCGACATCCCCACGCTCTCCGACGAGGAGGGGCTGGTGGTGGCGCGCGGCGAATACGTCTACGCGGTGCTCAACCTCTACCCGTACAACCCCGGCCACCTGATGGTGGTGCCCTACCGACGGTTCTCGGAGTTCGAAGACCTCACCGAACCCGAGGGCGCCGAGCTGATGACGTTCATCCAGAAAGCCATCCGGGTGATCAAGGCGGTGTCGCGCCCGCACGGGTTCAACGTCGGTCTGAACCTGGGCGAGTCGGCCGGCGGGTCGCTGGCCGAGCATCTGCACGTGCATGTCGTGCCGCGCTGGGGTGGCGACGCGAACTTCATCACGATCGTCGGCGGCTCCAAAGTGATCCCGCAGTTGCTGCGCGACACTCGCCGGCTGCTCGCCGACGAGTGGGCGAAACAACAATGAGCAGACTGCCTTTCCTGTCCCGAGCGACGTTCGCCGGTATCACCACTCCGGTGGCGCGGGCGTTCCTGCGGGCCGGGCTCACCGCCGACATCGTCACGATCCTGGGTACCGCCGGTGCGGTGCTGGCGGCGCTGACACTGTTTCCGACGGGTCAACTGTTCGCCGGCACGTTGGTGGTCTGGTTCTTCGTGCACTTCGACATGCTCGACGGGGCGATGGCCCGCGAAAGCGGCGGCGGCAGCGCTTTCGGGGCGGTGCTGGACGCGACCTGCGACCGGATCAGCGACGGCGCGGTGTTCTGCGGGCTGGCGTGGTGGGCGGCGTTCGGCCTGGACAGTGCCCCGCTGGTCGTCGCGACGTTGATCTGCCTGGTGACTTCCCAGGTGATCTCCTACATCAAGGCGCGCGCCGAAGCCAGCGGCCTGCGTGGCGACGGTGGTTACATCGAACGCCCGGAACGGCTGATCATCGTGCTGGTGGGCGCCGGATTGTCCGACCTGCCGGTGTACCCGCTGCCGTGGGCGCTGCACGTGGCCATGTGGCTGCTGGCGGTGGCCAGCCTGGTCACCTGCGCCCAACGTCTGCACACCGTGCGCACCTCGCCGGGCGCGGTGAAACCGTTGCAGGACGCCGACGGCGAGGGACCAGACGGATCGTGACATTCCTCCCGAGCGGTCTGCGAGTTCCCGGGCTCAGCCAGCTGGACGCCTGGGCCACCGACGCCGGCTTCGCCGCGGGCTGGATGATGGTGCGCGCGCTACCGGAATTCGTCGCCCGCAACGCATTCGATGCGGGCGCGTTGATCGCGGCCCGCGGCAGGGGACCCGAACAGTTGCGCAAGAACCTGGCTCGTGTGCTGGGGGTGACACCGGACCAGGTGCCGGCGGCGCTGATGCGGTCCTCGCTGGCCTCCTATGCCCGGTACTGGCGCGAGGCCTTCCGGCTGCCCACCATGGATCACGCCGCGTTGGCCGGGCGGCTGCACGGTTCGGTGCGGGGCAAGCAGTACATCGAGGCCGCGCTGCAGACCGGTCGCGGCGCGGTGCTGGCGTTGCCGCACAGCGGCAACTGGGACATGGCCGGGGTCTGGCTGGCGCAGACCCACGGCGGGTTCACCACGGTCGCCGAACGGCTCAAACCCGAGTCGCTGTACCGGCGCTTCGTCGACTTCCGGGAAAGCCTCGGCTTCGAAGTCCTGCCGCTGTCCGGCGGCGAACGCCCCCCGTACGAAGTGCTGGCCGAGCGACTGACGGCCAACGGGCTGGTCTGCCTGATGGCCGACCGCGACCTGACCCGCAGCGGCGTGGCGGTCGACTTCTTCGGCGAGACCACCCGGATGCCCGCCGGCCCGGCCAAGCTCGCCATCGACACCGGAGCGGCGCTGCTGCCGGCGCACTGCTGGTTCGACGGCGACGGTTGGGGAATCCGGATCCATTCGCCGCTGGACTGCTCCAGCGGGGATGTCGATGCGATCACCCAGGCTCTGGCCGACACCTTCGCCGAGGGCATCGCCGTCTATCCGGAAGACTGGCACATGATGCAGCCGCAGTGGGTGGCCGACCTTCCCGAATCGCGACGGGCGCGCCTGGGGGAGAGCTGATGCGGATCGGCATGGTCTGCCCCTACTCGTTCGACGTGCCGGGCGGGGTGCAGGCGCATGTGCTGCAGCTGGCCGAGGTGTTGCGTGCCCGCGGACACGAGGTCAGTGTGCTGGCGCCGGCCTCGCCGCATGTGGAGCTGCCCGACTACGTCGTCTCCGCCGGCAAGGCCCTCGCGATCCCCTACAACGGGTCGGTGGCTCGGCTGCAGTTCAGCCCCGCCGCGCATCGCAAGGTCAAGAAGTGGCTCATGCGGGCTGAATTCGACGTGTTGCACCTGCACGAGCCGAACGCCCCCAGCCTGTCGATGCTGGCCCTGAACGTGGCCGAGGGCCCGATCGTGGCCACGTTTCACACCTCGACGACGAAATCGCTGACGCTGAGCATGGCCCAGGGCCTGCTGCGGCCGATGCACGAAAAGATCATCGGCCGCATCGCGGTCTCGGATCTGGCCCGGCGCTGGCAGATGGAGGCGCTGGGATCCGACGCGGTGGAGATCCCCAACGGGGTCGATGTGGCCGCGTTCGCCATGGCGCAGCCGTTGCCCGGCTATCCGCGCAGCGGCCGTACGGTGTTGTTCCTGGGCCGCTACGACGAGCCCCGCAAGGGAATGGCGGTCTTGCTGGGGGCGCTGCCGGCGCTGGTCGCGAAGTTCCCCGATCTCGAAGTGCTGATCGTCGGCCGCGGTGATGAGCCCGAATTACGCAGCACTGCAGGAAAATTGGCCGGGCATCTGCGGTTCCTGGGGCAAGTCGACGATACCGAGAAGGCGTCGGCGCTGCGCAGCGCCGACGTCTACTGTGCGCCGAACACCGGCGGTGAGAGCTTCGGCATCGTGCTTGCCGAGGCGATGGCGGCCGGCGCCGCGGTAGTCGCCAGCGACCTGGACGCGTTCCGCCGGGTGCTGCGCGACGGGCAGGCCGGCCGGCTGGTGCCGGTCGATGACCATGCGGCCCTGGCCGCCGCCTTGATAGAGGTGCTCGACGACGACGCGCTGCGGGCGTCATACGTGGCGGCGGGCCGCGAGGCGGTCCGACGCTACGACTGGTCGGTGGTGGCCGGCCAGATCATCCGGGTCTACGAGACGGTCGCCGGCGTCGGCCGGAAGGTCTCGGTGGGCGACTGATGGGCCCGACGATCGCCGGCACCGTGCTGGTGCTGGTCGCCGTGGCGGTGCTGGCCGCGGCGGTGGGCTGGGCCTACCAGACCGCTAACCGGCTCAACCGGCTGCACGTGCGCTGCGACCTGTCCTGGCAGGCGCTGGACGGAGCCCTGGCGCGCCGGGCCGTGGTGGCCCGGACCGTAGCGATCGAGGCCTACGGCGATGCGGTGGCCGGCCGGCGGCTGGCCGCCCTGGCCGATGTGGCCGAGCGCGCGTCGCGCGACGTGCGTGAGACGGCCGAGAACGCGTTGTCGGCCGAACTGGCGATGGTCGACGCCGCGTCATTGCCACCGGCGATGGTCGCGGAACTGGCCGACGCCGAGGCCCGGGTGCTGCTGGCCCGCCGGTTTCACAACGACGCCGTCCGCGACACGGTGGCACTGCGCGAACGGCCACTGGTGCGGGCATTGCATCTGGGCGGGACCGCGCCCATGCCAACATATTTCGAGATCGTCGAACGGGCAGGCATGATTGCGCACGGCGATCACGGAGTGCTGGATCCGCGCGTCTCGGCGCGGGTGGTGCTGCTCGACGAGACGGGGTCGGTGCTGCTGCTGCGCGGCCGCGACCCGGCCCTGCCCGACGATGCCGACAACCCGGCACCGCGCTGGTGGTTCACCGTGGGCGGGCAGGTGCTGCCCGATGAACCGCTGGCCGACGCGGCCGCACGCGAACTGGCCGAGGAGACCGGCCTGACGGTCGACCCCGGCGAGCTGATCGGACCGATCTGGCGCCGCGACGCCGCCTTCGAGTTCAACGGCGAACGGCTCGACAGCCAGGAGTTCTTCTTCGTCCACCGCACCGGCCGGTTCGAGCCGTCCGGGGCCGCTCGAACCGGGCTGGAGCGGAGCTACCTGCACGGGCACCGCTGGTGCGACGCCGACACGATCGCGCAGTTGGCCGCCGGCGGCGAAAAGGTCTACCCGCTGCAACTGGGCGAGCGCCTCGCCGAGGCGGCCCGGCTGGCCGACGCCGCCGGTACGGCTCCGGACATCCGCCGGATCACCTGAGGCGGCGCCCCGGGCGGGAAAACCCCCCTGGCGGTAAGCCACCCCGCCTAGCCTGGACGGGTGACTGCCAAGCGATCCCATCGCGCCGTTCAGGTACCGTCCGCCGGCGCGTCACTGACTCTGGTCGACGTCGACACCCCCGCACCGGGCCCCGGCCAGGTCCGGATCGCCGTGGCCGCATGCGGTGTCTGCGGTACCGACCAGGCCTTCGTCAACGGTGGCTTCCCCGCGATGTCCTGGCCGGTGACGCTCGGGCACGAGATCGCCGGCACCATCGCCGAACTGGGCTCGGGTGTGACGGACTGGCAGGTCGGCGAGCGGGTCGCGGTCGGTTGGTTCGGCGGAAACTGCAATCACTGCATTCCTTGTCGCAAAGGCGATTTCATTCATTGCGCCAATGGGCAGGTACCCAGCTGGCACTACCCGGGCGGCTACGCCGAATCGGTGACGGTGCCGGCCAACGCCCTGGCCCGGATCCCCGAGGAGTTGTCCCTGGTCGAGGCCGCACCGATGGGCTGTGCCGGGGTGACCACGTACCACGCACTGCGGTCGACGAAGGCCCGGCCCGGCGACCGGGTCGCCGTGCTCGGGCTGGGCGGGCTGGGGCACCTGGGCGTGCAGTTCGCCGCCGCGATGGGCTTCGAGACGATCGCGGTCGCGCGCGGCGCCGCCAAGGAAGCCGATGCCCGCGCGCTCGGCGCCCACCACTACATCGACTCGACCGCCGGGGACGTAGCCCAGGCGATGGCCGCGCTGGGGGGAGTGGCGGTGGTGCTGGCCACCGCGGCCAACTCGCGAGCGATGGCCGACACCGTCGGCGGCTTGGCGCCGCGCGGGGAACTCATCACCATCGGGGTCACCGCCGATCCGCTACCGATCGCGCCCGTTCAACTGATCACCCCGGGGGTCAGCATCACCGGCCACCCGTCGGGCACGGCGCGCGATATCGAGGAGACCATGGCCTTCGCGGTGCTGTCGGGGGTGCGGGCCCGCGTCGAAGAGCGGCCGCTGGCCCAGGCCGCCGAGGCGTATGCCGCCATGGAGCAGGGCCGGGCGCGCTACCGCATGGTGCTGACCATGTGAGCAGCCGACCGGCCGGTCAGGCGCTGCGCAGCGTCGCGTCGTAGTCCCAGCGCGTGGGGGGCGTCATCCCCGGCGGCATCCACCCGATGAACAGGTGCCCCTCGGGGTGGGCGCGAGACGTCGGCTCCACCCCCAGCAGGGCCCGGACCTTGTCGATCGGCTGATCCAGGAGCTCCTCGTAGGGGGCGGCCATCAGGTTGTCGGCCCGTTGCCCGCGGCGTACCGCCTCGCGAAAATAGCGCAGCTTGCGGCTCGGCGAGGCGGGGATCACCGACCCGAGCAGGCCGAGGCTGAGCGCTTTGAGCGCACCGGAGGGCTCCATCTGCCCGCAGTGGAAGCCGAGGTTGCCGAACTCTCCTCCCATGTCCGGCCCGTAACCGCCGAGGGTGTGGAACATGTCGTGCAGGGCGGTGCCGCGCCGCATCATGAAAAAGAAATCCTCGTCCCAGCCGCGGCGCTCGGCGATCGGCCGGATCACCGTGTCCACGTCGAATACCCCGGCATCGAGCCGGTTGGTGCGCAGAAACGAGCGGTAGGCGTGGCCCAGCGATCCCACCGGGAGCGAGGCCAGATAGTCGTCGTCGCCCAGCAGCGCCAACAGATCCGGTTTCTCGGCGAACAGCCGCCGGCCGTTGGGATGGGCCCGCAACTGGTGATAGCTGCGCGCCAGGATCGGCGCCGCGAGGCCCACGATCAGGTCGAAGGCAGAGCTTCCGTTCTTTCCCGGGTTGGCCAGCAGGCGCCAGGAACCGAACACCGCCCGCCAATCCCGCTGCTCGGGTACGCCCGTGTATGTCGCAGCCATGCCGACCAACTCCTCCGTCGGTAACGCGCGGGGAATGCAGTGAGGCTAATAATAGACAAATGAATGAAGATGTCCATATATGCCGAGCGGGCCGGACATGACGGTGCGGCGGCGGGGCCGACCACCCGGCGGCGGTAACCCCCCCGAGCACGCCCGAGAGCTGTTGTTGGACGCCGCGGAGCGCTCCTTCGCTCGCCGCGGCTATCGAGCCTCGACCATGCAGGTGATCGCGCGCGAGGCCGGCTACACCCGGGCGGTGATCTACCGCCACTTCGCCACCCGGGACGAGCTGCTCGACGCCTTGGTGGTGCGGGTCGCCGCCCGCAAGATCGCCGAGATCACCACCCGGCTGCAACCGGCGACCGACCCGGGCGTCCTGGTGACGGAGTCGCTGGTGCTGGTGGCTACCGAAGTCGCCCACGATCCCTTGCTGCGGGTGATCTCCGAGCACAGCGACGAGGGCAACGTCGCGGCACTGATCGCCCGGTCGGTGACCCTCAGCGAGTTGTTGGCGGGCCTCTACGAGATCGGGTTCGAGCAGGCCGGCGAGCAGTTGCGGCCCGGGCTTCGCCCCGGTGATGCCGCCCGCTTCGTACTGTCGGTTGCGCTCGGGCTGCTGCTGGGACTCATTCCCGGCGCCCACGACGCCGACCGGGTCCGCCGCTACGTGCAGGTGTTCGTGTTGCCGGCGTTGATGGCCGACCCGCCGCCGGCAGGTCCGGTCTTCGCGTTGCAGGAATAGTCCCGCGGGTGCGACGCCGAAAATCGGGTCGCGGGCGCCCACTACACTGGGCGAGTATCACGAGCGAGGAGAAGCATTCAGTGGACAGCGCGGCCCAGAACGGCTCGCGCGCCGACGACGACGCAGCGCAAAGCGATGCGGAGCAGCGGCGCCTTAATACAGCCGGCGGACAGACCGGAACAGCGCGGGTCAAGCGCGGCATGGCCGAGATGCTCAAGGGCGGCGTCATCATGGACGTCGTCACGCCCGAGCAGGCCCGCATCGCGGAGGGCGCCGGCGCCGTCGCGGTGATGGCGCTGGAGCGGGTGCCCGCCGACATCCGCGCCCAGGGCGGGGTGTCGCGGATGAGCGACCCGGACATGATCGAGAGCATCATCTCCGCGGTGACCATCCCGGTGATGGCCAAGGCGCGCATCGGCCACTTCGTCGAAGCGCAGATCCTGCAGAGCCTCGGAGTGGACTACATCGACGAGTCGGAGGTCCTCACCCCGGCCGACTATCAGCACCACATCGACAAGTGGCAGTTCACCGTTCCGTTCGTGTGCGGCGCGACCAACCTGGGTGAGGCGCTGCGCCGGATCACCGAGGGAGCGGCCATGATCCGCTCCAAAGGTGAGGCCGGAACCGGGGACGTCTCCAACGCCACCACCCACATGCGTGCCATCGGCGGCGAGATCCGCCGGCTCACGTCACTGTCTGAAGACGAATTATTCGTCGCGGCAAAAGAATTGCAGGCGCCTTACGACCTGGTCGCCGAAGTCGCCAAGGCCGGCAAGCTGCCGGTGACGCTGTTCACCGCCGGGGGCATCGCGACGCCGGCCGACGCGGCGATGATGATGCAGCTCGGCGCCGAGGGTGTGTTCGTGGGTTCGGGCATCTTCAAGTCCGGTGATCCGGCGGCGCGCGCGGCCGCCATCGTCAAAGCCACCACCTTCTATGACGACCCTGATGTGCTGGCCCGGGTGTCGCGCGGGTTGGGCGAGGCGATGGTCGGCATCAACGTCGAGGACATCGCACAACCGCACCGGCTCGCCGAACGCGGCTGGTAGACATTCTCCGTGGCGATCGAAGAGATCCTCGATCTCGAGCAACTCGAGGTCAACATCTATCGCGGTAGCGTGTTCAGTCCGCTCTCCGCCAACCATCAGCGCACCTTCGGCGGGCACGTCGCCGGTCAGGCCCTGGTGTCGGCGGTACGCACCGTGGACCCGCGATTCCGGGTCCATTCACTGCACGGCTACTTCCTGCGACCCGGAGATGCCAGGGCGCCCACGGTATTTCTCGTCGAGCGGGTGCGTGACGGCGGTTCGTTCTGCACCCGTCGGGTCAACGCGGTGCAACACGGCGAGACGATCTTCAACATGTCGGCGTCGTTCCAGAGCGAGCAACGCGGCATCGCACACCAGGATGTGATGCCCGACGCACCCGACCCGACGGACCTGCCCGACATCGCCGCCATGAAGGCCTTCGACGACGAGGGCTTCAAGGCGTTCGCCGAGTGGGAACTGCGCCGGGTGCCGGCCGAACTGTTGCCGCACATCCCGGGCAAGGTCGCCGAGCAGCAGGTCTGGTTCCGTCACCGCGAACCCCTGCCCGACGATCCGGTGTTGCACATCTGTGCGCTGGCCTACATGAGCGACCTGACCCTGCTCGGCGCCTCCTGGTCGATCCACCCCGACGAGCGCGATCTACTGCAGGTGGCGTCGCTGGACCATGCGATGTGGTTCATGCGGCCCTTCCGGGCCGACGAATGGCTGCTCTATGACCAGTCGTCGCCGTCGGCGAATGCCGGCCGGTCGCTCACCCAGGGCAAGATCTACAACCGATCCGGAGACATGGTGGCGGCCGTCATGCAGGAAGGGCTGACCCGGTACCCGTCCGGGCACCACCCGGCCGGCCGGTGAGCAATCCGCGCATCGGCGTCCTCGCCCTGCAGGGCGACGTCCGCGAACACCTCGCCGCGCTGAATGCCGTTGGCGCCGACTCGGTGCCGGTGCGCCGCCACGCGGAGCTCGACGCCGTCGACGCCCTGCTGATTCCCGGTGGCGAGTCGACCACCATGAGTCATCTGCTGCGCGAGCTGGAGTTGATCGAGCCGCTGCGGGCCCGACTGGCCGGCGGGATGCCGGCCTACGGATCCTGCGCGGGCATGATCCTGCTGGCCAGCGAGATCATCGACGCAGGAGCGCAGGGGCGCGCCGCCGTCCCGTTGTCGGGGATAGACATGACCGTGCGGCGCAACGCCTTTGGCCGCCAGGTCGACTCCTTCGAGGGCGACGTGGACTTCGCCGGCCTCGACGGTCCGGTGCACGCGGTCTTCATCCGGGCGCCCTGGGTGGAGCGGATCGGGCCGGGGGTCGAGGTGTTGGCCCAAGCCGCCGGACACCCGGTTGCGGTACGGCAGGAAGCGGTGCTGGCCACCTCGTTTCATCCGGAGGTGACCGGCGATCGCCGGATCCATCGACTGTTCGTGGACATCGTCACCGAGAAAGCCTGACCGCCGCTGACCAAAAAATACCGTCGCAGGCACCGGCCAGGCATGATGTTGGCATGGCAGATCTTGCGCGGGGCGGTTTTCGGCGCGCGGTAAAGCTGGCCAGCCTCCCGGCCGGGGTCGCGGGCCGCGCAGCGCTGGGCGTGGGCAAGCGGATGACCGGCAAGACCAAGGACGAGGTCAACGCCGAGCTTTTGGAGAAGGCCGCCGACGAGATGTTCAAGGTGCTCGGCGAGCTCAAGGGCGGCGCGATGAAGGTCGGCCAGGCGCTGTCGGTGATGGAGGCCGCGATCCCACCGCAGTTCGCCGAGCCCTTCCGCGAGGCGCTGGTCAAGCTGCAAAGCGAGGCCCCGCCGCTTCCGGCGGCCAAGGTGCACCGGGTGCTCGACGCCCAGCTCGGCACCCGATGGCGGGAGCGCTTCGCGTCCTTCGACGACACCCCCGCGGCATCGGCGAGCATCGGGCAGGTGCATCGGGCGGTCTGGAAGGACGGCCGCGACGTCGCCGTGAAAATCCAATATCCCGGTGCCGACGAGGCGCTGCGCGCCGACCTCAAGCTGATTCAGCGGTTCAATTGGGTCGCCAAGCAAGTCGTACCCGGCGCGGACGTGGACCGGCTGGTCTCGGAGATCAACGACACTCTGGAAGCCGAACTGGAATACCGTCGCGAGGCCGACAATCAGCGCGCCTTTGCCAAGGCTTTCGCCGGTGACCCGAAGTTCTTCGTGCCCGCGGTGGTCGCCAGCGCACCGAAAGTCATTGTCTCGGAGTGGGTTGAAGGCCGGCGCCTGTCTGCGGTCATCAGCAGTGGCACCAAACAGGAGCGGGACTCGGCGTGCGCGCTGCTGCTGGAGTTCACCTTGAGCTCCCCGGTGCGGGTCGGGCTGGTGCATGCCGACCCGCACCCGGGCAACTTCATGCTGCTGCCCGACGGGCGGCTGGCCGTCATCGACTTCGGCGCGGTCGCCGAACATCCCGGCGGAATCCCCCCGGAGTTCGCCGAACTGCTGTGCTGGGCGCGTGACGAGCAGTGGGACGAGGTGATCCGGCTGCTCAAGCAGCTCGGCTTCATGCCGGCCGACTATGACCTCAGCGGCGAGCAGCTGGTGGAGTACATCCAGCCGCTGTGGCCCTACATCGACCCGCTGCGGTCGGGGGAGTTCCACTTCACCCGCAAGTGGTTCCAGAAATCGGCGCTGGTCACCACCGATCCGCTGGCGGAAGGCTTCGGCGACCGATTCAAGATGGCCCGCCAGTTGACCATTCCGGCCGGCTACGTCATGTTGCTGCGCACGCTGGGCGGTTTGCTGGGTGTCGCGGTGCAGCTGGACGCCCACGTCGACTACGCCGCACTGATCGAACGATGGGTGCCCGGATTCTTCCCGCCGAACCAGCCCCCGGCGCGCGAGCAGGGCTGACACGTAGACTCGTCGGGCGAAGTTTTTGATTTGACAGTGAGGTAGGCAACTGATGAGCGGCCATTCCAAGTGGGCCACCACCAAACACAAGAAGGCCGTTATCGATGCTCGTCGGGGCAAGAATTTTGCTCGGCTGATCAAGAATATCGAGGTTGCGGCACGGGTTGGTGGTGGTGATCCGTCGGGTAATCCGACGTTGTATGACGCCATCCAGAAGGCGAAGAAGAATTCGGTGCCCAACGACAACATCGAGCGGGCCCGCAAGCGTGGTGCCGGCGAGGAGGCCGGTGGGGCGGACTACCAGACGATCACCTATGAGGGCTATGGACCCAACGGGGTCGCGGTGCTCATCGAGTGTCTGACCGATAACCGCAATCGTGCCGCCAGTGAGGTGCGGGTGGCGATGACGCGTAACGGGGGCACGATGGCTGACCCGGGATCGGTCGCCTACCTGTTTTCCCGCAAGGGGACGGTGACGCTGGAGAAGAACGGGTTGACCGAGGACGACGTGTTGGTGGCGGTGCTGGATGCCGGTGCTGAGGACGTCAACGACCTGGGGGAGAGCTTCGAGGTGATCTCCGAGCCGGGTGACCTGGTGGCGGTGCGTACCGCGCTGGTCGACGCCGGGATCGACTATGAGTCGGCCGAGGCGAGTTTTCAGCCGTCGGTCAGTGTCGCGGTGGACGTCGAGGGCGCTCGTAAGGTGTTCAAGCTGGTCGAGGCGCTCGAGGACAGCGACGACGTCCAGAACGTGTGGACCAACGTCGAGCTGTCCGACGAGGTGCTGGCCGAACTGGCCGAGGACTGAGCAGGCCCGGGCGTCAGTCGGCTCGCGCAGCCGTCGGCATCAGGTCCGGTTGCGTGATCTCGAACGGTCCGGCTTCCACGGTGACCGCCCGCAGGGCGCCGTTCCAGCCGAACGGTGGCAGATAGTCGTCGCAGACCGGTAGACCGCGGTCGTAGCCGAGTGTCAGTTGGGAGCCGCCGTGCTGCCAGACGAACGGAAGCGGACACCCGGCCGAGCCGCTGGCGACCACGGCGTCGTCGACGACAAGGTCGGCGCGCACTCCGCCGGACACCGGCTTCAGCACACAGCCGAGGCGGTGCGCTCCCGGGGGTAGCTGCTGGTCGGACTGCAGGGTGAGCGTTTCACGGGGCAGTGCGACCGCGAGCTTGAGTTGTCCCCCGATCGCATAGGCGACCAGGCCGCCGTTGCGGTCACCGATGGCGAACAACACCCCGCCGGCACCCGTGTCGGCGACCTCGGCATCAGCCATGATTCGGCCGCCCCCCACCAGCAACGGCAAAGCCTCATCGGACACCGGGCCGCCGCCGGGAGAAAGGGTGACCCGCCGAGGGTATTGCAACTCGGTCGCGGCAGACAGCCGATCGATCAGCGATTCGCAAAGCGGGAGAACATTATTGGCTTCGGCCTCGGCCGACCATTGCTGTTTGAGACGCTCGAGCACCTCGGGATGCTCCGACGCGACGTCGCGGGACTCGGAGAAGTCCTCGTCGAGGCGGAACAGCGACCAGCGGTCTTCGTCGAGATCACGGTTGCCCGGCAGCAGGAGTTGCGCATCCTTCACGCCGTCGTGATCGGTGGTCGCTTTCCAACCGTCGGCGAAGATCGACCGCGACCCCAGCATCTCGAAATACTGGACGGACCGCGGGTCGGGAGCGGCAGGATCGGCGAACGTCGCCAGCAGGCTCGCGCCGTGCAACCGAGATTGGGTGACACCGTCGACGACCTCGGGAGCATCCACCGTGCAGGCATCGAGCACCGTGGGCACCAGGTCGATCGCATGCGCGAATTGTGCTCGGGTACCGCCGTAGTCGCGGATATGTTTCGGCCAATGGGCGATAAGGGGGACACGGCTTCCGCCGACCCAACCGTGACGCTTCCACAGCCGGAACGGCGTGTTGCCGGCCCACGCCCATCCCCAGGGGCCGACACCGCCCTGCGCGCCGGCCGCATTGTCGGAGAGCACCAAGATCAGGGTGTTGTCGAGGACCCCGGTGCGTTCGAGGACGTCGATCAACCGGCCGATCTGGGCGTCGGTGTGGCTCACAAAGCCGGCGTACACCTCGTGCATACGGGCGTAGAGCCGGCGCTCGGCCCGACTGAGATCGTCCCACGCCGGGACCCACGGCGGCCGGGGCGTCACTGTGGTCGTCTCGGGAACGATTCCCAAAGCCACCTGGCGGATCAATGATTCGTCGCGCCAGCGGTCCCAGCCGTCATCGAACCTGCCCACGTATTCGTCCGCCCGCGACTGGTCCAGCTGATGTGATGAGCGCAGGGCACCGGGAGCGAAATAGAGAAAGAACGGCTTGCCCGGCGCGCCGGCCTGCTGGCTGAGCACCATGCGGATCGCCTCGTCGGCAAGGTCTTCGGTCAGCCGGTAGCCGTGTTGGGGTTCAGCGGGCGGCTCGACGAACGAGTTGTCCCGAACCAATTCCGGCGCGACCGGGTTGGCGTCACCACGAAGGAAACCGTAGAAGCGTTCGAAACCCAGGCCGAGCGGCCAGCGTCCGAACGGTCCGGCACCGGAGCGTTCACCCCGCGGGGTCAGATGCCATTTGCCCACCGCCATCGTGCTCCAGCCGCAGTCACGCAGCAGCCGCGGGAGGGCCGCCGCTGAGCGTGGGATGCGTGCGGTGTAGCCCGGATGCGAAGCAGGCAGATCGGCGAGGAAACCCATGCCGACGGAATGGTGGTTGCGGCCGGTGAGTAACGCCGCCCGGGTGGGCGAGCACATACCTGTCACATGGAAGCTGTTGTAGCGCAAACCCCCTGCTGCAAGTCGGTCGACTGTGGGAGTGCAGATGTCCGAACCGAAGCAGGCGAATTGGGCGAAGCCGAGATCATCGAGCACCACCACCACGACGTTCGGGGCGTCTTTCCGGGGGTGCTGGCTCATCGGTACCTCGCCTTCTTCGTGTCGAAACTGATGCCTGCCGCTCCACGGTGTCGGGCCGCAGACGCTGGATGGATAAAGGCGTCGGTGCGGCGGTGGTCATCGATAGCCTGCGCTCCTCGGCGGCGTCACGGCGGTCGAGGGCCGGCGTGAGTCAGGTGTGACCAGGCGTCGTTCCCGGAGTGGGGTCACGCCGCTGCGGGGGTGGACCGAAACGGCGCGCACCCTGCGCGACGCCGGTCGGCGCCGGACCGTCCGACGGACCGCCGCGGGACGTCCGCGGCCGCGGATCGCGGCCTCCGGTAGTACCTGACACCGGCTATGAACATGTATTCCGCTGCGGCAGAGGGCATGTCGAATAGGCGGCACGGGCGAAGCAGCCAGGCGCGCCGGCGGTGCCGCCCTCGCCGGCCGGTCGCCAGGATCGCTCAGGCAGGTCGTGGTGATCGGCTGAAGGCGACTTGCCGTCACCGCGTCGGATGCTGCGGCGACACCGGGTGGCCGCGCTGCGTCGTGCTGTCGGGGCCGCCGCCGAGCTGAAATCATCCTGAGCGAATCGGTGCTGGGGCAGGACCGGGGGGCCGGCGTTCGGGCAGGCTTGGGCGCGCCGAGGGATCTGCCGGCACGGCCCCGCGTGTCCTACCCGGGCGCGTCGGTCCCAACGGCTACTGTTCGAACAGGTGTTCACTACGGTAGGGAGCGTGCGGTGCGCGTGATGGGTGTCGACCCCGGGCTGACCCGCTGTGGGCTGTCGGTGGTCGAGGGTGGCAGCGGACGCCAGGTCACCGCCTTGGATGTCGACGTGGTGCGCACCCCGGCCGATCAGCCGCTACCGCAGCGGTTGTTGACGATCAGTGACACCGCCGAGCACTGGCTGGACACCCATCGCCCAGACGTCATCGCCGTCGAGCGGGTGTTCTCCCAGCACAACGTCTCCACCGTGATGGGCACCGCCCAGGCGGGCGGGGTGATCGCCCTGCAGGCCGCCAAGCGCGGCATCGCGGTGCACTTCCACACCCCCAGCGAGGTCAAAGCCGCAGTCACCGGCAACGGGTCGGCCGACAAGGCGCAGGTGACGGCGATGGTCACCAGAATCCTCGGGTTGCAGCAGAAGCCCACGCCCGCCGACGCGGCGGACGCTCTGGCGCTGGCGATCTGCCACTGCTGGCGCGCCCCGATGATCGCGCGGATGGCTGCCGCCGAGGCGCTGGCCGCCGAACAGCGGCGCCGCTACACCGCCAAACTCAAGGCGGCGCGGGCATGATCGCCTCGGTGCGCGGTGAGGTCATCGACATCGCCCTCGACCATGTGGTGATCGAGGCGGCCGGAGTCGGCTACAAGGTGATGGCCACCCCGGCGACACTGTCGACGGTGCGCCGCGGCACCGAAACCCGGTTGATCACCGCGATGATCGTGCGTGAGGATTCGATGACGCTGTATGGCTTTCCCGACGCCGACGCGCGTGATCTGTTCCTCACATTGATCGGGGTGTCGGGGATCGGACCCAAGATCGCCCAGGCCGCCCTGGCGGTCTATGACGCGACCGCACTGCGGCGGGTGCTGGCCGACTCCGACGTCACCGCGCTGACCCGGGTGCCGGGCATCGGCAAGCGTGGTGCCGAACGCCTGGTGCTGGAGCTGCGCGACAAGATCGGGCCGGTCGCCGCATCCGATGGGGCCGTCTTCAACGGGCACGCGGTACGCGCACCGGTCGTCGAAGCCCTTGTCGGGCTTGGCTTCGCCGCCAAGCAGGCGGAGGAGGCCACCGACAAGGTGCTGGCCGAGGATCCTGAAGTCAGCACGTCCGATGCCCTGCGGACCGCGCTGAGCCGGCTGGGGAAGACCAAGTGAACGAGCCCGACGAGCCTGAAGTCCGCGAGGTGTCGCCGGCGTTGACGGTCGGCGAAGGCGATATCGAGGCCGGCCTGCGCCCACGCAGCCTGGCAGAGTTCATCGGCCAGCCCCGGGTGCGCGAGCAGTTACAGCTGGTGATCGAAGGCGCCAAGAACCGTGGCGGCACACCGGATCACATCCTGCTGTCCGGTCCGCCCGGCCTGGGCAAGACGTCGCTGGCGATGATCATCGCCAGCGAACTCGGCAGCTCCCTGCGGGTGACGTCAGGGCCCGCGCTGGAGCGGGCCGGAGACCTTGCGGCGATGCTGTCGAATCTGGTCGAGCACGATGTGCTGTTCATCGACGAGATCCACCGCATCGCCCGGCCCGCCGAGGAGATGCTGTACCTGGCGATGGAGGACTTCCGGGTCGACGTCGTGGTCGGGAAAGGCCCGGGGGCGACCTCCATCCCGCTGGAAGTCGCGCCGTTCACTCTGGTCGGCGCCACCACCCGCTCCGGGGCGCTGACCGGTCCGCTGCGGGACCGGTTCGGGTTCACCGCGCACATGGATTTCTACGAGCCGGCCGAATTGCAGCTGGTGCTGGCGCGCTCGGCGACGATCCTCGGCATCGAACTGGGCGCCGAGGCCGCGGCCGAGGTCGCGCGCCGATCCCGTGGCACCCCGCGGATCGCCAACCGACTGTTGCGCCGGGTCCGCGATTACGCCGAGGTGCGCGCCGACGGGGTGATCACCCGCGACGTCGCGAAGGCCGCGCTGGCCGTCTACGACGTGGACGAGTTGGGGCTGGACCGTCTCGACCGGGCGGTGCTCTCGGCGTTGACCCGAAGTTTCGGTGGCGGGCCGGTCGGGGTGTCCACACTGGCGGTGGCGGTGGGGGAGGAAGCGGCCACCGTCGAGGAGGTCTGCGAGCCGTTTCTGGTGCGCGCCGGGATGGTCGCCCGCACCCCGCGGGGCCGCGTCGCCACATCGGCGGCCTGGACGCATCTGGGTATGGTGCCGCCGGCCGCAGCGGGGGGACTGGGGCAACCCGAGCTGTTCGACTGACCGCTACAGCTTCGCCAGTTCACCGGCCAGCACGTCCAAGCCCTCGGCGAGAAGTTCGTCGCTGATGGTCAACGGCGGCAGCAGCCGCAACACGTTGCCGAATGTGCCGCAGGTCAACACGATCACACCCGCCCGATGACACGCCGCGGCAAGCGCTTTGGTCAGTGCCGGGTCGGGTTCAGCGTCCTCGGGCCGGACCAATTCGACGGCGATCATGGCGCCGCGGCCGCGGACGTCGCCGATGCGGTCGTCGTCGGCCTGCAGCCGGCCCAGCCGCTCGAAGGCCACTCGCTCGATGTGCCGGGCCCGCCCGATCAGATCGTCGGCCTCGACGGTGGCGAACGCCCCCAGCGCCGCCGCGCACGCCACCGGGTTGCCGCCGAACGTCCCGCCCAGGCCACTGACCTGAGGGGCGTCCATGATGTCGGCGCGTCCGGTGACCGCCGACAGCGGCAACCCGCCGCCGATGCCCTTGGCGGTGCAGATCAGGTCCGGGGCGATGGGTTCGTGCTCGCAGGCGAACATCGCCCCGGTGCGCGCGAAGCCGGTCTGCACCTCATCGGCGATGAACACCACGTCGTTGTCGCGGCACCACGCCAGCAGCGCGGGCAGGAAACCCGGCGCCGGAACGATGAACCCGCCCTCGCCCTGGATCGGCTCGATGACCAGCGCGGCCAGGTTGTGGGCGCCGACCTGGTTCTCGAGGACACCGATGGTGCGCTCGGCGGCCCGCTCGCCGTCGCTGCCCAATTCCTTGTCGATCAGCCCGTCCCGGTAGGGATAGGACGCCGGAGCGCGGTAGATATCGGGCGCGAACGGCCCGAATCCGCTCTTGTAGGGCATCGATTTGGCCGTGAGAGCCAAGGTCAGGTTGGTGCGGCCGTGGTAGCCGTGGTCGAACGCCACCACCGCGGACTTACGCGTGTAGGACCGGGCGATCTTGACGGCGTTCTCCAGGGCTTCGGCGCCGGAGTTGAGCAGCACCGAGCGTTTCTCGAAACTGCCCGGGGTGAGCTGGTTGAGCGCTTCGGCGACGGCCACATACCCCTCGTAGGGCGTCACCATGAAGCAGGTGTGGGTGAACGCGCCGACCTGCTCGCGCACCCCCTCGACCACGCGCGGTGCGGCATTGCCGACGGTCGTCACCGCGATCCCCGAACCCAGATCGATCAGCCGGTTGCCGTCGACATCCTCGACGATGCCCCCCGTGGCGCGGGCGGCGTAGACCGGCATGGTGCTGGCCACCCCGCGCGCCACGGCCGCCGCGCGGCGCCCGGCCAGCCGCACCGAGCCGGGCCCGGGAATCTCGGTGGCCAGGTGACGGCTCTGCGGCAGCGGCGGCACAGACATGGGCGGTCTCCTTAGCGGTCCGGGGCGGTCCTTGCCGCGGGTCAGACCTGGCCGAGCGGTCGGCAGGCGTTGCCGAAGGGGTTCCACCACTCGCCGGGCGGGCAGTCCAACGGGGTCGGCCCCTGGCCCAGCGGCATGCAGGTGTTGGTGCTCGGCTCCCAGTACTCGCCGCCCGGGCAGTCCAGCGGCGTCGGCCCCTGGCCCAGTGGCATGCAGGTGTTGGTGCTCGGCTCCCAGTACTGGCCGTCCGGGCAATTCAGCGGCGCCGCCGAACCGATGGCCGGCGCTGCGAAAGCCCCAACCGCCAGCGGAGCTGCCGCGAATGCAACGGCCGTAGCCAGACCATATGCGATGTTTCTCACCGGCCGACCTTTCTCGCTCATCCTGACCCACGATTTCCCACAGCCTAGGCGGCGAACAGCGGTACCGACTCGGAGTCGCGACACACAGTGGCACACTGTTGTCATCGCAGCGGCCCGTCATACCTGGCCCGGTGCCGAAGACTAATAAGAACGAATTGAAAGATCGGTCGTCGTCATGAACAACATGGTTGCCTTCCTGCCCCTGCTCATCGTCATGGGCGCATTCATGTTCTTCGCCTCGCGACGGCAGAAGCGCGCGATGCAAGCCACCATCGATCTGCACGAGTCACTGCAGGTGGGCGACCGTGTTCACACCACCTCCGGATTGGAGGCCACCATCACCGGTATCACCGATGACACCGTCGATCTGGAGATCGCCCCCGGCGTGGTGACCACCTGGATGAAGCTGGCGATCCGCGACAAGATCGAACCCGAGGAGTTTGCCGCCGAAGCAGCGGTCGAGCAGGCCACCGAAGACGTCTAGCCACCGGCGCCCACGACGCGCGGAACGCCTGCCCCAGCACCGAGCCTGCCAGCCGGGCACGTACCCTTTGCGGGTGCGGTCGAACTGATCGTCGCGAGCCGACCCAGCGCGGACCAGCCCCGACGATCGCGAGAGCGCATCGTGCAATGAGCGAAGGAGACTGAAACACGTGGCATCGCCTTCGGCGCCGGTGCACCCTGCCCGCAACCTGGCGGTGTTCCTGGCAATGCTCATCGGCGTCTACCTGCTGGTGTTCCTGACCGGAAACAAGCTGGCCGAACCCAAGCTCGGCATCGACCTGCAGGGCGGCACCCGCGTGACGCTCACCGCCCGCACTCCGGACGGCTCCGCCCCGACCCGCGACGCGCTCAACCAGGCGCAACAGATCATCAGCGCGCGTGTCAACGGCCTGGGGGTGTCCGGGTCCGAGGTCATCATCGACGGCAACAACCTGGTCATCACCGTGCCCGGCAGCGACGGCAACGAGGCGCGCACCCTGGGGCAGACCGCCCGGCTCTACATCCGGCCCGTGGTCAGCGGGGTGTCGGTGGAGGAAGCAAAGCAGGCGGGCGGCGGCCAGATGCCCGGGCTTCCCGGCGGGCCCGGACGGCCCGGCCTGCCCCCGGGGATTCCCGGTGTTCCGGGCGGAGTGCCCGGCGTCCCAGGCGGAATTCCCGGCATGCCCGGTGCAGTGCCCGGTACGGGTGCAATCCCCGGCCTGCCCGGATCACCGGCCAACGGCGGTCAGGCCGGTGATCAGGGCCTGCCGGGTGGGGGCGGCGCCGGCGGGGAAGGCCTGTTCGGCGGGAACGACTCGTTTCCTCAGCAGCCGCTGACCCCCCCGGCACAGCCGCGGCCCTACCCGCAGGAGCCGGCCCCGTCGCCGGGCACACCCACGGAGAGCCCCGCGCCGGGTAACACCACCGAGGCCCCGGGCAGCCCCGGGTCACCGGGCACGGGCGAGGCGCCGGGCCCCGGAGCGCAACTGCCCGGTCTGCCGGGTGTGCCCCCTCTTCCGGGTCAGCCGGGCCAGCCGCAGGGCCTGGCGGCCCGCATCGCCGCGGAGAAGCGGCTGCGGCAGAGCGACAACAAAGTGGTGCAGGCCCTGGCCCTGCAGATCCAGGCCAACCGGTGCGACAAGGAAGACATCCTGGCCGGCAACGACGACCCGGACCTTCCCCTGGTGACCTGCTCGCAGGACCATCAGACCGCCTACCTGTTGGCGCCGTCGATCATCAGCGGTGACCAGATCGCCGACGCCAGCTCAGGCATGGACCAGCGCAGCGGCGCCAACATCGTCCAGGTGCAGTTCAAGAGCGCCGCGGCCGACATCTGGGCCGATTACACGGCGGCGCACATCGGCACCCAGACCGCCTTCACCCTGGACTCCCAGGTGGTCAGTGCGCCGCAGATTCAAGAGGCGATCCCCGGCGGACGCACCCAGATCACCGGCGGCTCACCGGGATTCACCCAGGACGAGGCGCGTCAGCTGGCCAACGTATTGAAGTACGGGTCGCTGCCGCTGTCGTTCGAGGCTTCGGAGGCCGAAACCGTTTCGGCCACACTGGGAATGACCTCGCTGCGGGCGGGTCTGATCGCCGGCGCGATCGGCCTGGCGCTGGTACTGGTCTACTCGCTGCTCTACTACCGGGTGCTCGGGGTGCTCACCGCGCTGTCGCTGGTGCTTGCCGGCGCCGTGGTGTACGCGATCCTGGTGCTGTTGGGCAGATACATCAACTACACGCTCGACCTGGCCGGCATCGCGGGTCTGATCATCGGTATCGGCACCACCGCCGACTCGTTCGTGGTGTTCTTCGAGCGCATCAAAGATGAGATCCGAGAAGGCCGGTCGTTCCGCTCGGCGGTGCCGCGCGGTTGGACGCGGGCCCGCAAGACGATCGTGTCCGGCAATGCGGTGACCTTCCTGGCCGCGGCGGTGCTGTACTTCCTGGCGGTCGGCCAGGTGAAGGGCTTCGCGTTCACCCTGGGGCTGACCACGATCCTGGACCTGGTCGTGGTGTTCCTGGTGACCTGGCCGCTGGTGTACCTGGCGTCCAAGTCGCCGACTCTGGCCAAGCCGACCTACAACGGCCTCGGTGCGGTTCAGCAGGTGGCACGCGAGCGGCGGGCGGTAGCCAGGGCGGGCGGCAGACCGGGCGGCAGACCCGGAGCCAAAGCGGGCGCGCGGGTGACCGCCCAGTCGACGGGACAGGGATAGCCAGATGGCCAAACCGAGCACCAAGGGCGGCACGAAGCGCGCCACGAAGAACACCGAGGCGGTCGAACTGACCGACACCGGCACCGCCGTCGAGGAGACGGCCCGCAAGACCACCGGCACGCCGCGGCCGCCGAAGCACAGCTTCTTGTCGCGGCTCTACACCGGCACCGGTGCGTTCGAGGTCATCGGCAAGCGCCGGCTGTGGTACGCGGTCAGCGGCGCAATGGTCGCGATCGCGATCCTGAGCATCCTGATCCGCGGCTTCACCTTCGGTATCGACTTCGCCGGCGGCACGAAGGTCTCCTTCCCGCGAGGCGAGACCTCGGTCACCCAGGTCGAAGAGGTCTTCCGCAGCAGCGTCGGCAGCAGCCCCGAATCGGTGGTGGTGGTCGGCAACGGCTCGTCGGCGACCGTGCAGATCCGCGCCGAGACGCTCACCAACGAGCAGACCGAGAAGCTGCGCGACGCCCTGTTCGACGCGTTCCAGCCGGTCGGCCCCGACGGGCAGCCCAGCAAGCAGGCGATCAGCGACTCGGCGGTGTCGGAGACCTGGGGCGCGCAGATCACCCAGAAGGCGGTGATCGCGCTGGTGGTGTTCCTGCTGCTGGCGTCGCTCTACATCACCGTCCGCTACGAGTGGTACATGACGCTGGCGGCGATGATCTCCATGGTTTTCGACGTCCTTGTCACCGCCGGGGTCTATTCGCTGGTCGGCTTCGAAGTCACCCCGGCCACCGTGATCGGATTGCTGACGATTCTCGGGTTCTCCATCTATGACACCGTCATCGTGTTCGACAAGGTCGAGGAGAACACCCACGGCTTCGAACACAAGACCCGGCGCACCTACGCCGAAGAGGCCAACCTGGCGGTCAACCAGACCTTCATGCGGTCGATCAACACCAGCCTGATCTCGGCGCTGCCGATCATGTCGCTGATGGTGGTCGCGGTGTGGCTGCTGGGGGTGGGAACGCTGCAGGACCTCGCGCTGGTGCAGTTGGTCGGGGTCGTCGTCGGCACCTACTCGTCGATCTACCTGGCCACGCCGCTGCTGGTCACCCTGCGGGAGCGCACCGAGTTGGTGCAGAACCACAACCGAAAGGTGATGCGGCGACGCAAGACCGCGACCGGTGCCAAGTCCGTGCCGGCCGCCGCCGAGGACGACACCGCCGAGGACGACATCGCCGATAACGACGAGGACGAGGCGACCGTGGCCGCGGGGACCCCGGCCCCCTCGTCGTCCGCCCCGGCACCGGGCGCCAAGCCGGTGCGACCCACCAGCCGGCGCACCCAGCGGCCGACCGGCAAGCCGGGCGCCGGACGGTAACGCCGTGGCGGCCCGTTATCGGTCCGCGGCGGCCCTGCTGGTGGCGGTCGCCACCGCGGTGAGCGCCTGGTCGGTGTCGGCATGCACCAGCGCGACCGTCGACCAGATCGACTACGCCGTGGACGGCGGCCTGCCCACCTACAACACCACCTCGGTGGCAGGCGCGGCCTCGGCGGCGCCGCAGGCGTTCTCGCGCACCCTGACCGGCTTCGGCTACCACGGACCGGACGGGCAGATCGTCACCGACCACGACTTCGGCAGCATCTCGGTCGTCGGCCGCGCTCCGCTGGTGCTGGACTACCAGATCGCCGAGGCGGCGGTCTATTCCGACTCCCACCCGATCACCTGCGACGACCTGGTGCTGGCGTGGGCCGCGCAATCCGGGCGGTTCGAGGGGTTCGACGCCGCCAGCCGGGCGGGCTACCTCGACATCGAGCACATCGACTGCCAGCCCGGCGCCAAGAAGGCCCGGGTGTCGTTCTTCCCCGACCGCAACATCGTCGCCCACGAGGAGCTGTTCACCGCGACCTCGATGATGCCGTCGCACATCCTCAGCGACAAACTCGGCCTGAACGTCACCGAGGCGGTGCTGGGCAAGTTGGGGCCGGTCGAGGATGTCATGCCGAAGATCGCCGCCGCCTGGAACACCACCTGGCGGCTCGACCACGACGCCGACCTGCGGAACTTCCCGTCATCGGGGCCTTACAAGATCGATTCGGTGCTCGACGGGGGCGCCGTGGTGCTGGTCGCCAACGACCTGTGGTGGGGCGCCAAGCCGGTCACCAAGCGGATCACGGTCTGGCCGCAGGGCGCAGACATCGCAGATCGGGTCAACAAACGCGTCGTGGAGGTCGTCGACGTGGCGACCGGCTCCGCCGGATCCCTGATCACCCCGGACGACTACCAGAGCAGCGACAGCCCGTCGGGCGGTATCGAGCAGCTGATCTTCGCCCCGTCCGGGCCGCTCGCGGAGATCCCGGCGCGCCGGGCGGTGGCGCTGTGCACCCCACGCGACGTGATCGCCCGGGATGCGGGCGTGCCGATGGTCAACTCCCGCCTGAACACCGCCATCGACGACGCGTTCGACCAGGCCGAAAACGTGCCCGAGGCCGAGCAGTTCGCCCGCGCCGATCCCGACGCCGCCCGCGACACGCTCGGCGGCAAACCGTTGACGGTGCGGATCGGCTACCGCGGGCCCAACACCCGGCTGGCCGCAGTGGTCGGGGCGATCAGCGAATCGTGCGCGCCGGCCGGGATCACCGTCACCGAGGTGGCCTCCGACGGCATCGGCCCGCAGGCACTGCGGGACGGCCAGATCGACGTTCTACTGGCGAGCACCGGCGGATCCACCGGCAGCGGCTCGACCGGGTCGTCTGCGATGGACGCCTACGAGCTGTTCAGTGGCAACGGCAACAATCTGTCCGGCTACCACAACGACCAGATCGACGGCATCATCTCCGCGCTGGCGGTGACCGCCGACCCGGCGGAGATGGTCCGGCTGCTGGCGGAGAGCGGCCCGGTGCTGTGGGCCGATATGCCGACCCTGCCGCTGTACCGTCAGCAGCGCACCCTGCTGTCGTCGAAGAAGACGTACGGGGTGGCCGCCAACCCCACCCGGTGGGGCGCCGGCTGGAACATGGACCGCTGGGCGCTGCAACAGTGAAACCCGCCGGAGGGCCCGACGATGCTGCCGCCGAGGCCATCGCGTCGTTGACCCGCGAAGTGGCCGATTTCCCCGCCCCCGGAATTGCGTTCAAAGACCTGACCCCGGTCTTCGCCGACGCCGCCGGGCTGGCCGCGGTCACCGACGCGCTGGCCCGCGCCGCCGCCGGGGCCGACGTGGTGGCCGGCGTCGACGCGCGGGGATTTCTGCTGGCCGGGGCGGTCGCCGCCCGGCTCGGGGTGGGGGCGCTGGCCGTTCGCAAGGGCGGCAAACTACCGCCGCCGGTGCTGTCGGAGTCCTATCAGCTCGAATACGCCCAGGCGGTGCTGGAGATCCCCGCCGAGGGAATCGATCTGGCCGGCCGCCGGGTGGTGATCCTCGACGACGTTCTGGCCACCGGCGGCACGCTGGCCGCCGCCCGGCGGTTGTTGCAGCGCGCCGGAGCCGAGGTGGTCGCGGCCGCGGTGGTTTTGGAGCTGGCCGATATGGGCGGACGCGCCGCGGTGGCACCATTGCAGCTCGTGAGCCTTCGGCTGATTTAGCCGATATTCTCGAGGTCGGAGGTGAGCGACGTGGGCTTTGATCAGGGCTCAGCAGAGAACTCCGAGCAGGACCGGCGCGACGCCGAGGGGGGCCAGCCGGTGGCGGTCTTCCAGCCTCCTGCCCAGGACTCGCCCACCGAGCGCACCGACCTGCTCAAGGTGCCCACCAGCGCGTCCCGACGGGTACGGGCGCGCATCGCCCGGCGGATCACCGCCCAACGCGGCGCGCTGAGCCCGGTGCTGGAACCGCTGGTCGCGGTGCACCGGCAGTTCTACCCCAAGGCGAACCTGGCGTTGCTGCAACGCGCCTACGAGGTCGCCGAACAGCGGCACGCCACCCAGTTGCGCCACTCGGGTGACCCCTACATCACCCATCCGCTGGCGGTCGCGACCATCCTGGCGGAGCTGGGCATGGACACCATCACGCTGGTGGCCGCACTGTTGCACGACACCGTCGAGGACACCGGCTACACCCTGGAGGCGCTCGGCGGCGAGTTCGGCGACGAGGTCGCCCACCTGGTCGACGGGGTGACCAAGCTGGACAAGGTGGTGCTGGGCACCGCGGCCGAAGCCGAGACGATTCGCAAGATGGTCATCGCGATGGCGCGTGACCCGCGAGTGCTGGTGATCAAGGTCGCCGACCGGCTGCACAACATGCGCACCATCCGCTTCCTGCCGCCCGAAAAGCAGGCTCGCAAAGCCCGTGAGACGCTGGAAGTCATTGCGCCACTGGCGCATCGGCTGGGGATGGCCACCGTCAAATGGGAGCTCGAGGATCTGTCGTTCGCGATCCTGCACCCGAAGAAATACGAGGAGATCGTGCGGCTGGTGGCCGACCGGGCGCCGTCACGCGACACCTACCTGGCCAAGGTGCGCAACGAGATCATCAACACGCTGGCGAAGTCCAAGATCGCCGCGACCGTCGAAGGCCGGCCGAAGCACTACTGGTCGATCTATCAGAAGATGATCGTGCGGGGCCGCGACTTCGACGACATCTACGACCTGGTGGGGCTGCGGATCCTGTGCGACGAGATCCGGGACTGCTACGCCGCGGTCGGCGTGGTGCACTCGCTGTGGCAGCCGATGGCCGGCCGGTTCAAGGACTACATCGCCCAGCCCCGCTACGGCGTCTACCAGTCGCTGCACACCACGGTGATCGGCCCGGAGGGCAAGCCGCTGGAGATCCAGATCCGCACCCGTGAGATGCACCGCACCGCCGAATACGGCATCGCCGCGCACTGGCGTTACAAGGAAGCCAAGGGCCGCAACGGGGTTCCGCACCCCAACGCCGCCGCCGAGATCGATGACATGGCCTGGATGCGTCAGCTGCTGGACTGGCAGCGGGAGGCCGCCGACCCCGGTGAGTTCCTCGAGTCGCTGCGCTATGACCTGGCCGTCAAGGAGATCTTCGTCTTCACCCCCAAGGGCGATGTGATCACCCTGCCCAACGGTTCGACGCCGGTCGACTTCGCTTACGCCGTGCACACCGAAGTCGGCCACCGTTGCATCGGCGCCCGCGTCAACGGCCGGCTGGTGGCATTGGAGCGCAAGCTCGAAAACGGCGAAGTGGTGGAGGTTTTCACTTCGAAGGCCCAAAACGCCGGGCCGTCACGGGACTGGCAGCAGTTCGTGGTGTCGCCGCGGGCCAAGGCCAAGATCCGGCAGTGGTTCGCCAAGGAACGCCGCGAGGAGGCGCTGGAGTCCGGTAAGGACGGGATCGCCCGCGAGGTGCGCAGGGTCGGCCTGCCGCTGCAGCGGCTGGTCAACGGCGAATCGATGGCCGCGGTCGCTCGCGAACTGCACTACAGCGACGTGTCCGCGCTCTACACCGCCGTCGGCGAGAACCACATCTCGGCGCACCACGTGGTGCAGCGGCTGGTGGCCCAGCTCGGCGGGGTGGATCAGGCCGAGGAGGATCTGGCCGAGCGGTCCACCCCGCTGACCATCTCCCGCCGTGAACGCCACACCGACGACGTCGGCGTCGCGGTGCCCGGCGCGCCCGGCGTGCTGACCAAGCTGGCCAAGTGCTGCACCCCGGTGCCCGGCGACGAGATCATGGGCTTCGTCACCCGCGGCGGCGGCGTGTCGGTGCACCGCACCGACTGCACCAACGCCGATTCGCTGCGCCAGCAGGCGGAGCGGATCATCGACGTCAAGTGGGCGCCGTCGCCGTCGTCGGTGTTTCTGGTGGCTATTCAGGTCGAGGCGCTGGACCGCCACCGCCTGCTGTCGGATGTGACCAAGGTGCTCGCCGACGAGAAGGTCAACATCTTGTCGGCCTCGGTCACCACCTCACGCGACCGGGTGGCGATCAGCCGGTTCACCTTCGAGATGGGCGACCCGAAGCACCTCGGGCACCTGCTCAATGTGGTCCGCAACGTCGAGGGCGTCTACGACGTCTACCGGGTGACGTCCGCGGCCTGAGGCGGCCCGCCCCCTAGTCGGCGCGCACGGACTTGATCGTGACCTTGGTGGCGGGCGGTCCGTCGTCGGGGCTGCGTCCGCCCGGCGCCACACCGGCCTCGGCGATCTTGTCCAGGGTGGCCAGACCGTCCTGCTGGATCCTGCCGAAGACCGTGTACTGCGGCGGCAGCATCGAGTCCCGGTACACCAGGAAGAACTGGCTGCCGTTGGTGCCCGGCCCGGCATTGGCCATCGCCAGGGTGCCGCGCGGATACGTCACCGGCTGCTGGGCTGCGGGGTCGCCCTTGGCGTACTGGTCGGTGGGGTATTCGTTGTCGAACTCATAGCCCGGGCCGCCGGTGCCGTCGCCGGCCGGGTCGCCGCACTGCAGCACGCTGAGCATCGGCGACGTGGTGAGCCGGTGGCACTGGGTTCCGGAGAAGAAGTCTTTGGCGCCCAGGCTGATGAAACTGTTCACGGTGCAGGGTGATTGGGCATTGTTGAGCATCAAACCGATGGGGCCCTGGTCGGTCATCATCGACACGCTGACCTCGGCGGGCTCGGTCGGAACCTTGCCGGACCGCGGCGGGTCGACCGGTTTGCTGGCCGGCCGCGCCTTGGGGTACTGGCAGTCGGCGCCCAGGGTGGGCGAGGCGGTGAACTTCGGCAGCTGTCCGGGTTCGCCGGGCGAGGCCGCGGCAGAGTCGGCGGCCTCCGAGGTCTCCGACGTCGAGGCGGCGTTGACGTTGCCCGAGTCGCCGTCATCGCGCAGCACCACGAACACCACCCCGGCCAGTAGCGCCACGGCCACCACCGCGCCGGCGATCATCAGGATCCGGCGCTGCTTGCGGTCTGCCTCCGCGCGCTGGCGCACCTGCTCCTCCAGCTTGCGCTTGGCCTGGGCGCGCCGTTCTTCGTTCGTGGACACCGCCGGATTACCTCCCTGGCTCGCGGGTGAGTCGGCTCTACAGTCTGCCAAAGTCTCACCAGCACCGCCCACGTCCACGCCGCAACGGCGCGCAATGGGAAACTGGTCGACGTGTTGGTCACCGGATTCCCCGCCGGAATGCTGGCGTGCAACTGCTACGTCGTGGCGCAGCGGCAAGGCGCCGACGCGATCATCGTCGACCCCGGGCAGCGCGCGATGGCCCGGCTGCGCCACATTCTCGACGAGAATCGGCTGACGCCGTCCGCGGTGCTGCTCACCCACGGCCACATCGACCACATCTGGTCGGCGCAGAAGGTCTCCGACACCTACGGCTGCCCCACCTACGTTCACCCCGAGGACCGATTCATGCTCACCGACCCGCTGCGCTCTCTTGGCACGCTGCCGGGCCAGGCGCTTTTCGGCGTGCTGAGCAAAGTGATGTTCTCCGAGCCCAGACAATTGGTCGAGCTGGATCGCGACGGGGACAAGATCGGCCTGGGCGACACCACCGTCACCGTCGACCACACCCCCGGGCACACCCGCGGTTCCGTCGTCTTCCGGGTCGCAGGCTTCGACACCGAGGTGGTGTTCAGCGGGGACACCCTGTTCCAGAATTCGGTCGGTCGCACCGACCTGCCCGGCGGCAGCGGCCGTGATCTGATGAACTCGATCGTCGACAAGCTGCTCCGCCTCGACGACGACACCGTGGTGCTGCCCGGCCACGGACCCAAGACCACCATCGGCGCTGAGCGCCGGTTCAATCCGTTTCTGGAAGGGCTGAGTGCGTGAGCACCTTTGCCGCGCCCAAGGGGGTGCCCGACTATGTTCCCCCGGCCTCGGCCGGCTTCGTCGCGGTGCGCGACGGTCTGTTGACCGCCGCCCGCCGCGCCGGTTACGGCGACATCGAGCTGCCGATCTTCGAGGACACTGCGCTGTTCGCACGCGGGGTGGGGGAGTCCACCGACGTGGTGTCCAAGGAGATGTACACGTTCGCCGACCGCGGGGACCGTTCGGTGACGCTGCGCCCCGAGGGCACCGCCGGGGTGGTGCGCGCGGTGATCGAGCACGGGCTGGACCGCGGCCAGCTGCCGGTCAAACTGTGTTACTCGGGGCCGTTCTTCCGCTACGAACGTCCGCAGGCCGGCCGGTACCGGCAGCTGCAGCAGGTCGGGGTGGAGGCGATCGGTGTCGATGATCCGGCGCTGGACGCCGAGGTGATCGCGGTGGCCGACGCCGGGTTCCGTTCGCTGGGCCTGGACGGGTTCCGGCTGGAGATCACCTCGCTGGGCGACGACACCTGCCGACCTGCGTACCGAGAATTGTTGCAGCAGTTCCTATTCCGGCTCGACCTCGACGAGGAGACCCGTCGGCGCGCTCAGATCAACCCGTTGCGGGTGCTCGACGACAAACGCCCGCAGGTGCGTGAGATGACCGCCGACGCGCCGGTGATGCTCGATCACCTCTCGGATGCCGCCAAGGCGCATTTCGACACCGTGCTGGCGCACCTGGCCGCGCTGGGCGTGCCGTACGAGGTCAACCCGCGCATGGTGCGCGGCCTGGACTACTACACCAAGACCACCTTCGAGTTCGTGCACGACGGGTTGGGCGCGCAGTCCGGCATCGGCGGCGGGGGACGCTACGACGGGCTGATGAGCCAATTGGGCGGGCAGGACCTGTCCGGGATCGGCTTCGGGCTCGGGGTGGACCGGACCCTGCTGGCGCTGGCCGCCGAGGGCAAGTCGGTGGGGGCGACCACCCGGTGCGACGTGTTCGGGGTGGGGCTGTCCGAGGCGGCCAAGTTGCGGTTGGCGGTCCTGGCCGGCCGGTTGCGCGCCGCCGGGGTGCGGGTCGACCTGGCTTACGGGGATCGCGGCCTCAAGGGCGCGATGCGCGCCGCCGACCGCTCCGGCGCGGTGGTCGCGCTGGTAGCCGGTGACCGCGACCTGGCGGCCGGCACCGTCGGCGTGAAGAACCTGGCCACCGGGGAGCAGGTCGACGTGCCGATCGACGATGTCGTGGCTCAGGTGTTGGTCCGGCTGCCGCGAGATTGAAACCATGCAGGAAAAGTCGGCGAATTCCCTGCATGAGTGCAATTTCGCGGACTTGGTGCCGTCAGCAGTCGGGCGCGCGGTCGCGAGGCCTCCGGTAGCGTTGCGTGGTATGACGACCATGCGAAACGCGACAGTCAGGTTCGGCGCGGTGTTGCTGATGGCCGCCGCCGGGGTGGTGACCGGCCAAGCGACGGCATTCGCGGACCCGGGGGAGACGCCGACGCCGACCCCGACCGAAGCCCCGGCGGCGTCGCCGGCCGAGGGGTCCCCGGCGGAGTCCCCGGCGCCGACCCCGAACGAGAACGCGACGGAACCCTCGGCGGATGCCCCGGCCCCGAAGAAGAGCACGGCCGGCGGTCACGAGGTCACCTACACGATCACCGCCACGAGTGATCTGACCGGCAACATCTCCTACATCAAGACCGACCCGCCGAGCATGGCCGCCTACAACGCCAACTCCTCGGAGTACCTCGAGACCATCCGCGTGCCGATCGGCGGGGGACAGCCGCTGGTCTACACCACCACGCTGGCCGACCCGAGCCAGTGGGCGCTGGTCACCGCCAGCGGCGGGTTGCGCATCAACCCCGAGTTCCACTGCGAGATCGCCGTCGACGGTGAAGTGGTGGTATCCCAGCAGGGCGGCAGCGGCGTGACCTGCTCGACTCGCCCCTGGTAAAGACCGATAGGTCAGCCGGCGAACACGTAGACCCAGGCCTGCGCACCGGAGCGCAGCGGCACCGAAATCCGCCGGTAGGCGTCGACTTCGTAGTCGTCGGCGGCCGCCAGCTCGGCCGTGCTGATCGCGAACACCGTGCCGCTGACGAACGCGTCGGGCGCCGCCGAGGGGCGCAGGATGGGGTGGCGGTCGCTGCCGCTGAGCTCGACCACCTCGGGGTCGGTGATCGTCACGTAGTCCAGGTCATAGCCGATGATCGCGTCGGGCCGACCGTCCAGTTCACGCCCGAAGGTGCTGCGCTGCACCTCGGGTAGCCGCAGGGTGCCGTAGGAGAACAGCAGCTCGGTTTTCACCGCGCGGCGCCGGTCTCATCCGTGGCCACGACGAGGACCTCGGCCGGTTCGCTGCCGACCGCCCGGATGCGATGGCTGATCGAGGCGTCGAAGTAGGCGCTGTCGCCGGCCGCCAACGTCCAGGTCTGATCGCCGTACTCCAGTTCGATCATCCCGGTGTGGACGAAGACGAGCTCCTGGCCGTGATGAAGTGCGTGCAGCGGATGCGCATCCCGCGCGGTGTGCCCGCCAGGCCGTAATACGAACGGGGACATCGATTTTCCCAGCATGCCTGAGGCGACCGGCCGGTAGCGCTGGCGGTCCGTGCTGCGGTCGGCGGCGCGGTCGACGGCGATCTTGTCCTCCTCGCCGCGTTCGGAGAACAGTTGCGCGACATCGACCTCCAGGGCCTGGGCCACCTTGATGGCGGTCGCGATCGATGGTGTGCTGCGGCTGCGTTCGATCTTGGACAGGTAGCTCTTGGTCAACCCGGTCCGCTCGGCGAGGCCCTCGAGGGTGAGCCCCCGCTGTTTGCGGACGGTGCGCAACAGTGCCGTCATGGGATCATGATGACACAAAGTGATGACACAATGTGTCCTATCGTTTAAGGTGGTGTCATTATCGTCTTCCGCTGAGGAGCCCCCATGGGTACCACTTTTCACGATTCCAAGCCCGACCTGATGCAGCGCGCCGAGCGCCGGTTCGCGGAGAATTTCGGGCAAGACGATTGGTCCATCCGCCAGAAACTGGCGTTGACCTGCCGGGTCTTGTCGGACCGCGGCCACGACTCAGGGCTGGCCGGGCAGATCACCGCGCGCGCCGAGGCGCCCGGTACGTACTACACCCAGCGCCTGGGCCTGGGGTTCGACGAGATCACCGAGGACAATCTGCTGCTCGTCGATGAAGACCTCAACGTCCTCGAAGGCGACGGAATGGCCAACCCCGCCAACCGCTTCCACAGCTGGATCTACCGGGCGCGCCCCGACGTGCAGTGCATCGTGCATACCCATCCGTTCCACGTGGCCGCGTTGTCGATGCTGGAGACCCCGCTGATCATCTCGCACATGGACACCACGCCGCTCTATGACGACTGCGCGTTCCTGCCGAGCTGGCCGGGGGTGCCGGTCGGCAACGAGGAGGGCGAGATCATCTCGCAGGCCATCGGCGACAAGAAGGCGATCCTGTTGGCTCACCACGGTCAGATCGTGGCCGGCGCCAGCGTGGAGGAGGCGTGCTCGCTGGCGGTGCTGATCGAACGTGCCGCCGCGCTGCAGCTGGCCGCGATGGCCGCCGGCACCATCAAGGAACTCCCCGAGAAACTGGCCCGCGAAGCCCACGACTGGACCTTGCTGCCCAACCGCAGCGCGGCCAATTTCGCCTACTACGCCCGTCGGGCGCTGGCCGGCCACCCCGACGCGATCAGCCGATAGAAAAGGAGCATTTCGTGGCAGTACAGTTGCGCGGCATCATCGGCTACCCGGTCACGCCGTTTGCCGACGGTGCCGGTATCGACACCGCCGCCTTGACCACCGTCATCGACCGCCTCGTAGAGGCCGGCGTGCACGCCATCGCGCCGTTGGGCAGCACCGGTGAACTGGCCTACCTCAGCGAAGCCGAGTTCGACACCGTGGTCGACACCTCGATCGCGGCGGTCGCCGGACGCCTGCCGGTGCTGGTCGGGGTGTCGGACCTGACCACCGCCACGACGGTGCGCCGGGCCCGGTACGCCGCGCGGGCCGGCGCCGACGCGGTGATGGTCGCGCCGGTGTCGTACTGGAAGCTCTCCGAGCGGGAGATCACCACCCACTATCAGGCGGTCTCCGATGCGGTCGACATCGACATCGTCGCCTACAACAACCCGGCTACCTCCGGGGTGGACATGAGTCCCGAGCTGTTGGTGGGGATGTTCCAAGACATCGAGCACGTCACCATGGTCAAGGAGTCCACCGGGGATCTGACCCGGATGCTGCGTATCGCCAAGCTGTCCGACGGGCACCTGCCGTTCTTCAACGGCAGCAACCCGCTGGTGCTCGACGCGCTGCGCGCCGGGGCCGCCGGCTGGTGCACCGCCGCGCCCAACCTGCGTGCCCAGCCGTGCCTGGACCTCTATACCACCATCACCGCCGGTGAGCTCGACAAGGCGCAGGCGCTCTACGACGACTTGAAGCCGCTGCTGGAGTTCATCGTGGCGGGCGGGCTGCCCACTACGGTCAAGGCCGGTTTGGAGTTGCTCGGTGTACCGGCAGGAGCGCCGCGGCGCCCCCTGCTGCCGCTCGACGAGGCGGGCCGCGCTGAATTGAGCCGGTTACTCGCGCTTTAACCCAGATCGGCTGCGGCGAAGGTGTCGCACTGGTTGGGGTCGCCGGTCTGGTAGCCGACGGTGAACCAGTGCTGACGCTGCGCCGACGCGCCGTGAGTCCAGGACTCCGGGTTGACGTGACCGGTGGCGGCCTGCTGAATGCGGTCGTCGCCCACCGACGCCGCCGCAGACAGCGCGTCGCGGATGTCGTCGTCGGTCAAGGGTTTGAGGAACGGCACTCCGGTGCTCTGCTGCTTGGTCACCGATGCGTAGTGCGCCCACACCCCGGCGTAGCAGTCGGCCTGCAGTTCGGTGCGCACCCCCGCGCCGGTGGCGCCCTGCGCGCCGTGCTGAGCCCGGCCGAGCACGCCGCGCAGGTTCTGCACGTGGTGGCCGAACTCGTGGGCCACTACATACTCCTGTGCCAGCGGCCCGCTGCTTGAGCCGAACTGGTCGACGAGCACCTGGAAGAAGTCGGTGTCGAAGTAGGCGGTCTGGTCGGCGGGGCAGTAGAACGGCCCGACGGCGCTGCTGGCGGCCCCGCATCCGGTGTTGGTCTGCCCGGTGAAGAGTTGCACCTGCGGGCGGCTGTAGCCGGGCATCAGCTCCGACCACACCGCGTCGAAGGAGTTCGCGGTGGCCACCACCCGGCACTGCACGTATTTCTTGGCGTCCGCACCGGTGCGGCACTTGTTCAGGTCGAAGCCCGGCGCCGAGTACTGCCCGCGGTCCACCGGCTGCTGGCTGAGCACATCACCGGGGTCGGCCCCCAAGAGCAGCGCCACCACCAGAATCACCAACCCGGTGATACCGCCGCCGATCGCGATACCACGGCCGGCCCCGCCGGATGAGGTGGTGCTGGTATCGATCTGGATACCTTCGTTGAAGGTCATCGCACGCTCCGTCGGATTTCCGTAGTTTCACTGGTGGCCGGCCGCCCGGCCTATGAGTCCCCTTAGCTTCGCACAACCGCACCGGCCAGCCGGGCTGGTTGCCGGCGGCGGCGAGCGGTTGACCATGACAAATCCAGGCGCCGGCTAAGTGAAGACAACTTTGTCTGACCAGTTCCCAAACCTTTACTGAATGTTTGTCGCGGTGCTGTACGGGGTGGAGATACCGGTGTTACGTTCTGCTTCCGGCTGTAGAGGGACCAGCACCCTCAACGGCCGCTACAGCTATCTGGAGAGGTTGCCTGCTCGGTGAACACGTCAGCTCATCGTCGCGCCCCGATACGGCGCCTCGGGTTGAGCCGTCGGATCGCACCGGCAACCGAATCCTTTATCAGACCGTTATTACAGGAGTCGGCTAGAGTGACGTGCGTCAACTCGTGACCCAGCCTTCTATCGCGTAACACCACATCGCTTCAGGTCCAGGAGGAAAGATGGCATTCGTAACCGCTCAGCCGGAGGTTCTGACGGCGGCTGCGGGCAGCCTGTCGGGAATCGGTGACTCTATGACCGCGGGAATGGCTGCCGCGGCAGCTCCCACCACCGGAGTGATCCCCCCTGCGGCCGACATGGTGTCGGCGTTGACTGCTGCCCAATTCGCCACCCACGCCCAGCTGTTCCAGCAGGTCAGCGCCCAGGCTGCGGCGGTTCACCAGCAAATCGTGGCCACCCTGAGCGGGAACTCGAACGCCTACGCCCTCACTGAGGCTGCCAACGCCGCTGCGGCCGGCTGAGTCGGGGCGCGTCCATGAGCTTCAGTGTGTTCCCGCCGGAGATCAACTCCGGCTTGATATATACCGGGCCCGGCTCGGCGCCCCTGCTCGAGGCGGCGGCGGCCTGGACGAACCTGGCAGCCGAACTCTCGACATCGGCGACGGCGACGCACTCGGTGATCACCAACCTCGGCTCGACCTGGACCGGGATGGGATCCGCGGCGGCGACGTCTTCGGTCACGCCCTATGTGGCCTGGCTGGAGCAGGCGTCCGCCAACGCCACCCAGAACGCGGCTTTGGCCACCCAGGCGGCCGCGCTGTTCGAGGCGGCCAGGTCAGCGTCGGTGCCGCCGCCGGTGATCGCGGCGAACCGGGCGATGCTGCTGGCGTTGATCTCGACCAATTTCTTCGGGCAGAACACCCCCGCCATCGCCGCAACCGAGGCCCAATATGAGGCGATGTGGGCGCAGGACGGTGCCGCGATGGACACTTACAATGCGTCGGCGCAGGCCAACAACAATCTGATGCAGGCCCAGACGGCGCCGCCGAACTCCGCTCAGGCGACGCAGCCGGGCTCGGCCGCGGACAGCAGCGGAGCCCCGATCCCCGGCAGCCCCGACGGCGGGACCGTCAACCCGGGGTACAACCTGTCGACCATCGGCGGGATCTTGAACACCCTTGGCATCCCCGACACCGCGCTCTCGGGTGTCGACCCGACCCTGCTGGCCACGCCGATCAACACGCTGACGTCGCCGATGACGATGGGTACGTCGTTCGGCATGATGGCGATGCGCATGCTGATGATGCTGCCGCAGCTGGCCCGGATGGGTGCGATCGGCGGAACGAGTGCCCTGGCCGGACAGTCCGCCGGGGCCACCGGCGCCGGCACCTTGATGACCCAGATCGGCGACTTCGTCAACGACAAGCTGCAGGGCGCCGTCGGCGTGCTGGCCGGACACTTCAGCTCTGCCACCAACGCGATCTCCGCCAAGCTCGGGCAGGCCGCCTCGATGGGCGCGCTGAAGGTGCCGCAGGCCTGGTCGATGGCCGCCGACGGCATGGTCCGTGCCGCCCCGGTGCTGCCGTCCACCACGGTCAGCGCCCCCATTCAGACCATGTCGGCGTCATCGGGACTCCCCGGTGGCCCGTTCGGCAACGCGCTGATGGGCGCCATGGCCGGACGCGGACTCGGCGCGGTCGCCGCCAAGGCCCCCAAAGTGATGCCCCGTTCGCCGGCCGGCGGGTAACGGAAGGGGCCTGATCAGACGTGTCCGCCGGGCCGCCGCCCGGCACCACAACGAATTCCGAGCAAGAAGGAGAGATTTTCATGGCAACTCGTTTTATGACTGATCCGGACGCGATGCGTGCGATGGCGGGGCGTTTTGATGTGCACGCCCAGACGGTTGAGGATGAGGCCCGGCGGATGTGGGCGTCGTCGACGAATATTTCCGGGGCGGGCTGGGGTGGTTTGGCCGAGCGGACCTCGATGGACACCATGGGTCAGATGCAGACGGCGTTTCGCAACATTGTGACGATGCTGCACGGTGTGCGTGATGGGTTGATCCGTGACGCTAACCACTACGAGCAGCAGGAAGCTGCTTCCCAGCAGATTCTGTCGAGCTAGCACGGTCAGAAGGAGAATCTCAGATGAGCATCAATTACCAGTTCGGTGACGTCGACGCCCACGGTGCGTTGATTCGGGCGCAGGCGGCGTCGTTGGAGGCTGAGCATCAGGCGATCGTGCATGATGTGCTGGCTGCCGGGGATTTCTGGGGTGGCGCGGGTTCGGTGGCGTGCCAGGAGTTCGTGACGCAGCTTGGGCGCAACTTCGCGGTGATCTATGAGCAGGCCAACGCCCACGGTCAGAAGGTGCAGACCGCCGGCAACAACATGGCCAACACCGACGCCTCCGTCGGCTCCAGCTGGGCCTGACCAACCCGCAACCCGCAGCGCGGCAGCACACCGATCCACCGGTGTGCTGCCGCGTGTTGCAATTGGTGGGGTGGTGGCAGGCGTAGCCCTACCGCTGCGTGATCCAATAGCCAAGTACATCGGCAAGGTAGAGGAGGGTAGTGATGGACCCGAGCACGCGCACCGACATCACCGTCAACGTCGAGGGATTCTGGATGTTGCAGGCGCTGCTGGACATCCGCCATGTCGCGCCCGAGTTGCGTTGCCGACCTTATGTTTCCACCGATTCGAACGACTGGCTGTCGGAACATCCCGGCATGGCCGTCATGCGCGAGCAGGGCATCGTCGTCGACGACGAGGTCAACGAGGTGGTCGCGGCCCGGATGCGGGTGCTCGCCGCGCCCGACCTCGAGGTGGTCGCCCTGCTGTCGCTGGGCAAATTGCGCTACGGCGTCATCGATGACGAGGATCAGCCGCCGGGCACCCGCGACATCCCCGACAACGAGTTCCGGGTGCTGCTGGCACGGCGCGGGGAACACTGGGTGTCGGCGGTGCGGGTCGGCACCGACATCACCGTCGATGACGTCTCGGTGACCGACGCCGCCTCGATCGCCGCGCTGGTGATCGACGGCATGGAATCCATCCACCACGCCGACCCGGCCCAGATCACCGCGGTCAACGTGCCGATGGAGGAGATGCTGGAGGCCACCCAGAGCTGGCAGGACTCCGGCTTCAACATCTTCACCGGGGGAGACCTGCGCCGGATGGGCATCAGCGCCGCGACCGTCGCGGCCCTGGGCCAGGCGCTGTCGGAGCCCGCCGCCGAAGCCGCGGTCTACGCCCGGCAATACCGCGATGACGCCAAAGGCCCCAGCGCCTCGGTGCTGTCGATCAAAGACGGGTCCGGCGGCCGGATCGCGCTGTATCAGCAAGCGCGCACCGCTGGATCCGGCGAAGCGTGGCTGGCGATCTGCCCGGCCACCCCGCAGCTGGTCCAGGTGGGCGTCAAGACCGTCTTGGACACCCTGCCCTACGGCGCGTGGAAAACGCATCGACGGGTCTAGCGGACCGCCGGGGTTGGCGCAGGCCGAAATGTCGTGTGACGCACCGGGAAATTGGGCGGTAAACGCGAATCGTGCGAATAACATGCATTGCCTTTAGAATTAGAAAGACTTTGAAATGACAAATTGCGAGGCGGCAGCTATGGCTTCTACCGGGTCAGTATTCGTCGATCAGGCGGTGCGGTCATGACCACGGCGATCGAGTCGGCGCAGCCGGGCGGCGAAGTCGCCCCGTCGGCGCCCCGGGCCGTGGTGGTCGGAATCATGGCCGGTGAGGGTGTCCAGATCGGGACGCTGCTGGACGCCGACGCGCCGGTGTCGGTGATGCTGGACCCCTTGCTCAAGGTGATCAACGGCCGGCTCGCCGAACTCGATGAGCCGACCCTGCAGGCCGAAGGGCGCGGCCGCTGGGTGTTGTGCCTGGTCGACGGCACGGCGCTGCGGCCGAACCAGTCGCTCACCGAACAGGACGTCTACGACGGGGACCGGTTGTGGCTGCGGTTCATCGAGGACCGGGAGCGGCGCTCGCCGGTCATCGAGCACATCTCCACCGCGGTCGCGGTGAACCTGGCCAAGCGGTTCGCCCCGGTCGATGCGGCCACCGCGGTGCGGGTCGGGGTATCGACCCTGGCGATCGGTGTGCTGCTGGCGACCGGGCTGCTCGCCGCCTGGCGCTATCAGCACGACACCTGGCTGGCGGCCGGGTTCAGCGCGGGATTGGCGCTGCTGGTGCTGATCGCCGCCGCGCTGATCCTGATGCAGGCCCGCAACGCGTCCGACCGGCGCGTCGGTGACATCCTGCTGGCCAGCGGGCTGGTGCCGCTGGTGGTGGCCGCCGCGGCGGCGGTGCCCGGCTCGGTGGGTGCCGCGCAGGCGGCGCTGGGCTTCGGTGTCGCCGGCATCGGCGCGCTGTCGGTCATCCGGCTCACCGGACGGCAGTTGTCGGCCTACACCGCCGTCGCCGTCATCAGCGTGGCAGTGATGGTCGCCGGGGTGCTGCGGATGCTGTTCGTGACCGGTGCGGTAACGCTGATGGCGTGCGTGTACCTGGCCTGTGTGCTCGCCTACCAGGGCGCTCCGTCGCTGTCGCGGTGGCTGGCCGGCCTGCGGCTGCCGGTCTTCCCGTCGGCGACCAGCCGCTGGGTGTTCGAGGCCCGTCCTGACCTGCCCACCACGGTGGTGACCACTCCGGGCAGCCCGCCGTCTCTGGAGGGGCCGGAGTCGGTGCGCGAGGTGGTGCTGCGCGCCGAACGGGCCCGGTCGTTCCTGACCGGCCTGCTGTCCGGGCTGGGTGTGCTGATCGCGGTATGCGTCACCGGTTTGAGCGACCCCCACTCGGACCGGTCGTGGCTGCCCGTGCTGCTGGCCGGACTGACAGCCGGATTCCTGGTCTTGCGTGGCCGATCCTTCCGGGACCGTTGGCAGGCGGTCACGGTGACCCTGACCGGTCTGGTGATCGTCGCGGCGGTGGTGGTGCGCTTCGTGGTGGTGTTGTGGACGCCCACCACCCTGGTGGTCGGCGCGGCGCTGCTGGTGCTGATCCCGATGTTCGGCCTGTTGTCCGCCGTGATCGTGCCCAACACCATTTACAGCCCGCTGTTCCGCAAGTTCGTGGAGTGGATCGAATATCTGTGCCTGATGCCGTTGTTCCCGCTGGCGCTGTGGTTGATGAATACCTATGAAGCCATCCGGTACCGGTAGGGGCGTGCGTCGGCTGCAACGCACCGCGGCCGCCGGCGCCGCGATGATCATGATGACGAGTGGCTCGCTGGCCGGTATGCCGGTCGCCGGGGCTATCGAACCACCGGCAATCGATCCGGCCGCGCTGCCGCCCGACGGCCCTCCCGGGCCGCCGCAGACCATGCGGCAGACCTCGTACTGCACCGAGGTGGGCGTTCTGCCGAACACCGACTTCCGGGTGCAGCCGGCCTACATGGACATGCTCAACCTGCCCGAGGCGTGGAAGTTCGGTCGTGGGGGCGGTGTGACCGTCGCGGTCATCGACACCGGAGTGACGCCGCACCCGCGGCTGCCGAACCTGATCGGTGGCGGCGACTACGTGATGGCCGGCGGTGACGGACTGTCCGACTGCGACGCCCACGGCACCCTGGTGGCCTCGCTCATCGCCGCGATGCCCGACAACGGGGTGACTCCGCTGCCGCCGCCGCGCCAGACCCGCCGTCCACCGTCGGTTCCCACCAACGAACCTCCACCACCGACGCCGGCGCCGCAGACGACGATCGTGGTGATGCCGCCGCCGGCACCGCCGCCTGCGCCACCACCGGCCGAAGGCGAAGAGCCGGCCAACGGGCCCGCCGCGCCGGGGCCGGCTCCGGCACCCGCTCCGGCGCCGGCTCCCGCACCGGCGCCAGGCCCGGCTCCGGGTCCGGCGCCCGGCCCGGGCAACGGTGCGGCCAACGGCGCGGCGTCGGCCCACACCGGCGACGGTGCTGCGGCTGGCATCGCGCGATCGGCCGGGTTCTCCGGACGGTCACGGGTGGCTCCGGTCGACTTCCGTGCACCGAGCGCCCCGCCACCACCGGGAGCGGCTCCCGATGCGTTCAGTGGGATCGCCCCCGATGTGCAGCTGATCTCGATTCGGCAGTACAGCGCGGCCTTCGGGCCCAAGGAGCCGTTCGGCGACGGACAGGACCCGCAGTTGCGGGAGAAGACCGACGGACTGCGCACCATGGCGCGGGCGATCGTGCACGCTGCCAACATGGGCGCGCAGGTCATCAACATCTCCCAGGCCATCTGCATGAACGTGCGGACCATGCTCGATCAAGCCGATCTGGGTGCGGCGGTGCGCTACGCCGCGGTCGAGAAGAACGTGGTGATCGTTGCGGCCGCCGGCGACACGAGTTGGCGGGACTGCAAGCAGAACCCGAGCTACAACGCGATGCGGCCCGACGACCCGCGCGACTGGAACGGCGTCAACACCGTGGTGACCCCGGCGTGGTACGACGAGTACGTGTTGACGGTCGGTGCGGTGGATTCGGCGGGTGCGCCGCTGACCAAATCGAGTGTGGCCGGGCCGTGGGTGTCGATCGCCGCACCGGGCACCGACATCGAAGGTCTTTCACCCCGCGACGACGGACTGATGAACGCGGTCGACGGACCGGAGAACTCGCTGCTGGTTCCGTCGGGCACCAGTTTCTCGACGGCGATCGTGTCGGGTGTGGCGGCCCTGGTGCGGGCCAAATACCCGGAACTGACGTCGCATCAGGTGATCAACCGGCTGATCCGTACGGCACGCCCGCCCGCCCGCGGGGTCGATAATGTGGTCGGTTACGGCATCGTCGACCCGGTGGCGGCGCTGACCTGGGATGTCCCCGACGGTCCGGTTCAACCGCCGGAACGGCTGTCGGCGCCCCTGCAGGTGCCGCCGATGCCGCCGGAACGCGACATGACACCGGCGTGGGTCGCCGGCGCCGGGCTGTTGGCGGCGCTCGCGGCAGCCGGTGTGGCACTGGGAGTGGCAGCATTGCGACGATCACGTAGGAACCGATGAAGGCACAGCACGCATTAGGTCTGAACCTGTCGTGGACGCGGGTGACCACGGTCTTTCTGGTCGACGTCGGGATCCTGGTCCTCGCCGGCCGTTGGCCCGGTGACCCGCAGGCCGCCGACTACGTCTGGTGGTCGGGTGTCGGCGTTGCGGTGCTGGTTGCACTCATCGCGCTTGTCACCTACCGGCAGGTGCCGATCAGCACGATGTGGGCGGCCTGGGTGGGCGACCAGTTCGCCGACCCCGAGTCGGCACTGAGCCGCGGCCGGACTCCCGCGGTCGATCATCACCGACGCTTCGGCCGCGAGCCGATCGGCATGCGCGAACACCAGGGCCGACTGGTCACGGTGATCGCCGTGGGCGGGCGTGCGGTACAGGCGACCGGCCGGCACGGACGGGGCTCGGAGCCGGTGACGCTGCCGGTGGAGCGCCTCGCTGCCGGGCTTCGCCAGTTCGACGTGCGCCTGGACAGCATCGACATCGTCACGGTGGGAACCCGCAGCGCCCCCCGCGACTCCGACGAGGTCGACTTCGAAGAAACCCCGTCCATGCCTGACCACCGGCAGACCTGGCTGGTGCTGCGGATGGACCCCCAGCACAACGTCAACGCGGTGGCGGCGCGCGACTCGCTGGCCTCCACGCTGGCGGCGGCCACCGAGCGGTTGGCCGAGGAGATCGACGGGCGCCGGCTCAGCGCCCGGCCGCTGCGCGCCGACGAATTCGACGCGGTCGACGATGCCGTCCTGGCGGGCCTGGAGGTCGGGCAGCTTCGGCACCGACTGTTCCGGGCACGGCCGGAAGGCCACGTCACCAACTTCTGGGTTTCGCCGGACGACATCTCCGCGGAGAACCTGGAGCATCTCTGGTATCCCGAGACCGATGCGACCGTGGTAACGGTGCGGCTCGCCCCCGGCGGCGGCCGGACGACCGCCGTCTCGGTGCTGGTGCGGTATCACAGCGCCGCGCAGCTGAGCCGGAACGTGCGGGCCGCGCTGAACCGATTCGTGGGCCGGCGTCAGCTGGCGGCGGTCTGCGCCAGCCTCCCGGCGCCGACGGCGCTTCCGCGTATGGCGGTGCCTGGCCGGCACCTGCAGGACGGCGACGACCTGGCGGTGTCGGTCGACGCCGTGCCGGAGTACGAAGCTGCTCCCGCGCCCGGGACACGGTCGTGACCGGCCCCCAATCCGCCACGACCGACGCACGCAACGCGATGGTCGCCGGCATGCTGGCATCCGGGATCTCGGTCAACGGGTTGCAGCCCAGCCACAACCCGCAGGTCGCCCTGCAGATGTTCACCACCGCCACCACCATCGACCCGAGCATGTGCGATGCCTGGCTGGCCCGGGTGCTTGCCGGCGACTCCGACCTCGAGGTGTTGGCCAACGCCTGGGCGACGATCCGCACCTTCGGTTGGGAGACCCGGCGACTGGGCTTGTCGGACTTGGAATTCCATCCCGAGGTCTCCGACGGGATGTTCCTGCGGCTGCGGGTCACCAGTGTGGAGTCGCTGGCCGCCGCCTATGCCGCGGCGCTGGCGGAGGCCAAGCGCTACGAGGAGGCGGCAAAGCTGCTCGACGGTATCGAGCCGCGAAACCCCTTCGAGACCGAGCTGGTCAGCTATGTGCGCGGCCTGCTGTACTTCCGGACCGGCCGCTGGCCGGACGTGCTGAAGCAGTTCCCGGCCGCGGCACCGTGGCGCCAGCCTGAGCTCAAGGCGGCGGCCGCGGCGATGGCCACCACGGCGCTGGCCTCGCTGGGGGTGTTCGAGGAGGCGACGCGGCGGGCTCAGGAGGCCATCGAGGGCGACCGGGTGCCCGGCGCCACCAATGTCGCGCTCTATACGCAGGGCATGTGTCTGCGTCACCTTGGCCGGGAGGACGAGGCCGCCGAGCTGCTGCGCCGGGTCTATTCGCGGGACGCGAAGTTCGCGCCGGCCCGTGAGGCGCTGGACAACCCGGACTACCGGCTGATTCTGACCGACCCCGAAACCATCGAGGCCCGCACGGACCCGTGGGACCCCAACAGCGCGCCGACGCGGGAGCAAGCCGAAGCGCACCGGCATGCCGAAGAGGCGGCCAGATACCTGGCCGAAGGCGATGCGGAGCTGGCCGCCATGCTCGGCATGGAGCAGGCCAAGCGGGAGATCAAGCTGATCAAGGCCACCACCAAGGTGAACCTGGCCCGGGCCAAGATGGGCTTGCCGGTACCGGTGACTTCGCGGCACACCCTGCTGCTCGGCCCGCCCGGTACCGGCAAGACGTCGGTCGCGCGCGCTTTCACCAAGCAGTTGTGCGGCCTGACGGTGCTGCGCAAACCGCTGGTGGTGGAGACCAACCGTTCCAAGCTGCTGGGCCGCTACATGGCCGATGCGGAGAAGAACACCGAGGAACTGCTCGAGGGGGCGCTCGGCGGCGCGGTGTTCTTCGATGAGATGCACACCCTGCATGAGCGCGGCTACAGCCAGGGCGACGCCTACGGCAACGCGATCATCAACACGCTGCTGCTCTACATGGAGAACCACCGCGACGAACTGGTGGTGTTCGGTGCCGGCTACGCCAACGCCATGGAGAAGATGCTCGAGGTGAACCAGGGCCTGCGCCGACGGTTCTCCACCGTGATCGAGTTCTACAGCTACACGCCGCCGGAACTGCTGGAACTGACCAAGATGATGGGCGCGGAGAACGAGGACGTGGTCAGCGACGAAGCTGTCGAGGGGCTGCTGCCGTCCTACACCAAGTTCTACAACGACGAGAACTACTCCGAAGACGGCGATCTGATCCGCGGTATCGATGTGCTGGGCAACGCGGGATTCGTCCGCAACGTGGTGGAGAAGGCCCGAGACCATCGCAGCTTCCGGCTCGACGACTCCGAACTCGACGCGGTGCTGTCCGGCGACGTCACCGAATTCACCGACGAATGGCTGCACAAATTCAAGGAATTGACCCGCGAGGACCTTGCCGAAGGGCTCAGCGCGGCCGTGGCCGAGAAGAAGCCGTCCTGACCCGACAGCGTCCCGCCAGCCGATTCACAGTGCCGCGACCGCGCGCCCGGGTTGACGCTTGCTGATACCGGTGCCACCATTGCGCAGGTAGGGGGCCGGTACTTCACTCCAGCCCCATCGATTCGCGGTGGCGCAAGGAGGTGACGGCGAGACTTGTATCCCGGTAATTGTGCCTATCGACTGAGATCGGCGAATGTTTCGTTCCGATCCGGCTTCGGCGCCGTTTCTGAATTCTAAGATCGCGTTGTGTTGGGCCCGTTCCGGTATGACGGTTTACCGTCGTAGCCGGCTACCTGCTCGACGCGCCCGGTGATCGCCGGTCGCTCGCCGGCCGGCACCTTCAAAGGAGGGCCCCATGACATTTGTGAACACCCAACCCGAGGCGCTGAACGCGGCCGCGGGCAACCTGGCCGCCATCGGCTCGGCGCTGAGTGCTCAAAACGCCGCCGCGGCGGCACCGACCACGGGTGTGGTTCCGGCTGCAGCGGACGAGGTTTCGGCGCTGACAGCGGCCCAGTTCGCCGCGCACGCCAGCATGTACCAGTCGATCAGCGCTCAGGCGGAGGCCATCCACGAGGCCTTCGTTGCGACGTTGAACACCAGCGCGAATTCGTACGCGGCGACCGAGGCGGCCAACGCCGCGTCGGCCGGGTAATTCCGCTTCAGCTGCGTCACAATAACTTTCACGAACCGAACGAACCAAGGAGAGATTTCCATGACTGCTCGTTTTATGACTGATCCGGACGCGATGCGTGCGATGGCGGGGCGTTTTGATGTGCACGCCCAGACGGTTGAGGATGAGGCCCGG
>NZ_MVHU01000021.1 GCF_002086285.1 Mycolicibacter kumamotonensis | reverse complement strand
GGTCTGACTTCAGATCAGCGCCAACAAGCGCCACGAGGCACCCCGCCCCTCAGGCCACTAATTCAGCAGAGTCCTAGGGCGGCTACGGCAGCACGAAGGCCCCTGTTCCGGGTGGAATCAGGGGCCTGCGTTCGCGGGGCGACCCGCCAGGTCAGAGCTTGTTGAGGGCCTGCGCCAGCGCCGACTTCTTGTTCGCGGCCTGGTTCTTGTGGATCACGCCCTTGCTCGCGGCCTTGTCCAGCTTGCGGCTGGTCGACACCAGCAGCTCGCCGGCCTTCTCCTTGTCGCCGGCCTCGGCGGCCTCACGGAAAGCGCGGATCGCGGTGCGCACCGCCGACTTCACCGACTGGTTGCGCAGCCGGGCGCGCTCGTTGGTCCGGTTGCGCTTCACCTGCGACTTGATGTTGGCCACGGAGTAGTTCCTTCTTAAAAGCTTGAGTTGGGTTCGCCTCCCGACGCGGGGGCAACGGCTGTTCAGGTTACCAGCTGGGCTGTCAACTCCCCAACTTGGCTCACCTGCGGCCCCGTGGTCAGCCTCCCGCCACCACCTCGACGCGGTGCAGGTCGTCGCCGAGCTCGATCGGCCCCTCGAACTCCGCGGCGGCCAGCGCTCGCCACTGCTCCTCCTGCCCGGGCGCGATGGCGGGCACGTAATGGGTCAGCACCAGGGTGCCGACCCCGGCGCGCTGGGCGGTCGCGGCGGCTTCGGCCACTGAGGAGTGGTAGTCGCAGATGTCTCGGATCCGCTGCTGGGGGAGCGCGGCGATGAGGTCCTTGCGGATCACGGTGTGCACCAGCGCACCGGCTCCGGCGGCCAACGCGTCGAGACTGTCGCAGGGCACGGTGTCGCCGGCCAGCACCACCGAGGCGGTCCCGGACCCATCGGCGTATTCGACCCGGAACCCGATCGTGGGCGTCACCGGCCGGTGGTCGGTGGGCGCCACGGTGATCTGCACGCCGTCGCGATCCCAAACCTGGCCGGTGGTGTGCTCGCGGACCTCGACGGGAGGCGGTGTGGTCAGGTCGGCGTGGTGGGCGATCCGGTAGCCGATGTCGTGCCCGAAGGCCCGCAGCGTCGCCTCCACGACCTCGGAGGTTCCCGGCGGGCCGATGATCGTCAGTGGTGGGGGGTCGGGCCTGAACGTGGTCACCCACCGGGTGATCAGCAGGTCGCCGAGGTCGGCGATGTGGTCACTGTGCAGATGGGTGAGCAGCAGTGCCGACAGCGTGTTCGCGGACGCACCCGCCGCGGCCATCCGCTGTAACACCCCGCGCCCGCAGTCGATCAGCAGCACCTGGCCACCTGCCCGGATCAGGGTCGACGGTCCGGCGCGGTTCGGGTCGGGGATGGGGCTTCCGGTGCCCAGCAGGGTGATCTCGATCGTCATGACGTCACATATGCCACAGATGCGCATCGCGCAGTGGGCGATCGGCAGAGTTTCGAACATCGCCGCCCGAGGTCGGGAGAAATGGCCTAGCCTGGTGTGAAGCAGATCACTGCGGCGGGAGGCTTCAATGCGGATCGCGGATGTATTGCGGAACAAGGGCGCGGCGGTGGTGACCATCCACCCGGATGCCACCGTCATGGAGTTGTTGGCCGGTTTGGCCGAGCACAACATCGGCGCCATGGTGGTGATCGGGCCCGACGGCCTGCAGGGGGTGGCCTCCGAGCGTGACGTGGTCCGCCAGCTGCACGTCCACGGCGCCAGCCTGCTGGCCCGGCCGGTGTCGGCGATCATGACCACGGTGGTAGCGACCTGCACCAAATCCGACACCGCCGACGAGGTCAGCATGCTCATGACCGAGCACCGGGCGCGCCACATACCGGTGCTCGAGGACGGCCGGCTGGCCGGGATCGTCAGCATCGGCGACGTGGTGAAGTCGCGGATGGAAGAGCTGCAGGCCGAGCAGGCGCAGCTGCGCTCCTACATCAGCCAGGGATAGCTCAGCTCCACGCGTAGTCGCTGCGCAGCCGCGCGGCCACCACCTCGAACACCGAGCGCTCCAGGATGGCGCCCTCGCGCCGGATCGACTCCTCGGGCACGTCGAGCACCCGGTCCAGCCGTACCCAGCTGAGCCGCTGGGCCTCATCCCAGCTACCGGCGCCGATACCGAGCCAGTTCGCGTCGTCGGCGTGCCGCGGCTGGCTGGACAGCATCAGTCCCAGCAGCATGCTGCGGTCGCGTCCGACGACCAGCACCGGCCGGTCCTTGCCCTGGCCCGGATCATCCTCGTAGGCCACCCAGGTCCAGACGATCTCGCCCGGGTCGGCCCGGCCGTTGAGGTCGGGGGCGTAGACCAGGCGACGCGCGCGGTGCGCGGTGGGGACGCTGCTGTTCGTGACCGGCCGGCCGGCCGGGATCGCCGGCGCCGCATCCGGTGTCGCGCCGCTTAGTATCTCCAGGCCGATCTTGATGCCCTGCTCGATGCCGCGCTGAATGCGCTGTTGCACCAGCGGTGTCTGCTCGATCTGGCGGATGAGCCGTGGAGCTTCGTTGAACACCAGGTTTTCCGCGAATCGCTGCACCGTCTGCCAAGGGGTCTTCCGCGGGGAAGCCATGATCGCAGCATAGGCGAAGCGGGCGTTGGGCACCGATGACCTGCTTGCGGTCACCGTCTCGGCTGGGCACGCTTCCCCGAGCCTGTCTGAAATCTGATGTGGCGCTTGCATTGTCCCCAGTGGCGCATCGGCGTAGCGTCGAAGATCACACCGTCATGTGAGGTTTGAGAACGGCGGGGTGCTGGGGCGGCGGGGTTTTCGCCGCACCGGGGGCGTTGTCGCTGCCCGATTGTGCGATACCAGGGAAGTGAAGTCATGGAGGATCGCAACAGCCTTCGGCGCGGGGTCGCCCTCGGCGTTGCGATCTTGACCGGACTGTCCGCGGCCGCTCTCAGCGTGGTCGGCATATCCGAGCACGCGGACCGGACCGCTCAGCGCGGTGTGACGCTGGTCAGCACCGCTGACGCCGCTAACAACGACCTGATACTCGCGCAGGCGGAACAGAACGACAGCCTTTTCAACCAGGATGTGGCATTACAGCAGAGCGTCTACTCCTGGGCACTGGAACCGACCACCAGCGGTGGCCTGGGCCTGCCGGACGACTCGTTGCTGTTCCCGGGGGACCCTGCAGACCCGGCGGACAGCCTCTTCAACGGCGCGTTCTCCCGGTTCACCGAGGCGGACCTCGTCGGTCAGGCGCTGTTGCAGGCTCAGCTGGACGACGTGCTGGGGCTGAACCAGACCCTGGGGGACGGCGGTTACGAGGCGGCGATCGCGGCGAGCCTTTATGACAACCTCAGCGGCGCGGCCATAGATCCGGACTCGGCTCTCTACGCCGACCTGCAATTCCTGGCGCCCGACGCGGACATCTTCACCGCCGCCGGCGGCTTCCAGGATGCCCTGGGCACCCTGCAGGGCGACCTGATGCAGGCCGCCTGGGCCGACCTGTTCGGCATATTCAGCCTCGCCGATGTGACGCCCTAGCTAAGGCTCGCTAAGAAGGCCCCGATGCGTCCTTTTGATCTCGTTTAGCTGGGAAAATTCTGGCAAGAAATGCGCCGACTGATATCCAGCTGAGCAAACCGTTGTGCTCAATCACAGGTATCTGTTAGATTTGACGAGCTTTGCAGCGGACGGTGCTGGGGGAGCGTCCGGCGGTGGCAATCCGCCGGTTGGACATCGTGAAAGGCAAAAGACTATGAGCATTCGCAAAATCGGCGTGGTGGGGAGCTTGGCTGCGGGTGCGGCATTCGCATTGGCGCCGCTGGCGGTCGCGGAGGGCCCCGACTTCAGCAGCATCCTGGTGGCGGAGGTCCAGTCGATGAACTGGCTCTTCGGGACCCAGGCCACGCTGGCGGATGTCGACCCCAACGTGATCACCGTCGGCGAGCCGACGACGGAGAACCCGCTGTCGTTCAGCACCATCTCCGCTGAGGACCTGCAAGCCAACACGGCCTTCGCGGCGCTGCTGTTCGGTGTGAACTGGGAAGATGAGATGTCCAGCGACCCGGGCTCCTACAGCCTGTTCAACGGCGCGGTCACGCAGTTCGCCGACGCCAGCAACGTGATGCTCTACGCGCTGATGACCGGTGGCGGCGAGATTTCCCTCGAAGATGCCGGCAGCTACCTGTTCGGCTCGGAAAGCGGGATCGAAGCCGGGCTGGCCGGGGAAGGCTTCTTCGCCGACTTCACCAACTTCTTCAACGCGGGCGTGGCCGACCTGGGCGGGTACTTCGGGCTCGACGGAATCGACGTCTGATCCTCGTTGGAAACGCAAGCCCCCGGAGGTGCGCCTCCGGGGGTTTCGTTTTGCAGCCCCCGCCTCGCTACCCTGACTAGACAGTAGGCAGGCACCCCCGCACCACCCGCTCACCAGGAGATTCCCATCAGCAGTTTCGCCGACCAGACCTTCACCGCGCCGGCGCAGATACGGAACTTCTGCATCATCGCCCACATCGACCACGGCAAATCGACCCTGGCCGACCGGATGCTGCAGCTCACCGGCGTCGTCGACGATCGCTCGATGCGCGCCCAATACCTGGACCGGATGGACATCGAGCGCGAACGCGGCATCACCATCAAGGCCCAGAACGTCCGGCTGCCCTGGACGGCCAACGGTGAGCAGTATGTGCTGCACCTGATCGACACCCCCGGCCACGTCGACTTCACCTACGAGGTGTCCCGGGCACTGGAGGCCTGCGAGGGCGCCATCCTGCTGGTCGACGCCGCCCAGGGCATCGAGGCCCAAACCCTGGCCAACCTGTACCTGGCACTGGATCGCGACCTCACCATCATCCCGGTGCTCAACAAGATCGACCTGCCCGCCGCCGACCCGGAGCGCTACGCCGCCGAACTGGCCCACATCATCGGCTGCGAACCCACCGATGTGCTGAAGGTGTCCGGCAAGACCGGCGAGGGTGTGGCCGAGCTCCTCGACGAAGTCGTCAAACAGGTGCCGGCGCCCACCGGCGACGCCGACGCGCCCACCCGGGCGATGATCTTCGACTCCGTCTACGACATCTACCGCGGCGTGGTCACCTACGTCCGTGTCGTCGACGGCAAGATCACCCCGCGCGAGAAGATCGCGATGATGTCCACCGGCGCCACCCACGAGCTGCTCGAAGTCGGTATCGTCTCCCCGGAACCCAAGGCCTCCAAGGGACTTGGCGTCGGCGAGGTGGGGTACCTGATCACCGGGGTGAAGGACGTGCGCCAATCCAAGGTCGGCGACACCGTCACCACCGCCCGGGGCGGGGCCACCGAGGCGCTCACCGGCTACCGCGAACCCAAGCCGATGGTGTATTCCGGGCTGTACCCGGTGGACGGCTCGGACTACCCGAACCTGCGTGACGCCCTGGACAAGCTGCAGCTCAACGACGCCGCACTGACCTACGAGCCGGAAACCTCGGTGGCGCTGGGGTTCGGGTTCCGCTGCGGCTTTTTGGGTCTGCTGCACATGGAGATCACCCGCGAACGCCTGGAGCGCGAATTCGACCTGGACCTGATCTCCACCTCGCCCAACGTCGTTTACCGGGTGATCCGCGAGGACAACGCCGAAATCGTCGTCACCAACCCGTCGGACTGGCCCGAAGGCAAGATCCGCGCGGTCTTCGAACCGGTCGTCAAGACCACCATCATCGCTCCCAGCGAGTTCGTCGGCACCATCATGGAACTGTGCCAGTCGCGGCGCGGGGAACTCGGTGGCATGGACTACCTTTCGCCGGAACGTGTCGAGCTGCGTTACACGATGCCGCTGGGCGAGATCATCTTCGACTTCTTCGACTCGCTGAAGTCGCGCACCCGCGGCTACGCCAGCCTCGATTACGAGGAGGCCGGCGAGCAGGAAGCCGACCTGGTCAAGGTCGACATCTTGTTGCAGGGCGAGGCAGTGGACGCGTTCAGTGCGATCGTGCACAAGGATTCGGCGTCGGCCTACGGCAACAAGATGACGACCAAGCTCAAGGAGCTGATCCCGCGCCAGCAGTTCGAGGTGCCGGTGCAGGCCGCGATCGGCTCGAAAATCATTGCCCGCGAGAATATTCGGGCCATCCGCAAGGACGTGCTGTCCAAGTGCTACGGCGGTGACATCACCCGTAAGCGCAAGCTGCTGGAAAAGCAGAAGGAAGGCAAGAAGCGGATGAAGACCATCGGCCGCGTCGATGTGCCGCAGGAGGCGTTCGTCGCGGCACTGTCCACCGATAGCGGCGGAAGCGCCGGGTCGGGCGGGGAAAGAGCCAAGAAGTAGTGGCCGCCCGGGCTGGCAGAACCGCGGTATGCGCGGCGGCGTTGATGCTGGCCAGCGGCTGCACCACGGTGGTCTCCGGGACCGTGAGGCCGGCACCGGGATTGGCTCCCACCCCGGTCACCGGCATGGCGGTCCGGCAGGTGCTGCTCGACGACGCCGAGCTCTCGAAGCTGGTCGGCCAGCCCTTTCACAGCGACCCCTCGCTGCCGCCGCGGTTCGGCGGCGTCGACGAGCTGCCCGACGCCTGGGATGACGCCGAGCCGAAAGACTGCGTCGGCGCCGCGGTGGGCGGCCAGAAATCGGTCTACGACTCCGCCGGCGTCCAGGATGTCGCCCACGAGTTCTGGGACAGAAACTCCACCTCCGACGACTCGCAGCTGACCGGAGTGGGTGAGGCCGTGGTCGCACTGCCCACAGCCTCCGATGCCGATGCGCTGTTCGAGAGGTTCGCGCAGCAGTGGGGCAACTGCGACGGGGTAACGGTGGTGCGCCCCGGTGGTGACAGCAGCGAGGCCAGCGGTGAAATCATCGACGTCTCCACCGGCGACGGGGTGCTCACCGCGACCGTGCGGACCAGCGTGGGCGGCGAGGTGGGCCTGCGGGTGACGCGGGCCGTGGCGGTGCGGGTGAACTGCCTCGTCGACGTCGATGTGTTCTGGTTCGTCGACGACGATGACCACGCCGACGCGCCGCCGCCCGGGGACACCACCGCCGCCGACCTGGCACGGGCGATGCTGGACAAGGTCCGCGGCCTCAGCGGCTGACCCGCCCGCCGCGGCGAGCCCTAATTGGGTGCGTTCGCGGGCTGGAACCCGCCGGTGGAGTCGGCCTCTTCCTCGGCGCGGATCACGTGCACGACGGCGTTGATCAGCGCCAGGTGGGTGAACGCCTGCGGGAAGTTGCCCAGGTGCCGTCCGGTGCGCGGCTCGATCTCCTCGGCGTAGAGGTGCAGCGGGCTGGCGAACGACAGCAGCCGCTCGCACAGATGCTTGGCCTGACTGACCTCACCGATCTCCACCAGCGCCGAGACCAGCCAGAACGAGCAGATGGTGAAGGTGCCCTCGGTGCCGGACAGTCCGTCGTCGGTCTCCTCGGTCCGGTAGCGCAGCACCAGACCGTCTTCGGTGAGTTCTTCGGCGATCGCCATCACGGTCGCGCGCACCCGCGGATCGTCGGCCGGCAGGAACCGGGTGAGCACCACCAGCAGCAATGAGGCGTCCAACGCATCGCTGCCGTAACTCTGGGTCAGCACGCCGCGCGAATCCACCCCGTTGGCCAGCACATCGGCCTTGATCTCCTCGGCGATCACCCGCCACTGCCGGGCGTAGGACACCTCGCCCTGCAGTTCGGCCAGCTTCGAGCCCCGGTCCAGCGCCACCCAGCACATCACCTTCGAGGAGGTGAAGTGCTGCGGTTCGCCCCGCACCTCCCAGATGCCGCGGTCGGGCTCGCGCCAGTGCTCGATCGCCTCTTCCACCTGACGCTTGAGCACCGGCCACAGGGTTTCGGGGATCTGCTCGCGGGATTTGGCGTGCAGGTAGACCGAATCCAGCATGGTGCCCCAGATGTCGTGCTGACGCTGGTTGTAGGCGCCGTTACCGATCCGCACCGGGCGAGCGTTGTCGTAGCCGGAGAGGTGCTCGAGTTCTTCTTCGGCGAGTTCGTGTTCGCCGCCGACGCCGTACATCACCTGCAGGGGACGCTGCTGGCCGTTGTTGGCGCCGGACACGTCGGCGATGAACGAGAAGAAGTCGTCGGCCTCGCGGTCCAGCCCCAGCGTGTAAAGGCCCCACAGTGCGAACGTCGAATCCCGCACCCAGGCGTAGCGGTAATCCCAATTGCGTTCGCCCTGAGGCGTTTCCGGCAGCGACGTGGTGGCCGCGGCCAGCAGGGCGCCGGTCGGCGAATAGGTCAGCCCCTTGAGCGTCAGCGCACTGCGCTGCAGATAGACCCGCCAGGGATGGTCGGGGAAGTTACCGATGTTGATCCACTGCCGCCAGCACTCGGTGGTGTTCCACATCTTGTCGGCGGCTTCGGCGTACGTCTGCGGCGCGGGGTGTTTGGACCAGCTCAACGCCACGAAGACGTCGTCGCCCTCGGTCAGCCGGGTGCGGGCCCGCGCCTCGCGGCCTTCCAGACCCAGCCGCAGGTTGGTCGTCAACCGCAGCGTCGGGTGGGCGTCGGGGTTCTGCCGGGCTCGGGCGATCGCTTCACCGTAGGCGTTGGCCGAGTACTCCCAGGTGGCGCTGGTGCGGTGATAGTCGAACGCCGGCTCGCAGCTCATGGTCAACTCGACCGTGCCGCTGACGCAGCGCACCGTGCGCAGCAGGATGTGCTCGGCGTCCCAGTCCATCGGGGTACGCCGATGAGTCTGCGACCGGGTTTCGATGTCGTGCCACTTGCCCATCACCAGCGCGTCCCGCACGATCAGCCAGCCGGTGTGGGTCTGCCAGGTGGTCTCCATGATGGGGCTGCCGGGCAGGTAGCGCCGTGCCGCGGGCACCGCGACCCCGTACGGCCCGAGCCGGAAGTGCCCGGCGCCGCGATCCAGGATCGAGCCGAAGACGCTGGGGGAGTCGGGCCGCGGCACACACATCCACTCCACCGAGCCCGCCGCCGAGATCAGGCAGTTGGTTTCACAGTCCGACAAGAACGCGTAGTCGGCGATCGGCGGAAACGAGTTGCGCACCTGGCCCGGCGCCGCCGAATAGGGCACCGGCGCGGTCGCCGACAGTGGCGGGGTCGACTTGGCGGCGACGCGGCCGTCCGGGGCTTTTCCGGTGACGTCGGGAGCGGTCTTGTCGGGTGCATCGCCCGGAGGGGTGTGCAGGACCATGCCGACATCATCTCTGGCGGCCCGCCGCACGTCTAGCTGACCCACGCTGCGCCCGGCTTCGCCGCGCTTGCGATCGGCGCTGTGCTGATGGCGCCGACCCGCTGCGCCCGGCTTCGCCGCGCTTGCGATCGGCGCTGTGCTGATGGCGCCGACCCGCTGCGCCCGGCTTCGCCGCGCTTGCGATCGGCGCTGTGCTGATGGCGCCGACCCGCTGCGCCCGGCTTCGCCGCGCTTGCGATCGGCGCTGTGCTGATGGCGCCGACCCGCTGCGCCCGGCTTCGCCGCGCTTGCGATCGGCGCTGTGCTGATGGCGCCGACCCGCTGCGCCCGGCTTCGCCGCGCTTGCGATCGGCGCTGTGCTGATGGCGCCGACCCGCTGCGCCCGGCTTCGCCGCGCTTGCGATCGGCGCTAAGGTGATCGGGATGGTTGGGTTCCTGAGCTGGTGGGATGGCGTTGAGCTCTGGCTGTCCGGGCTCGGTTTCGTAGTCCAGACCGCCGTGGTGATGCCGGTGGTGCTGGCGCTGGCCTATGGCCTGGCGGTGGTGCTGGACGCGGCGCTGGGGCAGGGAATCCGGGTGCTGGAACGCGTCCGGCACGATGACGGTGGGACGCACTGATGCCGCGCTCCCAGGTGACGTTGATTCTGGTCGGTCTGATCGTGCTGGTGATCGTCAGCTGGCTCCTGACCCGCTGACCTACGGGTTCGTGCCGCGGTTCCAGCTTCGGCTCTCCGCCGTCGATCCTCGCTGAACCGCGGGGTTCTGTTACGCTTCCCGGCATGCTCGCAGCGTCCGGCAAAGGAGAGAGCCGCGTCTTGGCCCTCTCGATGAACATTGCCGTGGGTAATTGCGCTGTGGCCGACGTGCACTGTTGTCGCTGAACACCCGCTCCGTCGACGCTTTGGTGTCCTGATGCCCGGTATCTCAGCGATTGGGCGACCATCTTCGCGAAGCGGCGGGACCCAATTCCTCAGTCTGCACTGAAAGGTCATCAATGCTCCACTCCGTCAAAGCCGCCGCCCTGGTGCTGGCCACTGCCTTGATCGCCGGCTGCGGAGGCGGGCCCAGCGACGTGGTCGGTGGTGCCGAACGGTCCGATGCGCACACCACCTTGACGCTGGTGGCCTACGCGGTGCCCGAACCCGGCTGGAGCAAGGTCATCCCGGCCTTCTACGACACCGAGGAAGGCGCCGACGTGCAGGTCGTCACCTCCTACGGCGCCTCGGGGGATCAGTCTCGCGGGGTCGCCAACGGCAAACCCGCCGACATCGTGAACTTCTCGGTGGAACCCGACATCACCCGGCTGGTCAAGGCCGGCAAGGTGGCCGAGGACTGGAACGCCGACGTCACCAGGGGCATCCCGTTCGGTTCGGTGGTGACCCTGGTGGTGCGGCAGGGCAATCCCAAGAACATCAAGGACTGGGATGACCTGCTGGCGCCCGGTGTCGAGGTGATCACCCCCAGCCCGCTGAGCTCGGGATCGGCCAAGTGGAACCTGCTGGCTCCCTACGCCGTCAAAAGTGAGGGCGGCAAGGACCCGCAGGCCGGTCTGGACTTCGTCGACAAACTGGTCAGCGACCACGTCAAGCTGCGGCCGGGCTCGGGGCGGGAGGCCACCGACGTGTTCCTCCAGGGCAGCGGCGACGTGCTGATCAGCTACGAGAACGAGGCGATCGCCATCGAGCGCAAGGGCAAGGCGGTGGAGCACGTGAACCCGTCACAGACCTTCAAGATCGAGAACCCGCTGGCGGTGGTGACCTCCAGCAGACACCTCGACACCGTCACCGCGTTCAAGAACTTCCAGTACACGACGGTTGCGCAACGCCTGTGGGCGCAGGCCGGCTTCCGGCCGGTCGACCCCGGTATCGCGGCCGAGTTCCGGGAGCAGTTCCTGGCGCCGGACAAGCTCTGGACGATCGCCGACCTCGGCGGGTGGGACATCGTGGACACCGGCCTGTTCGACAAGGAGAGCGGCACCATCACCAAGATCTACACCCGGGTCACCGGATGACGGCGATCGTGGTGACCGAGGCGACCCGGCCGGGTGAGGACGGGCCACCCGGTCATACCGGATTCCGGCGTGAAGGCGTCTCGCTGCGGGTGGGCGCCGCGGTGATATGGCTGTCGCTGATCGTGCTGGCCCCGCTGGCCGCGATCGCCTGGCAGGCCGCCGGCGGAGGGTGGCAGGCGTTCCGGCTGGCGATTACCTCGCACTCGGCGCTGGAGTCCTTCCGGGTGACGCTGACGATCGCGGCCGGAGTCACCGTGGTCAACCTGGTGTTCGGACTGCTGATCGCCTGGGTGTTGGTGCGTGACGACTTCGTCGGCAAGCGGTTCATCGACGTGATCATCGACCTGCCGTTCGCGTTGCCCACCATCGTCGCCAGCCTGGTGATGCTGGCGCTGTACGGCCCGGCGAGCCCGGTACAGCTGCATCTGCAGCACACCGCCTGGGGCGTCGGCCTGGCGCTGGCGTTCGTCACGCTGCCGTTCGTGGTGCGCGCCGTGCAACCGGTGCTGCTGGAGATCGACCGGGAGGTCGAGGAGGCCGCCGCGTCACTGGGCGCCTCCGGCGCGACGATCTTTCGCACCGTGGTGCTGCCGTCGCTCACCCCGGCGCTGCTGACCGGGGCGGGCCTGGCGTTCTCCCGGGCGATCGGCGAGTTCGGCTCGGTGGTGCTGATCGGCGGGGCGGTGCCGGGCAAGACCGAGGTGTCCTCCCAGTGGATCCGCACCCTGATCGAGAACGACGACCGCACCGGCGCCGCAGCGATCTCTCTGGTGCTGCTCGGGATTTCCTTCCTGGTGCTGCTCGTGCTGCGGGTGTTGGGTGCGCGGGTGACCAATCGGCAGGAGCGGTCGGCATGACGCCATCACGCAAGGTCCGCTACCTCCTCCGGTTCGTGGCGCTGGTCTATGTCGGCCTGCTACTGATCGTTCCGGTGTCGTTGATCCTGTGGCGCAGCTTCGCCCCGGGATTCGGGCAGTTCTTCGCCTACATCTCCACCCCGGCGGCTATCTCGGCGTTGCAGCTGTCGCTGCTGGTGGTCGCGATCGTGGTGCCGCTCAACGTCATCTTCGGTATTCCGACCGCATTGGTGCTGGCGCGAAACAGGTTCCGCGGCAAGGGAGCACTGCAGGCCATCATCGACCTGCCGTTCGCGGTCTCGCCGGTGATCGTCGGTGTCGCGCTGATCGTGTTGTGGGGGTCGGCAGGGCTGCTGGGCTTCGTGGAGAACGACTGGGGCTTCAAGATCATCTTCGGCCTGCCGGGCATCGTGCTGGCCAGCATCTTCGTCACCCTGCCGTTCGTGATCCGGGAAGTCGAACCGGTGCTGCACGAATTGGGCACCGACATGGAGGAAGCCGCGGCGACGCTGGGATCGAGCTGGTGGCAGACGTTCTGGCGGATCACGCTGCCCTCGATCCGCTGGGGGTTGACGTACGGGATCGTGTTGACCGTGGCGCGAACCCTCGGCGAATACGGCGCGGTGTTGATCGTGTCGTCGAACCTGCCCGGAAAGTCCCAGACGCTGACGCTGCTGGTGTCCGACCGTTACAACCGTGGCGCCGAATACGGCGCCTACGCCTTGTCCACGCTGCTGATGACGGTGTCGGTGCTGGTGTTGATCGTTCAGGTGGTGCTCGACATGCGGCGGGCCGGAAAGGGGAGCAGATGAGCAACGCGATCACCGTACGCGGGGCCAACAAACGCTACGGAGACTTCGTCGCACTCGACAACGTCGACTTCTCGGTGCCGTCCGGTTCCCTCACCGCGCTGCTCGGCCCCAGCGGCTCGGGCAAGTCGACGCTGCTGCGGGCGATCGCCGGCCTGGACCACCCGGACAGCGGCACGGTCACCATCAACGGCGTCGACGTCACCGGGGTCCCGCCGCAGCGGCGAGGCATCGGATTCGTGTTCCAGCACTATGCGGCGTTCAAGCACATGACGGTGCGCGACAATGTGGCGTTCGGGCTCAAGATCCGCAAACGGCCTAAGTCCGAGGTCAAGGAGAAGGTGGACAACCTGCTGGAAGTGGTGGGGCTCAGTGGTTTTCAGACCCGCTACCCCAACCAGCTCTCCGGCGGGCAGCGGCAGCGGATGGCGTTGGCGCGGGCGCTGGCGGTGGATCCGCAGGTGCTGCTGCTCGACGAGCCGTTCGGTGCCCTGGACGCGAAGGTCCGCGAGGATCTGCGGGCCTGGCTGCGACGCCTGCACGACGAGGTGAACGTCACCACGGTGCTGGTCACCCACGACCAGGCCGAGGCGCTCGACGTCGCCGACCGGATCGCCGTGCTCAACCAGGGCCGCATCGAGCAGCTCGGCAGCCCGACCGAGGTCTACGACGCCCCGGCGAACGCATTCGTGATGTCGTTTTTGGGCGCGGTCTCGTCGCTCAACGGCGCCCTGGTGCGCCCGCACGACATCCGGGTCGGCCGCACCCCCGAGATGGCGGTGGCCGCAGCGCGAGACGCCGGCGGCGCCGAGGCATCCGCCGTGGTGCGTGCGGTGGTCGACCGGGTGGTGGCCCTGGGCTTCGAGGTGCGGGTGGAGTTGACCAACGGTGCCACCAAGGTGCCGTTCACCGCGCAGATCACCCGCGGCGACGCCGAGGCGCTCGCCCTGGCCGAAGGCGACACGGTCTACGTGCGGGCGACCCGGGTGCCCCCGCTGCAGGATGCGTCCGCCCCCGGCGCACCGGTATCGGTGTAAGCCGGCCCGCGCGCAGCCGCGAACCCGGGGATCAGGCGGCGGCGTGGCCCGCGGCCAGGGCCGCCTCCACCCGGTCCAGCACGGTCGCCGCCACCAGGCGGTGGGCACCGAGTGGCTCGGCCATCGCAATCCCGGCTCGCGCGGCGTAGGCGGCGATCCCGTCGGTGATCCTGCCGTGGGCCAGAAACCACGGCGCGATCATCAACCTGGTGGCCCCACGGGCCTTGAGACGCTCGACGGCTTCGGGCACCGAGGGCCCCTGGGTGGCGAAGGCGACTTCTACTCCCGCCCAACGGGTTCCGCGGGACAACGGCGCGGCGACGCGGGCGGTCTGGGCATTGGCGGCAGCGTGCGAGGAACCCACCGCGACCACCACCACGCCCAGTTCGGGGTCGAAGCGGGAGGCGCCGGCGGCGGTGAGCCGCTCACCGAGGACCTGCACCAGCCGGTCGTCTTGGCCCAGCGTGGGAGCCACTTGCACGGCAGCCCCGGATCGCGCGATCACGCCCGGGATGTCGATGCGGGCGTGGTAGGCGCTGGCCAACAGGAACGGGACCACGACGGTCCGGTCGGTGCGGGCCGCCACGGTGTCCAGCACGTCGTCCAAGCCGGGCGTGCTGTGCTCGCAGAACGCCACCCGCACCGTGAATTCCGGTGCCACCCGGCGCAAGTGCCCGGCGATCGCACGAGTGTTGGCAGCCGAGCGCGGATCCCGGCTGCCGTGCGCGGTCAACACCAGCGTTGTAGCGGGAGCCGTCACGAAGCGTGCAACCCGCATTCGGTCTTGGCCAGACCCGCCCAGCGTCCGCTGCGCGGATCGGCGCCGACCGCGGGTTTGGTGGTGCATGGCGCGCAGCCGATCGACGGGTACCCCTCGTCGATCAGCGGGTTGACCAGCACATTGTTCGCGGCGATGTAGGCGTCCATGTCGTCGTCGGTCCAGGCGGCGAGCGGGTTGACCTTCACCAGACCGAACTGCTCATCGAAGCTGATCAGCGGGGCGTTGGCGCGGGTCGGCGCCTCCACCCGGCGCAGCCCGGTCACCCACGCCGAGTAGCCGCGCAGCGTGCGGGCCAGCGGCTCGACCTTGCGCATCTGGCAGCACAACGCCGGATTGGACGCGAACAGGTCTTTGCCGTGCGCGGCGTCCTGCTCTGCCACGGTCAGCTCGGGGGTGACGTTGACCAACTGGATGTCATACATAGCCTCCACCGCATCACGGGTGCCGATGGTCTCGGCGAAGTGGTAGCCGGTGTCGAGGAACAGCACCGGAACCCCCGCACGGACCTTGGACGCCAGGTCCACCAGCACCGCGTCGGCCATGTTGGAGGCCACCACATAGTTACAGGTGGCGCCGCCGCGGGGGCCGTGGACTCCGCCGAAGTTCGCGTCGGTCCACTCCAGCAGTTCGGTGGCGGTGGCGCCGTCGAGCTCCGCCGCGCCGCGGGCAGCCAGCTCGCGCAGCTCCGCTTCTTCGTGGGGCCTCATCGCAGGTCGTCCTCCTCGGCCCGCACCGCCCACTGCGCGAATCGCTCACCGGCGTTGCGGCCCTTGATGAAGTTACGCACCACCCGCTCGATGTAGTCGCCCAGGTCGTCGCTGAACACCTTGTGCTGGCGCAATTTACGGCCGAAACCACTGTCAGCGCCCAGGCTGCCGCCCAGGTGAACCTGAAAGCCCGGAACCGAATTGCCGTTGCCGTCGTCGATCATCTGGCCCTTGAACCCGATGTCGGCCACCTGGATTCGGGCACACGAGTTCGGGCACCCGTTGATGTTGACCGTGACCGGCACGTCCAGCAGTGCGTTGAGATCATCGAGGCGCTTCTCGAGCTCGGGGACCAGACTCTGCGCGCGCACCCGCGTCTCGACGAACGACAGCTTGCAGAACTCCAGGCCGGTGCACGCCATCAGGTTGCGGCGCCACGGCGACGGGTTGGCCGGCAGGCCCAGCGCATCCAGCTCGGCGAGCAACCCGTCGAGCTTCTCGTCGGGAACGTCGAGAATGATCAGCTTCTGGTACGGGGTGAACCGGGCCCGGTCCGACCCGACCTGCTCCATCAAGTCAGCGATCTTGAGCAGGGTCGCGCCGCTCACCCGGCCGGAGATCGGGGCCACCCCGACCGCGTTGAGGCCGTTGCGGGTCTTCTGCACCCCGACGTGGTCGATGGTCGCGGTGGGCTGGGCGGGGGCCGGTCCGTCGATCAGTTTGCGGCCCAGGAATTCGGTCTCGAGAACTTCCCGGAACTTCTCGGCGCCCCAGTCCTTGAGCAGGAACTTCAGCCGGGCCTTGGAGCGCAGCCGGCGGTAGCCGTAGTCGCGGAACAAGCGGGTGACCGCCTCCCAGACGTCGGGAACCTCCTCCAGCGGGACCCAGGCGCCGAGGCGCTGCGCCAGCATCGGGTTGGTCGACAGGCCACCGCCCACCCACAGGTCCAGGCCGGGGCCGTGCTCGGGGTGGTTGACGCCGATGAACGAGATGTCGTTGATCTCGTGGGCGACGTCGGGCAGGCCCGACACCGCGGTCTTGTACTTGCGCGGCAGGTTGGCGTAGTCGGGGTTGCCGATGTAGCGCCGCACGATCTCGTCCAGGGCGGGGGAGGCGTCGAGCACCTCATCGAGCGACTCCCCGGCCAGCGGCGAGCCCAGCATGCCGCGGGGGCAGTCGCCACAGGCCTCCATGGTCTGCAGCCCGACCGCGCTCAGCCGGTCCCAGATCTCGGGAACCTTCTCGATCTCGATCCAGTGGTACTGCAGGTTGTTGCGGTCGGTGATGTCGGCGGTGCCGCGGGCGTACTCCTCCGAGATCTCGCCCAGGGTCCGCATCGCGGTAGCCGACAGCGCCTTGCCGTCGCAGCGCACCCGCATCATGAAGTAGCGGGCCTCCAGCAGGTCGGCGTTCTCATCGCCGGTGAAGGTGCCGTCGTAGCCCTGTTCGCGCTGGGTGTAGAGCCCCATCCAGCGGAACCGGCCGCGCAGGTCGTCCTTGGCGATCGAGTCGAAGCCCTGCTTGGAGTAGACGTCGAGGATCCGGGCCCGGACGTTGAGGGCCGGGTCGTCCTGCTTGAACTGCTCGTTGTGGTTGACCGGTTCGGTCTCGCCGAGCGCCCACTGGGCCTCGCTGCGCTTGCGCGCTGCGCCCGCGGTGCTGGACGCAGTCGAAGTGGCGGTCATCGATTCTCCTTCAACAGAGGAGCTGGCGGGATGGAGCGCGGGTAACCGGCGACTGTCTCCGGCGGCGCAGATCCGGCGGCCAGCTGGAAAGTACAGGTGGGCGGTTCTACGACATCAAGGCAGACAGCGACAGCTACAGACCCGCTTCAGATCGATGTGCCGCCGAGCCACCAGGGCAATCCCGGAGGCGGTGCAGTAGGCGGCAGTCACCCGGCCGATTATGCCATGGATGCCGAAAATCTTCCTTACCGGCGCAAAGTTGTGATCAGCATGCGCAAAACTCATTTGGGGCCCGACGGCGAGGCGGTCGGGACGGGAGGGCCGGACCAGGACAGGCCGGGACCGTGCGGACCGATACGTCGAAGTCGCACAGCAGCGGAGCGGAAGGCGGGTGGGGACAGGTGAGCGTCGTCGACTTCGGGTGGGAACCGGTGTGGGAACCGCCACCGGTACCCGAACCGCCCCCGCGGCCAAATGGACGCGCCCTGATGCGGCGCTGGCTGGCGATCGCGACTCTGATGGCCGCCGTGGGCGGCGGCGGATGGTTGGCCGTTCAGCACTACCAAACCCATCTCGCGGGCGAACAGGCGTTGCAGGCCGCTGAGGCATATGCGTTGCGGCTGACCGATATCGACGCTGACGACGTCGACCGCAACTTCGCCGACATCGCTGAAGGGTCGACCGGTGAGTTCAACCGAATGCACACCCGGTCGGGGGCGAAGCTGCGTCAGGTGCTGATCGACAACAAGGCGACCGCGCGCGGCCACGTCACCGAAGCGGTGGTCAAATCCGCCGACCGCAGCCACGCCGTGGTCGTGCTGCTGGTCAACCAGGCGGTGCGCAACACCGACAACCCCGAGCCGGTGATGGACCGCAGCCGGATCCGGATGACTATGGACAAGGTCGACGGCCGCTGGCTGGCCAGCAAGGTGGAGTTGGTATGAGGAAATTCACAGTGCTGGCCGCAGGTGCGCTGCTGGTCGGGGCCGCCGAACTGACCGGCGCGGCCCATGCCGATCCGATCAACTGGGAAGCCATCGCCAAATGCGAATCCGGTGGAAACTGGACGGCCGACAGCGGCAGCGGCGACTACGGCGGTCTGCAGATCAGCGCTGCCGCCTGGGACGCCAACGGCGGGATCGGATTGCCCTCGCAGGCCAGCCCGCAGCAGCAGATCGCCGTCGCCAAGCGGATCATGGCCAGTCAGGGGCCCGGCGCCTGGCCGGCGTGCGCGTCGCGCGGCGGTTCTGCCACATCGGGTGCCGGGGCGGCCCCGGTCGGTTCGCTGACCCACTATCTGTCGGCGCTGCTCGAGGACGCCGACGGCGTGGAGGCGCAGGCCTACTGAGGCGCCGGCCTTGAGGCGTCGGCGGACGGCATCGCCTGCGGCACCGTGGGATGATCGGCCGTTATGACCACCGCGACCGCGGTAGCGCTGCCCGACGTGGCACCGGACCGGCTCGAATCCCCGGGGCCGTTCGGGGTGTATGTGCACGTGCCGTTCTGTTTCGCCCGGTGCGGCTACTGCGACTTCAACACCTACACCCCGGCGGAGCTCGGTGGCGCCAACCCGGACGCCTGGGTGGCGGCGCTGGCCCGGGAACTGGAATTGGCCTCCGCTCGCCTGGGCGGCCCGCGCGCCGACACCGTGTTCGTCGGCGGCGGCACACCGTCGCTGCTCGGTGGCGCGCGGTTGGCGCTGGTCCTCGATCACGTGCGGCAACACTTCGGCCTGGCCGAGGACGCCGAGGTCACCACCGAGGCCAATCCGGAGTCGACGTCGCCGGAGTTCTTCGACACGATCCATGCCGCCGGCTTCACCCGGGTGTCCTTGGGGATGCAGTCGGTGTCGCCGCGGGTGCTGGCCACCCTGGATCGCATCCATTCGCCGGGCCGTCCGGTGGCCGCCGCCCGGGAGGCGCGCGCGGCCGGATTCGACCACCTCAACATCGACCTGATCTACGGCACCCCCGGCGAGACCGATGATGACCTGCTGCGCTCGGTGGACGCCGCGCTGGAGGCCGAGGTCGATCACGTGTCGGCCTACAGCCTGATCGTCGAGAGCGGCACCGCCCTGGCCCGTCGGGTGCGGCGCGGGGAACTGCCCGCCCCCGACGACGACGTGCTGGCGCATCGCTACGACCTGGTCGACACCACCCTGCGCGCCGCCGGGATGGACTGGTATGAGGTGTCCAACTGGAGCCGGCCGGGCGCGGCCTGCCGGCACAATCTGGGTTACTGGGGCGGTGGCCGGTGGTGGGGCGCCGGCCCGGGTGCGCACAGCTACGACGGCGCGCTGCGCTATTGGAATGTCAAGCACCCCAACGCTTATGCGCAGATCTTGGCGGATATGACGCTGCCGGTGGCCGGTTTCGAGGAGCTCTCCGAGTCCGACCGGCACACCGAAGACGTGATGCTTCGGCTGCGGATGCGCGAGGGGTTGGCGCTGGCGGCGCTGGATCCGGGCGAGCAGGAGCGTGCCGCCACCGCGGTCGGCGACGGCCTGCTGCGCATCGACGGCGAACACCTGGTGCTGACCGACCGGGGCCGGCTGCTGGCCGATGCGGTGGTGCGCTCCCTGCTCGGGTAGCCCTACCGGATTGTCGGCGGCAGGTCAGCCGCTGAACCAGCCGCGGCCGCCGTCCCAGCTGCCGCAGATGCCGTTGAAGCAGCCGTGGCCGAAGCCGCCCTGGCCGGGGATGAACCCGCCGCAGCCCTGCCAGCCGGCGTCGTGGCCGCACCCGCTGGCGCCGCCGTTGCCGTCGGGGCCACCGGAACCGTGCGGTTGGGCCACCACCGAGGGGCCGGTCGTGCCCTCCGGCGCGGCGGCGAGCATCAGGCCGGTCGGGGCGACTGCGATCGCCGCCGCGGCGCCGGCTACGAACATCGATCCAACGAGCTTACGAATGCTTAGCATGTCTCTATATTCCATACCGGTGCCGGTGCTGCCAACCGTTGTGTGGTGACTGATACCGAATTGTGAACGCCCGTAACCAGATCACCACCAACGCGCCGAAGTGGCCGGCGTCACGGGCGTCGCGGCCGCGCCGGAAGCACCGGCCGGATCCCGGCCCGGCGATTTCCCGGGGCGGAGCGCGCGCGGCTACGTAGGTTAGGCTACATTTACTAGCTGTGTCCGATCTCGGTGTCGAAGCAGTCCCCGAAACTTCGCTGTCGGTGCCGCTACCGCCGGGCGTCGGACCGGCCGATCTGGCGGCGGGGCTCGCCGCGGCCCTGTCCGAACCGGACGGCGAGGAGTACCTGCTCTATGAGCGGTGCGGAAGCTGGACGCTGGCCACCGGCGTGCGCGCGGCCGTCGAACTGGACAGCGATGAGCTGCGCACCGTCCGCGACGGAGTGGTGCGCCGCCAGCACTGGCGGGGCCACCCGGCCGCGGTGCTCGGTGAGGCCGTCGACCGCTTGCTGTTGGAGACCGAGCAGGTGTTCGGCTGGGTCGCCTTCGAGTTCGGTACCTACCGCTTCGGGCTGCAGGACCGGCTGGCCCCCGGGACCGCGCTGGCGCGGGTCTTCTGGCCGCGGACCCGCATCGTGGTCACCGCCGAGAACGTCGAGCTGTTCGACGCCGGCGAGCGCGAGGCCGCGGTGCTCGACCGGCTGCTGGCCGACGGTGTCCCCACCCTCGCCGATCCGTCCGGGATCGCGGTGGACGCCGACGCCGCCGGCTATCGCGACCGGGTGGCCACCGCCGTCGGCGAGATCTGCGCGGGCCGCTACCGCAAGGTGATCCTGTCGCGCTGCGTCGACGTGCCGTTCGCGCTGGACTTCCCGTCGACCTATCGGCTGGGGCGGCGGCACAACACCCCCGCCCGGTCGTTCCTGTTGCGGCTCGGCGGGATTCGGGCACTCGGTTTCAGCCCGGAACTGGTAGCCGAGGTGCGCGACGACGGCCTGGTGCTCACCGAGCCGCTGGCCGGGACGCGGGCGCGCACCGGCGACCCCGCGGTGGACGGGCCGGTCCGTGCCGAGCTGCAATCCGACGCCAAGGAGATCGTCGAGCACGCGATCTCGGTGCGCACGTCGATGGATGAGATCGCCGAGATCGCCGAACCCGGCAGTGCGGCGGTGACCGACTTCATGACGGTGCGGGAGCGGGGGAGCGTTCAGCACCTGGGCTCGACGGTGTCCGGGCGGCTGGACCGCTCGCGGGATCGGATGGATGCCTTGGAGGCGCTGTTCCCGGCGGTCACCGCATCCGGCATTCCCAAGCGCGCCGGGATCGACGCCATCCTTCGGCTCGACGAGTGCCCGCGGGGCCTGTATTCGGGCGCGGTGGTGATGTTCACCGCCGCCGGGGGCCTGGACGCCGCGTTGACGTTGCGCGCCGCCTACGAACAAGACGGGCGGACCTGGCTGCGGGCCGGGGCGGGCGTCATCGACGTGTCCCGTCCCGAGCGGGAGTTCGAAGAGACCTGCGAGAAGCTCGCGACGCTGGCGCCGCACCTGATCGCCCGCCACTGAGTTCCGCCGGTGCGATACCCCGCCGGGTATCATGGTGTTTTCGCCGAGAGGAGCTCACGTGGTTGGCGACGACGAAAGCATGAAGGCGGTGTTGAACCGGTTGCGCCGCGCCCACGGTCAGCTCGCCGGCGTGATCGCGATGATCGAGAGCGGCCGCGACTGCAAGGACGTGGTGACTCAACTGGCCGCGGTCTCGCGTGCGCTGGACCGGGCGGGTTTCAAGATCGTCGCCAGCGGGCTGCGACAGTGCCTCACCGGGGAGTCCGCCACCGGCGATGCTCCGCTGACCGAGGACGAACTGGAGAAGCTGTTTCTCGCGCTGGCCTGAGACGGCGAAGCTGGGACCGCCGCGTCAGTGCAGCAGGGACTCGGCGAGCAGGCCGGTGACCATCGACTCGATGGTGGACTCGATCGAGGACGCCAGGGTGGCGGTGACGGATGCGACGGCCTGGGTGCGGAACCGCACCAGCATGCCGATCAGCTCGGCGATCTCGGTATCTGCCGGCAACGGCGCCCCGGGCTGGATCTTGGTCAGCACGTGTTCGGCACCGGCCCGCACCAACATCTGGCTGATCGCGTCGATGTGCGGCAGTGTCTGCTCGTAGAGGTCGATGAGCTTGTCGACGGCGATACCGTAGCCGCGGATCTCGTTGAACGCCTCGATCAGTTTGGGCCGGGTGATGGTGGCCCGGGAGCCCTCGGCCCCGTCCAGGCGGATCACCCCGAGCGCCACCAGCCGGCGCAACGCCTGCGGGTCGCCGATCCGCCGCTCGGCCTCGACACGCGAGACGGTCTCGGGGCGTTCGGTGGTCCAACTGCCGGCGATCGCACTCTCCAGGCCGAGGATGTCGCTCAAGTCCTTGCCCTGCTCCCAGGCGCCAATCATCTCTTTGACGTGCGCGATGGTGTAACCGCGATCGAGCATCGAGGTGATCAGCCGCAGCCGGGTCAGGTGCGTGTCGTTGTACAACGCGATGCGCCCGACCCGTCGCGGCGGCGGCAGCAGGTCCCGGTCCCGATACACCCGCACGTTGCGGGTGGTGGTGCCGCCCAATCGGGCCAGATCGTCGATCCGGTACTCCCGCGATGCGGTATTGCCGCCGGGGTGGCGCACCACGACCTCGAAGAGCTGGGTCACCGCGGCCTCGATCACCTCGCGGGACTCGCGGCGCACCCGGCGAGGCACCCGGCGCAGGTTCGCCAGCACACCGGCGATGGAGTCGGGCCTGGCGGGACGATCCGGCGCGGTCATGCCACCGCGTGGTAGTCGGCGAGGCGGAAACTGCGCATCTGCCGAAGATACTGGGTTGCGAACCCCGGGTACATCGACGCGTTGAAACCGTCCTCGGTCAGATACCAGCTGCGACAACCCGACATCCAGGTCGTCTTGCGCAGTCGCCGCTGGATCTGCTCGTTGTGGCGACGTTGCACGTCGTCACGTACGTCCAGGTAGCGCAGGTCGCCGCGGCGGATCGCCCCCACGGCGCGCACCACGTAGTCGATCTGTCCTTCGACGTAGACCAGCAGTGAGTTGTGGCCCGGCCCGGAGTTGGGGCCGGTCATGAAGAACAGGTTCGGATAGCCGTGCGCCTGAATGCTTTTGAAGGCCTGACCGCCGCCGCTCCAGTCCGCGGCCAGTGACCTGCCGCCCAGCCCGGTGACCGGAAACGGCGGGCCGGTCAGGTGCACGTCGTAGCCGGTCGCGAACACGATGGCGTCCAGCCGGTGTTCCACACCGTCGCTGGTGCGGATGCCGGCCGGGCTGATCGTGGCGATCGGCCAGGAGATCAGCTTGCAGTTGTCCCGTTGCAGCGCGGGGTAGTAGTCGCTGGAGACCAGCATCCGCTTGCACCCGGGGGTGAAATCCGGGGTGAGCTGACGGCGCAGCCACGGATCCTTGACCGTGCTACGCAGATGGACTTTGCCCAGTTGGGCCACCAGGCCGCTGAGCGGGGTGTTCCACACCAGGGCGGTGGCGCTGGCCTCATGCCCCCAGAACAGCGCCTGGCGGGCGAGTTGCTGGGCGGCAGGCACTTTGGCGAACACCTCTTGGACGACCGGGGGCATGGCCACGTCCAGGCGGGGAATCACCCAGCCGGGAGTGCGCTGAAAGACCTTGACGAATCCGGCCTGGGTGACCAGCTCCGGGATGATCTGCACCGCGCTGGCGCCGGTTCCGACGACGGCGACCTTCTTGCCCGCGAAGTCGTAGTCGTGATCCCAGCGGGCACTGTGAATCTTGTGGCCGGTGTAGGACTCCAGGCCGCGGATGGCCGGGAAGCTGGAGTCGGGCAACGGGCCGGAGGCGAGCACCACGGTGCGGGCCCGAAACTTCTTACGCCCGGCCGAAATCGTCCACGTTCCGTCGCCGTCGTCGAATGCCAGCCCGGTGACCTCGGTGCCGAACCGGATGTGACGGCGCAGGTCGAAGCGGTCGACCATGTCCTCGATGTGCGCATAGATCTCGTCGGCCGTCGGGTAAGCACGTGACCAGCCCGGGTTGGCGACGAACGAGAACGAATACAGCAGCGACGGAATGTCGCATGCCGCACCGGGATAGCGGGTGTCTCGCCAGGTTCCGCCGACCCGGTCGCTGCGCTCGAGGATGATGATCTCCTCGGCGCCGGCGAAACCGGCCTCGCTGAGTTTGATCGCAGCGCCGATCCCGCTGAACCCCGCGCCCACGATCAGGGTCTGATAGACGTGCCCGCGCGCCACGTCAGGCCGCCGGTTCGTGGGTGAGCTCTTTGAACCAGCTCGGGATGGGTTTGAGCAGCCGCTTGGGGTAGAAACCGGAGAGCCACACCGCCGGGTTGGCCAGCAGGTGATATGGGCTGTTCGGGTTGGCCATCCAGCCCGAGTAGTACTTGACGACCTGGTAGGCCGGCACCCGCCGGGTGTGTTCGCCGCGTTCACCGAACTGGGTGAAACGCATCAGGGCGGCGTAGAGGCGCTGGGGATCCAGGCCCATGCCGATCACCTCGTTGCGGATCCGGTTGAGCAGCGGGATGGAGATCAGCGCGCCGATGATCAGCGACGGGGAGGCGACGGTGCCGACGAACTCGATCGCCAGCCTGCGCGCGTCGGCGTGGCCGATCATCTCCAACACCTCGAAATCAACCGCGATGTGCCGGGATTCATCGTTATTGATCTTCTCGAAGACCTGGTGGCAGACCGGGTCATCGACCTCGTCGAGCAGGAACTTCAGCAGGGCGCCGTCGAGGGCGACTTCCAGCATCGGAATCACCGTGCCCAGCACCGACAGCGGCAAGTCGTCGGAGTAGTCGTCGAGCCATTGCATGGCCAACCGGATGTTGACGTTGGGTTCGGGCATCTCGCCGTCATCGAGCATGCCCCAGCGCTTCATCAGCGCTAGTTCGGCGTTGGCGTGGCGCTGCTCCTCGGCGTGGAAATACCGGTAGATCTCGGCCAGTGTCGCGGTGGGGGCCTTGCGCGCCATGGCTGCGAAGCCGCGCGCGCCGATGTTCTCGATCCAGCACAGATCGGCCATGAATTTCTTGAGCTTGGGCGCCATCTCGGGGCGAATCAGCTCGGCTCCCGGTGCGTCCCAGTCGATGTCGGCCAGCGCCCACTGGCGGTCCTTGATCTTGGTGAGCATGACGTCCATGTCGAGAGCCATCTGCTTCTCCTTCAGTCGGCCTTTCCCGGCAGTGCCGCACTGGCGCGGAATGCCAGCCCGATGGTTCGGGTGAATGTCTCCGGAGCGAAACGTTTGATGTTCCAACCGATCTTGGCGTCCAGCTGCGGCATGCAGTACAGGCCGCCGCGGTCATGGGTGTCGAGACAGTCGCGGGCGACCCGGTCGGCGGTCAGCCCGGTCCAGCGCATCAACAGGCTCGCCGCCTCGCTGGACTGAGCGGTGATCCGGCCGGATTCGACGATGTTGGTCTTGACGAACGTCGGGCACAGCACGGTGACACCGATTCCGGTACCGGACAATTCGGCGGCCAAGGTCTCCGACAGTGACAGCACGCCGGCCTTGCTGACGTTGTATGCCGCCATATCCGGGGCAGCACCGAACGATGCGGCGGAAGCCACGTTGATGATGCCGCGGGGTTGGTCACCGGCGGCGTCACGCAATATCGGGGTGAAGACGTGGCAGCCGTGGATCGGGCCCCACAGGTTGATGCCCAGGGTCCAATTCCAGTCATCCAGCGCCATCTCACCGACCGGCTGCCCGCCGGCGCCGACGCCGGCGTTGTTGATCACCAGGGTCGGCGAGTGGCCGAACCAGGTCTGCGCGGCCTCGGCCAGCGCGGTGACGGCGTCGATCTGCGAGACGTCGCAGTGCACGGCGGTGGCGCGCCCGCCGGCGGCGGTGATGGCGTCGACGGTGCGCTGGGCGGCGTCAGGATCGATGTCGCTGCAGACCACGGCGCTGCCGCGGCGGGCGAGTTCGACGGCGAATGCGGCGCCGATACCGCTGCCGGCCCCGGTCACCACCGCGGAGGCGTCACGGCTGCGCTTCTGCGAGCGCCCGAAGATCATGTGACTCAGTCAACCATCAATGGTGACATTAGTCAATGGCAATGTTTTGGGGGCGATGCGAAGAGCCGGACCCGGGCAGTCGCCTGCCCGAGCCCGGCTCAATCCCGCGCGCGGGCGCGGGTGGTGCTGTGGTTGTGCTAGCCGAAGATTCCGTTCAGCCAGTCCAGGTCGAACAGGTCGGCACCGGCGAGCGCGTCACCCGGGTCGACGTCGACCGGGACGTCCACGTCGGCCGCCGGCAGGTTCAGGGTCAGCGCCTCGGCGATCATGCTGGGGAACTTCTCGAACAGGTAGGCCAGGGTGCCGTCCTCGGTGAGCAAACCGACGAACGGGGCGTGGGGATCTTCGGCGGTGGAACCGTCCGGGACGTCCCACGGGATGTAGCCGTTGAGCAACGCGTCGAACGGGTCCTGCGCGACGTGGTCACCGTGGTCGGTCAGGTTGTCCGCCAGGGCGAACTGAAAGCCGATCAACGGCTCCGTGAAGTACTTGGCGGCGCCCTTCCAGGTGTCGAAGTCGCCGAACACGTCCTGCACGTTCGCGAAGACCCGAGTCATGTCGGCTCCGATGCCGAACACCCCGGGCACGAATTCGCCGGTTCCCCGAACGGTGTGGTCGAAGAGCGGCTGGAAGATGTTCTGCATGTTGAACAACATGTCCCAGTTGAGCAGGTTGTAAGCGTTCGTGAAGTCGCCCTGCTGGATGTACTCGCTGATCAGCGGGAGGATCGTCTCCAGACCCTTGGCGGCCCCCATACCGGACCAGATGCCCTCGATGCCGGCCATCGACTGCTCGAAGCTGTTGCTGGCGACGCCCCCGTAGTAGGTCGCGAGCTCGCCGACGGCGTGACCGATCGGGTCCGGATTCGCCGCGAACAGCTCCTGCAGGTTCGCCCAGTTGTCAGCCGCGGTGTCCCAGGTGCCGGTGAGTTGCACCGCGGTCTGGTGGGCGTCCAGGGAGAGCACCGGCGCGATCGGGTTCACGGCGATCACACCGGCGCCGGCCAGGGCGATCCCGGCGGCCACTACGATGTTCGCCCGGGGGGTCGAACGAACGGCGGATGCGGGAACGCGATCGAGGGATCCGTCCGCATAGGCGAGCTTCATTGCTTCTCCTTATCGTGACCTCATCTGGTGTGAGGTTCCTGTGTATGTAAAGCGCGGGCCAACCTTAGACAGGTTTATTACGTGGAGGCAAGCCTTACCTAACTATGTGTCCACCATCACAAACTAGGGTAAGGCTAACCTTACTTCCGGGTGTCGTGTAGCGTCCCTCGACATGAGTTCTTCGTCGACCGACGCCATCAGCGCCGCGCTGCGTGAGATCCTCCGCGACGACCTGAATGTCGACCTCGACCGGGTGACACAGCAGGCCCGGCTGGTCGACGACGTGGGCCTGGACTCGGTGGCATTCGCGATCGGCATGGTCGCCATCGAGGATCGGCTCGGCGTGGCGTTGTCCGAGGAAGACCTGCTGAGCTGCGACACCGTCGGCGACCTCGAGGCCGCCATTCGAGCGAAAGTCCCTGCCGAGGCGTGAGCGTGCTGGCTGGCGCCCTTACCCGGGCGATGACCGCGTCGGACCACGACCTGGTCATTCTCGACCAGGCCACCGGAGCCTGGCACCGCCACCCGTGGGCGCAGGTGCACTCCCGCGCGCAGAGTGTGGCGGCCCGCGTCCTCGACGCCGGCGGGACCGGAGCGGTCGGCCTGGTCGGGGAGCCGACGGTGGCATTGGTCGCCGCGATTCAGGGCGCCTGGCTCGCCGGGCGTGCGGTGTCGATCCTGCCCGGTCCGGTGCGCGGCGCCGACCCTCAGCAGTGGGCGCACGCGACGCTGAACCGCTTCGGCGCTATCGGCGTCGACACCGTCTTCAGCCTCGGCGCCTCATTTCAGCTGCTCGCCGGTGCCGATACCGATGCCGGCGTCGCGGTGCACGACGCCACCTCCGCGGCCACCGAGCGTTCGGCCGCGTTCACCCCGGTAGCGGCCGCGCCGGATACGCCGGCCGTGCTGCAGGGGACGGCCGGATCGACCGGAACACCTCGTACCGCGCAACTGTCGCCGGCCGCGGTGCTGAACAATCTGCAAGGGCTGCTGGCCCACGTCGCTATCGACGTGTCCGCCGATGTCGGCTGTTCGTGGCTGCCGCTGTATCACGACATGGGGCTGACGTTCCTGCTCAGCGGCGCGCTGGCCGGGTCGCCGGTGTGGCTGGCACCCACCGCGGCATTCGCGACCTCGCCGTTTCGCTGGCTGACGTGGCTGCACGAGAGCGCCGCGACCCTGACCGCGGCACCGAACTTCGCCTTTCATGTGCTGGGCAAATACGCCCGTCGGATCCCCGACGTCGACCTGGGCCGGGTCCGGGTGGCGATCAACGGCGGTGAACCCGTCGACTGCGCGGCAATGCAGCGCTTCGCCGCCGAGCTGGCCAAGTTCGGTTTCGACCCGGCTGCGGTCACCCCGTCCTACGGTCTGGCGGAGGCCACCTGCGCGGTGACCGCGCCGCGTCCGGGCACCGGCTTGTTGTATGACGAAATCGCCGGTGCCGGAAACGATTCCGCGGTACGTCAGCACGCGATCCTGGGGGTGCCGATTCAGGGCATGCAGGTCCGTATCGCGGCGGCACCCGGCCACGACGCCGACCAGCCTGGTCGCGACGTCGGTGAGATCGAGATTCGCGGCACCTCGATGATGTCGGGTTACATCGGCGAACCGGCCCACGACCCGGACACCTGGTTCGCCACCGGTGACCTCGGCTATCTGACCGATGACGGGCTGGTGGTCTGCGGTCGCGCCAAGGAGATCATCTCGGTGGCCGGCCGCAACGTGTTCCCCACCGAGATCGAACGGGTCGCCGCCGAGATCCGCGGCGTCCGGGAGGGTGCGGTGGTCGCGGTCGGCACCGACGACGTTCGCCCGGCCCTGGTCGTCGTCGCCGAATTCCGGGGGCCCGACGAGGCGGGCGCCCGCAGCGACCTGATCGCCCGGGTCGCATCGCAATGTGGGGTGGTGCCCGCCAAGGTGGTGTTCTTGGCGCCCGGCTCGCTGCCGCGGACGTCGTCGGGCAAGCTCCGGCGGGTCCAGGTCAAACAGGACATGGAGGCGTTGAGGTGACTTCGGACTCCGGGGGGATCGACGCCTACCGGGCACTGCTCGACGAGGCCTTCGACGAGCAGGTCTCCGACTGGACCGCCGAAGCAGAAGCGACCGAACGCTTCCCGCGAGCCTTGATCGAACATCTGGGCCGCACCGGGGTGTTCGCGGGCAAATGGGACAACGGTCAGCATCCCGACGTCGCCAAACTGGTGGCGCTGGCGACGAAGCTGGGACAGCTGCGCTCGGCCGGAATCGGGGTCGGGGTGAGTCTGCACGATTCGGCGATCGCGATCCTGCGCCGCTTCGGGCGATCCGAGTACCTGCAGGGCATCTGCGAGCAGGCCATCGCCGGGCAGGCGGTGGTGTGCATCGGGGCCTCCGAGGAGTCGGGCGGTTCGGACCTACAGATCGTGGAGACCGAAGTTCGTTCCGCGCGCGACGGATTCGAGATCCGCGGTCGAAAGAAGTTCGTCTCGCTGTCGCCGATCGCCGACCACATCATCGTGGTCGCCCGCGGCGTCGACCATGACCCGAACAGCCGGCACGGCAACGTTCTGGTGATCGCGGTGCCGACCGAGCAGGTGCAGGTCGGCCAGCCCTACCGCAAGGTGGGCGCGGGGCCGCTGGACACCGCCGCGGTCGAGATCGACACCTGGGTGCCGGCGGACGCCCTGATCGCACGCCCTGGCACCGGCCTGGCTGCGATCTCCTGGGGGCTGGCCCACGAACGCATGTCGATCGCCGGGCAGGTCGCCTCGTCGTGCCAACTGGTGCTGGGGCTCACCCACGCCCGGATGATGCGCCGGCGGCAGTTCGGGGCCACCTTGTTCGAGCATCAGGCGCTGCGGATGAGGATCGCCGACCTGCAGGCCCGAGTCGATCTCCTGCGCCACGCGCTCAACGGCATCGCCGCCGAGGGGCGCCTGGATCTGCGCACCGCCGCGGCGATCAAGGTCACCGCGGCCCGGCTGGGCGAAGAAGTGTTCTCCGAGTGCATGCACATCTTCGGCGGCTCCGGATACCTGGTCGACGAGACTCCGATCGGGCGCTGGTGGCGCGACATGAAGCTGGCCCGGGTGGGCGGCGGCACCGACGAGGTGCTCTGGGAGCTGGTGGCGGCCGGGATGCGACCGGACTACGAGGGCTACGAGCGGTTGTTCGACAGCGGGTCGTCGTCGGGGTAGCGCAGCACCGCATACAGCGCCATCCGGCGATAACCCATGTCGTGTTCACCGAGGAAGGTGCTGCCCACGTACTCGGCGAGCCGACGCATCGCCGTGTTGCGGTACTCGGGTTCGAACATCATCCGCCGGCACTGCGGTTCGAGGTCGAACACGCTGGCCATGACGCGCGGCAGCAGAATCGCCGCGAACCCCCGATTGACCGCCGCGACGTCAGCGACGGCCCCGTGCATGCCCAGATCGTGCGGGTGGGCGGAGTAGTACTTGGCGATGGAATCCTTTGCGGCCCGGTATAACTCGATATAGCCATTGTCTTGTCCGTGCCGGCTGACGATGAGCGGCCTGGTGTAGGTGCCGGCGACCTGGGCGCTCAGATAGGCGTGCCAGCGCTCGGGTGGCCACGCAGACTCCCACGTCTGGGCCAGGTGCGGCCGGTTCATCCACTCGGAGACCATCTCCGCATCGGTGTCCGGGTCGGCAACCCTGATCGCATAAGGCTCGGCCAGCACCGGGATCGGCGGCGCCGGGACGCGGCGGACCTCGTCGGAAATGTCCTTCAGCTCGCGGTGCAGGATTGCGGCGTCAGTCATAACGAGCAGTGAGCTTACCCCGAGCAGCTACCCCCTTAAGTGAGGGTAGGGTAACCTAGGTCGAGCTTGGCGGCGCGAGCGCCGGGTCCCGCCCCGCGGGGTGGGCGACCGTTGGCGAAAGGACCTAGATGGCGCGCGGTTTGCAGGGCGCGATACTGCGGGGCTTCGGCGCCCGGGACCACATCGCAACGGTGCTCGAGACCAGCTGGATCGCCCCGCACTGCATCAGGGTCTGGATGCATTCACCGACCCTGTTCACCGACGCGACCGTCGAACCCAGTGCGTGGCTGCGGTTCTGGTTCCCGGACCCGGACGGCTCGAGCACCGAGTTCCAGCGTGCGTACACCATCGCCGAGGGGGATGCCGAAACCGGCCGCTTCGCGGTGGACATGGTGCTGCACGAACCGGACGGTCCCGGGAGCCGGTGGGCGCGCACCGTCGAGCCGGGGGCGCGCGTCGCGGCCGTGTCGATGATGGGTTCGTCCCGCTTCGAAGCGCCCGATCCCGACACGCACGTCGCCGGTTACCTGTTGATGGGGGACTCGGCATCGATTCCGGGGATCAACGGGATCATCGGAACCGTCCCGCCCGACATGCCGATCGAGCTCTACCTCGAACAGCACGACGACAGCGACCCGTTGATCCCGCTGCGGGAGCATCCCCGCCTGCGGGTGCACTGGGTGCCTCGCCGTGACGCGAACTCGTTGGCCGCTGCCATCGAATCGCGGGACTGGTCGGACTGGTATGCCTGGGCGACGCCGGAAGCCGCGACACTGAAGGCGTTGCGGGCGCGGCTGCGCGACGAGTTCGGCTTCCCCAAATCCGAGATCCACGCGCAGGCCTACTGGAACGCCGGGCGTGCCATGGGCACCCAGCGCGCCCCGGAAGCCGGCGAAACCGCCGCGTCGACCCCGCGGCCACCGCAGGAAAGTGCGACTACGGCGCCCGGTGAGCGCGTCAACGTCAAGGGGGAGTGGCGCGCCCAGGCCGCGGGCCGGCTGCTGGCCCCCCTGAAGGCGCCGCTGATCGCCTCCGGCGTTCTGCAGGCCGTGATCACGCTGCTGCAGCTGGCCCCGTTCGTACTGCTGGTGGAGCTGGCCCGGCTGCTGGTGTCCGGTGCCGACGAGTCGCGACTGTGGACGCTTGCCATCGCGGCGGTCTCGCTGCTCGGTCTGGGCACGCTGCTGGGGGCCGGGCTGACGCTGTGGCTGCACGTGGTCGACGCCCGTTTCGCCAGCGGGTTGCGCAGCCGGCTGCTGGGCAAGATGGCCCGACTGCCGCTGGGCTGGTTCACCGCCCGCGGATCCGGATCGATCAAGCAGCTCGTCGCCGACGACACCCTGTCCCTGCACTACCTGGTCACCCACGCCATCCCCGATGCCGTGGCCGCGGTGGTCGCACCGGTGGCGGTGCTGGTCTACCTGTTCGTGGTGGACTGGCGGGTGGCGCTGGTGTTGTTCGTGCCGGTGCTGATCTACCTGGTGCTGATGTCGGTGATGATGACCCAGTCCGGGCCCAAGATCAGCCAGGCGCAACGCTGGGCCGAACGGATGAACGGCGAGGCCGGCACCTACCTGGAGGGCCAGCCGGTGATCCGGGTGTTCGGCGGGGCCGCCGCCTCGACCTTCCGCCAGCGGTTGGACGACTACATCAATTTCCTGGTGGACTGGCAGCGCCCGTTCGTCGGCAAGAAGACGCTGATGGATCTGGTCACCCGCCCGTCGACATTCCTGTGGCTGATCGTGCTGACCGGCACCCCGCTGATCGTCGCCGGCCGGATGGACCCGGTGGACCTGTTGCCGTTCCTGTTGCTGGGCACCACCTTCGGCGCCCGGCTGTTGGGTATCGGGTTGGGCGTCGGCGGTATCCGCGGCGGCATGCTGGCGGCCCGGCGGCTGCAGATCGCGCTGGACGAGCCCGAACTCGAGGTGCGGGCGCCGGAATCGGCGTCGGCGCAGACCCAGCCCGGGACGGTGCGCTTCGAGTCCGTCAGTTTCGGCTACCGCCCTGGGGTGCCGGTGATCTCCGATGTGTCGTTGACGCTGCGGCCGGGCACGGTGACCGCGCTGGTCGGTCCGTCGGGATCGGGCAAGTCCACCCTGGCCGCGCTGCTGGCCCGCTTCCATGACGTTCAGCAGGGTTCGATAACCGTTGACGGGCAGGATATTCGCTCGTTGCCCCCCGACGAGCTCTATCGTCGGGTCGGCTTCGTGCTGCAGGAAACCCAGTTGGTGCACGGCAGCGTGCGTGACAACATCGCACTGGCCGTCCCGGACGCGACCGACGAGCAGGTACACAAAGCGGCGCGCGAAGCGCAGATCCACGAGCGCATCCTGCGACTGCCGGACGGTTATGACACCGTGCTGGGTGCGGCCGCGGCCCTCTCCGGCGGCGAGCGCCAACGGCTCACCATCGCCCGCGCCATCCTCGCCGACACGCCGGTGCTCATCCTCGACGAGGCCACCGCCTTCGCCGACCCCGAATCGGAATACCTGGTGCAGCAGGCGCTGAACCGTCTGACCAGGGACCGGACCGTGCTCGTCATCGCCCACCGCCTGCACACGGTCACCGGCGCCGATCAGATCGTGGTGCTCGATCACGGCGCCGTCGCCGAGCGGGGCACCCACGACGAATTGCTCGCCGCGGGGGGACGCTACCTCCAACTGTGGGAAACCGGGCGCCGGGCCGTGGCCGCCGGAGCGGAGGCGGCCCGGTGATCCGCACCCTGATCCAGCTCATCCCGCGCGACCGCCGCGGCCGGCTACTGGGCTACACCGCGCTGACGTTGTTGTCGGTCGCGGTGCGGGCGGCGGGCACCGTGCTGCTGGTCCCGCTGGTGGCCGCGCTGTTCTCCGCGGACCCGAGCCAGGCGCTGACCTGGCTGGGCTGGCTGACCGTGGCGACCGTGGCCGGCTGGTTGATCGACTTCGCCTGCGCGCGCATCGGTTTCGACCTCGGATTCGCCGTGCTCGACCACACCCAGCACGATGTCGCCGACCGGCTGCCGACAATTCGGCTGGACTGGTTCACCCCCGACAACACCGCCATCGCGCGGCAGTCGATCGCCGCCACCGGCCCCGAACTGGTCAGTCTGGTCGTCAACCTGCTGACCCCGCTGATCAGTGCCGTCCTGCTGCCACCGGCGATCGCGGTGGCGCTGCTCGGGGTGTCGTGGCAGCTGGGTCTGGCCGCCCTGGGCGGGGTGCCGCTGCTGATGGGGGCGCTGTGGGCGGCCAACCGGCTCAGCGCCCGCGCCGACGCCGCCGCCGGGGACGCCAACACCGCACTGACCGAGCGCATCATCGAATTCGCCCGCACCCAGCAGGCACTGCGCGCGGCACGGCGGGTCGAACCCGAACGCAGCACCGTCGGCGCGGCCCTGGCCGCCCAGCACGGTGCGGCCATGCGGCTGCTGCTCATGCAGATCCCCGGTCAGCTGTTGTTCAGCCTGGCCAGCCAGGGTGCGCTGATCCTGCTCGCCGGCGCCACGACCGCGCTGACCGTGACCGGCACCTTGAGCGTCCCCGAAGCCATCGCGCTGATCGTCGTGATCGCCCGCTACCTGGAACCCTTCACCACCATCAGCGAGCTGGCGCCGGCGGTGGAATCGACGCGGGCCAGCCTCGAGCGGATCCGGGCCGTGCTCACCGCACCGGCGCTGACGGTCGGGGACGACGCGCTGCCCGACCCTGCCGCGGCGCCCCGCATCGAGTTCGACAACGTCACCTTCGGCTACGCGGCGAGTGCACCGGTGCTCGACCGGGTCAGTTTCACCCTGGAGCCGGGCACCACGACCGCGATCGTCGGGCCGTCCGGCTCGGGCAAGAGCACTGTCTTGGCCCTGATCGCCGGTCTGCACGAACCGACCGGCGGGCGGGTTCTGCTCGACGGTGTCGACGCCACCGGGCTACCCGCCGCGGCGCGCCGCGCGGCGAGCAGCATGGTGTTCCAGCATCCCTACCTCTTGGACGGCACGATCCGCGACAACATCCGGGTCGGAGCCCCGGGCGCGGAGGAGGAGGCGTTCGTTCGGGCCATCGAGCTCGCCCGGGTCGACGAGCTGACCGGCCGGTTGCCCGACGGCGTCGACTCGGCGGTCGGGGAGGCCGGCGCGGCGCTGTCCGGCGGTGAGCGCCAACGGGTCAGCATCGCCCGCGCTCTGCTCAATCCGGCGCCGGTACTGCTGGTCGACGAGGCGACCAGCGCCTTGGACACCGAGAACGAGGCGGCGATCGTCGACGCGCTGACCGCCGAGCTGCGGCCGCGCACCCGGGTCATCGTCGCGCACCGGCTGGCCAGCATCGCACAGGCCGACCGGGTGCTCTTCCTCGACAACGGCCAGATCGTCGAAGACGGCACCATTGAGGAATTACGTTCCGCCGGTGGGCGTTTCGACGAGTTCTGGCGGCAGCAGAACGATGCCGCCGGCTGGCAGATCCACACCGGGTAGCGGCGGTCGCAAACGCAGCGGAGCCGGACGCAACGGCCCATCGCCATCGCGTCGGTTGTGCGATCATCACAGGTGTGAACGCCGACGATGACCCCGAGGCCCGGATTCGGGAATTGGAGCGCCCGCTGTCGGACTTCGCCAGGGCAGCGGAACTGACCGTGCCGTCCGCGGGCACCGAGGGGCACGCGCCACCGGCGCTCGCCATCAGACGAAGAATCGCCGTTGCGGCCGGCGCGCTGGCGGCGGTGTTCGCGGTCGGAACCGCCGCGGCGGTGTTCCTGATCGCCGGCGGCTCGACGAACACCACGCCGGGGCACCCGGCCATGCCCAGCGGCCCCAGCGGCGAGGCGCCGCAGCCGTCGGCCGCGCCGGTCGAGGCCCCGGAGCCGCCCGTCGCGGCGCCGCCGGCCGTCCCGGTGCCTAACAGCGCCGCCACCATCATCATTTCCGGGGCCGGGGAGAACAAGACGCTGGCCTGCGCCGGCCGCAACGTCTCCGTCAGCGGTGTCAGCAACACGGTGGAGCTCACCGGGCCGTGCGGCGACCTGACGGTGTCGGGAATCGGCAACGTCATCACCGTCGATTCGACGCCCAAGGTCGCGGCATCCGGCCTCAACAACCGGGTGACCTACCGCTCCGGGAATCCGGAGGTACAGACCGCCGGGTTCGACAACGTCGTCGAACGAGGTTAAGTCGCGTTTCCCACCTGCCGCACGATCGCCTTCTTGTCGATCTTGCCGACAGCGGTGGTGGGCAGTGCCGGTAGCGGCGCAAGCTGATCGACCCGGACATGGGTGGCCACCCCGCCTTGGGCGAGATGACTGTTCAGCTCTGCCAGCGTCAGCGGCGCACCGTTGAAAACGACGGCAGCGCAGACTTTTTCGCCCAGATATTGATCCGGCAGGCCGACCGCGGCAGCCGATCGGATCGCCGGATGGCTCAGCAGATGCGCCTCCAGCTCGTCGGCCGCGATGTTCTCGCCGCCGCGGACGATCACGTCCTTGATCCGCCCGGTCACCTCCAGGTAGCCGTTGGGCAGGCGGCGCACCCGGTCCCCGCTGCGATAAAAGCCCTCCGGGCTGAAGGATCGCTCGTTCGCCTCTGTCGCGTTGTAGTAGCCGTTGATCGTGTACGGCCCGCGCACCATCAGCTCACCCTCGGACGCCTCGGCGCCGTCCTCGTCCACCACCCGCACCTCGTCGCCGGCGCACAACGGCCGACCCTGGGTGGTGTCCAGCACCTCCGCGGAGTCGCCGGGCCGGGTGTAGCAGAGCAGGCCCTCGGCCATGCCGAACACCTGCTGCAGGCCCGGGGTCAGCACCTCCCGGATCCGGCGGGCGTCGGCTGCAGCCAGCTTGGCGCCGCCCACCTGCAGCAAGCGCAGCGTCGTCGGTTTCTGCGGTTCCCAGTCGCAGGCTTGGGCCCACAGCGTTGCCAACGCCGGAACCAGGGCGGTGACGGTCACCCGGTGGCGGGCGATGGTGGCGAATGCCGCCTCCGGGCTCGGGTCGGTGCCGAACACGGTGGTCGCACCCACCGAGATGGCGCCCAGCAATCCCGGGCAGGCCAGCGGAAAGTTGTGGGCGGCCGGCAACGCCACCAGGTAGACGTCGTCGGCGGTCAGCTCGCACAGCGCGGCGCTGGCGGTGGCGTTGTAGACGTAGTCGTTGTGGGTGCGGGGGATCAGCTTGGGCAGCCCGGTGGTGCCGCCGGAGACCAGCAGCACCGCCGGGGTGGCCGGATCCGGGGTGAATCGCGGTGCGGGGCGGTCGGTGGTCTCATCGATGATGAGCCGCCGCAGCCCCAATTCGGCGACCATCGCCGGATAGTCGAAACCCGCAGTGGCATCAGGGATCACGATTCCCACCGCGTCGCTGACCGCGGCCAGATGCCCGATCTCGGCGGCGCGGTGCCCGGGCAGGCACAGCACCGGGATGGCGCCCAGCCGCAGCAGCCCGAACAGCGTGATCGCGAACGGGCAGCCGTTGGGCAACTGCAGCAGAACTCGGTCACCGGGCGTGACCCCCAGCCGGTGCAGGCCCGCCGCTGCCTTCTCGGCCGCGATGTCCAGTTCGGCATACGACAGCGTCGAAGTGGGATCGATGACGGCGGCACGGTCCGGCCAGCGCGCGGCGGCATCGTCGACCAGCGACACCAGCGGCCGGCCCTGCCAGTAGCCGGCGGCGCGGTAGGCGGCGGCCCGCTCGGCCGGAAACGGTACGAACCCGTGCATGTGACTCCCTGGCTTGCCGACGGTGGACCGTAGCTAGAGTAGCTTCAACGAAATTAGGGCAGCCTTCACTAATGAAAGGTGGCGGGGTGGGGCCAGACGAAATTCGCGCGCAGGTCGCCGAGCTGCTCGGCGTCCCCGCCGGAACCGTCGACACCAACGCTGACCTGGTCGGACAGGGCCTGGACTCGATCCGGATGATGAGCCTGGCCGGCCAATGGCGACGCCGGGGGCTCGACGTCGACTTCGCGGCGCTCGCCGCCGAACCCACCGTCGCCGCCTGGACGGCACTGGTCTCAGGCGCGTCGTCGGCAGCATTGCCCTCGACGGGACCCGAGCCCGAGGACGACACCGCGCCGTTCCCGCTGGCGCCCATGCAGCACGCGATGTGGGTGGGCCGCGACGACGACGTGGCGCTCGGCGGGGTGGCCGGCCACCTGTACGTGGAATTTGATGGCCCCGGACTGGACCCGCAACGCCTGGCCGCCGCCGCCGATGCGCTGGCCGCCCGGCACCCGATGCTGCGGGTGGAATTCCTGCCCGACGGCACCCAGCGCATCCGGCCCGATGCCGGCCTACCCGTGGCGGTGCAGGACCTGCGGGCCCTGTCACCCGCCGAGGCTGCCGCACGCCTCGCTGCGACCCGGGACGCCAAGTCGCATCAACAACTCGACGGGGCGGTCTTCGAGCTCACCGTGTCGCTGCTGCCGGACGGCACCGCGCGGCTGCATGTCGATCTGGACATGCAGGCCGCCGACGCGATGAGCTACCGCACCCTGATGGCCGACCTGGCCGCCGCCTACCGGGGCGCGCACGTGCCGGAACTGGGTTACACCTATCGGCAGTACCGCCGCGCGGTGGCCGACCGGGCGCCCGACGAGAGCCACCGGCAGTGGTGGACGCAGCGCATCCCCGACCTGCCCGACCCGCCCAAGCTGCCGCCGCCGGCCGGTGCTGCCGCCGACCCGCGCCGCAGTACCCGGCGCTGGCACCGGCTGGACCCGGCCGCCCGCGACGCCTTGTTCGAACAGGCCCGCGCCCGCGGTGTCACCCCGGCGATGACGCTGGCCGCCTCGTTCTCGCACACCCTGGCCTGCTGGTCGGACGCACCGCGCTTCCTGCTCAATGTGCCGCTGTTCGGCCGGGAACCGCTGCACGACGACGTCGATCGGCTGGTCGGCGACTTCACCTCGTCGCTGCTGCTGGATGTGGATCTCAGTGGGGCACTGTCGGGCACCGCCCGCGCCCACGCCGTGCAGGACGCCATGCGCACCGCCGCCGCGCACGCCGACTACCCGGGGCTGGCGGTGCTGCGTGACCTGGGCCGCCACCGCGGCACCCAGGTGCTGGCGCCGGTGGTGTTCACCAGCGCCCTCGGGCTGGGGGAGTTGTTCGCCGCCCAGGTCACCGAGACCTTCGGTACCCCGGTCTGGATCATCTCCCAGGGTCCACAGGTGCTGCTCGACGCGCAGGTCACCGAGTTCGACGGTGGCGTGCTGGTGAACTGGGATGTGCGCGAGGAGATGTTCCCGCCCGGCGTCATCGACGCGATGTTCGCCCACCACATCGCCGACGTGACCCGGCTGGCCGGCGGTGAGGGCTGGGACGAGCCGGCCCCGGCCGCGCTGCCCGCCGAGCAAGCCCAGGTGCGCGCCGCGGTGAACGCCGGCAGCGCCGAATCCAGCGGGGAAGCCTTGCAGGACGGGTTCTTTCGGCACGCCGAGCTGGCGCCGGATTCGCCCGCGGTGCTGCACGGATCGGGCGAGCTGAGCTACGGCGCGCTGCGCGAGCAGACGTTGGCGGTGGCGTTTGCGCTGCGCGAGCGCGAGGTGCGCCCCGGTGACACCGTCGCGCTGCTGGGGCCCAAGGGCGTCGAGCAGATCCCGGCACTGCTGGGCATCCTGGCCGCCGGTGCGGTGTACCTGCCGATCGCCGCCGATCAGCCCCGCGAGCGGGTGGAGCGGATCCTGGATCTCGGCGGCGCATCGGTGGCGCTGGTGACCGGGGAATCGGTGCCGGCGTTGCCCATTCCGGCGTTGAGCGTCCGGGAGGCCGTCGCGCGCTGCGATGCCGCGGAACCGGTGGTCACCGATCCGTCCGCCTTGGCCTATGTGGTGTTCACCTCCGGATCCACCGGCGAACCCAAAGGCGTCGAACTCACGCACGACGCGGCGATGAACACCGTCGAAACCCTCAGCGCACGTTACGGATTCGGCCCGGACGATCGAAGTCTGGCGTTGCTCACCCTGGATGCGGACATGTCGGTGCTCGACGTCTTCGCCATGTTGCGCGCCGGGGGAGCGATCGTGATGGTCGACGAGGCGGACCGTCGCAGCCCCGAAGTGTGGGCGCGGCTGGTGGCTCGGTATCGGGTCAGCGTGCTCAACCTGATGCCGGGCGCGTTGGAGATGCTGGTCGCCGTCGGCGGCGAATTGTCCTCGGTGCGTGCGGTATTGACCGGCGGTGACTGGGTGCGCCCCGAGCTGGCGGTGCGCTTTGCCGCCGCCGCTCCCGGGGTTCGGTTCGCCGGATTGGGCGGGGCCACCGAAACCGCCATCCACGCCACCGTCTGCGAGGTCGACGGTGAACCGCCGGACGACTGGGCCTCGGTTCCCTATGGCACCCCGCTGCCCAACATCGCCTGCCGCGTCGTCGGCGCCGACGGGACCGACCGCCCGGACTGGGTGACCGGGGAGCTGTGGGTTTCCGGACGCGGCATCGCCTCGGGGTACCGGGGCCGGCCCGACCTGACCGCCGAGAAGTTCGTCGAGCACGACGGCCGAATCTGGTACCGCACCGGCGATCTGGCCCGCTACCGGCCCGGCGGCGTTCTGGAATTCGTCGGCCGTGCCGATCACCGTGTCAAGATCAGCGGGTACCGCATCGAACTCGGCGAGGTCGAAGCCGCGCTGCGCCGACTGCCCGGGGTGGCCGAGGCCGTGGTGGTGGCGCTGTGTGAATCCCAAGGGCGTGAGGTGCTGGCCGCCGCGGTGCGGGTTGATGATCCGGCGCTGACCGTGGCGGGGCTGCGGTCGGGGCTGGCCGAAGCACTGCCCGAGCACATGATCCCGCGGCGACTGCAGGTCGTTCCGGTGATTCCCTACACCGTGGCCGGAAAGATCGACCGGCGCGCGGTGACGGCCGAGCTGGCCGCGGGTTTCGCAGCCTCCGACGGCTACCGCGAGCCTGCTACGCCGTTACAGCGGGCGTTAGCCGCGATCATCGCCGAGGTGCTCGACGCGGATCGGGTAGGCGCCGACGATGATTTCTTCGCTCTCGGTGGGGATTCGGTGCTGGCCACCGCCGCGATATCGCGCATCCGCACCTGGCTGGACGCGCCCGCCGCGGTGGTCGCCGACATCTTCGCGACCCGCACCGTGGCCCGGCTGGCTTCTCGGCTGGTGGCCGCGGAGTCCGATCCGGGTCGCCTGGACGCCGTCGCCGAGGTCTATCTGGAAGTGGCGCAGCTGGATTCGGCGGAGGTGGCCGAGGCATTGTCCGAGATCGACTGATTCACTGTCTCGGCATCCTTGCGGACACCCTCCAGCAACTCGGGCGGAAGGCGTGGCGATATCGGATCGAACGATTTTGAGCGCAGACCTAGTGCGGGGCCCGTTAGCGGCCTAGTTAGTCGGTGGTGGTTGGGGTTGGAAGGGTTGGTACCACCACCATTGGGCACGTTCTCCGGTGGGTCCGGGGCAGGGTGCGACGGTGGGTGGCGGTTGTGTGGGTGGTCGGGCCAGGGATGCTGAGGTGAGGGGTCGGTTGGTGTGGTCGGTGATGGTGAGGTTGGCGGCATCGCCGGTGATGGTGATGATGCCGCGGTGGTGCAGGCGGTGGTGATACGGGCAGACCAGCACCAGGTTGACCAGTTCGGTAGGGCCGCCGTCTTCCCAGTGTCGGATGTGGTGGGCGTGCAGGCCTCGGGTGGCGCCGCAGCCGGGAACCACGCAGGTCCGGTCACGGTGTTCCAGCGCGCGGCGCAGTCGGCGGCTGATTGTGCGGGTGGTGCGCCCGGCACCGATGGGCTCACCGTTGCGCTCGAACCAGGCCTCAAAGGTGGCGTCGCACAATAGGTACTGACGTTCGGCGTCGGTCAGTAGCGGTCCCAGGTGCAGCTGCGCGGCCTTCTGCTCGATGTCGAGGTGCATCACCACCGTGGTGTGGTGGCCGTGGGGGCGGCGGGTGGCCTCGGTGTCCCAGCCGGTTTCGAGCAGGCGCATGAACGCATCGGCGGTATTGGGTAGTGGTGGCCGCTGCTGCGAGGCGCCATCGTCGTGGTCGCGCTTGTATTCGGCGATCAGTGCGTCGAGGTGGGTTTGGAGGGCGGCGTCGAATTTTGCCGCGTCGAGGGGGTTGAGTGTGATGCGCCAGTAGCTGCCGTGTTCATCGGTGGTTTTGGTGATCGAGCGTTGCGGTTCTGCTCGGGGGTCGGGGTCGGGGCGGGGTTCGAGTTTGATCGCGGTGCGTAGTTGGGTGACGGTGGCAACCCCGGCGAGTTGGGCGTAGTGCTGATCGGAGCCGTCGGCGGCGCGTTGGGCGATGACGCCGACCTGATCGAGGGACAAGCGGCCTTCGCGCAAGCCTTGAGTGCAGCGGGGGAATTCGTCGAGGCGGTGGGCCACAGTCGCGATGGTTGCGGCGTTGCTCGGTGACATACCGGTTTTCCAGGCCACCAGTGCGGGGATGGAGCGTACCCCGGTGGCGCCCCATAGTCGGTCGCGTTCGATCTCGGCGACGATCTCCACGATGCGTCCATCGATGGCATTGCGTTGCCCGGTCAGCTCCGACAATTCCTCGAACAACACGTCAAGGCGCTGGCAAGAGCTCAGCCGGGAGGCTGCAGGCACCGCGCTCAAGGACATGACCTCATCATCGCAGCGGGGTCCGACAACATCGGGTGGAAATTTCCCCGAGCCATTGGCGCGGGGACTCGATGCCCCGAAAGTGTCGGAAAAACGCCGTCCGATGTCGCGATCAGGGGTGGTGGAGCGCGGTCGCGGTGTGTCAGCATCGGTGATATGAAAGCGCGCCGATCGGTCGCATTACTCGGTGTTCCCGTGCTGACGGCCTTGGCGATGCTGCCCGCCGCGCCGGTCGTCGTCCCCGCCGCGTCCGCTGCCCCCTGCCCCGACGTGGAGGTGACCTTCGCCCGCGCCACCGCCGAGCCACCCGGTGTGGGCGGAGTCGGACAGAAGTTCATCGACGCCGTGCGTTCGCAGGCCGGCGGCAAGTCGGTCGGGGTGTATGCGGTCAACTACCCCGCCTCCGACGACTGGCCGTCGTCGGCGTCGGCCGGCGCCGGCGACGCGAACGCACACGTCCAATCCATGGTTGCGAACTGCCCCGACACCAAGCTGGTGCTCGGCGGCTACTCGCAAGGCGCGATGGTCATCGACCTGATCACCATCGCGCGGGCATCGGTGGCGGGCTTCAACGCCGCCACACTTTCGGAAGACGAGGCCGCACACGTGGCCGCGGTCGCTGTCTTCGGGAATCCGACCAGCAGATACCTGGGGGGACCGATCAGCGAGATCAGCCCCTGGTACGGCGCCAAGGCCATCGATCTGTGTGCCGACGGCGACCCGATCTGCACTCCGGGCGCCCTGGCGCTGCCTTCGCAGGAGGAGATGACCTCCGCGGCGCACCTGTCCTACGAGCAGTCGCCGATGCCCGCTCAGGCCGCGGCGTTCGTGGCGAGCCACCTCTGAAGCCGTATCACCCGACCACTTCCGACGCCCAGTACTCGCGCAGGCTCGCGATCCGATTCCCGTCGAACTCCAGGATCGCGACTTCGCGCATCCGCTTGCGCCGGCCCTGCACCCGGTCGTCGAAAGTGGCCTCCCACTCGGCGATCACCGTGGTGCCGTCGGTGGCGATATAGAGGTTGAGCAACCGGGCGTCGATATTGGCTTGTCCCTCAACCACCTTGGTCTGCCAGTAGTCGCGGATTCCGGCCCGGGTGCGAATCGGCTCTTCGAGGACCCGCTCGTGATAGGCCGCGTTCTCGGTGAAGATCGTGACGATGAGTTCGGGGTCCTGCCGCATCCAGGCCCGCAGGTAGGTATCGATCGTGGTGCGGACGTCCATCAGGGGAGTGTGACGCAGGGCGCGGCCTAGCCTTCGCCGAACGTGCAATCGGAGCGACAAACGGCGCTCGACACGGTTCCCGGCCGCCGACCGGCGAAGGACCGCCCGGATTTCCGGCCGGCCCGCGGTGGGGGTAACCTAACCCAGGAAAATTAGGGCAGCCTTTACTAACACCGGAGGGGGTCGGATGGCCGTCGACGACACCTCGGCCGTCGCGCAGTTTCCGTCCTGGATCGGCCGCTTCTCCGGGCCCGGGCCGGCCACCCTGGTGTTCCCGCACGCGGGGGGAGCGGCGGTCAACTACCGCCCGCTAGCCCTGGCCCTGGCCCACGGCGCCGACACCTACGTCATGCAGTACCCGCAGCGCGCCGACCGATTCCGCGAACCGCCCGCCGAGACCCTGCCGGAGCTGGCCCGCGGCCTGTTCGACGCGGCGCCCTGGCACGCCCTGGGCCCGCTGCGGCTGTTCGGGCACAGCATGGGCTCGATCGTCGCGTTCGAATTCGCTCGGCTCGCCGAGGAACGCGGCATCGAGATCCAGCGCCTGTGGGCCTCGGCCGCGCCTGCACCCGGCGTGATCGCGGGCCTGCGCAAGGTGCCCACCGGTGACGCCGACCTGCGCGCCGAACTCGCCCAGCTGGGCGGCACCGACCCCCGCATCCTGGCCGACGAGGAATTCCTCGCCCTCCTGCTGGCCCCGGTGCGTTCGGACTACCTGGCCTTCAACCGCTACCGGTGCGCACCCGAGGTGACCATCCGCGCCGACATCAACGTGCTGGGTGGCCGCTCCGACGACCGGGTCGGCACCGACCTGCTGGAGGGCTGGGCCCAACACACCACCGGCGCCTGCACCGTCTCGCTCTACGACGGCGGGCACTTCTATCACTACGAGCACATCGACACCCTGGCGAACCGGATCATCGCCGATGCCTGACCGGTGCGAGGATCCGGTCGTCATCGTCGGCCTGGGCATCGAGGCGCCCGGGGGGATCGACACCGCCGAGCAGTACTGGTCGCTGCTGGCCGACGGACGAGAGGCATTGAGCGCCATTCCCGAAGACCGGGACTGGGCGGTGCGCGAACTCCTCGACGGATCGCACCGCGACGGCTTCAAACCCATCTGTAACGCCGGCGGATTCCTTTCCGGCGCCGCCGAATTCGATCCCGGATTCTTCGGGATCGCGCCACGCGAAGCCATCGCGATGGACCCGCAGCAGCGGGTCGCGCTGCGGGTGGCCTGGCGCGCGCTCGAGGACGCCGGTATCAACCCCGACGAGCTCACCGGCCACGACGTCGGGGTCTACCTCGGTGCGTCGGTCACCGGCTACGGCCCGGACATGGCGCAGTTCTCCGCACACAGTGGACACCTGCTGCCCGGCACCGCGTTGTCGGTGATCTCCGGCCGGGTCGCCTACACCCTGGGGCTGGCCGGTCCCGCCCTGACCGTCGACACCTCCTGCTCGTCGGCGCTCTCGGCGCTGCACCTGGCGATCCAGGCGATCCGGACCGGGGACGCCGACACGGCGCTCGCCGGCGGTGTGTGCGTGATGGGCTCGCCCGGATTCTTCGTCGAGTTCTCCAAGCAGCACGCGCTGTCCGACGACGGCCACTGCCGGCCCTACAGCGCCGCGGCCACCGGAACGGTGTGGGCCGAAGGCGCCGGAATCTTCGTGCTGCAACGCAAGTCAGCGGCCTTACGCGACGGCCGGCACATCTACGGCGAAGTGCTGGCCAGCCGGCTCAACCAGGACGGTCACACCACCGGCCTGCTCACCCCCAGTGAGCAGGCCCAGCAGCGACTGTTCCGGCACGCGCTGGCCGACGCGGACGTGCAGCCCGGCCAGGTCGGCATGATCGAGGGCCACGGAACCGGCACCCGGGTCGGCGACCCCGTCGAATTGCGGTCGCTGATCAACGTCTACGGCGCCGACACGGTGCCGGGCACCGGCCCGCGGCTCGGCTCGGTGAAGTCCAACATCGGTCACACCCAGGCCGCCGCCGGCGCGCTCGGCCTGGCCAAGGTGCTGCTGGCCGCCGAACACCAGATGATCCCGCCCACCCTGCACGTGCGCGACGGATGGCACGACGGCATCGACTGGGACGGCGGGGACGGCGGGGGAATCACCCTGGCCGAAACCATCACCGCCTGGCCGGCGCCCGACGGCCGCCGGATCGGCTCGGTCTCGGCGTTCGGGATGAGCGGAACCAACGCCCACGTGATCGTCGCGATGGAGCACCCGGAGCGCGAGGAAGCGGCACTGCCGTGCTGAGCACCCACCCGATCGCCCTGCCCGACGGCCGCATCCCCGTATTGATCTCGGCGCACGCCCGCGACCTGGTGCAAGCCGAGGCCGGCGCGCTGGCGCGCTACCTGAACGCCCGGCCGGCCGGCGTGGGGGCGGTGGCACAGACCCTGCGCGCCACCCGCCCGATCCGCCGGTACCGAGCGGTGATCCGGGCCGGCGACACGAGTGAACTCATCAGCGGCCTCGACGCGGTCTACCACGACGCCGACCACCCGCTGGTGGTCCGATCCCATCACCAGGAGCCCGCCCGCACCGCCTTCGTGTTCCCCGGGCAGGGCAACCAGTGGCCCGGTATGGGGGCCGATCTGCTGGGCATTGCGGCCTACCGCGCCGAGGCGGACCGCTGCGAAGCCGCCTTCCGCCGCGCCGGCCACGCCTCGCCGTTGGCCTACCTGCGCGGTAGCGACGACTCGGACCCGGTGGTGGTGCAGGCCGCTCAATTCACCCACTCCGCCGCGCTGGCCGCCACCTGGCGGCATTTCGGCGTCCTGCCCGATATCACCGTCGGCCACAGCCTCGGCGAACTCGCCGCCGCCTACACCGCCGGCGTGGTGGACCTCGACGCCGCGGCGGCGGTGGTGATCGCCCGGGCGGAACTGACCGACGACACCCCGGGACGATTCGGCATGGCGACGATCGCCCTGGGAGCGGCGGCCGCCGCCGAATTCATCGCCGGCACCCCGGGCTGGGTGGAGCTGTCGGTGGTCAACGGCCCCGCATCGGTGGTGGTGTCGGGTGAATGGGCGGCGGTGCAGCAGATTCTGGAGCGCGCCGACCGCCGCGGGATCTTCGCCCGGGAGCTCGCGGTGCGCTACCCGGCGCACACCAGTGTCCTGGAGCCACTGCGCGACCGCATGTTCGCGCTGCTGCCCGATGCGCAATTCCACAGCGCCCCGGTCGAATTCATCGGCTCGGTGTACGGCGGTCCGGTCCCGGCGGGTAAGTCGTTCCGGCAGTACTGGTTCGACAACCTCCGTCAGCAGGTGCGGTTCGATCTGGCCGCCGCCGCCGCGGTGGCGCGCGGTGTCACCACGTTCATCGAGATGTCGGCGCACCCCACCCTGCTGGTGCCGTTGGGCGACATCGCCGACGCCGCGCAGGTGCTGGCCAGCACCGACCGCGATCACCCGGCCGGCGAGGCGCTGTCGGCCAACATCGCCGCCGCCGCGATCACCGATCCCGGCTACCGCTGGCGGGACTTCGCCGCACCCGACGCAGGCGCACCGCTACGCCATTTCCCGCACGCGCCGATGCACACCACCAGACTGTGGGCCGGCGCCGAGCCGTCTGCGCGGCGCAGTCGGCAGCCGGTCGCCATGGTCGAGCAGTGGGCACCGGTCGAAGAACCCGCCGACCGGCCCGGTGCAGTAGCCGTCATCGACCACACCGGGGAATCGCCGGAGCTGGCCGCGCGGCTGCTCGACGGCCTGGACGCCGATGCGGTCGAGCCGGCGGACGCCGAGCTGCTGGTGCTCATCGCCGCGCCCACCGACGACGTCGAGATCCACGAAGCGGCACGCACGTTCGCCGCTCACGCGGCCGGGCAGACACCGCTGGGACCCGGGCCGCACTGCCGACGCGTGTGGCTGATCACCCGCGGCGCCGAACGACTCGACACTGATCCGCCGCCGCGGCCCGGGGCCGCCGCACTGGCAGCGCTGCACCGCAGCACCGGATTCGGCTACCCCGACCAGACGTTCGCACACCTGGATCTGCCGGCCCAACCCACCACCGCCGACGTCCGGGCCGCGACCGCCGGACTGGCGCTGACCGACACCGAGGTCGCGGTGCGCGGCGGGCGGCTGTGGGTGCGCCGGTTGGTGGAAACCCCCGTCGCCCCGGGTGTGCCCGCGATTCCGGAGACCGTCGTGATCAGTGGCGGCACCGGCGCCATCGGGATGGCCTTCGCGGTGTTCTGCGCCGAGCGGGGCGCACGCGACATCGTCCTGCTCAGCCGCAGCGGAGCCGCCGGCGCCACCGCGGCCCAGTTGGATGCGCTGCGGGCACGCACCGGGGCGAACATCAGCACGATCCGGTGCGACATCACCGATGATGCGGCGCTGGCGGCGCTGATCGACGAGCATCAGCCGGCGCCGGCCGGGCTCATCGTGCACACCGCCTCGGCCGAGGCGGTCGCCACCGAACAGATCACCGACACTGCCGTTCGGGATGCCCTCGGCGCCAAAGTGATCGGGCTGGACAATTTGGCGCGGCACTGGCCGCGGCATCCCGATGCGCGAGTACTGGTCTGCTCGTCGGTGCTGGCGCTGTGGGGCGGGTCGGGCCACGGCATCTACGCGGCGGCCAACCGGATGGCCGACGTCCTGGTGCAGCGGTTGCGGGCAGCGGGCCTGAACGCGAGCTCGATCCGCTGGGGGCTGTGGCAGAGCGTCGCCGTGGTCAGCGGCGAGGAGAAGAACCGGATCGCCAGAACCGGCCTGACACCGATGCCGCCCGAGGCCGCGATCACCGCCGGACTGATGGCCGCGCCGAACGACCCGGCGATCCTGGCCGCCGACTTCGACCGGTTGGCGGTGTTCTTCGACAGCCAAGGGGTGGCTTCGCCGTTCGGCGGATCACCGGCCACCGCAACGCCGGAGGCCGGCGCCGACCGACCCGTCAGCGAGGTGGTGGCCGCCGAACTAGCAACGGTGCTCGGTCTGGACAGCACCGACGACATCGACATGCACCAGGCACTGGTTGACCTCGGCCTGGATTCACTGCTCGCCCTCGACCTGCGCAAACGGCTGGGCCGGGCCACCGGCCTGCGGGTGGCACTCGGGCCGCTGCTGGCCGGGATCACCGCGGCCCAACTGACGGCTGTGCTGACTGACGGCACCACACCGGCAGCGGAGACCGAAAGGACTGTCTTCACCCATGACTGACACCGTCGAGCAGGCCACAGAACAGCGGCTGGAGCTGCTGCGCCGCCGGCTGGCCGAACGCGGACTGGCCGCCGACTCCGCCGAACCGGCCGAACCCGCGCACGCCACCATGAGCGACGGACAGCGCCGGATGTGGTTCGTGCAGGCCCTCGACCCGGACGGCACCGTCGCCAACATCTCGGTCTCCTACCGGCTGAGCGGCCTGCTGGACGCCGACCGGCTGCGGGTCGCCCTGGCGGCGGTGGGAGCCCGGCATCCCTTGCTGCGCACCACCTATGCCGTCGACGACGCCGGCGAACCCCACCCGGTCCTGGGTGACGTCACACCGGGCTTCGCCGAACACGACCTCTCCGACCTCGCCGGTCAGGCCCGCGCGCTACGCCTGGAGGTGTTGGCCCAGCGTGAATTCGCCACCCCGTTCCGGCTGGACACCGACGCCCCGCTGCGGCTCACCCTGATCCGGGTCGGCCCAGACGAGCACATCCTGCTGCTGGTGGCCCACCACATCGCCTGGGACGACGCCTCGTGGGCGGTCTTCTTCACCGACCTGACGCAGGCCTACGCCGACCTCGACAGCTACGCGGCTCGCCCGCCCGTGCACGTTCTCACCCCGCCGGCCACCACCGATCACGGTGCCGACCTCGACTATTGGCGTGCGCTGCTGGCCGATCCACCGGACCCGCTGGAGCTGCCGGGCCCCCGCGGTTCGGCGGTACCGCACACCTTGCGGGCGGGATTGTGCACCCGGGAGCTGCCCGCCGACTTGATGGAGGGCATCGCGGAGCTGGCGCGCGACAACGGCGCCACCCCCTACATGGTGGTCGCCGCCGCGCTGTCCGCGCTGATCCAGCGCTACACCGGCACCGACGACTTCCTCATCGCCTCACCGGTGCTCAACCGCACCGCCGGCACCGAGGATGCCATCGGCTACTTCGGCAACACCGTGGTGCTGCGCGCCCGCGTCGCGGCGGCCGACCGTTTCACCGAACTGCTGGCCCGAACTCGCGACACCGCGTTGGGGGCGTTCGCCCATCAGGGCATCAACCTCGATCGTGTGGTCCGCGAACTCAACCCGGATCGTCGGCACGGGGGAGTGGAGCGACTCACCCGGCTCAGCTTCGGCTTCCGCTCCGGTGACGGTGACGGTTTCCACCCGGACGGGATCACGTGCGCCCGAGCCGATTACCGCGGCAAGATCGCCCAGCTGCCACTCGGGATCATGGTGGAGGCCGGTGCCGGCGGTGCCCTGATCGAAGCCGAATACCTGCACGACGTGCTCGACGAGGCATTGGTCTCCCAACTGCTGAGGCACCTGGTGCAACTGCTGGAGGCCGTAGTGGCACAGCCGCAGGCCACCGTCGGCGAACTGGACATGCTCGGCGACGCCGACCGTGCCTGGCTGGACAGCGTTGCGCGTGGGCCGGATTTCAACGCCACCCCGACCACACTGGGTTCGCTGGTGGCCGAGCGAGCCGCACTCACCCCGGCCGCCATCGCCGTCGTCGACGAGCACGGCCGGTACAGCTACGCCGAGATCAACGCCCGTGCCAACCGGATCGCACACCACCTGATCGCGTCCGGTATCGGCACCGAGGACAAGGTCGCCGTGCTGATGGGCCGCTCGGTCGACCTGGTGGTCGCCGCGCTGGGCATCGCCAAGGCCGGCGCCGCCTATGTGCCCGTCGACCCCGAATACCCGCCGGACCGTATCGAATTCATTCTCGGCGATGCCCGGGCAGCCCTGGTGCTGCGTGAGCTGCCGGATCCAGAAGTGTTGGCCGAGCTGCCCGACACCGACCCGACCGACGCCGACCGGGTGCGCCCGCTGCGGCCGGAGAATCTGGCATACCTGATCTACACCTCGGGGTCCACCGGCCTGCCCAAGGGCGTCGAGGTGGCGCACGCGCCGATCGCGGAGTACCTGATCTGGTTCGGCAACGAGTACGGCATCGACGAGACCGACGTGCTGTTGCAGGTGGCCTCGCCGAGTTTCGACGTGTCGATCGGCGAACTGTTCGGCACCCTGGGAAACGGTGCCCGGCTGGTGATTCCACGCCCGGACGGGCTGCGCGACATCGGTTACCTGACCGATCTGCTGCAGGGCGAAGGCGTGACCGCCATGCACTTCGTACCGTCGCTGCTGGGGCTGTTCCTGTCGCTGCCCGGGGTCAACCAGTGGCGCACCCTGCGGCGCATCCCGATCGGCGGCGAACCGCTGCCCGGCGAGCTGGCCGACAAGTTCCACGCCACCTTCGACGCGCTGCTGCACAATTTCTACGGGCCCACCGAAACCGTGGTCAACTCCACCCGGTTCAAGGTCGAAGGCACTCAGGGCAACCGGATCGTCCCGATCGGCAGCCCCAACATCAACACCACCATCCGGCTGCTCGACGACGCCCTGCAACCGGTGCCGATCGGTGTGATCGGCGAGATCTACATCGGCGGAACACATCTGGCGCGCGGCTACTTCGACCGTCCCGGCCTGACCGCGGAACGCTTCGTCGCCGACCCGTGGGCCGCCGGTCAGCGGCTCTACCGCACCGGTGACCTGGCCCGCCGCAACGCCGCCGGCGACCTGGAATTCATCGGGCGCGCCGACGACCAGGTCAAAGTCCGCGGCTTCCGCATCGAACTGGGCGAGGTGGCCGCGGCCATCTCGGTGGACCCCAGCGTCGGGCAGTGCGTGGTCGTGGTCTCCGACCTGCCTGCGCTCGGCCGCAGCCTGGTCGCCTACCTGACTCCCGGCGGAGACGCGGAGGTCGACATCCCGCGGATCCGGGCCCGGGTGGCCGCCGCGCTGCCCGAATACATGGCCCCGGCCGCCTATGTGGTCGTCGACGACATCCCGATCACCGCGCACGGCAAGATCGACCGGGCCGCCCTGCCCGACCCCCAGCCACTGGAGAACGCTCCGTATCGGGAGCCGCAGACCGACACCGAACACGCGGTGGCGCAACTGTTCGCCCAACTGCTCGGGCGGGATCGGGTCGGCGCCGACGACTCGTTCTTCGACCTCGGCGGTCACTCCCTGCTGGCCACCAAACTGGTGGCGGCGATCCGCGCCCGCTGCGGGGTGGAGATCGGCATCCGGGACATCTTCGAGTCGAGCACGGTGGCCCGGCTGGCGACCGCGATCGAGCGGGCCCAGGTCGGCGAGAACGGGCCGGGCCGCCCGCCTTTGGTCGCGGTGTCGCGAACCGGCCCACTTCCGGTGTCGGCGTCGCAGCTGCGCACCTGGTTCTCCTACCGGCTGGACCCCAACGCCGCCGGCGACAACATCCCGCTGTCGGCCCGGCTCAGCGGCCCCTGCGACACCGCCGCCCTGACGCTGGCGCTCAACGACGTGGTGGCCCGCCACGACAGCCTGCGTACCACCTTCCGGGAGATCGACGGACTGCCTCACCAGATCATCAACCCGCCGGCGCCGGTTCAGGTGACCGAGTTGAACTGCCCGGCAACCGATCCCGACGAGGTAGCGCAGTGGACCCGGGCGCAGCTGGACGAGCAGCGCGGCGCCGGCTTCGACCTGGAGCACGATTGGCCGATCCGGGCTGCGCTGCTGCACCTGCCGGGTGATGAGCGGGTGCTGTCACTGGTGGTGCACCACATCGCCGCCGACCACTGGTCGGTTGAGGTGCTTTTCGCCGACCTGCTCATCGCCTACCGCAGCCGGGCCGCCGGTGGCGAACCATCGTGGGCGCCACCGGCGTTGCAGTATGCGGACTTCGCGCACTGGCAGGGCGAGCTGCTGCGCGACGAGTCCGGGCTGATCGACGCCCAGCGCCGCTATTGGATGGAGCAACTGGCCGGCCTGGCCGACGACACCGGACCCCGACCCGACTTCCCGCGTCCGGCCACCGCGAACGGCTCCGGTGACTCCGTCGCGTTCACCGTCACGCGAGAGGTGCGGGCCGGGCTGGCGGCGCTGGCCCGCGACACCGGTGCCACCGAATTCATGGTGGTGCAGGCCGCGGTGGCGGTGCTGCTGCACCTTGCCGGCAGCGGCGACGACATCCCGCTCGGCGTGCCGGTCGCCGGCCGCAACGACAACGCACTGGACAACCTGGTCGGGTTCTTCGTCAACATCGTGGTGCTGCGAAACAGGTTGGGGGGCAACCCGACACTGCGTGAGGTGGTGCTGCGGGCGCGGGAGGCGGCACTGGGCGCCTACGCGCACGCCGACCTGCCGTTCGACCGGCTGGTGGAGGCGCTCAACCCGGTGCGGACGCTGTCACGCAACCCGCTGTTCCAAGTGGTGGTCCACGTGCGCGACGCCGCGGAGGTCACCCACGTCATCGACAGCAACGCAGACGGCGACCTGGTCTTCCGCACGGTGATGCCGACGTTCGACATCGCGCACGCCGACTTGTCGGTGAACCTGTTCGCCACCGCCGGGTCCGACGGCCTCGACGGTGCGGGTTACGACGGCCACCTGATCTACCGCACCGACCTCTACGAGCGCGCCACCGTGCAGCGCCTGGCCGACTGGCTGGGCCGGGTGTTGGCGGCCATGGCCGGCGCACCGCACCAGACCCTGCGCGACATCACCCTGGTCGACGACGACCAGCGCGACCGGATCCTCACCCAGTGGAGCCGCGGCGCCGACGTCCCCGCGGATGATCCGCGCACCATCGCCGAGGTGCTGGCCCCGAGCCGCAGCTTCGACGGCGTCGCGGTGCGCTGCGGCGGCGCCGAGTTGAGCTACCCGCAGCTGCACCGCCGCTCCGACCGGCTCGCCGAACTGCTGATCGAGGCCGGTGTGCAGCCCGGAACATGGGTGGGCCTGTCGGCGCGACGCGACCTGGATCTGGCGGTGGCGCTGGTCGGCATCATGAAGGCCGGCGCCGGCTACTTCCCGCTGGACCCCAGCTACCCACGTCAGCGCCTGGAGTTCATGGTCGACGACGTCGCGCCGAAGGTGATCGTCGTCAGCGCGGCGACCCGGGACGCGATGCCGACACCGGAGGGCGTGCGGCTGCTGTGCCTCGACGACACCGACGTACAGGCGGAACTGGCCGGCGGCCCCGTGGGCGCCGAACTTCCGGTCCCGCACCCCGATGACCCGATGTATCTGGTGTTCACCTCCGGTTCCACCGGGATGCCCAAGGGCGTCGTTGGCACCCACCGCTCGATGAGCACCCGGCTGAACTGGCAGATCGCCCACTACCCGGTGGCCGGAGAAGACATCCGGCTGGCGCAGTCCTCGATGACGTTCCTGGAGGGCGGCATGGAGATGCTGGCCGGGCTGGCAGCCGGGGCGACGATGATCCTGGCCGACGACAACGAGTTCCGCGACCCCGAGGCGCTGGCCCGACTGATCGCCGACGAGCAGGTGGCCCAGGTGACCGCGGTCGCCAGCCTGATCTCGGTACTGGTGGACTCCGCACCGGCCGCGGTGGGCCGCCTGCGTCGCCTGGTGTGCAGCGGGGAGCCGGTCTCGGCGGACCTACTGGGCCGGCTGAGCCGGGTGCTGGACTCGAAGACCCAGCTGCTCAACAACTTCGGCGCCACCGAGACCTCCGGGGCGGTGGTGCGCGGCGAACTGGCGCCGCCTACCCCCAAGCTGGGCCGGCCCACGCCCGGCTCGCAGGCCTACCTGCTCGACGACGCGCTGCAGCCGGTGCCGCCCGGAGTGGTGGGCGAGGTCTACTACGCGGGCCCGCAGGTCGTCCTGGGCTACTGGAAGCGTCCCGCGCTGACCGCGACCCGGTTCGTCGCCAACCCGTTCAGTCCCGGTGATCGGCTCTACCGCAGCGGGGACCGCGCCCGCTGGAACAGCGATGGCGTGCTGGAATTCGTCGGCCGCACCGACCATCAGGTCAAGGTGCGCGGGTTCCGGGTGGAACTGGCCGAGGTGGAGTCGGCGTTGCGGTCCGCTCCCGGAGTAGCGGCGGCGGCCGCCCGCACCTGGGAACAGCGGGGCGCCACCACATTGGCCGGCTACGTGGTCCCGGCGGCCGCGGTCACCGACACCGCGGAGTTCATCGCGTCGGTGCGCGCTGCGGTGGCCGCGACGCTGCCCGGCTACATGGTCCCGTCGTCGCTGACGGTGCTGGAGATGATGCCGCTGACCGACTCCGGGAAGCTGAACCGGCCCGCGCTGCCGCAGCCGGCGGTGGCCACCCGCGGGGAAGCCGACCCGCCGGTCACCGCCACCGAACACACCCTGGTGGGCATCTGCGCCGAATTGCTCGGCGTCGAGCGGATCGGGCGCAGCGACGGATTCTTCGAACTCGGCGGCGACAGCATCCTTTCGGTGCAACTGGCCGCCCGGGCGCGGGCGGCCGGACTGGACCTCGACCCGCGGATGATCTTCGAGAACCCGACGTTCGCCGAGCTCGCCGCGGCCGCTGACACGCGGGCCGCGGCTGGCAGCGGCCCCGAGACCGCCGACAAGGCGTTCGCCCCGATGAGCGTTTCGGGTCTCAGCGGCGAGGCACTGGCCGACCTCACCGCGGCATGGGGCGATTCGCCGTGACCGAGACATCCACACCGCGCACCACCGCGTCCTCGATCGAGGACGTGCTGGCACTGTCCCCGCTGCAGCAGGGACTGTTCTCGCTCGCCAAGCTCGCCACCGATGGGTCGGCAGCCGACGACGGGGTGGACGTCTACACCGTGCAGTTCGTCATCGACATCGCCGGTGCCGTCGACGCCGGGCTGCTGCGCCGCAGCGCCGAAGCGATGCTGGCCCGTCACGCCAACCTGCGGGCATCGTTCTGGGATGTCGACCTGCCGCACCCGGTGCAGATCATCCCGGCCCGAGCAGAACTGCGGTGGCGGGAGATCGATGCCGCACCAGGTGAATTCGAGCAGATCGCGCTCACCGAACGCACCACCAACTTCGACCTGGCCCGCGGACCGCTGCTGCGTTTTGTGCTGATCCGCTCCGCCGCCGACCGGCACCGGCTGATCCTCACCGTGCACCACCTGCTGCTCGACGGCTGGTCGATGGCGGTGTTCTTCGACGAACTGGTGGCGATCTACCGGGCCGGCGGCGTCGACCCGCTGCCCGCGCCGCGCCCCTACCGGGACTACATCGGCTGGCTGGCCGCCCAAGACACCGATGAAGTCATCGCGGCCTGGCGCGACTATCTGGCCCCGCTGAGCGCCCCCACCATCCTGGCCGATGGGGAGCGAGCCGAATTGGGCAGCGTCGTGCCGCAGACCCACGAGGTGGCACTGGGACCTGACGACACCGCGCGGCTGACCGAATGGGCCCGGCGGCACGGCCTGACGCTCAACACCGTGCTGCAGTTCGCCTGGGCGGTGCTACTTGCTCGCCTCACCGATCGCACCGAGGTGGCGTTCGGGGCGGTGGTCTCCGGCCGGCCCCAGCAGCTTACCGGCGTCGAATCCATGGTCGGGCTCTTCATCAACACCGTTCCGGTGGTCGCCTCGACACCGCCGCGGGCCGAAGTGGTCGCGACCTGCCAAGCGCTGCAACGTGATACCGCAGCCATGCGCGACCTGGGCTATGTGAGCCTGTCCAGGGTGCAGCGGGCCGGCGGCCGTGCTGGTTCCGGGGCGCTGTTCGACACGCTGCTGGTGTTCGAGAACGCGCCGATCGGCTCGGCGGCCGCCGGGGTGACCACTCCCGACGGCGTGCGTTTCATCCCGGTCACGGTGGAAAGCCTCACCCACTACCCGCTGACCCTGGTCAGCTCCCCGCCCCGCGACGGCCGGCTCACGGTGCTGCTGGAGGCGATTCCGGACGCGCTGGGGGAACTCTCGGTCCCGGACCTGGGCCGGCGTCTGCTGCAGGTGCTGCGCCAGTTGACCGACCCGGCCCGGCCCCGCATCGTCGACCTGGATGTCCTGCTGCCCGCCGAACGGGCCCGCCGGGCCGAGCCGCCGGCGCCGGTAAACCCGCCCGCCGCATCGGTTCCCGACCTGTTCGCCGCCGCGGCCGCCGCGCACCCGGACAGCCCGGCACTCACCGGCGAGAACCGCACGCTGACCTATACCGAGCTGTCCTGCGAAGTAGCCCGGCTTGCGGGGGCGCTGGCCGCACGGGGGATCGGCCCCGAAGACCGGGTCGCGATCGCGCTGCCGCGCTCGCTGGACTCGGTCATCGCGATTCTGGCGGTATTGCAGGCCGGCGCGGCCTACGTCCCGATCGAAGTCACCTTGCCCCGGCCGCGTATCGAATCCATTCTGCGCCAAGCCGATCCGAAACTGACGCTTACCGCCGAGGTGCTGGGTGAACTGCGTGCGGGCCACGCCCCGCAGAGCCCGGCGCCGACGGTGATCCATCCCGACTCCGCTGCCTATGTCATCTTCACCTCCGGCTCCACCGGGGAACCCAAGGGCGTCGTGGGGACCCACCGAGCGCTGGCGTCCTACTTCGCCGACCACGAGCAGCGCATGTACGCACCGGCGGTGGCCCGGCTGGGCCGGACATTGCGGGTGGCGCACGCCTGGTCGTTGAGCTTCGACGCGAGCTGGCAGCCGCTGGTCGGCCTGCTGGGCGGGCAGAGCGTGCACCTGTTCTCGGCCGAGGAGATGCGCGACGCCGAGGCAATCATCGACGGCATCCGCCGGCACCGGCTGGACATGATCGACACCTCACCGTCGATGTTCACCCAACTGTTCGACGCCGGCCTGCTCGACGCGCAGGCCGCCCACCGGCTCAGCGTGCTGGCGCTGGGCGGAGAGGCCATCGCACCACCCACCTGGTTGAAGCTGCGGTCGGTATCGGCGGCGTCGTCGGTCGCCGTGCACAACTGCTACGGGCCCACCGAGACCACCGTGGAGGCGGTCGTCGCCGACGTCGCCGACACCAATGTCCCGGTGATCGGAGAAGCGGTGCGGGGCATGACCGCTCACGTCCTCGACTCCGGGCTGCGCGAAGTGCCCGACGGAGTGGCCGGTGAGCTCTACCTGGCCGGCGCCCAGGTCACCCGCGGGTACCTGGGTCGGGCCGGCGCGACCGCGGGCCGCTATGTCGCCGACCCGTTCTCCGTCGGGGGCCGGATGTATCGCACCGGCGACCTGGTCCGCCGCCGGGCCGACGGCCGGCTGATCTACCTGGGCCGCGCTGACGACCAGATCAAGGTGCGTGGCTACCGGGTCGAGATCGCCGAGGTCGAGACCGCACTGGCCGCGGTCACCGGTGTGACCGCCACCGCGGTGCTGCCCGTGCAGGGACCGACCGGAACCCAGCTGGCCGCATTCGTCACCGGTCCCGAGGTGGACGTCGCCCGGGTGCGAGCCGAGATCGGCGCCCGGTTGCCGGCATATCTGGTGCCGGCCCGCATCACCGTGGTGGAGTCGATGCCGTTGACCCCCAACGGAAAACTGGATGCCGAGGCATTGGTCGCGCTGGCCGGCCCCATCGCCGGCGGCGGGGAGGAGCCGGCCACGGACACCGAGCGCGCCCTGGTGGAGATCCTGGCCGAGGTCTTCGACGGCGTGGCGGGTGTGACCCCGGGAGTCGAGACCGATCTACGCGATGTGGGCCTGGACAGCATCGTCGCGCTGTCGATGGTGCGCGCGGCGCGCCGGCGCGGACTGCCTATGCGTCCGCGGACCGCGCTGACCTGCACCACAATTCGGGATCTGGCTGCCGCCCTGGACGCCGAAGCCGCCGAAGCCGCCGAAGCTGCTGAGGCCGATCAGGCCGTCGAATCCTCCGCGACCGACGGGCCGATCCCGCTGTTGCCGGCGGGCCGCTGGCTCTATGAGTACGGCAGCCCCCGTCGGCTCGGACAGGTCGAAGCGGTTCGGCTTCCGGCCGGCACGGATCCGCAGCGGCTGCGCTCTGCGCTGGCCGCGATCGTCGCCGCGCATCCGGTGCTGCACACCCGCCTCGACCCGGCCACGCTGCTGCTGCACCCGGTCGAACCCGTCGACGTCCTGACCGAGATCGCCGTGGACGCCGACGATCTGGAGACGGTCACCGAGCACGGCACCCGGCTTCTGGCGGCCCTGGACCCGCAGGCCGGAGTCCTGCTGCGTGCGCTGTGGCTTCGTCCGCCCACCGGAACCGGGGTGCTGCTGCTGTGCGGGCATGTGCTGGCGCTGGACCCGGTCTCCTGGCAGGTGATCCTGGGTGAGCTGCACGCCGCGCTGGCGGGCGCCGACCCGCTGCCGGAACGCAGCGGCTACCGGCGCTGGGCCGGCGCCCTGACCGAACGCGCACACGCGCTGGACACCGTGGAGTATTGGGCCGCGCAACTGGCCGGCGATGACCCGCAGCTGGGCGCCCGTCGGGTCCGGCCCGACCGGGACCGCGCCGGTGACCTGACGGTCTCGGTGGCCGTGGCCGATGCGAGGATCACCGCGGGCCTGCTGGCCTCGGAGGTACCGATGCATGACCTGCTGGTGGCGGCAACCGCGCGCATGGTCACCACGTGGCGGGCCCGGCACGGGCAGCACGGTGCGCCACCGTTGCTGGCCTTGGAGACCCACGGACGCGCTGAAGACGTCGTCCCCGGCATCGACACCGCCGACATCGCCGGGCTGCTGAGCGCGATCTATCCGCTGCGGGTGCCTCATCCCGACCCGGCGGGCGTGGCGCGGGCCCTGGCGCAGATCCCCGGCGGCGGCGTCGATTACGGGCTGTTGGCCTACCTGCGTCCCGACACCGCCGCCCGACTGGGCGCCGTTGCCGGGCCACAGGTGCTGCTGAACTACCTCGGGCGCGTCGACCGGGCCGGGGGCGGGCCGGCGGTGGCACCCGATCTGATCGCCGGTCTGCCGTCGGTGCCCGAACCCGAGCAGGCGGTGCGCCACGAGCTGAGCATCTTCGCCGCGGTGGCCGACCTCGGGTCGGGCCCGGCGCTGATGACGCAGTGGCGCACATTGCCCGACATCCTCGGCGCCGGGCAGATCACCGAATTGCAGGAACTATTCGTCGAAAGCCTGGGCGATCTGGTGGAGGAACTGCGATGAGCACTCTGGCGGTGGTGGGCGCGGGCGCCAAGGCGGTGGCGGTGGCCGCCAAGGCCGCGGTGCTGCGTGAGATGGGTGTCGAAGCACCCGATGTGGTCGCCGTCGAACGCACGGAGGTGGCCGCCAACTGGCGGGCGACCGGAGGCTGGACCGACGGCGCGCACCGCCTGGGCACCAGCCCGGAAAAGGACGTCGGCTTCCCGTACCGCTCGGCGGTGGTGGCCGGCCGCAACGCCGAACTCGACGAACGGATGACGCGCTACAGCTGGCAGGCCTACCTGATCGCCACCGGCCAGTTCGCCGAGTGGGTAGACCGGGGCCGGCCGGCCCCCACCCATCTGCGGTGGAGTCAGTACCTGCGGTGGGTGGCCGATGCGGTGCAGCTGAGCGTGGTCCCCGGCGAAGTGGACCGGCTGTCGGTCGACGGCGCCGGCTGGTCGTTGCACACCCGGGAGACCGTGGTGGCGGCAGACGCGGTGATGATCACCGGTCCCGGCCAGGCCGAGAAGTCGATCCTGCCCGGCAACCCGCTGGTGCTCTCGATCGCCCAGTTCTGGCACCGGGCCGCGGCCGACCGGATCAGCGCCGAGCGTGTCGCCGTCATCGGCGGCGGCGAGACCGCCGCATCGATGCTCAACGAGCTGTTCCGGCACCGGGTTTCGACGATCACGGTGATATCCCCACAGGTGACGCTGTTCACCCGCGGGGAAGGGTTCTTCGAGAACACGCTATTCTCCGACCCGACCGACTGGACCGCGCTGACCCTGTCCGAGCGGCGGGACGCGCTGGCCCGCACCGATCGCGGGGTGTTCTCGGCGCGGGTGCAGGACGCGCTGCTGGCCGATGACCGAATCCGCCACCTGCGGGGCCGGGTTGCGCACGCGGTGGCCCGAGACGGCCGAATCCGCTTGACGTTGAGCACGAACCGGGGTGGTGAGAACTTCGAGACCGTGCACGGCTTCGACCTGGTTATCGACGGTTCCGGTGCCGACCCGCTGTGGTTCACCTCGCTGTTCGGCCAGGACACCCTGGATCTGCTGGAGCTGGGCCTGGGCGGCCCGCTGTCCGGCGACCGGTTGGCCGAGGCGATCGGCCACGACCTGGCCGTCGCCGGCGTCACGCCGAAGTTGTTCCTGCCCAACCTGGCCGGACTGACTCAAGGGCCGGGTTTTCCCAACCTGAGCTGCCTGGGGCTGCTGTCCGACCGGATCCTGGGCACCCGACCGCCTACCACCCCCGCGGGCGACCTGATCGCTGCCCGGCGGGCCGAAATCGAGGAGAGCCGATGAGCACCAACCCCTTTGACGACGACAACGGCAGTTTCTACGTGCTGGTCAACGACGAGGACCAGCACAGTCTCTGGCCGACCTTCGCCGATGTTCCCGCGGGGTGGCGAGTGGTCTACGGAGGTGAACAGGGCGCCGCTCGAGCGGCCTGTCTGGAGTACGTCGAACAGCATTGGATCGACCTGCGTCCCAAGAGTCTTCGTGATGCCATGGCGGCCGAACAGGGGTAACCTGTGCGCGGTAACCGCCGTCGGAGGGGTGAATCGTGACTGGAAGACTTCTGCTGACCGGCGCCGCGGCGCTGGCCGTGATCGGGATGGCATCCGCCGGCCTTGCCTCGGCTGAGCCCGCCGCACCGGGGGACGTCGTCGCCGGCGTGCCGATTCCGCTGGACCCACCCTCGCCGGTGCCGGGCCCCCAGCCGGCGGCCGGTGCGCCGCTGCCCACCACCGGTGAGGTGTCGGGCATGCTCACCCGGCTCAGCGACGCCGGGATCGGTTACAAGGAGAAGGGCGACCTGGTCGAGAACGGCATCACGCAGGAGGAGGGCCACGGGCTCGACCACGAGCTGCGCAAGGCCTACCGGGACGGGGAACTGCCCTACACCTTCGACGTGATCAACGTGGTGCCGGTGGGCGAGGGCCGGGCGCTGTCCAACGTGACGATCACCGGGCCCAAGATGCCTGCTCCGGTGACCGTTCCGCTGCAGCTGGTGGACCAGGGCAGCTGGGTGCTCTCGCGCGACTCGGCGATGCAGCTTATGCAGGTCCTCGCCGGGCACTGAGGCGTGCCCGCGCAGCGGCGGAACTAGCGCGCCAGCCGGGCGAACATGGCCTTCTGCGCCGTGTAGAGCCCCGGGAACTCGGCGAACAACCGGTCATAGACCGCGCGGTTCGCCGCGATCGGTTCGAAGACGCCGTCGAGCGGGATCAGATCACGCAACTCGTCGCGATCCACATCCCCCATACCGATACCGGCGAACAACGCCGCGCCGCGCAACTGCGCGTTGAGCGGATCGGCCACCCGTTCGCAGGTGCGGCCGCACACGTCGGCGATGATCTGGCACCACAGGTCCGAGCGGGCGCCGCCGCCGACGATCCGGATCGGTCCGTCATTGCCGGTGAACCGGTTCACACACTCGAGCAGCCAACGGCTGTTGAACGCCACCCCTTCGAGCACGGCGCGCACCAGGTCGGCCCGGGTGGTGTCCAGGGACAGGTTGTGGAAACCACCGCGGGCGTTGCGGTCGTCGATGGGGGAGTGTTCGCCTTTGAGCCACGGGGTGAAGATGACCCCGTTCGAACCGGCCGGCGCACCGGCGGCCAAGGCGGTCAGCGCGTCGTAATCCAGCTCGCCGAAAACGTTGTCGCGCAACCATTGCAACGCCCGGCCCGCGGTGTCTTGGTTGTTGACCAGCAGGTAGCTCGATGGGTCGAGACCCGGCACCGTGGCGAGCTGGTGGAACGCGTCGGTCTTCTTGACCGCCACCGGGCAGCTGATCCACGACGTGGTGCTGATGGTCAGGTGCAGCTCGCCCTGTCGCACCGCGCCGGAGCCCACCGCCGCGCTGTGCAGGTCCGGTGTGCCGGTGACCACTTGGGCCGCAGGAGAAATCCCGAGTTCGGCGGCGACCGCCGGTGCCACCGTGGCGATGATCGAACCGGTCGGCACCAGCGGCGGCAGTTTCGTCCTGTCGATGCCGGCTAGCCGCACCAGCACGTCGTCGTAGTCGGGCAGGGCCAGGTTGCGGTTGTCGGTGAGCCAGGCGCCCATCATCGAGGCCCGCGATGCCGCGGCACGCCCGGTGAAACACATGCTCAGGTAGTCCACCGGCTCCAGGTACCACCGTGCCGCGCCGGACACCGCCGGGTCATTGTGTTGCAGGTGCAGCATGTGCCCGACCGGATCGTCGCCGCTCGGAGACGGGATGCCGCCGTTTCGCCGCAGCCAGCTGAGCAGCGCCCGCGGCCGGTAGCCCTGCAGGCGTCCCCCGAATGCCTTGCGGCTGAAGGGCGCCCCGCGGGTGTCCATCCACATCACGCACGGGCCCACCGGGCGGCCGTCGGCGTCGACCGGAACCGTGCTGGCCCACTGGCCGGTGATCGAGACCCCGGCCACCTGATCGCCGCGCACGCGGCTTTCGGCGAGACCACGCCGGGTGGCGTCGCGGATTATCGCCCACCACAGACCGGCGTCCTGGACCGCCGCCCCGCCCGGACCGTAACTGGTCGGCACCGCGACGAGGTCCGACCACAGCACGGTGCCGTCCAACGCCACGAAGCCCACTTTGGGACCGCCGGTACCCAGGTCGACGGCGAGGACGACCCGATCCGCGCGGTTCATCCGGCACCGCTCGTCAGCATCGCTGGCGCGCTGCATCGTCGTCGGGGCGGCGTCACGAACCGGGGGGCAGCGACTGGTGGGTGTCGAGTATCTGCTCCATGAACCCCTCGATGAAGCGGGCCGCCTCATCGGTCATTCCGCCCGGCACGCCGCCATAGACCGCGGCGCTGATCGGGGTCTCTCCGGCGGCGTTCTTCTTCTTGGCGTACTCCACGGCGTCGTCGAGGTCGGCGGCGAACGCCTCGACCACGCCGGGCTGAGTCTGCGGCCGGGTGACGGCCATGTGGATGGCGTTGGGGTACTGCTGGCCGTTGAACCGCCAGCCTTTGGTCTTCATGGCGTCGGCGACGTGGTAGATGTCGAATTCGTCGGAGCGGAAGCTGAAGCAGAACGTCGGTGAACCCAGGATCGTCAGCTCCGGGTGGCTGCGCACCGCGTCCTGCATCGCCGACGCGGTCTCCAGGATCTGCTTGGCGTAGTTGCGGTATCCCTCGCGTCCCAGCTGGACCATCGACGCCCACGCGGCGGCGATCAGGCCACCCGAGCGGGACCCCTCGATCCCCGGCGACATGTACTTGCCGCCGCTCCAGTCCGGCAGGAAGAAGTACTGCGCGTTGCGGTAGGACTTGTCCCGGAACAGCAGCGTGGAGGCGCCCTTCAAGGCGTAGCCGTACTTGTGGTTGTCCGCGGAGATGCTGGTGACGCCGGGGACCCGGAAATCGAACAACGGGACGTCGAAGCCCAGCTCCTGGGCGAAGGGCAGCACGAACCCGCCCAGGCAGCCGTCGACGTGCAGACCCACCCCGCGCTCGGAGGCCAGCTCGCCCAGCCGGGGGATCGGGTCGACGGTGCCGTAGCCGTAGTTACAGGCCGACCCCATGATCGCGATGGTGTTCTCGTCGATGTTGTCGGCCACCCAGTCGACGTCGACCTCGGTGGTCTGCGGGTCGATCGGCGCCCGGCGGATTTCGATGCCGAACAGGTGGCAGCCCTTGTCGAACGCGGGGTGACCGGTCTCGGGTTTGATGAAGTTCGGGCGCGCACCGCCGCGGGGGACCCCGCGATGCTTGGCGGCGTGCTCGCGGTAGGCCAGCAGGGCGTGGATGATGCTGCCGGTGCCGCCGGTGGTGACCATCCCGGCCGGCTCACCGTCGGTGACGGCGTCGGCGTGCATCAGGTCCAGGGCCATCGCGATGACCTCGCCCTCGAACTTGGTCGCCGACGGGCAGATGTCGCGCTGCAACACATTGACGTGGGCGAACAGCCCGAACGCCTCGTCCAGGAAGCGGTAGTGCTCGTGGTCGCCGCAGTACATGGTCCCGGAGACCTTGCCGGTCTCCCAGGTGGGATCTTCGGCCCGCGCCATCTCCTGCAGCTCGGCGAGCACCTCCGCGCGCGGCCGGCCCCGTTCGGGCAGCACGCGGTTGACGGTGAAGCGGTCGGTATAGGGGAAGTCGGACATCCCGGTCCTCTCTTCCGCGTCAGCGTGCGGAGATGTACAGAAATCACGGCGTGTCGGCGTGCAAACACGCACGTTCGCGCCAGGAGATAACCCAGAACGTAATCTAGTTCCTATGAGTGTGGCTGATGATCGTCGCTTCGAGGTGCTGCGCGCCATCGTCGCCGACTTCGTCGCGACCAAAGAACCGATCGGATCCAAAGCCCTGGTCGAACGACACAACCTCGGGGTGTCCTCGGCCACCGTGCGCAACGACATGGCCGTGCTGGAGGCCGAGGGCTACATCGCCCAACCGCACACCAGTTCGGGGCGGGTGCCCACCGAGAAGGGCTACCGGGAATTCGTCGACCGTATCGAGGAGGTCAAACCGCTGTCGGCCGCGGAGCGCCGGGCGATCCTGTCGTTTTTGGACTCCGGTGTCGACCTCGACGACGTGCTGCGCCGCGCGGTGCGCACCCTGGCGCAGCTGACCCGTCAGGTGGCCGTCGTGCAGTATCCGACCCTGTCGGTGTCCACGGTGCGCCACCTGGAGGTGATCGCGCTCACCCCGGCGCGGCTGCTGCTGGTCGTCATCACCGACTCCGGCCGGGTCGACCAGCGCATCGTCGAACTCGGGGACACCATCGACGACCACCAGCTTTCCCAGCTGCGTGAGCTGCTCGGCGCCGCATTGGAGGGCAAGCGGATCTCGGCGGCCTCCACCGCCGTCGCCGAGCTCGCCGGGCACCTGGACGGACACAGCGGGCTGTCGCCCGGCCTGGCGAACGCGGTCGGGCGGTCGGCGACGGTGCTGCTGGAATCGCTGGTCGAGCACCGCGAGGAGCGCCTGCTGCTGGGCGGCACCGCCAACCTGACCCGCAACGCCGCCGACTTCGGCGATTCGCTGCGCTCGGTGCTGGAAGTCCTCGAAGAGCAGGTCGTGGTGCTGCGGCTGCTGGCCGTGCAACAGGAAGCCGGTAAAGTCACGGTGCGCATCGGTCACGAGACCGAGGCGCAGGAGATGGCCGGCGCCTCGGTGGTGTCCACCGCTTACGGTTCGCAGGGCACCGTCTACGGGGGGATGGGGGTGCTGGGTCCCACCCGGATGGACTATCCGGGAACTATCGCCAGTGTCGCTGCGGTTGCTATGTACATCGGCGAAGTGCTCGGGGCCCGATAACCCCCGGCCGGCAGAAGTTGGGAAAGGTCAAGCGTGGCACGCGACTATTACGGACTGCTCGGCGTCGATAAGGGCGTCAGCGACACGGAGCTCAAGCGCGCATACCGCAAGCTGGCTCGCAAATACCATCCCGATGTCAACCCCGACGAGGCGGCACAGGCCAAGTTCAAGGAGATCAGCGTCGCCTACGAGGTGCTCTCCGACCCGGAGAAGCGCCGCATCGTCGACCTCGGCGGCGACCCGCTGGAGAACGGCGGCGGTGCCGCCGGCAACGGGTTCGGCGGTTTCGGCGGCCTCGGGGACGTCTTCGAAGCCTTCTTCGGCGGCGGCGCGACCTCCCGCGGACCGATCGGGCGGGTCCGGCCCGGGTCGGACTCGCTGCTGCGTATGCGTCTTGACCTCACCGAATGCGCGACCGGTGTGACCAAGCAGGTCACCGTCGACACCGCGGTGCTCTGTGACCGCTGCCAGGGCCGCGGCACCCACGGGGATTCCCGGCCGATGGCCTGCGACACCTGCCACGGCCGCGGCGAAGTGCAGACCGTACAGCGGTCCCTGCTCGGCCAGGTGATGACGTCGCGGCCGTGTCCGACCTGCCGCGGGGTCGGGGAGGTCATCCCGGATCCATGTCACCAGTGCGGCGGCGACGGCCGGGTGCGGGCCCGCCGCGACATCAGCGTGAAGATCCCCGCCGGTGTCGGTGACGGCATGCGCGTCCGGCTGGCCGCTCAGGGCGAAGTCGGGCCCGGCGGCGGACCGGCCGGTGACCTCTACGTCGAAGTCCACGAGCAGCCCCACGAGATCTTCGCCCGCGACGGCGACGATCTGCACTGCCACATCTCGGTGCCGATGGTCGACGCGGCGCTGGGCACCACGGTGGCCGTGGACGCGATCCTCGACGGCCCCATCGACATCACCATCCCGCCCGGCACCCAGCCCGGGGCGACCATCGCGCTGCGCGGCCACGGCATGCCGCAGCTGCGGTCCGGTGCCCGCGGCGACCTGCACGCCCACATCGAGGTGGTGGTGCCCGAGCGGCTGGACAACCACGACATCGACCTGCTGCGCAAGTTCAAGGAGCACCGGGAACGCGAGACCGCCGAGGTCCGCTCGGCGAACGCCCCGCACGGCGGCGGCGGGCTGTTCAGCCGCCTCCGCGAAACCTTCAGCAGCCGCTGAGTCTTGGGCGGCCTGTTCTACGTCGAGGCGCTGCCCGAAGTGGGTGCGCTGGCCGACGTCGGCGGCGACGCCGGCTTCCACGCCGCGACGGTGCGCCGAATCCGGCCCGGGGAGGAACTGACCCTGGGTGACGGCGCCGGGGTAGTGGCCGAATGCCGGGTCGAGGAAACTGACCGGGGCGGGCTGCGGGCCAGGGTGCTGCGGTGCCGCACGGTCGAGCCGCCCGTGCCACCGGTGACGGTGGTGCAGGCCCTGCCCAAATCCGAACGGTCCGAGCTGGCGGTCGAGCTGGCCACCGAGGCCGGCGCCGACGCGTTCCTGGCCTGGCAGGCCGACCGCTGCGTGGCCCGCTGGGACGGCCCGCGGGCCGACAAGGGGCTGCGGCGGTGGCGGGCGGTGGCGCGGGCGGCCGCCGCCCAGTCCCGTCGCGCCCACATTCCGCCGGTGGACGGGGTGCTCGGGACCGCCGCGCTGGTGGCGTGGGTGGGCGAGCAGGTCGCCGACGGTACGACGGTGCTGGTGCTGCACGACGCGGCCTCCGCCGGGCTGGCGGACGCGGCGGTGGCCGCCGCGCCGGCACTGGCTGTGGTGGTCGGCCCGGAGGGCGGCATCACCGACGCGGAGCTGGGGGCGCTCACCGGCGCCGGGGCCGTCGCGGCGCGGCTGGGCCCGACCGTGCTGCGCACCTCCACCGCGGCCGCGGTCGCACTGGGTGCGCTGGGGGTGCTGACCGGGCGCTGGGGTTGAGCGGTGGTGGACGGCCGATCCGATCCGGTGCCCTCGCTGGTCATCGGCGACGGCTACGCGGTGTACCGCGGCCCGGTGGGCAGCGGCGGCCCGATCCATCGCCACGGCGCATTCCAGATCGTGGTCGCAGGGCGCGGCGAAGTCGCCATGGTGGACGCCGCCGGGAACCGGCACCGGGCCTGCGCACTGGTCGTGTCACCGATGGCGCCGCACCGCATCCTGGCCGCCCGCGACCTGGTCACCTACTTCATCGAGCCGCACTGCCTGTTCGCCGACCGATTGCGCCGCCGCTACGACACCGGGATCGCGGCCGCGCCCGAGCTGGGTGAGCTGAGCGAGCAGAACGTCGCGGACGCGTGTCGAGGGCCGTCACGAGAAATCGATCCGCGGCTGGTGGCGGCCCTGACCATGCTTGCCGAGGGCAACCTCTCGATGCCGGATCTAGCTGTCGCGGTAGGTGTTTCACCTCAGCGCCTGCGGGGGCTGGCTCGCCGGCAACTGGGGATGCCGCTGAGTCGCTGGCGGGTCTGGTCACGGCTGCGCCGAGCCGTCGAGGTGTTGCAGTCCGGGGTGTCGCCGGCGCAGGCTGCGGTCACCGCCGGTTTCTCCGACCAGGCTCACTTCACCCGGCAGATGCGGGAGATGATGGGCCTGACGCCGGCGGTGGTGCTGCACGCCCTGGGCGTTCAGCGTTTGCCGGCGACATAGATCGAGATCGACCCGGTGATGGTGGGCACCACCTGGACTTCTCGCACGTCGACGAACCCGGCGCCCGAAATCAGTTCCGGCAGAACGCCGTCGGCATTGGGTTGGGTGTCGGTCTTGCCGTCCGCGAGCTGCACGATCCGAAACGCCGTACGCATCAGCCGCGTCCGCTGCCACCCGTAATCGGCGATCACCAGCCGGCCGCCCGGCCGCAGCACCGCGAACATCGACGCCAGCACGGCACGCTTCACCGCAATCGGACACTGGTGCAACACCAGGCTGGACATCACCGCGTCCATCGACTCCGCGCCCACCGCGTCCAGCAGGGCGTCGCCCATCCCGGTCAGCCAGCGAACTTGGCTCTGGGTGTCCTTGCCGCGCGCCACCGCCAACACCTCGGGATCGGGATCCAGACCCACGACCGTGGCCTGCGGCTGCGCCCGGGCGGTCAGCAGTGCCAGCGATCCGGTCCCGCAGCCCACGTCGAGGATCGCATCGCCCGGCCGCGGGGCCAGGTGTTCGACGGTCAGTCCCCGCCACAGCCGCTCGCGGGTCAGCGCCGCCACGTAATCGAAGAAACGAGCCGGCGCCAGCCGGCCCAGGGCAGGGGTGAAAGCTTCCTCGCTCATGGCTGTCAGTTTCGGCGGTTCAGTGCCGCCCCGTCTTGAACGAACCGCTCACGTAACGGCGAACGATGCCAGCTCGGCGGCGACGTCCCCGACCGAGTGCTCTGCGCGTTGGGCCACGTCGTTGAGGAAGCGGGGCGCACGGCAGGGAACCGACGGTAGACTGAGGCGTCCGACTTATCGCTGTGTGAACCCCCAGGAAAGCAGGTTTCGGAAACCCCGTGACGCCCCGCGATACCCCCACTGCCGAATCAGCCCCTCAGGTTCGCAGCAGCGTCGACATTCCACCCGATCTGGTCGTGGGTCTGCTGGGCTCCGCCGATGAGAACCTGCGTGCGCTGGAACGCATGGTGGCCGCCGATCTGCATGTGCGCGGCAACGCGGTCACCATCTCCGGGTCACCGACCGACGTCGCCCTGGCCGAGCGGGTGATCTCCGAGCTGGTGGCCATCGCCGCGGGCGGTCAGTCCCTGACTCCGGAAACGGTGCGGCACAGTGTCGGCATGCTGGTGGGCACCGGCAGTGCTTCGCCGGCCGAGGTGCTGACCCTGGACATCCTGGCCCGGCGCGGCAAGACGATCCGGCCCAAGACGCTCAACCAGAAACGCTACGTCGACGCCATCGACGCCAACACCATCGTGTTCGGTATCGGCCCGGCCGGTACCGGAAAGACCTACCTGGCGATGGCCAAGGCGGTCAGCGCGCTGCAGAACAAGCAGGTGACGCGCATCATTTTGACCCGTCCGGCGGTGGAAGCCGGTGAGAGCCTTGGCTTTCTGCCCGGAACGCTGAGCGAGAAGATCGACCCGTATCTGCGCCCGCTCTACGACGCGCTCTACGACATGATGGATCCGGAGCTGATTCCCAAGCTGATGAACTCCGGGGTGATCGAGGTGGCGCCGCTGGCCTACATGCGGGGCCGCAGCCTCAATAGCGCGTTCATCATCCTCGACGAGGCGCAGAACACCACCGCCGAACAGATGAAGATGTTCCTGACCCGGTTGGGATTCGGCTCCAAAATGGTCGTCACCGGCGACGTCACCCAGATCGACCTGCCCGGCGGCGCGAAGTCGGGTCTGCGGGCGGCCGTGGACATCCTCGACGACATCGAGGACATCTGTGTTGCCGAGATGAGCAGCGTCGACGTCGTTCGGCACCGGCTGGTCTCCGACATCGTCGACGCCTATTCCCGCCACGAAGCCGAACGCAGCGGGCCGGGCCTGGCGATGAACCGGGCGGCCAGGCGCGCGTCGGGGGGCAGGTCGCGCCGGTGAGCATCGAGGTCTCCAACGAATCCGGCCTGGATGTCTCCGAGGTCGAGCTGGTCAGCGTCGCCAAGTTCGTGCTGGCCAGGATGGACGTCAACCCCGGCGCCGAGTTGTCGATGGTGCTGCTGGACACCGCGGCGATGGCCGATCTGCACATGCGCTGGATGGACCTGCCCGGCCCCACCGACGTGATGAGCTTTCCGATGGACGAGCTGGAGCCCGGCGGCCGCCCGGACGCTCCCGAGCCCGGGCCCTCGATGCTCGGCGACATCGCCTTGTGCCCGGAGTTCGCCGCCGAACAGGCCGCAGCGGCCGGGCATTCGCTCGGCCAGGAACTGGCACTGCTGACCGTGCACGGCGTGCTGCACCTGCTGGGCTACGACCACGCCGAGCCCGATGAGGAAAAAGAGATGTTCGCGCTGCAGCGCCGACTGCTCGAGGAATGGGTCGCCGACCAGGTGGAGAGCTACCGCGCCGAGACCCAGCAAGAAAGAGACCGCCGGCTGCTCGACAAGTCCAGGTACTTCGACGAACCGTGACCGGAACACCGCTGTTAGTCAGCGTGATCGCGCTGATCGGTCTGGGCGGACTGTTCGCGGCGATCGACGCCGCGGTGAGCACGGTATCACCCGCGCGGGTCGACGAACTGGTCCGCGCGAAACGTCCCGGCGCGGTCTGGCTGGCCAAGCTGATGGTCGAACGGCCCCGCTACATCAACCTGGTGGTGCTGCTGCGCATCACCTGCGAGATCACCGCCACCGCGCTGTTGGTGTACCTGTTGCACACCGTCCTCGGCCTGGACTGGGGATTGTTCGCCGCCGCGGCGGCCATGGTGGTGGTGAGCTTCGTGGTGATCGGCGTGGGTCCGCGCACGCTGGGCCGGCAGAACGCCTATTCGATCGCACTGGCCTCAGCCCTTCCGCTGCACGTGGTTTCGGTGCTGCTCACCCCGATCAGCAGCCTGCTGGTGGTGCTGGGTAACGCACTGACGCCGGGGCGGGGGTTTCGCAACGGCCCGTTCGCCTCGGAGGTCGAGTTGCGCGAGGTGGTCGACCTCGCACAGCAGCGCGGGGTGGTTGCCGCCGATGAACGCCGGATGATCCAGTCTGTCTTCGAACTCGCCGACACCCCGGCTCGCGAGGTGATGGTGCCGCGCACCGAGATGGTGTGGATCGAAAGCGACAAGTCCGCGGGTCAGGCGACATCGCTGGCGGTGCGCAGCGGCCACTCCCGTATCCCGGTGATCGGCGAGAACGTCGACGACATCCTCGGCGTCGTGTACCTCAAAGACCTTGTCCAACAAACCTATTACTCCACAAACGGCGGGCGGGACACCACCGTGGCGCAGGTGATGCGCCCGGCGGTGTTCATGCCCGATTCCAAGGCGCTCAACGCACTGCTGCACGATATGCAGCGCGGCCGGTACCACATGGCGTTGCTGGTCGACGAATACGGCGCGATCGCGGGACTGGTCACCATCGAGGACGTGCTGGAGGAGATCGTCGGCGAGATCGCCGACGAGTACGACCAGGGCGAAGTGGCACCGGTGGAAGAGTTGGGCAGCAACATGTTTCGGGTGTCGGCGCGGCTGCCTATCGAAGACGTCGGTGAACTCTACGGCGTGCAGTTCGACTCGGACCTCGACGTCGATACCGTCGGCGGCCTGCTGGCGCTGGAGCTGGGCCGGGTCCCGCTGCCCGGCGCCGAGGTAACCTCTCACGGACTGCGACTGCAGGCCGAGGGCAGCCGCGACAGCCGGGGGAGGGTGCGGATCAGCACCGTTCTGGTCAGTCCGGCGGGCCCGGCGCAGTCCGACGGCGAGGAGAGCACAGATGAGCGGTGAGGCACTGGCCGGTCCCGAGGGTGTCGCACGTGGGGCGAAGGGGAATCATGGCTGAGTTCCGGTCCGGCTTCGTGTGTTTCGTCGGCCGGCCCAACACCGGCAAATCCACCCTGACCAACGCACTGGTCGGCCAGAAGGTGGCGATCACCTCCAACCGGCCGCAGACCACCCGGCACACCATCCGCGGCATCGTGCACCGGAAGGACTTCCAGATCATCCTGGTCGACACCCCCGGCCTGCACCGCCCCCGCACCCTGCTGGGCAAGCGGCTCAACGACCTGGTCCGCGACACCTACGCCCAGGTCGACGTCATCGGCTTGTGCATCCCCGCCGACGAGGCGATCGGCCCCGGGGACCGCTGGATCGTCGAGCAGATCCGGGCGGTCGCACCCAAGACCACGCTGGTCGTCGTCGTCACCAAGATCGACAAGACCACCCGCGACAAGGTGGCCGCGCAGCTGCTCGCCGTCAGCGAGCTGGCCCCGGAGGCCGAGATCATCCCGGTTTCGGCCGTCACCGGGGAACAGGTCGACGTGCTGATCGACGTGCTGGCCGCGGCGTTGCCGGTCGGACCGGCCTTCTACCCCGACGGCGAGTTGACCGACGAGCCCGAAGAGACCCTGATGGCCGAGTTCATCCGGGAGGCCGCCCTGGAAGGGGTGCGCGACGAGCTGCCGCATTCGCTGGCGGTGGTGATCGAGGAGGTGGAGCGCCGCGACGGCCGCGAGGATCTCATCGACGTGCACGCCGTGCTCTACGTCGAACGCGACAGCCAGAAGGGGATCGTGATCGGCCGCGGCGGCTCCCGGCTGCGCGAGGTCGGCACCGCCGCGCGCACCCAGATCGAAAAACTCTTGGGTACCAAGGTTTTTCTCGACCTGCGGGTGAAGGTGGCCAAGAACTGGCAGCGCGACCCCAAGCAGCTGGGTCGGCTGGGCTTCTAAAAGGGGTCTGCACCTGCGCGGCAAAGCGGGATTGGGTACATTCCAGGGGTGCCGGAACCCAAGTCGTTGGTCGTCGCCTCTGTTGCCCTGATCATGTGCGCGCAAGCACTGACCGGCTGCGGCGGATCCCATAAGCCGCTCGATACCACCAAGCTGTTCAACGTCGAGTCGACGTTCGGCTCGGAGTTCAAGACCCAGACCAAGGGTCCCAACGATATCGACCCCAAGATTCTCGGGCCGCAGAAGATGCCGCCCGGCGTGACCTTCGACCCCTCGGACTGCGCCGACTACGCCGCCAGCAGCGGCCGCCCGCCCAAGGGCATCCGGGGCAAGATGTCGATGGTCTCGGTCGTCGGCAACGGCAACCAGTACGTCGCGATCGCCATGCAGGCCGACCAGGATCTGCCGTACGACGCCGCGACCGCCGAGAAGTGCAAGCACGTCTCGTTCCAGGCCGGCAAGCTCACCGGCTACCTCGACGAGACGGATGCCCCGCAGATCGACCACGCCCAGACAGCGGGTTCGCATTCGGAGATCGAGATCACCGGCAAGGACGGCCAGCAGCAGTCCCGGGAGTCCTACACCTTCACCGCCTACCTCGGTACCGCCCTGGTGCAGGTCACCGCCAGCCCGCAGCCGGTGCGCGGGCAGCCGCTGGCGATGGTCGACGCCGACCGGGCCCGTCAGATGCTGGTCGACGCGGTGTCGGCGCTGCGCAGTTAGCCGATGCCCACGGCGCCGGCGCGAGGTCTGCGGGCATCATGACCGCACGCGAACCGCGTGTGATCGTGATCGGCGCGGGCGTCGCCGGTATCACCACCGCCCACGTCCTGCGTGAGCGCGGTTTCACCGACGTCACCGTGCTGGAGAAGGGCTCCGACGTCGGCGGCGTCTGGTACTGGAATCACTACCCGGGGCTGCGCTGCGATGTGCCGTCGCAGATCTACCAGTTCGGGTTCGCACCGAAGCCCGACTGGCGAGACACCTGGGCGACCGGGGCGATGATCCAGCGCTACCACCGCGACGTCGTCGACCGGCTCGGGCTGGCGCCGCTGATCCGGCTCGACACCGAGGTGATCGCCGCGGAGTGGGACGAGCACCGGCATTGGACCCTCACCACCGCGGCCGGCCAGCGGTTGGTCGCCGATTTCGTGGTCTGCGCGACCGGCGTGCTGCACCACCCGTTCATCCCCGACATTCCCGGGCTGGCGGACTTCACCGGTCCGGTGGTGCACACCGCCCGGTGGGACGACGAGCTCGACACCGACGGAAAGCGGATCGCGGTGATCGGCACCGGGTCCACCGGCGTGCAGGTGGTGTCCGCGCTGCAACCGCGTGCCGCGTCGATCGGGCACTACGTGCGGTCGGCGCAGTGGATCCTGTGGGCGCCCATGTCGCTGCGGCAGCTCCCGGGCGCGGCGGCGGTGTTGACGCGGTTCCCCAAGCTGCACCGGGCGCTATACCGGTTGATGGCGCTCGGCGGCTCGGCCCTGCTGACCGACGTCACCACCCGCGAATCGTGGCGGCGCCGGGCGGTGCAGGGCTATGCTCGAGCCTGCCTGCGGATCCAAGTGCGGGACAAGGCATTACGGGCCAAACTTCAACCCGGCTACCAGCCGCTGTGTAAGCGTCAGGTGGTGTCGGGAAGCTACTACCGGGCGATCCGCGCCGGCAACGCCGAGCTGATAACCGACGGGATCGCCGAAGTCACCGCGCGCGGCATCCGGACCGCCGACGGCACCCACCGCGACACCGATGTCATCGTGCTGGCGACCGGTTTCCACGCCCACAACTACATGCGGCCCATGCGGGTGATCGGCCGGGACCGGATCAGCATCGACGACGCCTGGGCCAAGGGGCCGCGCGCCTACCGGATGACCGCGATCCCCGGATTCCCCAACCTGTTCACCGTGCTGGGACCGAATTCGCCCACCGGGTCGATCTCCTTGCAGTACACCTCGGAGGTGACCGCGCGTTACATCGCGCAGTGGCTGGAGAAGTTCCGGAACAACGAGCTGACCACCGTGGAAGTCACCGAACAGGCGACCACCCGGTTCAACGACGACGTGGCCACCGCGATGGGCCCGACGGTCTGGAACACCGGCTGTAACTCGTGGTATCTGACCGAGGGCGGCGCGGTTGATCTGTGGCCGTTCGACCGGGCGACGATGGACGCCATGCTGGGCAGTCCGGACCCGGCGGATTTCCACCTGAGCTGATTCGGTCCTCAGTCGCCGTGGGCCACCGGGCGCGACGGGTCCGAACTCCACTCCGACCACGACCCCGGGAACAGTGCGGCCGGGCGGCCGACGGCCGCCAGCGCCGCCACGATCACCGTGGCGCTGATCCCCGAACCGCAGTACGCGCCCACCGGCTCGTCGGCGCCGACACCGCGTTCCGAGAGCAGCCGGTCCAGGTCGTCGTCGGGCAGAAAGGTCCCGTCGGGCCTCAGCAAGGCGGTGAACGGCAGGTTCTTGGCGCCGGGGATGTGACCGGCGGCCGCGTCGATGGGCTCCTCGTCGGCGCGGAACCGCTCGGGGGCACGCGCGTCGAGCAGGGCCACCGCGCCGGAGCGGGCGCCGTGGCCGGCCTCGTCGGCGGTCAAGGTGGGCCGGATACCGTCGTAGAGGTCTTCGGGCAGCACGGTGAAGTTGCCCGGTTCAGGATCGACGTCGCCGGTCTGCAACTCCCCACCGGCCGCCGTCCAGGCCGACAGGCCGCCGTCGAGAATGCGGACATCCCGCAGGCCGGAGGTGGTCAGCAGCCACCACAAACGCCCGGACGCAGCCCGATTCCAGTCGTCATAGACCACCACCGGCTTGGTGCGCCGCACCCCCCAGCGGCGGGCGGCGGCCTCCAGATTGCGGCCGGTCGGCAGCGGGTGCCGGCCCCGGCCGGTGACGGAGTGGTCGGACAGCTCGTCTTCGAGCGAGACATACACCGCGCCCGGGATGTGGCCCTGCAGGTAGGCAGAATGCCCGTCGGGAACCTCCAGGCTCCACCGGACGTCGAGGACGGTCACCGGATCACCCGCGCGCAGCAGCTCAGTGAGCTCGTTGGCGCTGATCAGGACCTTATCGCGCAGGTCCACCGCGACGATCCGTCAGTAGTTGTTGCAGGAACCGGCGACCGAGGTGATGGTGCCGATGTACGGCTGTGCCTCGGGCATGTTCTGGATCATGGTGGCGTACTGCTGCCGCTTGGCAGGAGGCGAGTTCAAAAACATCTGCAACATGCCACTGGCGTTGCCGGACGCGTTGAACTCCGCGGCCGCTGCGGGGTTCTCCGCATTGAGGGCGGCCACCACCTGCGAGTAGCTGCAGGTGGTGTTGATGATCGGGCCGAGGTCCGGGCTCGCGGAAGCCAATCCGGCTCCGGCGGACAGCGACAAAGCCAGACTGCCGGCTGCGACAGTGATCCTGGTCAACGACAGAGAGGCCATTTCGAAGACGCCTTTCACCTGTTGGACTGTTACGTGATTTACGAAGTCCAAAACGACCGTGTCAGCTTAGCGGAGAGTCGAAAGCGTCGCAGAAGGCAAAGGTGACAGGCTTTTCGGTGCGTTACCGGCCGGTAGGGGCCTCGGTGCGCCACCACGGTGTGGGTTGCCGTGCCGCCCAGCCGCTGACCCCTTCCAGCTCCGCGGCCAGCGACACCAGCAGACCGTCGCTGTTGGCCGGCCCCATCAGTTGCACCCCGATCGGCAGTCCTTCGGAGGTGAACCCGGCCGGCACGTTGATCGACGGCCACCCCAGCAGGTTCCACGGCCAAGTCACCGGGCAGGCCGCGATCATGGCGCGGTCGGTCTCAAGAGCGTTCAGGTCGTCGAATGCGTGCACCAGCGGCGGGGGCTGGGCGGTGGTCGGCGCCAACACCACATCGACGATGTGGAAGATCGACCCCACCCGGCGCCGGTCTTTCGCCTCGTGGGCGCGGGCCTTGCGCAATATTGCCTGGGACAGCAGCCGCCCGGTGCGCATGTTGGCCAGTGTGCGGGGGTCGAGCGTGACGCCGCCGCCCAGGCTGTTCGCGGCGGCCAGCACACCCGCGGTGGAGCGGGACAGGAAGTTCCACGACAGCCGAACCCCGTAGTCGGGGTTGCCCGCGATCACGGTGTGCCCGAGTAACCGCAGCTGCTCGGCGACGTGCTCCACCGCGGCTCTGATCTCCGGGTGCAGCCGAGCACCGAACCCGGTGTAGGGGAAGCGGGTGGACATCGCGATCCGCAGGGGCCCGGGCGCGCTCCGCACATAGTCGGACACCGTGATCGGCGGCGGTTTGTGCAGATCGCCCTCGGCGTTGCCCGAGGCCGCGTCGAGCACCAGTGCCGCGTCCTCCACCGTGCGGGCCAGCACCCCGTTGACCGTGATGCCGTTGAACGCTTCGGGCAACGGCCAGGTGGAGATGCGGCCGCGCTGCGGTTTGATACCCACCAGGTGCGTCCATGCGGCGGGGATGCGCACGCTGCCGGCGCCGTCGGATCCGATCGCCGCGGCGACCAGGCCCGCAGCGACCGCGGCGGCGCTGCCCCCCGACGACCCGCCCGGAGTGTGCCGGCGAGACCAGGGATTGCGGGTGTGGCCGAACCCGGGACCGCTGGTGAACGGCCACTGGCCCAGCTCGCAGGTGTTGGTCTTGCCGACGATCACCGCACCGGCGGCTTTGAGCCGCCGCACCACCTCTGCGTCGCGGGCGGCGGGTTCGACGTAGCCGGACGTGCCGAACGAGGTCGGCACGCCCTCGACATCGGTGTCGTCCTTGACCGCGATCGGGACACCCAGCAGCGGGGCGCGGTGACCGGCCGCGCGGCGGCGGTCGGCTTCGGCGGCACTGCGCAGCGCCGAGTCGGTGAACACCACCCGGAAGGCGTTGAGCGTGGACTGGCTGGCGTCGATGGCGTGCAGGCAGCGGCGGACCAGGTCGACGGAGGTCACCTCGCCGCTGGCCAGCTGGTAGAGCTGTTCGGTGAGGGTGGGGAAGCGGGTGCCGGGAGCCGCGGGCGGGTGGGTCATCGGTGATGAGACTATCCGGCGTGCCACGCCGGTGACCGTCCTCGAAACGTCCTTGCGGTGATGCGAAACTGGTGCGATGCGGCTGTACCGGGACCGGGCGGTGGTGCTGCGCCAGCACAAGCTCGGCGAAGCCGACCGGATCGTCACTTTGCTCACCCGCGACCACGGGCTGGTCCGCGCGGTGGCCAAGGGAGTGCGCCGTACCCGCAGTAAGTTCGGCGCCCGGCTGGAGCCGTTCGCCCACATCGACGTACAGCTGCATCCCGGCCGCAACCTCGACATCGTCACCCAGGTGGTGTCGGTGGACGCGTTTGCCACCGACATCGTCAGCGACTATGGCCGCTACACCTGTGCCTGCGTGATGCTGGAGACCGCCGAGCGTCTCGCCGGCGCCGAGCGTGCCCCGGCGACGGCGTTGCACCGGCTCACAGTCGGGGCGTTGCGGGCGGTGGCCGACGGCAGTCGCCCCCGCGAATTGGTCTTGGATGCTTACCTGTTGCGCGCGATGTCGGTGGCCGGGTGGGCGCCGGCGCTGACCGAGTGCGCCCGATGCGCCACCCCCGGCCCGCATCGGGCGTTTCACATCGCCGCCGGCGGCAGCGTCTGCGCGCACTGCCGCCCGGCCGGCGCGACCACCCCGCCGTTGGGTGTGCTGGACCTGATGTCGGCGCTGCACGACGGGGACTGGGAGGCCGCACAGCTTTCGACACCGGCGCACCGCAGCCACGCCAGCGGATTGGTGGCAGCCCATCTGCAGTGGCACCTCGAACGCCGGCTGCGAACATTGCCGCTGGTGGAACGCGTTCAGCGGGCAGCGGGATATGGCGCTGAGGTGGATGACGAAACGGCGGCCACCGGCAGCGACGGCTGAGCCCTCACACCGAACCCACACCAAACTGGCAAATGTGTCCGTTTCCGCGGACTACCCGTCCGTCGGCGGTAGGCTGATGCGACTTCACGATCCACGGCTCAATCTGGAAGGCAGGCCGAATGATTCACGACACCGGGTGGGGGCGCTGGGCGCACAACACTGCGCCGCGATACGCCGTCGGCCTCGGAGCAGCGGCGGGAGCCCTGCTGGTCGCGGGAATGGTCCCGGCGGTCGGCCCGGTCGCGCGGGCGGACATCCAACCTGTCCCCGGTGTCGGGATCATGGCGCCGCTACCGGCTCATGCCCCGGGCGCCGACGGAGCCGACGGGGCCGACGGTGCTGACGGCGCCGGTGGCAAGGGCGGTCAAGGCGGCAAGGGCGGCAAGGGCGGTCAAGGTGGCAAGGGCGGCCAGGGTGGCAAGGGCGGCGACGGCGGCAGGGGTGGTGCCGGTGGTGCTGGCGGTGCCGGTGGAGCCGGCGGTGCCGGCGGTGCCGGTGGGCAACCCGGTGCCGGTGGTGCCGGCGGTGCCGGCGGTGCGCCAGGGGCGGGCGGGACGCCCGGGCAGCCTGGCCAGCCGGGGCAGCCCGGTCAGCCCGGGCACGCCCACTGACTTCGCACAACACAATCAACCGACGCGTCCGGCCCGCGGCTCCGAGGTGAGTCGCACCCGTCGGACCGGCCCGAACAATCCCCGCTAGAGTCTGACTCGATCGCGGGGGGTCAACGCAGCAAGGAGCCACAACGAAGTGACTGACAACCCACGCGCAGATGTCGTCTCCCGGCAGTACGAGCGGTGGACCTACCCGCCGCCCATCCATGACCTCCAGGCGTGGTCGGCAGGGAACTGGGAATGGTTCGACCCCAGCCATGCGCACCGGGTGCTGTGGCCGGACCGGGATTACCGACCCGACCTGGACATCTTGATCGCCGGTTGCGGGACCAACCAGGCGGCGGTCTTCGCCTACAACAACCCCAAGGCCCGGGTGGTGGCCGTCGACATCAGCCAGTCGTCGCTGGGGCATCAGCAGTACCTCAAGGACAAGCACGGGTTGTGGAACCTGGAGCTGCACCAGCTCCCGATCGAAGAGTTGTCCACGCTGGGCCAGGACTTCGACCTGGCAGTCTCCACCGGGGTGCTGCACCACATGGCCGACCCGAAGGCGGGCATGAAGGCGGTGGCGGACTGCCTGCGGCCCGACGGCGTCGCCGGCATCATGCTCTACGCGCGCTACGGCCGGATCGGCATCGAGATCCTCGAATCGGTCTTCCGGGACCTGGGCTTGGAGCAGAGCGACGATTCGATCCAGACGGTTCGTCAGGCGATCCGGATGCTGTCCCAGGACCACCCGGTCCAGCCGTACCTGAAGATCGCAGGTGACCTGGCGTCGGATTCGGGTCTGGTGGACACGTTCCTGCACGGCCGGGCCAAGAGCTACGACGTCGACGGCTGCATCGACCTGGCCACCTCGGCCGGACTGGACTTCCAGGGCTGGCTGCTCAAGGCGCCCTATTACGCCCATGATGTGGCCGCACCGGCGGGCGGTGGTTTCTACGAGAAGGTGAACGCGCTGCCGGAGGCCAAGATCTGGTCGGTGATGGAGCGCATCCACACCCTCAACGCGCGGCACTTCTTCATGGCGTGTCGCCCCGATCGGCCCAAGAGCAGTTATGTGGTCGACTTCTCGACGCCCGACAGCCTCGACTACGTGCCGCTGTTCCGCTTCAAGTGCGGCCTCAACGGCAAGGAGATCTTCCGGCCGGGCTGGCGCATGCCGCTCAACCCGGCTCAGCTGCCGTTCGTCCAGAGCATCGACGGCCGACGAAGCATCCGCGAGATCGCCGCGAACCTGGCGCAGGCCGGCGGTCCCACCCGGGCGAGCGCGGCGGACCTGGAGAAATTCGGGCGGAGGCTGTTCCAGTCGCTGTGGCGTCTGGACTTCGTCGCGATGGACCTCAGTGCCGATTCCTGATCGTCGCGCCAACGGGTAAGCGAATACGGCGAATACGGCGAATGCGCAGTCGCCGCCGGCGGCGCGGTGCCGGTCGGGCAGGATAGGGCTCATGGTGTTGAATCGCGCCACTCGGAGGGCCGGCTTCCCGCAACTGCCCGCGGCGCCCGACGACTATCCGGTCTTCCCGGACAAGTCCACCTGGCCAGTGGTCTTCCCCCAGCTGCCGGTTCCCCCGGGAGGGGGGCCGTGCCGTCCGCCGCAGCACACCTCCAAGGCGGTGGCCCCGCGGATCCCGGCCGAGGCGCTGCCCAACCACGTCGCGGTGGTGATGGACGGCAACGGCCGCTGGGCTACTCAGCGCGGTTTGGGCCGCACCGAGGGCCACAAGATGGGCGAGGCAGTGTTGATCGACATCACCTGCGGTGCAATCGAACTCGGTATCAAATGGCTGACCGTGTACGCCTTCTCCACGGAGAACTGGAAGCGCTCCGCCGAGGAGGTCCGGTTCCTGATGGGGTTCAACCGCGAGGTGGTGCGCCGCCGTCGGGAGAACCTCAACGCGATGGGGGTGCGGATGCGCTGGGTGGGTTCGCGGCCGAAGATGTGGCGCAGCGTCATCAAGGAATTCGAGATCGCCGAGGAGATGACCGTCGGCAATGACGTCATCACCATCAACTACTGCGTCAACTACGGGGGGCGCACCGAAATCGCCGAAGCCGCACAGGCTATCGCCGCCGAAGCGGTGGCGGGCAAGCTGAACCCCAACCGGATCACCGAGGCCACCGTCGCACGGCATCTGCACCGGCCCGACATGCCCGACGTCGACCTGTTGATCCGTACCTCCGGAGAACAGCGGTCCAGCAATTTCATGCTGTGGCAGGCGGCGTACGCGGAGTACATCTTTCAAGAGAAGCTATGGCCGGACTACGACCGCCGCGACCTGTGGGAGGCGTGCGAACAGTACGCCTCGCGTCAGCGCCGGTTCGGGACGGCGTGATGGCGGGGCTGGCCGACCGGCTCGCCACGGTGCTCGCCACGGTGTTGACCACCGACGTCGAGCCCGACGGTGCGTTGACCGTCCACCACGAGGACACGTTGGCCTCCCTACGGGTGGTGCCGATCACCGATGAGCTGGAACTGGTGTCGCTGACCCAGATCCTGGGCTGGGATCTGGCGCTGACCAAGAAACTTCGCGACCGGGCGGCCGAGCAGGCGCGGCTCAGCCAGCTGGGCACGGTCACCGTGGTCGAGAAGGGCGTCACCAAGACCGCAGATGTGTTGCTGCGCTACAACTTTCCAGGCTCGGGTCTGAGCGATGACGCGCTATGCACGCTGGTGCTGCTGGTGCTGGCCAAAGGGGTGGACATCCGCCAGGCCCTCACCTCCTGACCTGGGCCTCGTTGACGGCCCCCCTCGAGGGCATTAGCTTAACGTGAACTGAGTGTTCGCTGATGTGTCCCCAAAAGCGGGAGATTGGGGGAGACGTGATCGCCAAGCACCGCCGCGGCCCGGCTGTGGTCACCGCCGTCGGCACCCTGCTGGCATTCGGCGCGGCCCCGGCAGCCGCCCCGCCGGCCCGGGCGGACCTCGCCGATACCGACTGGCTACTCGACGTGCTGGCCCCCGAGCCCGCCGCGGCGGCCGCCTTTGACCCCGTCGATCTGAGTCTGCTGTTCGACCAGTGGATCTACACCCCGCTCCACGCCGGGGTGGCGGAGTGGCTCGACAGCGGCGCCGGCCAGAACATCGCCGACGCCGTCAACCTGATGCTCGGCAGCTTTGCCATCGGCAACGGTGCGGATGGCAGCGCCGATCACCTCGACGGGTTCGCCGGTGGCTGGCTGCTCGGTGACGGCGGTGCCGGATTCGACGGCGGCAACGGCGGCGACGCGGGGATGTTCGGCAACGGCGGGGCGGGGGGCGCCGGAAGCTACGGCGTGACCGGTGGAGACGGCGGCGACGGCGGCTGGTTGCTGGGCCGGGGCGGCGACGGCGGCGACGGCGGCGCCGGGATCGCCGGTGCGGACGGCGCTGGGGGGATCGATTCCGCTGGCGGCGACGGTACCGACGGCGGTGACGGCGGGGCCGGCGGCAACGGTGGCGCGGGCGGGCTGCTGTTCGGGATCGGCGGCCGGGGCGGTTCCGGCGGCGCAGCCGGGGCCGGGGGCAACGGTGGCGACGGCGCCGACGGCGTCGAGGGCCACATCGACGGATGGGCGGGCGGCGCCGGTGGCGATGCCGGTGTCGCCGGCGCCGGGGGACGTGGCGGTAGCGCCGGTTGGTGGGGGGCAACCGGATCGGCCGGGGCGACCGGGGACGCCGTCACCGCTACCAGCGGCAACGGCGGCGCCGGAGGCAACGGCATGGACGCCCTCCGCGACGGTGCGGCCGGGGGTGACGGGGGGGCCGGCGGCGCCGGTGGCGACCACGGCGACGGCGGCGCCGGCGGTAACGGCGGCAGCGGTGCCGACGGCGCGCGCGGATCCGATGCCGAACCCACCGTGACTGACGGCGCAGACGGTGCCGCGGGACAGGCCGGCCAGACCGGTGGCATCGGCGGGAACGGTGGTGCCGGCGGGGCCGGGGGCGCGATCGCCGGCAACGGTGGCGCCGGAGGACACGGCGGTGATGGCGGCCGTGGTGGCGCCGGTGGTGTCGGCGCGGACGGCGGTGACGGTGTGTTCGGCGGCAATGGCGGCCACGCCGGGCTGGGCGGTGCCGGCGGTGACGGCGGTGCCGGCGGCCGGGGCGGTGACGGCGGTGCGGCCGCACACGGGCTGGCCGGTACCAACGGCGATGGCGGAAACGGCGGCGCCGGTGGGGATTCCGGCGCCGGAGGCAGCGGCGGTGACGGTGCCGCCGGTACCGCCGCACACATCGCCGGAGGCAACGGCGGAAACGGCGCCGATCCCGGCGCGACCGGAGCGGGCGGTGCCGCGGGCGCGGCGGGGACCGGCGGTCTCGCCGGAAGCGGTCGGGCCGGCGCGGTCGGAGCCGACGGGCTGATGGCCACCGGCGGCGGAAACGGCGGCGTGGGCGGACACGGCTACGACTACTCGGCAGCGGACTCGGGGGCCCGGTTCGCCGCGCTGGCGGCGACCACCGGCGGTGCCGCGACCGGGGGCGCCGGTGGCCTCGGCGGCAACGCCGCCGCGCTCAACGGGTCGGGTGGGGCCG
>NZ_MVHU01000020.1 GCF_002086285.1 Mycolicibacter kumamotonensis | reverse complement strand
GGGGGGGGGCGGGGCGGGGGTACGGGGGGGCGGGGCCATGGCCGGGGGAGCCGCCGGCGCGGCCGACGGTGGGGCGGTCAGGGTCGCCGGGGCAGCGGCCGTGGCGGGCATCGGCGGGCCGGGCGGCAGTACCGGTGCTGCGGGGGCATTGGTGCCCGCCAGGCCGGCCAGACCGGCGACACTGGCGACGCCGGCCAGCGGTGACACCGGTGCGATGAGCGCGAGCATCGTCTCGGTCAGCGCGGTCACCGTCGGCGCCAGCCCGAGGACGATCTCACCCGCGTAATGCGGGGCGATCGTCATCAGCACCGGGTCGCTGATCAGGCTGGTGAGCGGGTTGTTGCTGGACAGGTCGGCCTGGATGGCCTCGTTGATCTCGGCGATCCGGGTGGTCCACCAGCTCTCCTGGTAGATGTTGCCGAAGTCCTGGGTGGGTGCCTGGTCGTTGCGGTGGTGGTGGTCGCGGTGCGGCGGGGTGTCGGGGTTGAGCACCGTCGGCGCGGACGCCGCCGCCGGGGACGACGCCACCGCGGCACCGGCCGCCGCCTGATATGCCGACATCGTGGTGGCCGCCTGCACCCACATCCGGGTGTAGTCGGCCTCGTTGAGGGCGATCGGGATGGTGTTGACGCCGAAGAAGTTCGTCGCCAGCAGCACCGCGTGAACGGCGTGGTTGGCGGCCAGTTCCGCCAGGGTGGGCATCGTCGCCAGCGCGGAGGTGTAGGCCGTGGCGGCGGTCTGGTGCTGGACCGCCAACACCATGGCATCGGCACTGGCCTTGGTCAGCCAGGCCAGATACGGAACATTCGCCGCCACATAGGATTCCGCGCTCGGACCCTGCCAGGAGTCGGACTGGACCCCGGCGAGCATCGCGGACAGTTCCTGCGCCACGTCGGCGTATTCGGTGCTCAACGTGTCCCATGTGCCCGCGGCCGCCAGCAGTGGTCCCGCGCCCGGACCGCTGCTGAGCAACGCCGAATGCACTTCCGGTGGCGACGCCATCCAGATCGGCTCCGTCATGGCCACCTTTCCCCGTACCGAACGCCTAGAGCCTATCCTCAAATTCAAGAGAATAACTGGATGTAGCCTGGGAATACGGGTCAATAGCGCGTCAAATCTCCGCATCTATGGATTTATTGGTGCTTCGTCGGCGGACGGGCGCACCAGGAAGCCGCTCATGATCAGGCTGCGAACCAACTCCACCTGCTGGACTGAGGTCAGGCCCGGCAGTTCGCCGACGCGGAACGGCTCGGTGCGCTCCGAGAGAAACCGCATGGCCGCTTCGTGGTCCGGGCGGGCGCTGACGACCAGCTGGGCGAACTGCAGGCCGACGCCATCGGCTGTCGTGACCACCCGCGAGTACAGCGGCTGCTGCCTGCGCACCGGCGTGTCGGTGTTGAGGCCGACGGTGTCGCGGACCTGTCCGACAACCGGGCAGCGGGCGCGCCGGACCAGGAAATCCTGCATGGCGCCAAGGCCTTCCGCGAGGGAACCCGGCGCAGCGATGGCGTCGAGCCCGTCGCGAATCATCGCGCCCAGGCTCGCCCGTACCTGCGGATCGTCGAGATGCCTTGCCGGCAAACGGGTGTGCACCACATCGTCGCGCAGGCTCAGCATGTGCAGCGTGTGGGTCAGCAGGGTCAGCACCGTCGGCACGTGGATGCCGACGGTCAGATGCACCGATTCCTGCGACGTCGTCTGCGCCGAATGCACCCGGCCCCGTGGCAGATACAGGGTGTCGCCGGCGGCCAGGTGCACGGTGGTCGGCTCCGGCAGCGCGGCGGGGTCGACCTCGTGCATCTGTGCCATCAGGTGCGGCGGCACCGGATCGTCACCGTAGAAGTGCCAGGTCTTGCTGCCGTGGATCTGCAGCACCAGCACGTCGTGGTGGTCGTAGTGCGGTAGGAAACCCGTCGCGGCCGGTGGGGTGATGTAGGCGTTGACGTGCGTCGGGAAGTTCAGTTCCACCTCGACCGAGTGGGTCAGCGTGGACATCAGGCGCTGGTACTTCTCGATGTTGTTGCAGATGACCGTGTAGCCGCTGTCCAGTTCGGCGTGGATCCGGTCCAGATCCAGGGTGCCGTCGGGAAGCGTGTAGTGCTCCGGCGGCAGATGATCGGCGCCCCGCACCAGTCGCACCGCAGCGGGTTCGGTCCGCAGCGCGGCCAGGAGTTGCCCAGCCGAGGACGGCCCGGCGAGCGGGTGGAAGTAGTCAGCTCGGTCTCGGTCGATGTGGTGCGGCGCGGCGCCCCACAGCTCATCGAGGAAGGCCTGCACCGTCACCGGTGCCAGCAGCCAGGCGAGCGGGGACTGCGAGTCGGGGAGGCCCGGGACGCCGGCTGGCACCGGCACAAAATACACCCGGCCGGCCGCACGCGGATATCACGTGCGGTCACTACCCCCTCATTGATCCGTACCTGCTGGACAAAATAGTGGTCTGATTCCGCAGTTGTGGATCAACGGCCCCGCTGGTTACAGTCGCCGAATGCCCCGTCAGCGTGTTGAGAACCGCAGCCACCACCCCGCGCGCCGCGCCGGGGCCGCCGCCACAACCTCGGTGGGGACGTTCCTGGCGCTCGGGCTGGGTCCGCTGGCGATCGCACCGGCGCGAGCCGACTTCGACGATCTGTTCTCGTTCGACCAGTTCATCGCCGACATCGACGCCGCCGACCCGGGGCCGGCGCCGGACACGCTGGATCTGTCCCTGGTGGGCACCGATATCTACACCTGGGCGTCGGTGGCCGAGGTCGTCTTCGCCGGGCTGATCCAGAACCAGCTCTACGCCACCATCCACGATCTGGGCACCCTGTGGATTATCGGGCCGGGCGCCCTGATCGATCCGATCATCAACCCGCTCTTCGCTTTTGACGGTGCGTGCGGCCTGATCTGTAACGGCGTCGACGGCACCGTCGACCACCCCGACGGTGGTGACGGGGGCTGGCTGTTCGGTGACGGCGGCAACGGCTACGGCGCCGGCACCGATGAGAACATCGCCGCCGGCGTGGTCGGCGGCCACGGCGGCAACGCCCTGATGATCGGCAACGGTGGCTGGGGCGGCGACGGCGGGGCCGGCGCCGACGGTGGCGACGGCGGGACCGGCGGCTGGCTGCTGGGCAACGGCGGCGAAGGCGGCTGGGGCGGAGACGGGCTGGACAGCGTCTCGGGCACCGCGGGGAACGGCGGCGACGGTGGTCTGGGTGGGGATGCCCTCTCCGTGTTCGGTGCCGGTGGTCGCGGCGGAGACGGCGGCGACGGCGGCTGGGGCAACGGGGGCGGTGACGGCGGCAGGGGTGGCAACGCCGGTGACGGCGGTAACGCGGTGGCCGGCTTCGGCGGTCCCGGTGGCTCCGGTGGCTACGGCGGCAACGGTGGTGCCGGCACCGCCGAGCACCCCAGCGGTGGAAACGGCGGTGACGGCGGGGCGGCCGGCAACGCCGGAGATCTGGTGTTCATGGGCAATGCCGGGCCCGGCGGGTTCAGCGCCCCGGGCGGCAACGGTGGTGACGCGCTCGCCGGTTCCGACGGTAACGGCGGAAACGGCGGCCGTGGCGGCGACGGCGGTTCGGGCGGCTTCGGCGGAGTCCCCAGCCACGGCCGGGTGGGCGGCGCCGGTGGAAACGGCGGCGCCGCGGGATCGTGGGCCGGCACGGCCGGCAACGGCGGCGACGGCGGGGACGGCGGCCAGGGCATGCTCGGTCACCCCGGCAGCGGTGAGAGCGGCGGCGGCGGCCCGGGTGGCACCGGCGGTGCCGGCGGCGCCGGCACGGCCACGCATCCCGACGGGGGCGCCGGCGGCTCGGGTGGCGACGGTGGCGATGCCGGGGACGGTGCCGCGGCGGTCGCCGGCGGTGCCGGCGGCACGGGCGGCGCCGGTGGTGCGGCCGCTCCGGGCGGGTCGGTCGGACCGGGCGGACCGGGCGGCGGTGGCGGTGACGGTGGCAACGGCGTCGAGGCCGGAAAGGCCGGCGCAGGTGGCGCCGGAGGGGCCGGAGATCCGCCCGGCACCCCCGGACGGCCCGGCAGCCCGGGCACGTCTACCGGGTAGTCGTCTCTGCGCGGTCGAGCAGCAGGGTGTGCGGCACCCCGGCGCGCCCGAGCAGCTGGCGCCAGGGCCGCTTCAGCAGGCCGAGCGCCTCGCCGGTCGGCACCACCCGCGGATTGGTGACGGCGAAACTCTTGCCGTTCATCTTGGCTCGTCCACCCCCGGCCACCTGCAGATTCTTCACCCAGTCCCGCTCGGTTCCGTAGGGCAGCAGCACCGCGACGCCACCGGCGGTGTGAAACATCGAGACCGGGGTGCGGTAGGTCGCCCCGGAGCGCCGGCCGGTGTGCTCGACGAGGGACCACATCGGTATCCACCCGGAGATCGGGCGGACCAGCCGGTTGGTCGCGACCCGATTGAACCGGGCGCGGCGCTCGGAGAACCGCACCACCTCAGCTCTGCCTGGTGAGCAGCACCGCCTGCTCGAACGGCAGCCGGCCGAACGCGCGGCGACCGAAGCCGGTGACGTGCGGGGCCGCCTCGTCGCGGCTCATCACCCGGGGGTTGGTGACGGCGAAGGTCTTGCCGTGCCGGCGCAGCTTGGCGCCGCCGGCGGCGGTGATGTTCTTCAGCCAGTCACGGTCGGGGCCGTAGGTGAGCAGGATGGCCACCCCGTCGTCGGTGCTGAACACACTCAGCGGGGTGCGGTAGGGCTTGCCGGAGCGCCGCCCGACGTGTTCGAGGATTCCGAAGCTCGGGGCCCAGCCGGCCCACATCCGCTGGATCGGGTTGGTGACGTGCCGGTTGAACCGGGCCAGCCGTTGCGGTAGTTGCATGAGTGCCATCCAACTCCGCGACCGAGGTCACCTCAACCCCCAAACAACTACACCCTGTAGTCGGCCGAGCCGCCCGAGCTGGGACACTGGTCGTCGTGGCTAGTGCGGATCGGACCACGGCGGCATCGGAGCGGTTGTTCGCCGAGGCCTGCGCGGTGATTCCCGGCGGGGTCAACTCGCCGGCGCGGGCGTTCGCCTCGGTGGGGGGTACACCCCGGTTCATCACCGAGGCCCAGGGCTGCTGGCTCACCGACGCCGACGGCAACCGGTATGTGGACCTGGTCTGCTCCTGGGGGCCGATGATCCTCGGCCACGCCCACCCGGCGGTGGTCGACGCGGTCCGCGCGGCCGCCGGTGCCGGCCTGTCCTTCGGGGCGCCGACGCGCACCGAGACCGAGCTGGCCGCCGAGATCATCGGTCGGGTGCCCGCGGTGCGCAAGGTCCGGCTGGTCAACTCCGGCACCGAGGCCACCATGAGCGCGTTGCGGCTGGCCCGCGGCTTCACCGGCCGGGCCAAGGTCGTCAAGTTCTCCGGCTGCTACCACGGTCACGTCGACGCGCTGCTCGCCGACGCCGGCTCCGGGGTGGCCACCCTGGCGCTGCCGTCGTCGCCCGGGGTCACCGGCGCCACCGCGGCCGACACCATCGTCTTGCCCTACAACGACATCGAGGCGGTTCGGCGGGCCTTCGCCGAATTCGGTGACCAGATCGCCGCCGTCATCACCGAGGCCAGCCCCGGAAACATGGGCGTGGTGCCGCCCGCGTCCGGCTTCAATGCCGACCTGCGGGCCGTCACCGCCGAACACGGGGCGTTGCTGATCGTCGACGAGGTGATGACCGGTTTCCGGGTCAGCCCCAGCGGTTGGTACGGGATCGACCCGGTGGACGCCGACCTGTTCACGTTCGGCAAGGTGATCAGCGGCGGGCTGCCCGCCGCGGCCTTCGGCGGCCGGGCCGAGGTGATGGACCGGCTGGCGCCGCTGGGGCCGGTCTACCAGGCCGGCACGCTGTCGGGGAACCCGGTGGCCGTCGCCGCCGGGCTGGCCACCCTGCGCGCCGCCGACGACGATGTCTACGCCGCGCTGGATAAGAATGCCGACCGGCTGACCGCCCTGCTGTCCGAGGCGCTGACCGACGCCGGTGTGGCACACCAGATTCCGCGGGCCGGCAACATGTTCAGCGTGTTCTTCTCCGCGGAGCCGGTCACCGACTTCGCCGCCGCGCGAGCGAGCGAGACCTGGCGTTTCCCGCCGTTCTTCCACGCCCTGCTGGAAGCCGGCGTCTACCCGCCGTGCAGCGCCTTCGAGGCCTGGTTCGTCTCGGCTGCCCTCACCGACGATGCTTTCGAACGGATCGCCGCCGCGCTGCCCGGGGCGGCTCAAGCGGCCCGTGCCGCCACCACCCCGGAGTCCACACCCTGATGGCCGAAGAAACCCGCGTACACCTGATCCGCCACGGCGAGGTCCACAACCCGGACCGCATTCTCTACGGTCGCCTCCCGGGTTTCCGGCTCTCCGAGACCGGCCGGGCCCAGGCCGTCGCCGCTGCCGACATGCTGGCCGATGCCGACATCGTCGCGGTGATCGCCTCGCCGCTGCAGCGCGCCCAGGAGACCGCCGCGCCCATCGCGGCCCGCCACGGCCTGGCCGTCGACACCGACGAAGACCTGATCGAGTCGACCAATATCTTTGAGGGTAAACGGGTTTCGCCGGGTGACGGTGCCTGGCGCAACCCGCGGTACTGGTGGCATCTGCGCAACCCGCTCACCCCGACGTGGGGCGAACCCTACGGCCAGATCGCCGACCGGATGGCCACCGCGGTGGACAAGGCCCGGTCCCGCGCCGCCGGCCACGAGGTGGTGTGTGTCAGCCACCAGTTGCCGGTGTGGACGGTGCGCCTGCACCTGAGCGGCAAGAGGCTCTGGCACGACCCGCGCCGGCGGCAGTGCGACGTGGGCTCGGTGACCACGCTGATCTATGACGGTGATCGGCTGGTCGACGTCGGCTACCGTGTCCCGTCCGGCGGCTGACGATGCGGGCGGTGCTGATCGCCGGGGTGGTGTCCGCCGCCCTGATCTCGGGCTGCTCGGTCGGCGACGACGCGGTGACCCACGGCGGCACCTTCGAGTTCGTCTCGCCCGGCGGCAAGACCGACATCTTCTATGACCCGCCGGAGGCCCGCGGCCGGCCCGGCACGATCTCCGGGCCCGACCTGATCGACCCGCAGCGCACCGTCGGCGTCGACGACTTCCCCGGCCGGGTCGTCGTCATCAATGTGTGGGGCCAGTGGTGCGGGCCGTGCCGCACCGAAGTCGGCCAGCTGCAGAAGGTTTACGACGACAACCGCGACCGCGGGGTGGTGTTGCTGGGCATCGACGTCCGCGATCCCGAGCCCCAGGCGTCCCGCGACTTCGTCAAGGACCGCAACATCAGCTATCCGTCGATCTACGACCCGGCGATGCGCACCATGATCGCGTTCGGCGGCCGCTATCCGTCGTCGGTCATCCCGGCGACCATGGTGCTCGACCGGCAGCACCGGGTCGCGGCCGTGTTCCTGCGTGAGGTGCTCGCCGAGGACCTGCAGCCCGTGGTGGACCGGCTGGTCGCCGAGGCACCGCAGTGAGCAGCCTGACCGCCACCGCCACCACCGGCCCGCTGCTGCTGGCCCTGGCGGTGTCGGCGCTGGCGGGATTGGTGTCGTTCGCCTCGCCGTGCGTGGTGCCGCTGGTGCCGGGCTACCTGTCGTATCTGGCCGCGGTGGTGGGGGTCGACGAACAGCCCACGCCCGGTGCGCTCAAGCCCCCGCCGTCGGCGCGGTGGCGCGTCGCCGGGTCGGCGGCGCTGTTCGTCGCCGGGTTCACCGTGGTGTTTCTGCTCGGCTCCGTCGCCGTGCTGGGCATGACCACCACCTTGATCAGCAATCAGGTGCTGCTGGAGCGGGTCGGCGGCGCGGTGACGATCGTGATGGGGCTGGTGTTCCTCGGTTTCGTCCCGGCGCTGCAGCGCTCGCTGCGCTTCACCCCGCAACAACTGTCGACCGTCCTGGGGGCGCCGGTGCTGGGCGCGGTGTTCGCACTGGGCTGGACCCCGTGTTTGGGGCCGACGCTGACCGGCGTCATCGCCGTCGCCTCGGCCACCGACGGCGCCGGCGTGGCCCGCGGGGTGGCGCTGGTGATCGCCTACTGCCTGGGCTTGGGCATCCCGTTCGTGGCCCTGGCTTTCGGATCGGCCAGCGCGGTCGCCGGGCTGGGCTGGCTGCGACGGAACACCCGGGCCATGCAGATCGCCGGCGGGGTGCTGTTGATCTTGGTCGGGTTGGCGTTGGTCACCGGCGTGTGGAGCCACTTCGTGGCCGCGGTGCGCGACGGGCTGGTCTCCGATGTCAGGCTGCCGATCTGATGACCATCACCTCTGGACCGCCAGCAGACACACAATCGCCCAAAATGGCACGTTTCAGGGCGATTCTGCGTCTGCTCACCGGCAAGGCCCGCAACACCTGGCGGGCGCTGACGTCCATGGGCACCGCGCTGGTGTTGCTGTTCCTGCTCGCCCTGGCCGCGATCCCCGGGGCACTGCTGCCGCAACGCAGCCTCAACGCCGCCAAGGTCGACGAGTACCTGGCGTTGCACCCGGTGCTCGGGCCGTGGCTGAACCGGCTGGAGGCGTTCGACGTCTTCTCCAGCTTCTGGTTCACCGCCATCTACGTGCTGCTGTGCGTCTCGCTGATCGGCTGCCTGACCCCGCGGACCCTCGAGCATCTGCGCAGTGTCCGGGCTACCCCGGTCGCCGCGCCGCGCAATCTGGGCCGGCTGCCCAAACACGCCGCCGCCGAGCTGGCCGGCGACGCCGAGACCCTGGGCGCACAGATGGCCGGCCGGCTGCGCGGCTGGCGGCGCACCACCCGCACCGAAGGCGGCGTCGTCGAGGTCTCGGCGGAGAAAGGTTATCTGCGCGAATTCGGCAACCTGACCTTCCATTTCGCGCTGCTGGGTCTGCTGGCGTCGATCGCGGTCGGCCGGCTGTTCGGCTACGAGGGCAACGTGATGGTGATCGCCGACGGCGGGCCCGGGTTCTGTTCGGCGTCCCCGGCCGCGTTCGACTCGTTCCGCGCCGGCACCACCGTCGACGGCACCCGGCTGCACCCGATGTGCATCCGGGTCAACGACTTCGACGCCAACTACCTGGTCTCCGGGCTGGCCACCTCGTTCACGGCGCACATCGACTACCAGGTCGGCGAGGACCTGCGCGCCGACCGGTGGCGGCCGTACCTGCTGGAGGTCAACCATCCGCTGCGGGTGAGCGGGGTCCGGGCCTACCTGCAGGGCCACGGCTACGCCCCCACCTTCACGGTGATCTTCCCCGACGGGCAGACCCGCACCCAGACGGTGCAGTTCCGCCCGGACAACCCGCTGACCCTGCTGTCGTCCGGTGCGGTACGCATCGACCCCCCGGCCGGGTCCTATCCCGACGCGACCGAACGCCGCAAGCATCAGATCGGCATTCAGGGACTGTTCGCGCCGACCGCGGAATTCGACGACGGGCTGTTGTCGTCGGCGTTCCCGGCGCTGCACGACCCCGCGGTGGCGGTCGACGTCTATCGCGGTGACACCGGCTTGGACACCGGCCGGCCGCAGGGGCTGTTCACGCTGGATTCCCGGCTGATCCACCAGGGCCGCCTGACCAAGGTGGCCCGGTCCAACCTGAAGCCGGGTGAGGAGATCCGCCTCGACGACGGCACCCGGGTGCGCTTCGACGGCGCCGTGCCGTTCATCAACATCCAGCTGTCCCACGATCCGGCCGAGGTCTGGGTGCTGGTGTTCGCGATGACGATGATGTCCGGCCTGGTGGTGTCGCTGGTGGTGCGCCGCCGCCGGATCTGGATCCGGATCACCCCGGCTAAGACCGGTACGGTGAACGTCGAGCTGGGCGGGCTGGCACGCACCGACAACTCCGGCTGGGGTGACGAGTTCGAGCGATTGACCGCCCGGCTGTTCGGCAAGGAGACCTAGATGAACACCACCCATATCGACGTCGGGCTGGCCCGCTACTCCGACTGGGCGTTCACCTCGGCGCTGATCGTGCTGGTCATCGCACTGCTGCTGCTGGCCGTCGAGCTGGCCTACAGCCGCGTCCGCACACCCGCCGAGGCCGAACTGGTGGCCGCCGGGTCGGTGACCGCCGACAGCGCCACCCCCGGGGTGGTGGCGCCGGCGCCGCGGCGGTCGTTCGACGAGCGGGTGGGCCGCGCCGGCCTGGCCCTGGTCTATCTGGGCATCGCCCTGCTGCTGGCCTGCATCGTCTTCCGCGGCGCCGCGACCCTGCGCCCGCCGTGGGGCAACATGTACGAATTCATCAACCTCACCTGCTTCTCCGGGCTGATAGCCGCCGCGGTCGCACTGCGCCGTCCGCAGCACCGCAGCCTGTGGGTGTTCGTGCTGCTGCCGGTGCTGATCCTGTTGACGGTCTCCGGGCGCTGGCTCTATGCGACCGCCGCACCGGTGATGCCGGCGCTGCAGTCCTATTGGCTGCCGATCCACGTGTCGGTGGTGAGTATCGGCTCGGGGGTGTTTCTGGTGGCCGGGGTGGCCAGCATGCTGTTCTTGGCGCGGTGCTCGCGGCTGAGCGAACCCGACGCCCCGGGGGTGCTGGCCCGGATGGTGCGACGGTTGCCGGATGCCCAAACCCTGGACCGCATCGCCTATCGGACGACGATTTTCGCGTTCCCGGTGTTCGGCTTCGGGGTGATCTTCGGCGCGATCTGGGCCGAGGGAGCGTGGGGCCGCTACTGGGGGTGGGACCCCAAGGAGACGGTGTCGTTCGTCGCCTGGATCATCTACGCCGCCTATCTGCATGCCCGGTCGACGGCCGGGTGGCGGGACTACAAGGCGGCCTGGATCAACGTCGCCGGGTTCGTGGCGATGATCTTCAACCTGTTCTTCGTCAACCTGGTGACCGTGGGACTGCACTCGTATGCCGGAGTCGGCTAACGCTGCTGACAGATAGGCTTAGGGCAGCTGCGCTACCCTGCGGTAACCGACGTCCACAGACTCGACCCAACCACCGTGATGGGGGAGATATCAGTGTCTGACCACGCACCGGGTGATGCCACCCAGGGCAACGACATGACGGATCATCCGACCACCCAGTTCCGGCCGTATCAGCAGGTCGCCGGGGCCGACGACGCCCCGGCCGGCAATCCCGACACCGGGCCGCTGCAGCAGCAGGGCGAGGCCGATGGGGCCGCGACCCGGTCTTTCGGCAGCTTCCGCACCGAACGCCGCTTCTCCGACCCGGTCGACCCGTGGCCCTCGCCCGTCGAGACCCAGGCCCAGCAGCAGTGGAACCCGGGCCCTGCGACCTGGGTGCCGCAGCCGATGGACAACCCGGCGCCGGTCTACTACGGCGGCGCCCCGGGTGCCCCCGGCGGCAGCGCCCCGTATCGCCCGGCGGAGCCCATCGCACCGTTCTCGGACCTGTCCACCACGTCACTGCTGCGGCAGGTCAAGCCGCCGCCCACGTCCGGCTGGCGCCGACTGCTCTACACCCTGTCCGGTCAGCTGATCAACGTCGGGGAGAGCCCCCGCACCGCCCGCTACAACGACCTGGTGGTGCAGGTCAATCGGCCGTTGCAGGGCTGTCACCGGATCGCGGTGCTGTCGCTGAAGGGCGGCGTCGGCAAAACCACCATCACCGCGACGCTGGGGGCCACCTTCGCCTCCATCCGCGGTGACCGGGTAGTGGCCGTGGACGCCAACCCGGACCGCGGCACGCTGAGCCAGAAGGTGCCGATGGAGACTCCGGCGACGGTGCGTCACCTGCTGCGCGACGCCGATGGCATTCAGCGCTACAGCGACGTCCGCAGCTACACCAACCAGGGCCCCAGCCGGCTGGAGGTGCTGGCCTCGGAGAGCGACCCGGCGGTGTCGGAGGCGTTCAGCGCCGAGGACTACGCCCGCACCCTGCAGGTGCTGGAGCGGTTCTACAGCCTGGTCCTGACCGACTGCGGCACCGGCTTGATGCATTCGGCCATGTCAGCGGTGCTGGCCAAGGCCGACACCATGATCGTGGTCAGTTCCGGTTCGGTCGACGGCGCCCGCAGCGCCTCGGCGACGCTGGACTGGCTGGACGCGCACGGCCACGAGGACCTGGTGCGCAATTCGATCGCGGTCATCAACGCCGTGCGGCCGCGCGGCGGCAAGGTCGACATGCAGAAGGTCGTCGACCACTTCTCCCGGCGGTGCCGCGCGGTGCGACTGGTGCCGTTCGACCCGCACCTGGAAGAGGGCGCCGAGATCGACCTGCTGCGCCTGAAGCGGGAGACCCGCGAGGCCCTGGTCGAGTTGGCCGCCATCGTCGCCGAAGCCTTCCCGGGCGACGACCGGTTCAACCAGCACTTCGTCTAGGTCGAAGTCCGGGCGGTCAGCGCCCTAGGTGTAATGGCCAGGCAGGTTGTGAACGGCGTGGTGTGCGGAAGTAGGTGAGGACCTCCGGTATCGGTGTGGTTACCACACACACGCCGATCACCAGGAGGTCCTCGTGCTCCACGCTAATGCTTCGCTGACTCCGAAGGGGCGATTGAAGCTCGCCAGATTGATTGTCGATGACGGTTGGTCGATCCGACGGGCTGCTGAGCGGTTCCAGTGCTCGACGGCCACGGCGAAGAAATGGGCCGATCGCTACCGCATCGGTGGCGCTGAGGCGATGTTCGACCGGCCCAGCCGCCCGCACCACAGCCCCAACCAGCTGCCGGTACGCCGGGAGCGCCGGATCATCAAGCTGCGCTTCACCCGCCGATGGGGCCCTGATCGCATCGCCGCACACCTACACGTGCCGCGTTCAACGGTGCAGGCGGTGCTCAAGCGCTACAAGATGCCCCTGCTGCGGCACCTGGATCAGGCCACCGGCCTACCGGTACGCCGCCCCAAGCCCAACCGCTACGAGCACCCAGAGCCGGGCGATCTGGTGCACGTGGACATCAAAAAACTCGGTCGTATCCCCGATGGCGGCGGGCACCGCAAGCTCGGCCGGCAAGCCGGTCGCAAAAACCGCAGCGGAATGGGGTACGCCTATCTGCACCACGCGGTCGACGACCACAGCCGACTGGCCTACTCCGAAGAACTCAACGATGAGCGCAAGGAGACCGCCGCGGCGTTCTGGCGCAACGCCAACGACTTCTTCGCAGAGCATGGCATTACCGTTCGACGCGTCCTCACCGACAACGGATCCTGCTACCGCTCAAAGTGTTTCGCACAAGCATTAGGCCAAGGCATCGCGCACAGGAGGACCCGGCCGTATCGGCCGCAGACCAACGGCAAGGTGGAACGCTTCAACCGCACCCTGACCTGCCGAGTGGGCCTACACCCAGACCTACGGGTCCAACGCCGCCCGCGCAGCGACCTACCAAGACTGGCTGCATCACTACAATCACTGTGAGTCTTCAGGTGGCTGGTCTGGGACTGGCTGGCAGGGTTAGCGGCGGTCGTCTCGCCTTGGGTTGTGACTCATACAATCATTCGCCCCGCGTGTGCGTTTCGGTGGACTTGTCCGGCACCGGGGCGGGCGGCCGACGCTGACCCGGCTCCACCTCGGTGACTTGATCAGAAGACTGCCCGTCCCCGCCGAAGGCGGATCGTGGCTCATCACAGTGCTGTTCCGAAGTGACTTCCATCCAGGCCGGCGCCGGCCGTGTTGACGGCCGGATCTGTCCCGCCTCTGGAAGGAAACCCGCCGCTATGACCATCGTTGCGCATGCCCACCCGTTCGTCATCGGGGTGGACACCCACGCCCGCACTCACACCCTGGCCGTGTTGGTGGCGGCCACCGGCGAACCGGTCGCCACTGAGCAGTTCCCTGCCACCGCTGCGGGCATGGACCGGGCTGTCGCCTGGGCCGCGCGCCGCACCGATGGCGAGATGGCCACCTTGTGGGTCATCGAAGGCGTCGCCACCTACGGAGCCCATTTGGCTTCGGTAGCGAAGCGAGCCGGCTTCGAAGTTGTGGAGGCAGCTCGAATGGACGCACGGGCCCATCGCGGTGCCGGCAAGTCTGACCCCTTCGATGCCCGCAGGATCGCAGCCGCAGTCTTGTCCCTTGAGCCTGAGCAACTGCGCCGGCCGCGCAGCGACGACGGTATCCGAGCGGCATTGCGGGTTCTTGTCACTGCTCGTGAACACATGACAACCGAACGCACCGCGACCGTCAACGCGCTCACCGCGTTGCTGCGCGTAGCCGCTCTGGGTATCGACGCCCGTAAGCCGTTGACTGCCGGCCAGATTGGTGAGGTCGCCCGCTGGCGCACCCGGGCCGAGGACGTTGCCACGAGCACCGCCCGCGCCGAGGCAGTCCGGATGGCCAAGCGAGTGGTCGCTCTCAACGAGCAACTCGCGGCCAACCAGGCACAGATCATCGATCTCATCCACACCAGCAAGGCCGCTGCACTGCTGGACAAGACTGGCATCGGCCCCGTCACCGTCGCGGTCGTCTACACCGCCTGGTCTCACGCCGGCCGGGTTCGCTCCGAAGCGGCGTTCGCTGCCTTGGCTGGCGTCAGCCCGATACCCGCCTCCTCGGGCAACACCATCCGCCACCGACTCAACCGCGGCGGCGACAGGCGCCTCAATCGCGCCCTGCACATGGCTGTCATCACCCGCATGACCCACGACCCCGAAACCCGGGCCTACGTCGAACGCCGCCGCGCCGAAGGACGCACCACCAAGGAAATCCGACGCTGCCTCAAGCGCTACCTAGCCCGCCAGCTCTACCGGAACCTCGAAAGCCTCCACGCCGAGCCCAACACCAAGCCCCAAGCCGCTTGACAAGACATAGAAGAGTCCACCGACCCCACACCGGCATCGGAGGCAAGGCACCCATCGAGCGCCTACGCGTTCACAACCTGCCCGTCAAGAACACCTAGGGCTGGTTGTCGCCGTGGCTGAGCTGCCACAGGAAGTCCGGATCGTCGTCCGGCCCGATGACGCGGGTCTTCGGCCGCGCGCGATTGGCGCGCAGAGCAATGTAGATCAGCGTCCCCAGGGCCAGCACGAGGAGCAGGTAGAGCACGTGCGTCACCTCCTGGCGCCGAATATACCGTTAGCGGCGCCGGACCCTCTGGGACCCGACAGTAGGCTTGGTGAGCGTGACAACAGGTCGGGCTTCGTTGGGCCGTGCGGTAGTCGATGTGATCGTGTACACCGTGGCGCGGCTGGCACTGGTGGCCGTATTGAGCGCGGTGATCTACGGGCTGGGGCGCCTGCTCGGGCTCAGCGACTTCCCGCCGGTGGTCGCGGTGCTCTTGGCGCTGATCATCGCGCTGCCGTTGGGCATGTGGGTGTTCACCCCGCTGCGCCGCCGGGCCACCGCCAGCTTGGCCTTGGCCGGTGAGCGTCGCCGCCGGGACCGCGAGCAATTGCAGGCCCGGCTGCGCGGGGAGTGACCGCGCCGGCGTTGACTCTGCGCCTACCGCGGAATCCGCGCACACTTTCATCTCGTCAGGCAGAGTCAACCCAGCGCTAGCGCTGTCGCCTCCGCGATCGCCCACACCAGCATCGTCAGCCCGGTGTCGCGCAGCACCGGAATCAGTGCGGCGCCACCCAGCCCGGAGCGCACCGGGGCCGCGGCGCGCAGTGCCAGGGGAGTGGCGATCAACCCGACCGCACACCACGGGGTGGCGGCCGTCAACGCCAGCGTCAGCACCCCGGTGAGCGCCAGCAGCAGCGCAAACAGCACCCGGGTGCGGGCATCGCCGAGGCGTACCGCCAGGGTGATCTTGCCGGCCGGTTTGTCGGTCGCGATGTCGCGCAGATTGTTGGCCACCAGCACCGCCGACGACAGCGCGCCGATACCCACCGCCAGCGCGCCGCCGACCCAGTCCACCCGCAGCGCCTGGGTGTACTGGGTGCCCAGCACCGCGACCAGCCCGAAGAACACGAACACCGCGATCTCGCCGAGGCCGGCGTAGCCGTACGGCCTTGACCCGCCGGTGTACAGCCAGGCCCCGGCGATGCAGGCGGCGCCGACGGCCAGCAGCCACGGGGCGCTGACCAGGGCCAGCGCCAAACCGGCCAGGGCTCCGACCGACAGTGCGGTGACCGCTGCCGTCAGCACAGCGCGCGGGCTGGCCAGCCGAGCACCCACCAGGCGCACCGGCCCGGTCCGGTCGTCGTCGGTGCCGCGGATACCGTCGGAGTAGTCGTTGGCGAAGTTCACCCCGATGATCAGCGCCAGCGCCACGATCAGCGCCAGCAGCGCCTTCCACCACACCGCGGCGCCCAGCCAGGCCGCCGCGCCGGTCCCGGCGATCACCGGAGCGATCGCGTTGGGCAGGGTCCGGGGACGGGCGCCTTCGATCCACTGTGCGAAGCTGGCCTTTTGCGACATGGGCACGATCCTTGCATGTGGGAGGAGCACGACTTGCTGGGCGTGATCGGCGGTAGCGGCTTCTACTCGTTCTTCGGTGACGACGCGCGCCGGGTGCCCTGCGACACCCCCTACGGGAAGCCCAGCGCGGAGATCACCCTCGGTGCCGTCGGCGGCCACGAGGTCGCGTTTCTGCCGCGCCACGGCGAACGGCACGAGTATTCGGCGCACACCGTGCCCTACCGGGCCAATATGTGGGCGCTGCGGGCCCTGGGGGTGCGGCGCATCCTGGCGCCGTGCGCGGTCGGCAGCTTGACGCCGGAGCTGCCGCCGGGCTCGGTGGTGGTGCCCGATCAGCTGGTGGACCGCACCCGCGGCCGGGTGGACACCTACTTCGACGACGGCGGCGTGCACGTCGAATTCGCCGACCCGTACTGCCCGACGCTGCGGAGCACGGTGACCGGGCTGCCCGACGTCGTCGACGGCGGCACCATGGTGGTCATCCAGGGTCCGCGGTTCTCCACCCGCGCCGAAAGCCAATGGTTCGCCGCGGCGGGTTTCCGCCTGATCAACATGACCGGGTATCCCGAGGCGGTGCTGGCTCGCGAACTGGAAATATGCTACGCGGCAATAGCTTTGGTGACCGACCTGGATGCCGGCGTCGACGTCGGCAGCGGCGTGAGGGTCACCGACGTGTTCGCGGAATTCCAGAAGAACATCGAGCCGTTCAAAAAGCTGGTGCACCAAGGCATCGAGCGGGTCGACGAAGAGCGCAGCTGCACACACTGCCTGCCGCACCAGGGCATCCAATTGCCGTTCGAGCTGCCCTAGCGGGCTCTCAGAGGTGGGCGACCGCGAAGTCGGCGCCCTGGTCCGTCATCCCGTTGGCCCCGTACATCGCGTGCGCCATGGTCGGCCCGGCGGCCGGCGCGCCATCACAGATGGTGTCGCCGTCGGCGCACAGCTGCAGGGTCTTGGACGCATAGCCCGGGCCGATCCGGACCGGGGGCGCGCCGTTGGGTGCCAAGAACTCCGCCGAGGGCGTGCCGAACAAGACGACCGCGGCGACGTGATCGGCCACCGAAGGCGGCATCGGCTGCGGCAGGTAGGACCGATACTCGGCGGGCACTTCCTTGGGGATCTCGGCCGAGGTGGTGTAGCCGGCCAGCGCCGCGCCCTGCGAAAAGCCGCCGAGCACGATCCGGGTGTTGGGGCAGCTGGCGGCGGTGTTCTCGATATGGGTACCGGCGTCCCGGATACCGTCGACGACGGTGCGGGCGAAGTCGACGCCGCCGCCCAGATCGCTGCTGGCGGCGTAGTTGACCGGGTACACCGCGAAGGAGCGCTCACCCACCTTGGCGCGCAGCGCGTCGACGAAGGATTGGCCGATGCCGCCGACGCCGGGTGGCTCGCTGGTGCCGCGCGCGAACACCACCTCCACGTCCGAGCAGGGTTGCGCCGAGGCGGACCCCATGCCCGGGGCCCACAGTGCGGCACCGCCTATCAGCGTCGCGGCGCCCAGGCGGGTGATGGAACGTAGCGTTGTTGCGACCACGTGGATGTTCATCGTGAGACCTCATCTGTATCGCTAGAGCGCTGTCTCGGCTACCCGGCGGCCGCGTTCGGTAAACGCTTTGCCGCGCTGCTCACGCCCCTTAACCGCGGGCTCAGCTACGGCTCGAGCCGTCCTGCGCCGGCGCGCCGGGCGAATCGTCGGCTCCGCGGTAGATCTTCGGCCCGCCCGTGCGTGCGAGCGGCGTCGAGTTCGGCGACCGGAAGATGTGCGGTGAGCCGGGGTCGCCGGGCTTGGGTCGGTCATCGGCGGGCAGGGCGAAGCGGCCGGCGATGATCGTGACCACCAGAGCGCCCAACGCCAGCCCGCACAGCACCACATCGAACGTGCTGGTGATCTGCTGGGCCAGTCCGTTGCCGTACACCGGGTGGGCCAGTGCCGCGTCGCGCTGGGAGTCCGCCAGGCGCGGTGCGAGCCCGATTCCCACCACCAGGCGCGCGATCGTGAACCCGAACAAGACCGCGGCCACCGACCACAGGGCGGGTGCCGGCAGTGACCGATTGCCCAGGTTGATCCAGAGCCACACCGCGACCACCGCGGTCACCACGTCGAAGGACGCCATCGCCGCGCTGTCATAGGGCGAACGCGGCAGATCCAGTCCGGCCGCGACCACCAGGTCGTTGATGCGCATCAACGCCGACCCCAGGCCCCAGACGATGATGAGCAGCAACGCGTTACGCGTCGCGCCCAGCCAGGTCGTCGGAGATGCGTCGCGCAGCGCGGCCACCGCGAAGATGGCCGCCGCGGCCGCCCACACCAGATAGCCCTCGAACCCGACCCCGGCCGTGGAGGTGTTCTGCGCGATCCCGTGAAAGCCGTCGATGACACGGCCGACCGGCAGCGCCCAGACCAGGGCGCCGGCGAGCAGGGTGGCGCCGCCCAGCATGACGACGCCGAGCTGGGACGCCTTGTCGCGCCGCAGAATCCACCGCGAAGCCGTCAGTACCGCGAACCAGGCGACCGCCCCGTACACCAGCGAGGTCACGATGATCGCGACATGCTGCTTACCGAAGCCGCCTACCGAGTGCGTGTCGGGCAGGGCGTAGCGCACCCGCCAGTAGAGATTGAACAGCACGCTCGCCGCGGCACCGGCGATCGCGGCGTAGCCCAGCACGCGGGCGCCCCGCTTCCAGAACCGGACCGGGCCGGCGAGCACCGGTTGCCCGGCCAGCAACGCTCCGGTGACGCCCAGCCAGGCACCCGGGCCCACGCCGCCGGGGGGCTGTGAGCTGCCGCCGAATCGGATGGTCTGCACCACGTCGACGACCACGACACCGAGCACCAGCGCCAGGTACGGCGCAACCAGCCACCGGCGTAGCCGGCCGATGACAGTCGGGTCGGGGTGTGCGCCCAATAGCGCCCGGGGGCCGGCATAGGTCGCGGCGACCGACCCCAGCGCGAGCACCGTCGCCGCGGCCAGCAGCGTCAGCAACCGGGTGTCGCTGCCGGGAACTGCGACCCCGAAGTACAGGCTCCAGGGCAGTGCGGGCGCAGTGCACAGCAGCACCGCAGCGGTCACGTCACGGCCGATGTTCCAGCGCCTGGTCGACTCGGCGATCACCTGCTCACCATAACCGCGCGGCGACCGCGCGCCGCTGATCAGCGGGGATCGGCGCCGCTCGGCTCCGGGTTCCCGCGACTAGACTGGCTAATCGAAGTGGCGGCGGAAGGAGGCGCGCAGATGGATGTCGCGCTGGGCGTCTCGGTGACCGGCGCGCTGGCCCGCCTGGCGCTCGTCGAGTCGGATGCCTACGGTGACGCCGTTCTCGACGAGTCGATGCTTGACCTGACGCAGGATCCGGTCGCGACACTGGCGGAGACGGTGACCGGCACGCACCGGATGCTCGCCGACGAAGGGCATCGGCTGGCCGCCACGCGGCTGTGCTGGTCGGACCCGGAATTGCTGGCCGACCTTCGGCGGGCACTCGACGAGGCGGGCGTCGAGAACGTCTCCGAGCAGTCGCATGCGCGCTCGGCAGTGGCGTTGGCGCGCAACGTTTCGGGCGACGACGGCGAGACGACGATGCTGCCGTCTCCCGGCGGGGAGGCGACGATGGCCGCACCGGCGGTGACTGCCGCCGAACCGACGATGGCGGCTGCGCTGCCCGACATCGACGCCGCGGACGGAACGGCCACCGCGGTGACACCACCGGTGCCCGATGCAGAGCCCGACCAGCAGCTGGCGTACTCGATGACCCATGACGACTCCGAGTTGCTGCCCGTGGAGTACGCCGACGGCGACTACGAATTCGGCGCCTACGACGACGCCGAGGCCGCCGCGGACGACGAGTTCGACGCCCCGCCGCCACCGGTGGGTCGCGCACTTCTGGTGGGCAGCACGGTCGGTGGCATCCTGGTCGCCGGGTGCGCCGCGCTGGCGGTGGCCGTCACGATCGGGATCCGCCCGACCGCCGCGACCACCCCGTCGCAGCCTCCGGTGGTGGCACAGCCGCCGCAGCCCCAGCCGGTGCCGGGCAACTTCTTGCCCGCGTTGCCGCCGCCCAAGCCGGTGCCGCGGCCCGCTCTCCAGGCCCCGGAGCCCAATCCCGTTGTGGCCCCGGTGAATCCGCAGCCTCCTGCGGCGGTGCCTGCGCCACCGGTCGTGGCCCCGGTGGCGCCGCCTGTCGCACCCGCCGCGCCGGGGGTGATCCCGTTCCCGATTCCGATCCCGATCATCACCGGCCCCATCATCGGTGGCGGCGGTGGATTCGGCGGCAGTGGCGGTAGCGGTAGCGGCAGTGGCGGCAGCGGCAGCGGGGGAGGCGTCGGGTCCGGCGGTGGTCACACCGGGAGCGGCCAACCCGGTGGTGACGCCGGTTCCGGTGGCAGCGGTTCGGGTGGTGACGCCGGTTCGGGCGGAAGCGGTTCGGGCGGTGACGCCGGTTCCGGTGGCAGCGGGTCGGGTGGAAACCACTCCGGTGGCGGCGATGCCGGCGGCAGCGGTTCGGGCGGCACTGACTCGGGCGGAAGCCATTCCGGCGGTACTGGCACCGGCGGTGATGACGGGAGTACCGGTGGCTCCGGCAGTAACCCCGGCGGCAGTAACCCTGGCGGCAGTAACCCCGGCGGCAGTAGCCCTGGTGAATCGGGCGGTGACGCAGGCGGTTCCGGCGGCAGTGGCACGGGCGAACAGTCCGGCAGTCCCGGTGGAACATCCGGTGGCAGCACCGGGCCGAGCGGTTCCGACTCGGGCGGGACCGGCACCGGCGGCAGTGACACCAGCGGATCCGGGAGTAGCGGGTCCGGAGGCAGCCCGGGTGGCTCAGGCAACAGCTCCGGTGGCTCGGACAGCAGCGGCTCCGCCGGCGGCGGCTCGAGTTCCGCGGGCGGCGACACCGGGGGCACCTCCAGTGGTGGGTCCAGCGGTGGTTCGAACGGTGACTCCAGCGGCGGTTCGAGCGGCGGGTCCGGCGGCGGGTCCAGCGGCGATTCAAGTGGTGGTTCGAGCGGCGGGTCCAGCGGGGGCTCGAGCGGTGGCTCGAGCGGCGGCGGGACCTGAGCCCGCGTCCTTCGGCTCAGTCAGCGAGAAAACTGGCGTACCAAAGCTTTTCGGTCCAGTTTTCCGATCCCGCGTCGGGGCAGCGCGTCGACGATGTGCAACTCGCGCGGCGCGGCCGTGGCGTCCAGCGACGCGGCCACATGAGCACGCAACGCCTCTAGGGTCGGCGGCGTGACACCGGCCACCACCACCGCGGCCGCGACCCGCTGCCCGAGCCGATCATCGGTGATCCCGAACACCGCGCACTCGGACACCGCGGGGTGGGTGCACAGTACGGCTTCCACGGGCCCCGGTAACACCGTCAGCCCCCCGGTGCTGATCGCATCGTCGGCGCGCCCCAGCACGCTCAGGCGCCCGGAATCATCCAGGGCGCCAACGTCGTCGGTCTGAAACCACCCCGGTTCGGCGAACGGATCGGGTTCGACCCGATTGCGGTAACCCCGGGCCAGCGTCGGTCCGCCGATCGCGATCCGCCCGTCTGCGCCGATCCGCACGCGGACTTCCGACAGCGGCACGCCGTCGTAGACGCAGCCGCCGGCGGTTTCGCTCATGCCGTAGGTGCGCACCACCCGCACGCCTGCGGCCGCCGCGGCATCCAGGATCGGTTGTGGCGCCGGCCCGCCGCCCAGCAGCACCGCATCCAGTTCGGCCAGCGCGGCTGTCGCGGCAGGCGTTCGCAGTGCCTTGGCCAGTTGCGTGGCCACCAGGGAGGTGTAACGCCGCGCGGACCCGAGAGCGGCGACGGCCGCCGGTAGTTGGTCGACGTCGAAACCCGTTGCCACATCCAGCTGCACCGGGGTGGTGCCGGCCAGCAGGCTGCGTACCACGACCTGGATTCCGGCGATGTGATGCGGCGGCAACGCCAGCAGCCAGCGGCCCGGACCGCCCAGGCGGTCGTGGGTGGCGTCCGCGCTGGCCCGCAGCGCCGCGCCGGTCAGCTGCGCGCCCTTGGGCGCCCCGGTGGTTCCCGACGTCGTCACCACCAGCGCGACATCGTCATCGATGGGTTCCCCCACGCGTAGCGCCTCCCGAACCGACGGATCGCCGTCGGGGGCAACCGGGGTCAGTGCGGCGCCGCGGCCGTCCAGGACGTCGCGCAGGGCGGGCAGCAGCGTCGACACCGCACCGTCGGAGGGGACGACCAGTGCACGCAGGCCGGCTATGGCGTTGCTCCGCCGGTGGGGGCGTCGTCGAGCAGCCAGCCCTTGGCGGCCAACCGCTCCCGCACCCGGTCGACATCCTCCTGGGCCGGCAGCTCGTTGGTGAGCCGGGCGATCAGCACCCCGATGTCGACGTGGTCGAACTCGCCCCGGCCGATCAGCTCCCCGGCGACCGCCTTGACCTCATCGTTGGACAGCCGTCGGGACAGCAGCGCCAGCAGCGGCACGTAGTCGGTCTGCGGGACACCGTCGGGATATCCGGCGCGCAGCCAGGCAACGATCGAGGTGAGAAACTTATTCATCCTGCGTCAACTTCCCGGCGCCGACACCATGTCAGGGTCGATATTACGGCTAATCGGCTCCGAACACGTCGTCCCAGACGTCCCAGTCATCCCACTGCCAGCCGATGCGGTGCTCGATGAAGTCGCGGCTGATGAACAACACCCCGACCAGCACGATCGTCAGCAACAGCGCGAACACCGCCCACCGCAGCACACTCAATTCCCGACGGTGCTCGGTGGGGCCGTCCACGGCCGCTCCCAGGCGCACCCCGATCGCGAACAGCCCGGGCATCGCGGTGCCGATCAGCAGGCCGAAAATCAGGATCTTGGCCGTGGCCACATAGTTGAACCAGGCGCTGAGTGTGTTCATACGTCGACCTCCTCGGCGTCAAGTCCCCCCGCTGATGAGTGTGGAACCGGTTGCGGTGCAACGACTTCAAGTCCGTCGGTCATGTTTTTACCCCAGTCGGCGGTCACATTGGTGTGATCGACCGGGACCTTGCGGGACTGCACCCAGATCAGCGTCGCGGCTCCCACCAGCAGGACCAGCCCGGTGATGGTGCCCGGGAATCCGCCGATGGTGTGGACCAGCCGGTAGGTGAGCGCCCCGATGGCGCCGGCCATCGGGAGGGTGATCAGCCAGGCGGTCGCCATCCGGCGGGCCACCGCCCAGCGCACGTCGGCGCCGGGTTTGCCCAGCCCCGAACCCATCACCGACCCGGTCACCACCTGGGTGGTCGACAGCGAATAGCCGAAGTGGCTGGACAGCAAGATGATGGCCGCCGATGACGACTCGGCGGCCATGCCCTGGGGTGGCTCGATGTCCACCAGCCCCTTGCCCAGAGTCCGGATCACCCGCCAGCCGCCGAAGTAGGTGCCGGCGGCCATCGCCAGCGCACAGCACACGATCACCCACAACGGCGGCATCACGTCGGTCTTGCGGGCGGCGCCGTAGGAGATCAGCGCCAGAAAGATCACACCCATCGTCTTCTGGGCATCGTTGGTGCCGTGGGCCAACGACATCAGGGCGGCCGAGAAGACCTGACCGCGACGGAACTCCCGCCGGGTGCGCCGCGCGGGGACATCACGGGTCAGCCGGTAGACCAGCCGGGTTCCGACGGTGGCGACCAAGGTAGCGGCCAGCACGGCTACCACGGTGGGCACCAACACTTTCGACACCACACCGTCCCAGCGCACGCCGGACCCGCCGGCCGCGGCGATCATCGCCCCGACCACCCCGCCGATCAGGGCGTGCGAGGAGCTCGACGGTATACCCAGCAGCCAGGTCAGCAGGTTCCACACAATGCCGCCCACCAGGCCGCCGAACATGACCTCCAGCGTCACCAGATGAGTGACCACCAGATCCTTGGCGATCGTCGCGGCGACCTGTGTCGACAGGAACGCACCGATGAGGTTCAGCGTGGCGCACAGCGTCACAGCGGTTTTCGGTTTGAGCGCACCGCTGGCGATTCCGGTGGCGACGGCGTTGCCGGTGTCGTGGAAGCCGTTGGTGAAGTCGAAGGCCAGGGCGGTGATCACGACCGTGATCAACAAGAACAGCTCCAAGGTCACCCGGCGAATTTTTGCAGCCGCACGCCCGCCTTGTCGAACCGGGTTACTTCGGTTTGGCCCCGAGCAGGTACCAGCCGAAGTGATGGCCCAGGAAGTCGCGGGCGATGAACAGCACCCCGATGACCACCACGGCCAGCACCGCCAGGAAGACCGCCCAGCTGAGCGCGATCAGCACCGACCGCTTCGCGTTCGCGCTACCGTCAGCGGCCGCGGGGACGTTGGCGCCGATCGCGTTGACCCGCACCCCGACCGCGAACAGCGCCGGCAGCGCCCCGCCGACCAGCAGGCCGAACACCAGGATCTTGAGGGTCGCGGCGTAGTTGAACCACTCGCTCATGACCGGACGACTTCGCGCGCAGGGGGAGCGTCGCTGGTGATGACGGTCAGCTGCGGTATTTCGGGGTCGGCCTCGAACGCGGTCCGCAGTGCCTGCTCGACCAGCGGGCTCTGCGCCGGCGCCGGCACGTGGGCGTCGATGTCGGTGAGGCCGCCGGTCAGGCTGCCTTCCCACTCGGCGTTGACGTTGTGGTGGTCGATGCGCGCCCGGCGCGAGCGCAGCCAGATCGCCAGGGTCGCGGTGATCAGCAGCGCCACGCCGACGATGATCCCGGGGTAGCCCCCGATGCCGTGGACCAGCCCGTAGGCACCCGAGCCGACCCCGCCGGCCATCGGCAGCGTCACCAGCCAGGCCGACACCATCCGGCCGGCGACGCCCCAGCGGACTTGCGCGCCCGGCTTGCCGACACCGCTGCCGAGCACCGAGCCGGTGGCGACCTGGGTGGTGGACAGCGAGTAGCCGAAGTGGCTGGACAGCAGGATGACTGCCGCGGCGGCCGACTCGGCGGCCATGCCCTGCGGGGGCTTGATCTCGACCAGGCCCTTGCCCAGGGTGCGGATGATGCGCCAGCCGCCGGTGTAGGTGCCGGCCGCCATCGCGATCGCGCAGCTGACGATCACCCACAGCGGCGGCAGCGTCGCAGACGTGCTGACCGCGCCGTAGGACATCAATGCCAAAAAGATCACGCCCATGGTCTTCTGCGCGTCGTTGGTGCCGTGCGCGAGCGAGACCAATGCGGCCGAGCCGATCTGGCCGCGCTGGAACACCTTCTCGGCGTGCTTCTCATCGACGTTGCGGGTGATGCGGTAGACCAGCCAGGTGCCCACCGAGGCGATCAGGGTGGCGATCACGGTGGCCACCACCGCCGGGACCAGAACCTTGGAGACCACGCCGCTCCAGATCACACCGTGCCCGCCGACCGCGGCGATCATCGCCCCCACGATGCCGCCGATCAGCGCGTGCGAGGAACTGGACGGGATGCCCAGCAGCCAGGTCAGCAGATTCCAGACGATGCCGCCGACCAGGCCGGCGAAGACCAGCTCCAGGCTCACCAGGTGGGCGTCGACCAGGCCCTTGGCGATCGTCGCCGCGACGGCGGTCGACAGGAACGCGCCGAGCAGGTTCAAGCACGCCGAGAGGGTGACCGCTGCCTTGGGCTTGAGCGCACCACTGGCGATCGAGGTCGCCATCGCGTTGCCGGTGTCATGAAAGCCGTTGGTGAAGTCGAAGGCGAGCGCCGTGACCACCACGATGATCAAAAGGAACAGATCAAGGCTCACGAGAGCATCACAGCGCCAATTCTGGCTGGCGGCGCTGTCGTTGTCTAACGATCACGCTCGCGAAACGCCGGTGTACTTCGAGACGTTTTCAACTGTTCGCCTGCTGTTCACTTTGGGGTTCGGCCCGTTTGTCCTGGCGGGAGTCCCGGCGCAGGGGGTGATCAGCGGGAACCTCCACGAAAATCAGGGTGATGCCGTCGGGATCCGTGACATGCATCTCATGCAGTCCCCAGGGCTCGCGGCGGGCGGTGCGGGCGATCGCAACGCCGCGGCTCTCCAGCTCGGACTGGGTGGCGGCGACGTCGCGTACCTGTAGCCACAACGCCCCCGGAAAGGGCGCCTCGGTGCGCTCGGGGTTGCCGTGGCCGGCCAGCTCGATCAGCGACTGCCCGGCGTAGAACACCATCCCGGCGCCGTAATCGCGGGCGATCGCCAGGCCGATCTCGTCGCGGTAGAACCGCAGTGAGCGTTGGTAGTCGGCCGGTCGGAGCAGCACCCGGCTGGCCAGAATCTCCATACCCTCGTGTCTATCACGTACCGCGCTGCATGACCGTGGTGACCAGCCCCGGGGCCATCACGTCCAGTGCGCGCGCGGTCACCGCGATCCGCGGGGCGATCCGAACCGGCCGGCTGCGCGCCGCGGTGATCATCCATTCGGCGGCCTCGTGGGCGGTGAGCGCCGGACGGTTCCGGAACGCCTTGGTCGGTGCGATCATCGGGGTCGCCACCAGGGGGTAGTACAGCGTGGTGGAGTGCACCCCCTTGCCGGCCCACTCGGTTTCGATGACGCGGCTGACCGCCGACAGCGCGGTTTTGGAGGCGTTGTACACCGCGAACAGCGGCGAGGCTTCGGTCATCACGCCCCAGGTGGCGACGTTGATGATGTGCCCGTCGCCGCGCTCGAACATGCCGGGGGCGATCGCGCGGATCAGCCGCAGCGGCGAGTAGTAGTTCAGCGTCATGGTGCGCTCGACGTCGTGCCAGCGCTCCAGTGACTCGGCCAGCGGTCGCCGGATGGAGCGGCCGGCGTTGTTGACCAGGATGTCCACCCCGCCGAGCCGCTTCTCGACGTCGGCGGCCAGCGCGTCCACGGCGTCCATGTCGGACAGGTCGCAGGGGATCGCGATCGCGTTGCCGCCGGTGGCGGTGATCCGGCCCACCACGTCGTCGAGCAGGTCCTTGCGCCGGGCCGCCGCGACCACGGTGGCGCCCTGGGCGGCGAACAGTTCGGCCGCGGCCTCGCCGATGCCCGACGAGGCGCCGGTGAGCAGCACCCGTTTGCCGCGCAGCTCGATCGGTTTGGCCAGCGGTCGATACGCCAGCAGCTGCGGCGCGACGGGCGGGCGCATCGCGGTCAGGGCGACCGCCTCGGTCAGGCGGCGTAACGGGCTCTTGCTCATGGATAGACACTCTATGCGGCGCGCCGGATGCATCGAGCCTGTAGTTACCGCGAAGCCCACTCGCACTTCTTCACGCCAACTACAGGCTCGCGATGCAGCGCTCAGAAGTAGCGGGGGAAGGGGCTCCAGTCCGGATCGCGCTTCTGCAGGAACGCATCACGGCCCTCGACGGCCTCATCGGTCATGTAGGCCAGCCGGGTGGCCTCGCCGGCGAAGAGCTGTTGGCCCACCAGCCCGTCATCGAGCAGGTTGAAGGCGAACTTCAACATGCGTTGGGCCTGAGGGGATTTACCGTTGATCTCCTTGGCCCACTGCACGCCGGTGGCCTCCAGCTCGGCGTGGTCGACTACCTCGTTGACCGCGCCCATGGCGTGCATCTGTTCGGCGGTGTAGGCCCGGCCCAGAAAGAAGATCTCGCGGGAGAACTTCTGGCCCACTTGCCGGGCCAGATAGGCGCTGCCGTACCCGCCGTCGAAACTGCCGACGTCGGCGTCGGTCTGCTTGAACCTGGCGTGTTCCCGGCTGGCCAGGGTCAGGTCGCACACCACGTGCAGGCTGTGCCCGCCGCCGGCCGCCCAACCGTTGACCAGGGCGATCACCGGTTTGGGCATGAACCGGATCAGCCGCTGTACCTCCAGAATGTGCAGGCGTCCGGCCCGGGCGGCATCGACGGTGTCCGCGGTCTCTCCCGAGGCGTACTGGTAGCCGCTGCGCCCGCGGATGCGCTGGTCGCCGCCGGAGCAGAACGCCCAGCCGCCGTCCTTGGGGGAGGGCCCGTTGCCGGTCAGCAGCACCACGCCGACATCCGACGACATCCGCGCGTGATCGAGCGCCCGGTAGAGCTCGTCGACGGTGTGCGGGCGAAAGGCATTGCGCACCTCGGGGCGGTTGAACGCCACCCGCACCGTGGCGTCCGTGACGTGGCGGTGGTAGGTGATGTCGGTGAGATCGGCGAAGCCGTCCACCGACCGCCAGATGCTCTCGTCAAACGGGTTGCTGCTCAAGGCTGTTGAACTCCATTCTGGATCGGCTCGAACCGGAACACCGGGCATACCCCGGCGAGTGCTTCGAACTCCTCGGGGCGACCGTCGGTGATCAGTCCGGATCGTTTCATGAAGCCGACACCGGTGGGGACCTCGCTCGGCCAGCGGCGCAGCAACGGCCGGGCCTCGTCGACGCCGAGCTCGACGATCCGCACCTGCTCACGACGCCGGCCGCGGGCCACGGTGGCGTGCCGGGCCGCGCGCACATTGGCCACCCAGTCCGCGCCCGGGAAACCGCCGACGACGTATTCGACGCCGTCGACGATCATCGGGGTGACCGGTGTCGAGCGGGGCTGCCCGGACTTGCGACCGGGCACCGTCAGCACGACCGGGCTCTCGCCGCCGAACCGCAAACCCAGCCGGGACATCTGGATGAAGATCTTGTTCGCCGGCTTCAGCCACCACGGCGGTCGGACCGGCTTGCCCCTGCTCACCCTGCGACGGTACCCGGCGGCGAGATCAGGTCGCCGCGGCTTCCCGGAGCGCTTCGCGCAGGCTCGCGGCGTAATCCGGGCCCTGCCCCGGGGCGGTGACGGCATCCAGGCGGGCGACGGCGTCGTCGCTGAGCACGATGTCGGCCACCGCCATGTTCTGCTCCAGATGCGCGATCGATCCGGTGCCGGGGATCAGCAAGGTGTTCGCCGAAGTGGTCAGCAGCCAGGCCAGCCCGATCTGGGCCGGTGTGGCGCCGAGTTCGCCGGCGATCTCGCGGACCGTCGTGTTGTCGGTGACCTTCGGGAAGCCGGGGAACGCCGAACCCAGCGGGAAGTAGGGCACCCACGCGATGCCTTCGTCGGCGCAGAAGTCCAGCGTCTCCTCCTGCGAACGGTCCAGCAGGCTGTAGGCGTTCTGCACGCACACGATCCCGGCCGGCAGCGCCCGCTGCACCACGTCCAGGCCCACGCTGCTGATGCCGATCGCGGCGATCTTGCCCTCGTCGCGCAGCGCGATCATCTCGGCCAGCTGGTCGTCGAGGCCGACGTTCTGGTCGCCCTCCGGGGCCGGTGCGGGCCCCAGGTCGTAGCGCCGCAGGTTGACCACCGGCACGGTGTCCAGGCCCAGTTGGCGCAAGTCGTTTTCGACGGCGGCGCGTAGTTCGGCTGGTTTCTGGGCGGCGGTCAGCGGAACGGGGCCGACGCCGGTGTAGGCGGCGCCGACCTTGCTGACGATGACGAGGTCGTCGCGGTAGGGCGCGAGCGCCTTGCGGATGCGGTGGTTGACCTCGCCGCCGGCGTAGAAGGAGGCGGTGTCGATGTGGTTGACGCCGAGTTCCAGGGCGCGGTGCAGCACCGCCACGGCGTCGTCGGCGGGGATGTTCTCGTCGAGCTGCATGGCGCCGTAGCCGATGCGCGCCACGTGCTGTGTGCCGATGCGGCCGGAGCCGCCGGGCGAAATATGGTCGGTCATGGTGCTCCTGTCAGCGGGAAGTGAGACACTGGTGGTTAGCGGAGGGCCCTCCGCTTGGTCAGCGTAGCAGAAACGGAGGTCCCTCCGCTTTGGTCGGGAAATGTCGTGCCGATGCGCGCCGCAACCGGGAGCGGCTACTTGCCGCCGCCGCCGCGGCGTTCGGCGGCTCCGACGGGAGCCCGGTGCCGCTGGAGGCGATCGCCCGCGACGCCGGGGTGGGGATCGGCACGCTCTACCGTCACTTTCCCAATCGCGAGGCGTTGGTCGAGGCCGTCTACCGCGCCGAGCTGAGCGACGTCGCGGCGATGGCCGAAAAGCTGCTCGCCGACCACCCGCCCAAGGTGGCGCTGCGGCGCTGGCTAGATCGCTACGCCGCCTTCGTCGCGGCCAAGCGCGGCATGGCGGAATCGCTGCGGGCCATCGTCGAATCCGGTGCGATGGAGCCCAATGAGACCCGCGAACGCATCGTCGGTGCGGTCGATCTGCTGTTGCGGACCGGTGCCGAGGACGGCAGCCTGCGCGCGGACGTGCGGGCCGACGACGTGGTGTCGAATTTGATCGGCATCTTCTTGACCAGCGCCTCGCCCGAGCAGACCGGGCGCCTACTGGACCTCTTGGTCGCCGGAGTGGCCGCCACGGGCTGAACCCGGTGGCTACGGTGGGGACGATGACCATCGACGTGTGGATGCAGCACCCGACCCGCCGTTTCCTGGCCGACGACATGCTGGCGTCCCTGCGGCGCTGGACCGGCGGGGCGATGCCAGATCAGGAGATCCCGATCGAGGCCACCGTGTCCGCGATGGATTCCGCCGGGGTGGATTTCGGCTTGCTCAGTGCCTGGCGCGGACCCAACGGCATGGATCTGGTGTCCAATGACGAGGTCGCCGAATGGGTTCGGGCGCACCCGAGCCGCTTCGCCGGCCTGGCCACCGTCGACCTGGACCGCCCGATGGAGGCCGTCCGCGAGCTGCGACGCCGGATCGATGACGGGTTCGTCGGCCTGCGGGTGGTGCCCTGGTTGTGGAATGCGCCTCCCACCGACCGGCGCTATTACCCGCTGTTCGCCGAGTGTGTCGAACTCGGTGTCCCGTTCTGCACCCAGGTCGGCCACACCGGCCCGCTGCGGCCCTCGGAGACCGGGCGCCCGATTCCCTACATCGACCAAGTGGCACTGGACTTTCCAGAACTGGTCATCGTGTGCGGGCACGTCGGCTATCCCTGGACCGAGGAGATGGTCGCCGTCGCCCGCAAACACGAGAACGTCTACATCGACACCTCGGCCTACACCACCAAGCGGTTGCCCGACGAGCTGATCAGGTTCATGAGAACCCGGACCGGGCAACGAAAAGTGTTGTTCGGCACTAACTATCCGATGATCATGCACGGGCATGCGCTCGACGGGCTGAATGATCTGGGGCTCGATGACGACGCGCGGGCGGATTATCTGCACGGCAATGCCGCGCGGGTGTTCAAGCTGGGGGCGGATAGGCTCCGATAAGGTTGTTTCCCGGCGCCACAAGCTGCGTTACCGCAGCGGATTCTGGCTTCTGAGTATCAACGCCGATTTCGTCGCGAGTACGCCTGCGCAGGCTACTCGGTGCTCTCAAGACGCTCGAGTTCGGTATTGAGATTCACCCGGGCGGCTGCCTCCCACTGGGCGCGTGCCGGCGCTGTGCGGTATAGGGCCGGTCCGTCGAGAAGGGAACGCAGTATCTTCGACCGTCCAAGCCTGAATTCTTTTTCGGTAACATGGGCGTATTCGGCGCGGACCGCCGCCGCGTAGGCAGCGTAGCTTTCGGCGGTCGATGCGAGGACCGCTAGATCTGCGTCGCAGAGCACTTGCCCGTTGCGATCGCCAGCGTCCGGCGTGTGGCTGGCGGATAGCCGCACGAGTCGTGCGACTTCGAGGACCAGTGCGGGCGCGACGTTCAAGTCCGCGAGTTCCGTTTCCGCCCGAGCAGCGCTGTTCTGCTCATCGTCGGAGAAACCGTTGTAGACGGCGTCGTGGTACCAGGCGGCTAACCGCACAGCGTCAGGGGTGACGGCGTGAGCCGCGAGCTGATCGACGTGGCGCAGCACCTCGCGCAAGTGGATTACATTGTGATACCGGCGGTGCGGCTCGGACCAAGAGGCAAGCAACTGTCGGCCGACGTCGTCGGTCCCCGACTTAGCACTGTGCCTTCCGATCAGCGAATGCCAGGCGCCCAAGAGGTCGGCGGTCCGGTAGCGCTCCGGTTCATTGACGACCTCTGGTTTCCTTGGGATACGCCAAGCATCTTCGCTAGGCACGAGTCATTCCGTCGTGGTCCCCGGAGCAGAACATGCACGGGTCGTTTCTTTCGCTGCCGTAGTTAACGTATGACGCTACGGCTGTGACTACTGATGCGGCCGTATCTGGGTCAAGGATCGGTTCATCTGTCGCTGAAAGCTCAGGCTTCAGGGCGCCGATACTGGCGACTAGCGGAATCTGGCTGGTCACGTCGCCGGTGATATCGCCCGTGCAATCGCCATCGATGAACAATGTGTACAAATCATGCTCGGGGAACGCGTAGTTGAATCTCAGTACCCACCATTTGCCAGACTCCATCGCCGCATAGGGGAAGAATTTATAACCCGTACGAAACCACTCGGGGCGTGCGCTGTTATCGATTGTCGGCGGCCCGCCTCGTGCTGCATCTTCCGATGCCATAATCTATACGATTCTCTTTGGGGCGTTAAAAATCATCGCCGCGCGATTGTTGTCTTTGCCGATCATCAGATGTCCTTCGAGTTCTTCGGTTGGTGCCAGCGGTTGGGTAGGGCGGCAAAAAATTCGTGATAGACCGCGTTGGTCAAGTTTGTGATGTCGTCGTGCAGTCGGTGTAGAGCGCATATTTCTATAAAAATACCATGTTCGATGAGAATGCCCTCCTCGCGCCCCTCGGAGTTGGCGATATAGTTGCTGTACTGTGCCCACACCGAATTCCCGTGGATGTGGATGTATCCGCTGCTTCGTACGCCCATCATGCCGGATTCCTGCTGTAAGGGAAGTGTCTTAGTTGCAACGCCCGTGGCGCCGAGATCCTGCAAAGTGCAATCGGCATTGTCTGTTAGAATTTGAAGCGGCGGCATACCGGACAACCGGAAAATGTTGATGGTCTCACAACCGTACCCTCTGCCGCGGTCCTCACTACCGTGCACTGCAATCCGTGATGGTGCGTTGCGGTTGTCAGCAAAACGGCCGATATGCCAACCGATAGGGGGAGTAATTCGCATCAACCACGCGGGTAGGCACTCAACAGGTAGCTGTTCCAGGTGGTCAACGTGGCGGGCGACCACATTGGCGACTGACTTGATAGCCGAGAGGTGACTCCACTCGTCCGGCAGTTCTTGGTTTCGGGCGCTCATGGGCTGAATGGGTGGGCCAGCTTGCCTAACTGGGTGATGATCCAGAGGCCGACTCCGCCAGCCCCAGCGAGCAGTCCTCCTGCCTTGGCCTCTTCGGGCGTTATCAGTGGCGGCGACGGGGGCGACGGGAGCGTGATCGGTGCACTGGACGGACCTGGAGCTGGAAGTGGCACGTCTGATGGATTCGGTGTGTCCCAGCCAAAGATGGGTGCCGACTGGTTCGGGCTGATCTGGAAGCCGGGCGGCGATGGGTCTTGCAACCATGGTGGCAATGGCGGGTGGTCGAGCACTGTTGGCGGAGGTGGCGCAACAGGGGGGTGGGTGAATTCTGGCGGCCGGATCTCGGTTGGGGGGTGTGCCAACACGGTTGGCTGATTTGGCAGCGGACTGATGACTGGAGCGGTTGGTGCTCCCCCTATCGGGTCGGTCGGACGTATAGGGGGGAGGGGCGGCGGGTGTGCGGGATCGATACCGAGGCCCGCGTTTACGCTGCCGCGACTCCTGATCGAACTCTCGATGATCGCCCGGTAGAGGTCATCTCCTGTGACTCCTTTAGCCTGATTCTTGGCGACGAGGTCACCAAAGGTTAGGTTTGGCTCCGTGGCGTTCAGTTGGTCGGCAAGTGCTCGGTTGCTCATCAGATCCCGCGTCCAAGAACGCAACGCGTTGCGTTGTTCAAACATTATTTTTGCACGTTCCTCGGTACTCAAACCCTGCTCGGCGAGTTGCTCGTTGAGTTCGCGCATGCGCAACTCGCCTTGCGTGTATACAGTACGAGTTTCTTCGGCCGACAACGAGCCAGGGTTGTAGTTCGGGAGCCCGAGTTTGCCGACTGGGTCTGGCGCTTTGTCGATTCGAGGATTTGGCTCCGGCTTCGGAGCCGGCGCATCCTTGAATCTCCGATTGCCCACCAGTTGGATTCCATCTTTCGCCGGCGTGGACTCGACCGGTTTTTCGTCGAACACGACCTTGTCGAGGCTTTCGGAGGCCACGGCGATTTGCATGGCTACTTCGTTATCTTTGGCGACGAGCGCGGCCACCTTGTGGCGAATGAACGTTGCGTGGCCCTGGGCCGCGGTCTGCCGTGCCCCGCGGTACGCCGAGGAACCGCCTTGCGTACGGTCGGTGACCGAATAATCCTCTCCGACGTCAAAACCGTCGTCCCGAGCTTCGCGGACCGCGCTGAGCACTCCCTGCTTGCAGAACTGCAGCGCCTCATCGCCGCGGCGGGCAACCCCGCTGACATGCCGCAATTGGTCTGCTGGCGTGCGTACCTTCACCATGTCGGCGTAGGTACGTTGTTGCGCTCCTTCGTTTCCGAAGCCTGTCCAAGGCGTACCCCCTGGGGCGGACACGCGCCGGTGGACGTCGGTGAACGACTCCTCCCATAGGTTGGCGGTGCGGTCCCAATAATCGGCTGCGCCGCGCAGGTAAGAGGTGTCAAGCGTCGTCACCTGCGACAACGGGAATACTGGGGCAGTAGCCGCCATCTAGCAGACCGTGGGCGGAGCGATTGACTGCATTCGCGCCGCGGCGTCGGCTTCATTGGCGGCGTATCCACTTGCCGCCGCGGCCAACTTCATGGCGGTGGCATGCATTCGTGCCGTGCAGTTTGCGCCGGCCGCGGCCACGAGTGCATTGAGGGCAGTGACCGCTGCTGCGCTGCCCAGCAACGAGGAGACCGCACCGTCGGGTGCTGCATTGCCCACCAACTTGCCGGCCAACGCCTCACACCAGCTCGCCTCGGCTTGCAGAGCCGCGTCGCTCACCCGGAGGGTGTGACCAGTCTGCGCAGAGAGCATTACCGAATACTAATTCCCAAGGCCCGCCTGGCGCACCTCACCGCCGCCCCGGCACCATAGACCGATGCCGCCGCCCCTCGACGACATCCTCGACCGCCTGCACGTGGTGGCGTTGCCGATGCGCGTCAAGTTCCGCGGCATCACCGTTCGCGAACTGGCCCTGATCGACGGTCCGGCCGGCTGGGGCGAGTTCGGCGCCTTCCCCGAATACGACGCGCCCGAAGCGGCGCACTGGCTGGCTTCGGCCCTGGAAAGCGCCTACCACCGGCCGCCCGAGCCCATCCGCGACCGCATCCCGATCAACGCGACCGTGCCCGCCGTCGACGCTGCGCGAGTCCCCGACGTGCTGGCACGATTCCCCGGCGCAACAACCGCCAAGGTCAAGGTCGCCGAGCCCGGCCAGACCCTTGCCGATGACGTCGCGCGCGTCGAGGCCGTCCGCGCCGTGATCCCCACCGTGCGGGTGGACGCCAACGGCGGCTGGAGTGTCGAGCAGGCGGTGCAGGCGGCAAAGGCGTTGGGGCCGCTGGAGTATCTGGAACAACCCTGTGCCACCGTCGCCGAACTCGCCGAGCTGCGTCGCCACATCGGCACCCCGGTCGCCGCCGACGAGAGCATCAGGAAAGCCGAGGACCCGCTGGCCGTTACCAAAGCGGGAGCCGCGGACATCGCGGTGCTCAAAGTCGCACCACTGGGCGGCATTTCAAAGCTCCTAACCATCGCCGGCCAGATCGGCATTCCGGTGGTGATCTCCAGCGCGATCGACTCCGCGGTCGGTATCGCTACCGGACTGCAGGCGGCGGCCGCGCTACCCGCCCTGCAACACGCCTGCGGGCTCGGCACCGGATCACTGTTCGTCGAAGACGTCGCGGAAACGCCGCCACAAATCGACGGCTACCTGCCGGTGCAGCCGATCACCCCGGACCTAGAAAGGTTGCACGGCTTGGCCGCCTCGCCGCAGCGGCGGCAGTGGTGGATCGACCGGATCAAGGCCTGCCATCGGCTGCTGGCCGCCTGAGTGCGCATCCGTCGAGTGTGCGGTTTGGTACGAAAAAACGCCGAATTGCGTGCCAAACCGCACACTCGGCGCGCCGCCGCAAGTTGTCGCGTATAGCCGGGCACAACACCACATGGTCGAACCCGCGACACGCCCGTCACCGGCCGCCCACAACTCACACGCTGGGCAGCCGCGCGTCGATCCCGTTCGCGATCGTGACCGCCTCGTCGATGACGTAGAGCTTGCACGCCAACACGTCGATGGCGACGTTGTTGGCCACCCGCAGCGCCCGCTGACACGACCAGCCCGCGCTGTCGTCCTGGTGCTGGGTCATCCACACCGTGGAGTCGACGTCGGTGACCGCATCGAAGGTCCACGGCGTGTCGCCATAGCCGTCCTTGGTGGTGGTGAAGGACCGCTCGCCGCACGGCGCCCACCGGCGGGCGGTCGCCTCGAAAAAGCTCTGCGCATCGGCCCGGTCGGCGAACACCGTGGCCGCCTGGACGACAAAGTGGTCCAGGGCGGCTTCGGAGAGGGTCTGGACGATCGTGGCGGTCCAATTGCTGCCGGCGTAGACCGACTGCTCCACCGGCATCCAGGCGACCATGCAGTCCTGGTCGGGGAATTGCCGCCCGGAGTCGAACATCCGCGAGCGGGAGTCTTTGACCCGCATCCCGGCCGAGCCCATGATGTCGCTGACGGTGGAGGCGTCCAGCAGCAGGTCCGCCAGCATCGACGCTGCCACCGGCCGGGGTCCGTCGTGGTCGGCGGGCACCGCCAGGCCGTCGGTCACCCTCGAACAACCGGCCACCACGGCGCAGGCCAGCACCAGCGTGCAAGCCAACCCCGCGGTCCGTCTCCGCATCACCGTCCCCAGCTGCGCAGTTGCGATCCTGACACCATAAGCGGTCGGTGGGTCGCGTACCTTCACTCCCGTGACCAACCTCGCTTACGACGACCGTAATCAGGATGGCGATCCGGTTCTGTTTATCGCCGGGCGTGGCGGCGCGGGCCGCGGCTGGCATCTGCACCAGGTACGCGACTTCCAGCTCGCCCGGTATCGCCCGATCACCTTCGATAACCGCGGTATCGGCGCCACCGAGAACGCCTCGGGGTTCACCACCGAAACCATGGTGGCCGACACCGCGCAGCTGATCGAATCCCTGGGGGTGGCCCCGGTGCGGATCGTCGCGGTGTCGATGGGCGCCTTCATCGCCCAGGAACTGATGCTGGCCCGGCCCGAATTGGTGAAATCCGCGGTCCTGATGGCCACCCGCGGGCGCCATGACCGCGCCCGGGACTTCTTCTACTCCGCAGAGATGAAGCTGGCCGAGTCCGGTGTCGACCTTCCCGCCGAGTACGAAGCCAAAGTGCGTCTGTTGGAAAGCTTCTCGCCGAAGACCCTGAGCGACGACGCCGCGATCAAGGACTGGATCGCGATGTTCACCCTGTGGCCGGTCAAGAACACCCCCGGGCTGCGCTGTCAGCTCGACGTGGCGCCGTTGACCAACCGGCTGCCCGCCTACGCCAACATCACCGCACCGGTGTTGGTGATCGGGTTCGGCGACGACGTCGTCACCCCGGCACACCTGAGCCGCGAGGTCGCCGACGCGATTCCGGGCGCGCGGTACCTGGAGATCCCCGACGCCGGCCACCTGGGCTTCATCGAGAAGCCCGACCAGGTCAACAAGGCCGCCTTGGAATTCCTGGCCGAGGTCGACGGCAAGCCGTTCCGCTGGACGCCTCCCCCTCCGACGCACGACTAACCTGATACCAATGACCAACCCCTCGACGGCACAGGCCCGCATCGTCGTCGACGAGCTGATCCGCGGTGGCGTCCGCGACGTGGTGCTGTGCCCGGGTTCGCGCAACGCACCGCTGGCGTTTGCGCTGCACGACGCCGACCGGGCCGGCCGGCTGCGCCTGCACGTGCGCATCGACGAACGCACCGCCGGATACCTGGCGATCGGGTTGTCGGTGGGCGCCGGTGCGCCGGTGTGCGTGGCCATGACCTCGGGCACCGCGGTGGCCAACCTGGGGCCCGCGGTGGTGGAGGCCAACTACGCGCGGGTGCCGCTGATCGTGCTCTCGGCCAACCGGCCCTACGAGCTGCTGGGTACCGGCGCCAACCAGACCATGGAGCAGCTCGGCTACTTCGGCACCCAGGTGCGCGCCACGATCAGCCTGGGCCTGGCCGAGGATGCCCCCGAGCGCATGGATGCCCTCAACGCCACCTGGCGATCAGCGGTGTGCCGAGTTTTGGTGGCCGCCAACGGATCTCGCAGCGCCAACGCCGGGCCGGTGCAGTTCGACATTCCGCTGCGCGAGCCGCTGGTACCCGATGCCGATGATTCGGGAGCGCTGCCGCCGGGCCGCCCCGACGGCCGGCCCTGGACCTACACCCCGCCGGTCAGCTTCGATCAGCCCCTGGAGATCGATCTGACCCCGGACACCGTGGTGATCGCCGGTCACGGCGCCGGGGCACACCCGAACCTGGCGGCGCTGCCCACCGTCGCCGAACCCACCGCCCCGGCACCGCAGAATCCGCTGCACCCGCTGGCGCTGCCGCTGCTGCGCCCGCAGCAGGTCATCATGGCCGGGCGGCCCACCCTGCACCGCCCGGTATCGGCGCTGCTGGCCGACCCGACGGTGCCGGTGTTCGCGCTGACCACCGGGCCGCGCTGGCCGGACGTGTCGGGAAACTCGCAGGCCACCGGCACCCGGGCGGTGACCTCGGGGGCGCCGGATGCGGCCTGGCTGCGCCGCTGCGCCCAGCTCAACCGCAGCGCCAACGCCGCGGTGCGCGAGCAGTTGGCGGCGCACCCGCTGACCACCGGGCTGCACGTGGCCGCGGCCGTCGCCGACGCGCTGCGCCCCGGCGACCAGCTGGTGCTGGGCGCCTCCAACCCGGTGCGTGACGCCGCGCTGGTGGGGCTGAACCCGCAGGGCATCACCGTGCGGTCCAACCGCGGCGTCGCCGGTATCGACGGCACCGTGTCGACCGCGATCGGTGCGGCGCTGGCGCACGAGCGGGACCACCCCGGTGGGCGCACCATCGCCTTGATCGGCGACCTGACGTTTGTGCACGACAGCTCCGGGCTGCTGATCGGGCCCACCGAGCCGACGCCGCGGCAGCTGACCATCGTGGTGTCCAACGACAACGGCGGTGGCATTTTCGAACTGCTCGAGCAGGGCGACCCGCGGTTCGCCGACGTGTCGTCGCGGATCTTCGGCACCCCGCACGACGTCGACGTCGGCGGGCTGTGCCGCGCCTATCACATCGAGTCGCGGCAGATCGAGGTCGAGGCACTGCCCGCCGCGCTCGCCGAACCCGCCGGCGGCATGCGGGTGCTCGAGGTTAAGGCCGACCGGTCGTCGCTGCGGGCACTGCACGCCGCGATCAAGGCCGCGCTGTGAGACTGCCCCGCTTCACATCATGGAAACCGTTGCTGCACAGACTGGTTCGCGGAGAGGGCGTCGCCGCGCCGGGCAGCACGATCGGGCGTCTGCTGCGATGGGCCAGAACCGGCGTGCTGATCATGGTGGCGGTGGTGACGCTGCAGTCGGTGCTGTTGGTGGCCGGCGCCTGGCGCAACGACATCGCCATCGAACGTGACATGGGGGTGGCCGAGGCCGAAGTCCTCAACGCGGGCTTCCGGCGCTCCACCATCGAGTTCGTCACCCCGGAGCGGATCACCTACCGCCCCGAACTCGGGGTGCTCTATCCCTCCGAATTAGCAACCGGGATGCGCATTTACGTCGAATACGACAAGTCCGACCCCGACCTGGTGCGCGTGCAGCACCGCACCGCGGTACTGGCGATCATCCCGGCCGGCTCGATCGTGGTGATCGCCTGGCTGGTCGGAACCGCGGCGCTGGCCGGGTTGGCCGTCGTCGAACGACGCTGGGTCCGCGGCTAACGCTCCTGCACCAGCCGGTCCAGCCAGCCGGCCTCGTCGGTGTCGACGACCGTTCTGGTGGCGACATCGAAAACCGTTGGGGTGCCGGGGCTCCCCGGGTTGGCCGCCAGCAGCTGCACACGGTTGAAGGCGTTCATCGACGTCGGCTCGACGGCCGGCTGTCCGGTGGCGATCCGGTCCACCACGTGGGCGGGCAGGCCGGCCTCCCGGGCGGTGGCCGCGATCTCCTCCAGGTCCGGCGTGCCGCCCTTGCGGTACAACGCGGACACGAACCTCTGATAGGTCGCGGCGTCGGTGGCCGGATCGGCGGCGGCCATCAGCGCGTTGCCGACCCGGGCGGAGGTGTCGTTGCCCCGGCGGGCGTCGAGAAACGTCATCCACCGGTAGGTGACCGCGACGTCCCCGGCCGCCAGGTGCCGGCCCAGCGCGTCCCCGGAGTCCGCCTCGAATTTCGCGCACTCCGAGCACTGCGGGTCGCAGAAGATCTCCAGCTGCACCCCGGCGTCCGCCGAGCCGGCCAGCACACCGAAGTGATCAGGCGCCAGCGCGGTGCCCGGCGCGCCGGGTTCGGCAAGCGCTGGAGCTGCCAACGCCGCGCCGAACGTCACCAGTGCTGCCAATGTGCCCAGCCAAGACCGCATTCCACGACCCTATCGGAGGCGGGTAGCCTCGACACCGTGAGCCGCGCGAGCCTGGACAAAGATCCCCACGCGGTGGCATCGATGTTCGACGGCGTCGCGCGCCGCTACGACCTCACCAACACGGTGATGTCGCTGGGCCGCGATCGCGCCTGGCGGCGGGCCACCCGTAAAACACTCGGCCTGCGGCCGGGGGAGAAGGTGCTGGACCTGGCCGCCGGCACCGCGGTGTCCACCGTCGAGCTGGCCAAGTCCGGGGCATGGTGCGTGGCCGCGGACTTCTCGGTCGGGATGTTGGCCGCCGGCCGCAAGCGGGATGTACCCAAGGTCGCCGGGGATGCCACCAAGCTGCCCTTCGACGACGCGGTGTTCGACGCGGTCACAATCAGCTTCGGGCTGCGCAATGTCGTCGACCACACCGCGGGCCTGCGGGAGATGGCCCGGGTGACCAAACCCGGTGGGCGGCTGGTGGTCTGTGAGTTCTCCACCCCGAGAATCCCGGTGTTCGCCACGGTCTACAAGGAGTACCTGATGCGCGCACTGCCGGCGGTGGCCCGGGCGGTGTCAAGTAACCCGGAGGCCTACGTGTATCTGGCCGAGTCGATCCGGGCCTGGCCGGATCAAGCGGCGCTGGCCGAGCAGATCACCGCGTCGGGATGGTCGGACGTGCAGTGGCGCAACCTCACGGGCGGCATCGTCGCCCTGCACTCGGCCCGCAAGCCGCAGTAGTCCGGCCCTACGCCGGCGGGTCGAACCGGAAGACCGAGATGCGCCCGGCCAGCGCCTCGACCTCGTCGGGCGTGCCGTTGACGACCAAGCCCGCCTGTTTGAGGAAGCGGACGCCGACCGGCACCTGCGTCGGAAACGCCCGCAGCACCGGGCGGGCCGCCTCCGGTGACAGCTCGACGATGCGCACCGGCCGCTTCTTACGGCCGTGGGCGAGCGTGCCCGAACCGGCCGCCCGAGCATTCAGGGCCCAGTCGGCGTTCGGGAACCCCGCCACGGTGTAGAGCTGGCCGTCGTGGGTGAACGGCGTCATCGGTGTGCTGCGTGGCTGACCGGACTTGCGCCCCGGCACCGTCAGCACCATCGGCGGACCGGTCGGAATCCCCAGCTTCTGCAGGCCGATCATCACCTTGTTGACCGGCTTGAGCCAGCGTGGCGGCTTCGGGGTAGCCATGGCGTTCAGCCCAGGTGCGCCGAGAGAAGCCAGCCCGCAGCCGATTTGCGGCCGTTAGCCTCGTCGCGCAGCCCGACGCCGCCGAATCCGGCGAAGTTGTCGGGGAACACCGCGTGCAACCGCGCCGGCTTGATCTCGTCGATCACCCAGTACTTCGACACCACGTCGCGCAGCTCGTCTTCGGTCACCGCGAACGGCGGACCCTCCGGGATGGCGGACTTGTCGAAGACCAGCACGAAATACGAGGCGCCCGGCGCGGCGGCGCGCACGATCGAGCGCTGATAACCCTCGCGGGCCTCCACCGGGATCGAGTGGAACAGAGTGCTGTCGACGATGGTGCCGAACCGGCCGTCATAGCCGGTGAACGCGTTGATGTCGGCGACCTCGAAGGTGGCGTTGGTCAGGCCCCGCGCGGCGGCCTCGCGACGCGCGAGGTCGATGGCGGTGGGCGAGCTGTCCAGGCCGACGGTGGTGTGGCCCCGTTCGGCCAGATACAGCGAGATGGCGGCCTCGCCGCAGCCGACGTCGAGGACGTCGCCGTGGAACTTGCCCTGCTCGATCAGGGCGGCCAGCTCGGGCTGGGGCTCACCGATGCTCCACGGTGGTTTGGCGCCCAACCCCATTTGCTCGGATTCGCCGCGGTAGGCAGCGTCGAACTGGAGATCCAATGATTCGCTCATCTACCCGGTATATCAATGAGATTGATATATGTCAACGGTCCTGATATTGCGCTGGTTCAGGAGAACGGGCGGCGACGGTCGATCAGCCGCGACATCCGGCCCCCGCCCCGCCAGGCCCGCGCCACCAGGTCGGCGTCGTCGTCGGTGACCAGGTTGGCCATCACCCGCACCGCCACCCGCATCAGCGTTGTCGACCGCATCGCCAGCGGCCCGGTGGCCGGCAGGAACTTCGGGAAGGTCAGCAGCAGCGCCAGCCGCCGCGCCACCGAGAACCCGCGGGCGTAGCGGGCGGCCAGCAATTCCGGCCAGGCGTGGGTGAGGTCTGGGCAGCCCAGTGACTCGGCGGCCAGCCGCCCGGTCTCCAGCCCGTAGTCGATGCCCTCGCCGTTGAGCGGGTTGACGCAGGCCGCGGCGTCGCCGATCAGCATCCAGTTCGGCCCGGCCACCCCAGAGACCGCCCCGCCCATCGGCAGCAGCGCGCTGGCCGGGGCCTTCACCGGGCCCTCGAAGCCCCACTCGTCGCGGCGCAGGTCGGCGTAGTAGGACATCAGCGGGCGCAGCGCGACATCGGCGGGCCGCTTGACGGTGGCCAACGCGCCGACGCCGATGTTCACTTCGCCATTGCCCAGCGGAAAGATCCACCCGTAGCCGGGCAACACCGCCCCGTCGGGCGAACGCAGTTCCAGGTGCGACGTCAGCCAGGGTTCGTCGCTGCGCGGTGAGGCCAGGTAGCCGCGGGCGGCCACCCCGTACACCGTCTCCTGATGCCATTGCCGGCCCAGCACCCGGCCCAGGGTCGAGCGGGCGCCGTCGGCGACGATCAGCGCCCGGCAGGCTACCTCGGTGCCGTCGGCGAGTACCACCGCGCGCACCCGCCCCGACGAGTCGTGATGGACGCCGACGGCCTTGACGCCCAATCGCATCCGGGCCCCGGACTCCTCGGCGACCTTGCGGATCCGTTCGTCGAGTTCGGTGCGGGGCGCGGCGCTGCCCGTCGAGGGGAAAGACGGGCCGGGCCAGTCCACCTGCACCTCGCCGCCGAAGCCGGCCATCCGCAGGCCCCGGTGCCGGATGTGGCTGTCGAGCCACTCGCCCAGCCCCAACAACTCGAGCTGCTCGACCGCCCGCGGGGTCAGTCCGTCACCGCAGGGTTTGTCCCGCGGGAACGTGGCCGTGTCGAGCACCAGCACGTCTCGGCCCGCCCGGGCGGCCCAGGCGGCCGCCGCCGACCCCGCCGGTCCGGCGCCCACTATCACCACCTCGGCCACCGTCTGAGCGCTGGAGTTCACACTGACCAGTATGTTGGAGCCGTGAGGACACCGGCGAGTGTGGTGGCGGGGCTGGATTTCGGGGGCTTGGGCGACCCGGCGTTCGCGGGCAATGTCCGCGACGGGGTGGCGCGCATCGAAGAGCTCATGGACACCGAGTTGCGCGGCGGCGACGCGTTGATGACCGAAGCCGTCACCCACCTGTTCGACGCCGGGGGAAAGCGTTTCCGTCCGTTGTTCACGGTGCTGTCCGCCCAGCTCGGGCCGGAGCCGGACGCCTGGCAGGTGACGGTGGCCGGCGCGGTGATCGAGCTGGTGCACCTGGCGACGCTGTATCACGACGACGTGATGGACGAGGCGCAGATCCGCCGCGGGGCGCCCAGCGCGAACGCGCGGTGGGGCAACAGCATCGCGATCCTGGCCGGTGACTACCTGTTCGCGACGGCGTCGCGGCTGGTGTCGCGGCTGGGGCCGGAGGCGGTGCGGATCATCGCCGAGACCTTCGCCCAGCTGGTGACCGGGCAGATGCGCGAGACCCGCGGGGCCGCCGAGGGGATCGACGCGATAGAGCACTACCTCAAGGTGGTCTACGAGAAGACGGCCTGCCTGATCTCGGCGTCCGGCCGGTTCGGTGCGACGTTCTCCGGCGCCGACGACGATCAGATCGAGCGGCTGGCCCGACTGGGGGGTGTCGTGGGCACCGCGTTCCAGATCTCCGACGACATCATCGACATCGACAGCGATCCCGACGAGTCTGGGAAACTGCCCGGCACCGACCTCCGCGAAGGGGTGCACACCCTGCCGGTGCTCTACGCGCTGCAGGAGACCGGCCCGGACGCCGAGCGGCTGCGTACGCTGCTGGCCGGCCCGGTCACCGAGGATGCGGTGGTGGCCGAGGCGTTGGGGCTGCTGCGCGCGTCTCCGGGCATGGTGCGGGCCAAGGAGACGGTGGCCGAGTATGCCGCGCAGGCCCGAGCCGAGTTGGCCGCGCTGCCCGACTGCGTCGGCCGGGCGGCACTCGCCGGCCTGGTCGACTACACCGTCAACCGCCATGGCTGAGCACAATGCGGAACCCGGGCTGCGCCCGAGGCGTTAAATGAGCAAGACGGCGGTTCTCCGAGGAGGAAGTCGATGACCTGGCACCCGCACCGCAACACGGCGAAGACGTTCCTGCTGCTGTTCGTCATGTCGGGGTTGATCGTGCTGGTCGGGCGGGCCTTCGGGCCCTCGATGATGTGGGTGGCGGTGCTGTTCGCCGTGGCGATGAACGCCTACACCTACTTCAACAGCGACAAGCTGGCGCTGAGGGCGATGCGGGCCCAGCCGGTCACCGAGGTCCAGGCGCCGGAGATCTACCGGATCGTGCGCGAGCTGGCCACCGCCGCCCACCAGCCGATGCCCCGGTTGTACGTCAGCGACACCAACGCCCCCAACGCATTTGCGACCGGCCGCAACCCGCGCCACGCCGCGGTGTGTTGCACCAGCGGCATCCTTCGGCTGCTCAACGAGCGCGAGCTGCGTGCAGTCCTGGGCCACGAGCTGTCGCACGTCTACAACCGCGACATCCTGATCTCCTGTGTCGCCGGCGCCCTGGCGTCGGTGATCACCGGGTTGGCCAATATGGCGATGTTCTTGGGCAACCGCCGCGACGGCAACCCGCTGGCGATGCTGCTGGTCGCCTTGGTGGGGCCGCTGGCGGCGTCGATCGTGCGGCTGGCGGTGTCGCGGTCGCGGGAGTATCAGGCCGACGAGTCCGGCGCCGTACTGACGGGTGACCCGCTGGCGCTGGCGTCCGCGCTGCGCAAGATCTCCGACGGGGTGCAGGCCGCCCCGCTGCCGCCCGAGCCCGAGCTGGCCAGCCAGTCGCACCTGATGATCGCCAACCCGTTCCGGGTGGGCGAGAAGGTCGGGCAGCTGTTCTCCACCCACCCGCCGATGGCCGACCGGATCCGCCGGCTGGAGGCGATGGCGCGGGGGTAGGGCCGCCCATCCCTGGCGCCCCACTCGGCGGCTGCCCATCCCAGCGCCCCACCCGCCACTTCCGTCCCCGCGCCTGGGGATAGATGTCTTGTCGAATCGGATAGCGCATGCGCTACTACCGGCCATGAACCACTACACGTATCGAGCCGAGTGGTCGCGCGAGTACGACCGCTACGTCGCCCTGTGCCTCGAACTGCCCTGGCTGACGCATTGGGCGCCCACCATGCGGGAAGCCATCGCCGGTGTCGAGCAGACCGTCGATGAGTATTTGGCCGAGCGCGAAGGCGAAGACGTTCCACCGCCGATCACCGACCGGAAGTTCAGCGGCAACTTCCTGGTGCGGACCTCACCGACGCTGCACGCCCGCCTCGCCGTGGAGGCCGCCGACCAGAACGTGTCGATGAACCACTGGGTCGTCCAGAAGCTGGCAGATCGCCCGCCGAGCAACCTGCTGGACTGGTGATATCGCCCGCGCTATCCGATTTGAACTCACCTCACCCCACCGGAGACGGTGCGCAAGTGACGCCTGCGACGGAAGAGGCTCAGAAGCCGGTGCCCTCCACCTCGTGCCCTGGGGCCTCGGCGATCAGCCCGCGGTAGGCCTGCTCGACGGTGGAGCCGTGGTTGATCACGCCGTCGACCTCACGGGCGATCGGCATGTTCAGCCCGTATTGCGCGGCGAACTTCATGATCACGCTGGCGGCCCGCACCCCCTCGGCGACTTGGTTCATCGAGGCGATGATCTCGTCGATCGACTTTCCGGAGCCCAGCTGTTCGCCGACGAACCGGTTGCGGCTGCGCTGGCTGGTGCAGGTCACGATCAGATCGCCCATGCCGGCCAGCCCGGCGAAGGTGTCGCGGGCCCCGCCCATTGCCTCGCCCAGTTTGGACATCTCCCGCACCGATCGCGCCATCACCATGGCCCGGGTGTTCTCGCCGATCCCCAGCGAATAGCCCATCCCCACCGCGATCGCATAGACGTTCTTCAACGCCCCGGCCATCTCGACCCCGACCACGTCGTCGCTGGTGTAGACCCGGAACCGCTTGGTGCGGAAAAGCAACGCCAGCTGCGCCGCCAGATGCTGATCCGGCATGGCCAGCACCGCCGCGGCCGCGTAGCCCTCAGCGACCTCGCGGGCGATGTTCGGCCCGGCCAGGATGCCGGCCGGATGCCCGGGCAGCACCTCGTCGACGATCTGCGACATCCGCATGTTGGTGCCCTGCTCCAGGCCCTTGACCAGTGACACCACCGGCACCCACGGCCGCAGCTCGTTGGCGAGCTCGGTGAGCACGCCGCGGAAGCCGTGCGAGGGCACCGCCATCACCACGACGTCGGCGCTGCGGGCGGCCTCGGCGAAATCGGTGGTGGCGCGCAGGGTCTCGCTGAGCACCACCTCGTTGCCCAGATAGCGGCTGTTGCGCTGGTTGTCGTTGATGTCGGCGGCGGTCGATTCCGAACGCACCCATTGCAGCGTCGGGGCGCGCCGCGAGCAGATCGAGGCCACCGTGGTTCCGAACGATCCGCCGCCGAGCACGACGACCCTGGGTGTGCGAGTAGCAGCTGGCATGCAGCGAAGTTACCTCGGGTCAGCTGGCCAGCGGCACGCTTTCGCCGGCCCGACCGAACACCATCGACTCCTCGATCCGGTCGAAGCGGTAGTCCAAGGCGTCGGCGAAGTAGTTCTGCCGCACGTTCCAGGGCCGCTTGGTGCCGGATTTGGGCAGGGCGTGCAGGGCACGCAGCACGTAACCGGCCTGAATATCCCAGGCCGGCTTCTCGGTGAGCGGCTCGTCGCCGAGATGCGGGTAGGCGTGGGTGTACCCGCGGGCGGCCATGTACGACATCAGCTTTGCGGTGGCGCGGGCCGTCATGTCCGCGCGCAGCGTCCAGGAGGCGTTGGTGTAGCCGACGCACCAGAACAGGTTGGGCACGTCTTCGAGCATGTGCGCCTTGTAGACGAAGCGATCGGTGGGCTTGATCTCGGTGCCGTCCAAGCTGATCCGCACCCCGCCGAGGGCCTGCAGTTGCAGACCGGTGGCGGTGACGATGATGTCGGCATCCAGGTGCGTCCCGGACTGCAGCGTGATCCCGGTGGCGTCGAAGTGATCGATCCGGTCGGTGACCATTTCGACTCGCCCGGCGCTGATCTCGGTGTAGAGGTCCGCGTCGGGAATCAGGCACAGCCGCTGGTCCCACGGCTGATACGGCGGCTTGAAGTGGGTGTCGACGTCATAGCCCGGCGGCAGGTTCTGCACGGCCGTCCGGCGCAGCATCCACTTCAAGAGCGGCGGCGTCTTGCGGGCCAAAAACCAGACCACGCCCTCGAACAATGCCATGGTGAACCGGATGATCGGGTGAGCCAGCTTGCGGGGCAACAGTTTTGCGACCGCATCGGTGAAACGACTGTATTTCGACGCCGAGATCAGGTACGTCGGTGTGCGCTGCAGCAGGGTGAGCTGGCCGGCCCGCTCGGCCAGCGCCGGAACCAGCGACATCGCCGTGGCGCCGCTGCCGATCACCACCATCTTCTTGCCGGCGTAGTCCAGGTCCTCGGGCCAGTGCTGCGGGTGCACCACCGTGCCGGTGAACGTCTCGACACCGGGGAAGTCCGGGGTATAGCCCTCGTCGTAGTTGTAGTAGCCGGACCCGAAGAACACGAACCGGCTGCGGTAGGTCCGCGTTGTTCCAGTGGTGCCCTCCTGCACCGTCACCGTCCAGGTATCGGTCGAGGAATCCCAGTCGGCGGCGACGACGTGGCTGTTGAACCGGATGTGGGAGTCGATCCCGTACTTGCGTGCGGCATCGGTCAGGTAGTCGCGGATCTCGTCGCCGTCGGCCACCCGTTCGCGGCCCGTCCACGGCTCATAGGGCAGGCACAGCGTGAAGATGCTGCTGTCGGAGCGCACCCCCGGATAGCGGAACAGGTCCCAGGTGCCGCCGATGCGTTCGCGCCGCTCCAGGATGACGTAGCGGGTGCCGGGGTTGCGCTCGGTGATGCGGTAGGCCGCCCCGATTCCGGAGATGCCCGCTCCGATGATCACGACGTCGAGGGAATCTTCGGTGGTCACGGCTCCCAGCGTAGGCACAGCCAGGGCCGCGGGCTAGGGTCTTTGGGCTACCGGTAGTTGACGAACTGCAGCGCCACGTCGAGGTCGGCGCCCTTCAGCAGTGAGATGACGGCCTGCAGGTCGTCGCGCTTCTTCGACGACACCCGGATCTCGTCGCCCTGGATCTGGGTCTTGACGCCCTTGGGCCCCTCGTCTCGGATCAGCTTGTTGATCTTCTTGGCGTGCTCGCCGTCGATGCCCTGCTTGAGGCTGCCGCTGACTTTGTAGGTCTTGCCGGAGGCCTGCGGTTCGCCGGCGTCGAACGCCTTCATCGAGATGTCCCGGCGGATCAGCTTTTCCTTGAACACGTCGACGGCGGCCTTGACGCGCTCCTCGGTGGAGCTGACCAGCTCGATGGTCTCCTCGCCCTTCCAGGCGATGGTGGTGTCGGTGCCGCGGAAGTCGAACCGGGTGGCCAGCTCCTTGGCCGCCTGGTTCAAGGCGTTGTCGACCTCCTGGCGGTCGACCTTGCTGACGATGTCGAACGATGAGTCGGCCACGAGACGTCCTTTCTCCATGCCGTTTGGCAGGTGCTGGCCCGTTTGTGTTCGGGGTACATCTTCGTTGTAGTCTGCTAGGCGCGATACGGCAGGTTGCCCGAGCGGCCAATGGGAGCGGACTGTAAATCCGTCGGCGCAAGCCTACGCAGGTTCGAATCCTGCACCTGCCACCCAGATCAGGCCCCTTCTGCAAGGGGCCTGATTGCTTTTACAGCTCGCCGGAGTAGTCGGCGGTCAGCCAGCGATCGGGCCGGATGGTGAACAGCACGCTGGAGGCGCCGTCCATCTTCGCGGCGAACGCCCGCCCGCCTTCCTCACCGAGGTAGCGAACTGCGATGGCTTCGCGGGGTTCCCTCGGCGCCGGCGTGGCGGCCTGCACCACGGTGCCCTCCACGACGACGTACTGGTAGGGCAGCTCTTCGCGCTGCACCACCAGGGTCACCGCACCGGCGCGCTCGATGAGCTTGGCCTTGCGCGACCCGGCGCCGGTGTTGACCCGGATGTCGCCGCCGGGGGTGTAGTCGTACCAGATCGGGACGCTGGCCGGGGGCCGGCCGTCGGTGGCATCGACGGACAGCACGCCGACGTGCGTGTCGGCGAGGAATTGTTGACGTTCGGCTTCGGTGAATGGTTTGGGCATGCCGAGACGAACCGCGGCGGTCTCGGTGCTATTCCAGCCGTGGCGTTGAACTGGGCGTGGCCGCATGTCGTGTCGAGTAATGGAGCCGCTAGCGCCGACCGTGATGGCTTGTGGGGGAGGCATCGCCGTCACGGTGGTGGTCGACCTAGCCGTCACCGGTGCCGCGGTGGACGGCGCTGGCGGCTCCGACCGCGTGCCGGCGACACCTCTCCGGCTCCATCGCCGATTTAAAGGAGAAACAGGGTCTAAAGTCCTCTAGCGGCCGCAACATGGCTAGGCTAACCTTCCCCGCATGACCCTGCCCATGTCTGACCGCAAAACCGCTGATCTCCCCGGCCACTGGCTCTTCGCCCGCCTCGGCAAACGCGTCCTGCGGCCGGGCGGCCTCGGGCTGACCCACCGGATGCTGGCCGACGCGCAGCTGCCCGGCGCCGACGTCGTCGAACTCGCCCCCGGCATGGGCCGCACCGCAAAAGAGATCCTGGCGCGCACTCCCGGCACCTACACCGGTGTGGAGGCCGACGCGAACGCCGCCGGCGTGGTCCGTTCGGTGGTCGGCGACCGCGGAAAGGTCGTCACCGGCGAGGCGTCGGAGACCGGGCTGGCCGCCGGCAGCGCCGACGTCGTCGTCGGCGAAGCCATGCTGACCATGCAGACCAACGCGCACAAGTCCGAGATCATGCGCGAGGCGTTCCGGGTGCTGCGGCCCGGCGGCCGCTACGCCATCCACGAGATGGTGCTGCAGCCCGCCGACGTGCCCGAGGCCGTCAAGGACGAGGTGCGCACCGCGCTGGCCCGTTCGATCAAGGTCAACGCGCGACCGCTGACCGCCGCGGAATGGACCGAGCTGCTCACCGAGGCCGGCTTCACCGTGGAGAAGATCTCCTATGCGCCCATGGCGCTGCTCGAACCGCACCGGCTGATCGCCGACGAGGGCCTGTTCGGGGCGCTGCGGTTCGTGTTCAACGTGCTGCGTGACTCCGACGCGCGGGCCCGGGTGCTCAACATGCGCGCGACGTTCCGCCGCCACCGCAACCACATGGCGGCCATCGAGGTGATCGCCGCCAAACCGGCGGCGTGACCCACTTGTCATGATGAACGGGTGACAACCCGCGACCGCGACGACTCCGGCCGCCCCCGCAACGCCCGCCCGCGGGACCGGCTGGGTCGCCCGCTGCCCCGCGGCAGCCAGGGCGGGGTCGAAGGCGTTCCCGACGATCTCGACCTGCCACCGGCGCAGACGCTGGCCTACGCCCAACTGCTGCTCGACGACGGTCTGGCGTTCAACGCCCACGAGGTGCTCGAAGCCGCCTGGAAACACCGGCCCGACGCCGAACGCGATCTGTGGCAGGGCCTGGCGCAGCTGGCGGTCGGGGTCACCCACGTCCAGCGCGGCAACGTCGTCGGTGCGGTGAGCCTGCTGCGCCGCGGCGCCGACCGTCTAGCCTCGGTGCCAGGCCCGGCACCGTACGGGATCGACGTCGCCGGCCTGTTGCGTTTCGCCACCAGCCTCGCCGACGACCTGGCGGCCGGTGCCGAGATCGACCCGCACCGGCTGCATCCCCGGTTGGTCGCGTGAGCCTCCCGACGAGCTGGACGCTCGCCGATGGCCGCGACCTGTTGTTCTTCTGCCTGCCCGGTCACACCCCGGCGCCGGTGCCCGACCGTCGGCCGCTGCCGCCGCGCGACCCCGAGCCGTCGCAGCTGCGCTTCGACCGCACCACCGGCCAGTGGGTGATCATCGCCGCGCAACGCCAGGACCGCACCTATCACCCGCCCGCCGAGGACTGCCCGCTGTGCCCGGGGCCGAGCGGGCTGACCAGCGAGGTGCCCGCGCCCGGCTACGACGTGGTGGTCTTCGAGAACCGGTTCCCCAGCCTGGCCGGGACCGGGGCCGCGATCGCCACCCCACCCGACGGCTCCGGATTCGTTGCCGCACCCGGGCATGGCCGCTGCGAGGTGATCTGCTTCTCGGCCGATCACACCGGCTCGTTCGCCGGCCTGCCCGCGGCGCACGCCGCGCTGGTGGTGCAGGCCTGGCGGCACCGCACCGCCGACATGCTGGCGCGTCCCGGCGTCGAGCAGGTGTTCTGCTTCGAGAACCGCGGCGAGGAGATCGGGGTGACACTGGCCCACCCGCACGGCCAGATCTACGGCTACCCCTATCTGACCCCGCGCACCGCGGCGATGCTGGAACAGGCCCGCGATCACCGAAACACCCACGGCACCAACCTGTTCGCCGACCTGCTTGCAGCAGAGCTGGCCGACGGGTCGCGGATCGTGGCGCAGAGCGACTGCTTCACCGCGTTCGTGCCGTTCGCGGCGCGCTGGCCGGTCGAGGTGCACCTGTATCCGAATCGGCGGGTGCACAACCTGACCGAGCTGCATGAGGCCGAGTTGGACGACTTCGCGCAGATCTACCGAGATCTGTTGGGACGCTTCGACCGTATTTACGATGCACCGCTGCCGTATATGGCCGCCCTGCACCAGTACCGCGTCGACGGGCCGCAGGCCGACGGGTATTTCCACATCGAATTGATGTCGATCCGGCGCAGCGCCACCAAGTTGAAGTATCTGGCGGCCTCGGAATCGGCGATGGACGCGTTCATCGCCGATGTCACCCCGGAGTCGGTTGCCGCCAGGCTGCGTGAACTGTGATCAGCTATTCCGCGCCGGGCCGGGTGAACCTCATCGGTGAACACACCGACTACAACGGGGGTTTCGCGCTGCCGATCGCGCTGCCGCAGCGCACCACCGTCGCATTCAGCCCCGCCGAGATCGACACGCTGACCGTGCTCTCCGATGCCGCCGACGCCTCGGTGCGCATCCCGCTGGACACCGTCCCCGGCGGAGTCACCGGCTGGGCGGCCTATGTCGCCGGGGTGATCTGGGCCTTGCGCGACCGCGGTGTTGCGGTGCCCGGCGGAACGTTGTCGATCAGCAGCGACGTGCCGATCGGTTCGGGTCTATCATCGTCGGCGGCCCTGGAGTGCGCGGTGCTCGGCGCCCTGATCTCGGCCGCCGGGGTGCAGATCGACCGGATCGAGCAGGCCCGGATCGGTCAGCGTGCCGAGAACGACTACGTCGGCGCCCCAACGGGTTTGCTCGATCAGCTGTCGTCGCTGTTCGGGGAGGTCTCGGCCGCGCTGTTGATCGACTTCCGTGACGTGGCGGTGCACCCGGTGCCCTTCGACCCGGACGCCTCCGGGGTGACGTTGTTGTTGTTCGACTCCGGCCAGCGCCATGGCCACGTCGACGGCGAGTACGCGGCGCGGCGCGCGTCGTGCGAGCGGGCCGCCGCTGCGCTGGGGGTGGCGTCGCTGCGGGAGGTGCAGCACCGCGGGGTGCAGGTGCTCGACGGCGTCGCCGATCCGGTCGACGTCCGCCGGGCCCGGCATGTGTTGACCGAGAACGAGCGGGTGCTGGATTTCGTTGCGGCGTGCGCGGAGTTGGACTTCGCCGCGGCCGGGCGATTGCTCACCGCGTCGCACGCCTCGATGCGCGACGACTTCGAGATCACCACCGCGCATCTGGACCTGATCGTCGACGCCGCGGTGGCGGCCGGAGCCCTGGGCGCCCGGATGACCGGCGGCGGGTTCGGCGGCTGCGTGATCGCGCTGGTGCCGGCCGAGCTGACGCTGAAGGTCGGCGACGCGGTGCGGGCCGCGGCGACCGCGGCCGGCTACCCCGAGCCGGAGGTGAGCCGGGTGTATGCGGCGGCCGGGGCCGGATAGCGTCAGATCGCGTAGTCGGGCAGGTCGAAATCGTCGCGCACCGACCCGGCGAGCAGGCCGGTGAGCAGCCGCAGGTTCATCGCACGGATCGCCAGGTTGCGAAACCACAGCCCGAATCGGGTTCGGGTGGCGAAGAACCCGAGGAACTGCGTCGCGCTGGACTGTTTGGCTTCGATGAACGGGCGCAGCCGCTTCTCGTAGGCGGCGAACGCGCGCCGATGGTCACCGGCGGCCCGCTGCAGCTCGCCGGCCAACACGTAGGCCTCGGTGATGGCCAGGCCGGTGCCCTCACCCCCCAGCAGGGAGATGCAGCCGGCGGCGTCGCCGATCAACAGCACCCGCCCCCGTGACCAGCGTTTCATCCGGACCTGGCTGATCACATCGAAGTACAGGTCGTCGACCCCGGCGACCGCGGCCAACAGCTGCGGGCACTCCCAGCCCGCGTCGGCGAACCGGTGGTGCAACTGCGCCCGCGGGTCGGCCACCTCCGGGGAGTCGTCGCGGAACACGAACAGCACCAGGGTGCGGTCGTCGCGCAGCGCGACCCGGGACACCTGGCGGCCCGGCACCGCGTAGCTCACGTAGACCAGTTCGTCGCGGGGCCGGTAGCCCTCGACGACGGCCGCGGCCACCTTGCAGCCCAGGTAGTGCTCGAAATCGGTGTCCGGGCCGAACACCAGCCGGCGCACGTTGGAGTGCAGTCCGTCGGCGCCGATCACCAGGTCGAACTCGCGCGGCCCGGCGTGGGCGAAGGTCAGCCGGACACCGTCGTCGTGGTCGTCGATGCCGGTGATGCTGTCGCCGTAGATCATCTCGACGTAGTCGGCGATGGTGGTGTGGATGGTGGCGGCCAGGTCACCGCGCGGCAGGCTGGTGAAGTCGTCGCCGAGCAGGTGCTTGAAGACGCCTGCGTTCAACGCCGCGCGGATGCGGCCGTCGGTGCCGACCGATCGCACGGACTCGATCTGGTAGCCCTTGTCGAGGATCTGTGCCTCGATGCCCATCCGCTGGGCCACGGTGTAGCCGACGCCCCAGAAGTCGATCATGTAGCCCCCTGAGCGAAAGGCCGGCGCCTGTTCGATCACGGTCGGGGTGTGGCCGGTGCGGTGCAGCCAGTGCGCGAGCGCCGTTCCGGCTACTCCTGCACCGCTGATCGCGATCCGCATCGGCTCAGATCATCTCGTTCTCGGTCAGCCAGCGCATCACCGGCCAGCCGACGAACACCGGCAGCCAGCAGGTCAATACCCGATACAGCAGCACCGACGGGACCGCCAGCGCGGCGGGGACACCGAATGCGGCCAGCCCACCGATCAGGGCGGCCTCCACGGCGCCGACCCCGCCGGGAGTCGGGGCGGCCGAGGCCAGGGTGCCGCCGACCATCGTCACCACCGTGACGGTGACGAACGAGGTGTTGCCGCCGAAGGCTTCCACGCTGGCCCACAGTGCCAGGGCCGCACCCAGGGTGGTGCCGGCCGCGCCCAGCACGATCAGCGCCAGCCGCTTGGGTTCGCGGGCCAGCTCGAGCAGGTCGGCGGTGACCTCGGTGAGGCGCGGGCGCAGTGCCGTGGTCAACCACCGGCGCAGGTTGGGCACCAGCAAGAAGATGCCGGCCAGGCCCAAGGCCACCCCGGCGATCAGGTACAGCATGGTCGCGCTGGGTACGAAATGGGACAGGTCGGCCCGGGCGCCTGCCGCGGTGGTGAAGATGATCAGCAGGATCACGTGCACGATCACCTGCACCGACTGCTGCAAGGCGACCGCGGCGGTGGCTCGCAGGGCACTCAGCCCGCCCTTGACCAGAAATCGGGTGCTCAACGCCAGCCCGCCCACACCGGCCGGGGTGGTGGTGGCGGCAAAGGTGTTGGCCACCTGCATGATCGCCAGGTTGCGGAAGCTGACCGCGCCGTTGGCGCACGCCCACAGGGCCCCGGCGGCACCGACATAGGTCAGCGACGACACGATCAGCCCCACCAGCGCCCAGGACCAGTTCGCGTGCCGCAGTTGGGAAAAGAACGTCGGGACCTGGCTGATGAACGGATAGGCGACGTAGACCAGCCCGACCAGCAGCACCAGCTGGATCAGCTGGCTGCGGGTGAAGCGGGTGATGGTCTTGGTGTGGATCGCATCGGTGTTGGTCTGCCGTTTGACCTCTTCGCGGGCGGCCGAGATCACCGCGCCGACCTCGGGCACCGCTTTGCGAAGCCGGGACGGCACGGCCGATTTCGTGAGACGGCGTGAGGCGGCCAGCACCGCGGTGCGACCGAAGTGCTCGATGGCCGCGGCCACCGCCGACGATGCGTCGTACAGCGATGACGTCGTCACCAGCAACTGGGCGATATCGGACTGCAGCTGGGTGTCGGTGGCGCCGTATTCGGCGTTGCCGAAACCGCCGAACAGCACCCGGTCGCCGTCGACCGTCATCTCCTTGGCACGCAGATCACCCTGCGAGATCTGCTGATCGTGCAGCCGCCGCAACGCCTTCCACGCGTGGCCCACCGGGGTGCTGGCGACGGCGTCGGCGATCGGCACCCCGCGCGGCGGGGTGTGCGCGTACAGGGTCCAGCCCCGGTCCAGGGAGGCCACCGCCACGGTGTCGGTGTTGGCGACCCCGGTCTCGGCGATGGCGATCGCCATCAGCGCGCGGTGCTCGACGGCGCGGTGCAGCGAGGCGTGCAGCGGCGCGGTCTCGGTGGTGCGCAGCCGCAGCTTGCGCCAGAGCTGCCGCAGTGCGCCGCCGCTGCGCTGGTTGGGGCCGTACAGCTCGATGATCGCCGGGTGCTTGCCGACGGTGGACAGCACCAGCGGCCCGCGCCCGGCCGGGCGGACCACGGTGAGCTCGGTGACGGTGCAGCCGCGGCGGGCCAGGGTGCGCACGGTGCCGTCCAGCGGCACCTCCAGTGCGGGGGTGCCGACGATCAGGATGACCAGGGCTCCGACGAACCAGCCGACGGCCAGTCCCAGCAGTGAGCGGGCCGGCACGATCGCGCTGACCACCAGGTGGATCGGCACGAACGCCAGCAGCAGTGCCCACCACCAGCGCCGCCAGCGGGCCGGCAGCCACGGGCCGGAGACGGTGAGCATCGCGGCGAGCATGGCGATCCACCGCGGGTCGTCGAGGAACTGGGCCAGCGTGGTGGCCAGCCGTTCGGACAGGTCGAAGTGCCACCGCGGTGCCGCCAACCCGTTGCTGCGGATCGACAGCGACGCGACCGCGAGCAGCCCGGCGACCGCGTAGGCGGCCAGCAGTTTCCATTGCCGGGAGACGACCAGGCCGATCAGGATGGCGAACGGCAGCACCACGATTGCTATGCCGTAGGCCAGGTAGACCTGGTTGGCGTGGGTCGGGGAGAGCACCCCGACGATCTGGGACACCGAGCGTTCCAGCGCCACCCACTCGTAGCGGGTGACCAGCGAGCTGGTGATGACCGTCGCGAGGAACAACGCCGCCAGCACCAGACGCAGAATGTCGTTGGTGCGTCGGGTCAGCGGCTGCAGCAGGTTGCCGGTGACGGCGACGTCGCGCCCCTCAACTCGCATGATCACTTTCGGTCCGTCTGGTGCCGCAGATTGCGGCTCGCCACAACTTAACCGGTGAGCTGGGGTGGAGGGCTAATTTGTCTGCCGCCTCGCCGCCAGGTGATGGGGGCGGAGTCCCGTGCGTCACTCCCGTCACCGCAGGGAAGTGGCATGAGGTGTGCCCACCTCCGAGCGACAACAGAGATTATGTCGGCTCGTGAGGGCGGGCGTCGGCGCCGAGTTGCCCGACCCGACGCCAGCTGTCGCTCGAAGGCGGGCAACACTCACATACCCCCGGCGCCGTGACGGCTGTTGCTGTTGAGGCGACGACGTGCTGTGCCCCCGGGCGGCGACGGGTCCCAGCGGGGCGCGCCGGGTCACACCGGGTAGCTGACCCCGGTCATCTTCTCCGACTCCTCCCACAGCCGCCGCCACAGCTGCTGGTCCTTCGACAGCTTGTTCGACGGGCATGGCCCCATCGGGCCGCGCGACTGGTTGAGCTTCGTCGGCCCCCAGTAGGCGTCCGGGTCGGCGTCGGCGACGGTGGCGGCGAACACGATCGACTCGGCGGCCCGCTCGGGGCGCTGGCCCAGCACCGCCAGACCGTACTTGGTGACCAAGCCGGGCAGCGTCTTGTCGTTGTCGAACAACTCGGTGGCCGACACGCCGGGGTGTACCGCGTAGGAGCGCAGCGGCGAGCCGGCCGCGCGCAGTCGGCGCTGCAGCTCGCGGGCGAACATCAGATTGGCCAGCTTGGACTGCGCATAGGCCAGGTTGCGCTGGTAGAACCGGTTCTTGTAGTTGAGGTCGTCGATCCAGAACTTCGGGGTCTGCTTGTGTGCGATGCTCGATACCGTCACCACCCGGTCGCCGATGCGGTCCAGCAGCAGGCCGGTCAGCGCGAAGTGCCCGAGGTGATTGACACCGAACTGCATCTCGAACCCGTCGGCCGTCCGTTTCAGCGGGATGTTCATGATCCCGGCGTTGTTGACCAGCACGTCGAAGCCGCCCTGCTGGGCGGCGAAGTCGCGTACCGACTCCAGGCTGCCCAGATCCAGTGCCGCCACAGAGACGTCGCCGTCGATGCCGTCGGCGATCTGCTGGGCCTTGGCGGTGTTGCGGCAGGCCATCACCACGCTGGCGCCCTTGGCGGCCAGGGTTCGGGTGACGACTTCGCCCAGTCCGCCGTTGGCGCCGGTCACCACGAAGGTGCGGCCGTGCTGATCGGGTGTGTCGGCGAGTCGGAAAGCCATGGTCGTCACGTTACGCGACGGATCAGGTGCGGCCCTCTGTGGTCAGCACCACACCGCGGTGGGTGATCACGTGGGTCTGTGCGGTGGGCCCGAGCCCGCTCACCGCCTCCAGGTAGCCGCGCCGCAGCGTCACCCGGACTCCGCCGGATAGCCCCGGGATCGCCAGGCGCACCGCGTGGCCGGGGGCTTCGTGCAGCACGGCCACCGGGGGATAGCGCAACATCCGTCGCAGGGCGTGGTCGTCGTGGCCGTCGAAAAGCTGCGCGCTGCGGATGACGCCGTCGATGGCCCACTCCAGGTTGGCGTCGAGGCTGCGGACCCGTTCGGCCGACAGCGGCGACGGCGGCGGAGTCAGCGCGGAGATCAGTTCCGTGGGATGCCCGATGTCCTCGGCGATGTCGTAGGCGGTGAAGCCGCGGGCGTCGCGCAGGCCGCGCAGTGCGCCGCGATCGAGCAGCGCGGCAAAGACTTTCGCCGGTGCCCCGTGGCGGGCGGCCTGGTGCAGCGGGGTGAGCCAGGCCGCGGCGCCGGGCCGCCACTGGTTGACGCTGAGCGCGGGGATGGCGTCCAGCAGATCGAACAGTGCCGGCCAGTCACCGGCCTCGGCCGCATCGGCAAGTCGGTGCCCGGCGGTGATGGCTTCCTCCGGAAGCAGGGAGAGTTCCAACACGCCGGGCCAATCTAAAGGTGGTTCGTCCATGACTCGAAATTAGCCAAGGGGTCCGACAATAACTGTCGATCGATCGGCGGACGAGAGTTGTCGGTACCCGGCGATAACCTGACGTCGCTGGACACCGTCGTCGCCCGCTGGGATGGGTGGGCGCAGACTGCCGAGGACGTCGGCGTGCACCTAATCCAGCTGGTCGACAAGCATCACCGCCCGGAACGGCGCCGCTCCGCGGTACGCACCGAGTTGCGTGCCGTTGCCCGCGAGTGGAACGCCGGGGAGCGGGAAGAGTGAGCGGCTACACCCCGGGTAGCCGGCCGCCAGAACTTGTCGGTGGTCGCCGATAGATTCTTTTCACCAGCACTTCCCCACGGGGGCTTGAGATATCGGGAGGTCAGCAATGTCGCAGTCGGCAGTCGACCGCGTTGTCCTGCTCGGGGACAACGACACCACGGCCCACCGCGCCGAGCTGGCCAGGGACGCCGCCAAACAGCACTGCATCATCGTCGAGGCGTTCGGTTTCGAGGAGGGCGAGGCCGGCGGCACCGATGACCTGACCGAAATCGACGCCGTGGTCGCCGCGCTGGGCCGCGCGATCGCCGGGCGGATGGACGTCTGGGTGCCGTTCCCGGGTCCGGACTTCATTCGGGAACAGCACCTGCGGCGGCTGAGCCTGGTGTTGCAGCGTCACGGCCTGAACGTGCGGTTGACCCGGGGGCTGTACCCGGCGCCGACCGACGGCGGCATGAACGAGATTGACTTCGCGCTGCGGCGCGAGGTTCAAGCCGTCGACAGCCTGGATCAGGCGGCGCTGGCCGCCGAGGGCGCCAAGAGCCTCGGCCGGGAGATCGAGATGGCGCTGGTCAAGGCCGACGGCCGACAGTCGGTGCGGCGCACAACCGACGGGGGCCGGGCGAACGTGCACCCGGTGCCGCCGATGCTGCCGTCGCCGGCGGTGCCGTGGCCGGAGCGCAAGCGTCAGGTCAAGCGGTATGCGGGCTGGTTGGTGCACGGCTGCGGTGTTACCCAGGCGGCCACCGCGCGGGTGCTCAACTCCGCGGGGCAGCGTACCCCGACCGGCCGGGAGTGGAAGCCCGGTACGGTGTCGAAGCTGCTGGCCGGCAAGTACGACGACCCGAGGCGGCCCGGTGACTTCAGGCCAGATGCCGTAGCCGGGTGATCATCCGGGATACACGATCGGCACGAAGATCAGGGCGTAGACCAATCCACTGATCAAGACGGCCAGGCCGCACCCGCCGATCGCCAAGCCCATACCGCGACGACGAGGCGAGTCGGTGCCCAGCAATGTCGCGCCGATCAGCAACGAGGCCACGGTCGTCAGTAGGGCGGCGACCGCTATCAGGATGGGAACCCCGATGTGGTCGACGACCGGAGTTTGTCCCAGCAGCCAGCCGATACCGAACCAGACCGCCAGGACCGGCTGCACGACGACCGGTGATGATCGGGTGGCGATCCGCCAAACATCGCTGTCCTGCACCCGGATTCGACTGAGCACCGTGTTGGGCATGCCTGAGTGCCTTTCAGTGCAGTAGCAAGTAGATCAAGCCGGCCGGGATGAGCGTGATCGCGATCGTCAACGGTGTCGCGAGGTAGCCCGCAAGGATCCCCCGGCCGGCCTGCCCGATCTCATCGGGCAGCTGGCTCATGAACAGCCCTATCGGCACCACAACGGCCGTGGCGATTGCGAAGAAGAACAGGTTGGCGATCCACAACGGCAGCCACACCCAGGTGGCGGTCTCGACGATCACGATGGTCGCCAGCGCGGCGACCAAGCTCCGCGGGCCGTAGCGGTCTGTCGGGGTCGGGGCGGTCATGGGTAGAAGTTATCCCTTCGGGAGCGGCTCGAGGCTCAGCCGAGTTGTCCGGATGTCGAGGAGACCGACGGCGGCGCGTACACCGGTCCGAAATCGGTGGCGGCGTCGCCGAACGGGGCGAACGCGGAGCTGCCGACACCGACCTCGTGATGGCCCGGCAGGTTGCCGGCGTCGTACTTGATGCGTACCGAGCCGTCCGGCGTCTGCGCAATACTGCCCTGCGGGACACCGACTTTCACCCTCCCGGGGCCACCGCTGTCGTTGAGCTCGACGGACGGATTCTGGCGCATCACCACGATCCCGTTGTCATAGTCGATGTAGGTGGTGACCTTGGTGTCCTCGGGATCGAAGTTCGGGTTGGGGCCCCGGTCGTTGCCGGCGTCATGTGAGCCCAAGCGGTTGACCCACGGCTGCTCAATCCATTGCGACGCACGCACCACCCCCTGCCCGGCGGGGGTGTCCAACGCCAGGGCTTGCTGATTGGCCAGTGCCTCGGCGGATCTCGGCCTCGATGCCGTCGAGTCGTCGGCGCCCGCGCAGCGCCACCTGGCCGCACCGCGCAGCGTCGCGACGAACGCCCGGTCCAGTTGCGTCGTGGTGTGCAGCCGGGTGGCCAGGGCGGCCTCGCGCTCTCGCGCGGCATTGGCGTGGGCACCGAGTTCCTCGGGCATGTTTTCCGACGCTAGTTCAACCGTGCCGATCGCGGTATTCACCCGGCTGACAGCCGCCGGCCATGGAATCCCGGCACGGTGTCGAAGCTGCTCACCGGCAAGTGCGACGATCCGCGGCGGGCCGGGGACTTCAGACCAGACGCAGTAGCTGAATGATCACCACCGGCGGGATGACGGCCAGTGCGATGGTCAGCGGGGTGGCGAGATAGCCGATCAGCATGCCGCGGCCGACCTGTGCAGTCTTGATGCCACCGCTCTGGGACATGAAGAAGCCGGTCGGCACCACAATGGCGGTAGCGAGGCCGAAAACGTACAAGTCCGCGATCCAGTACGGAAACCACATCCAGGTCGCGGTCTCGACGATCGCAATGGTCGCCAACGCGGCGATGAAACTGTGCGGGCCGTAGCGGACTTCGGTGTCCGGGCTGGTCATGCGCCGCCCTCGAACCACGGCAGGAAAATCAGCACGTAGAACAATCCGCTGATGAAGGTCACTACGGCAGATCCGCAGACAGCCAGACCGACACCGCGTCGATACGGTGACTCCGCGCGCAACAACACCGCGCCGATCACCAGAGCTGCGACGGTCGGCACGATGAAAGCTGCCGTGGCCAGCCAGCGAAACGGTGTGCCATAGGAGAGTGGGCTGCCACTCAGCCCCAGCCAGCCGATGCCGATTAGCGCCGCGAGGACGGCTTGGACGACCAGCGGTGCTGACCGGGTGGCGGTGCGCCAGAAGGCGGGGCCGCCATCGCGGACACGGGCCAGAATTGCACTGGGCATGCATGGCTCCTTTTGATGATCAGGCGGGGACACCGCCGGGTCTGCCCGACGGTGAAGGTACTGCTGGTGGTGCCACGGTGGGTCCGAAATCCGTGGCAGGCAGGGGAGATCGGACGTCGAATCGTGGATTCCAGTTCCCGCCGTGGTCGAAGGGCGCGAACGCCTTGCCTCCGATGCCGACCTCGTGGTGGAACGGAAGGTTGAACAGGGGTCCGTTGGTGCTTCCGGATTGAGCCGGGTCGATCAGAACGGTGCGGGTGCTGCCGCCGGGTAGGTCTTGGTAGACCTCCAAAGACGGGTAATCCGTTCGGGTGCCGTCGACATGCACGCCATCTGGACCGGGGGTGAAAACCAGGTCGCCGTTCACGCTCAATCGGTGGCTGCCTAGCGGGCCGCGCGGATCGGCGGAGACGCCCGGTGCGAGTGGGTTCGCGGCGTCGTACTTGATCCGCACCGATCCATCCGGGGTTTGCGTGACGCTGCCTCGGGGGACACCGACTTCCACGCGTACCGGAGCGCCGTCGATGTTGAGTTCGGCGGAGGGGTTCTGCCGCATCACCACGATCCCGTTGTCGTAGTCGATGTAGGTGGTGACCTTGGTGTCTTCGGGGTCGAACCGCGGGTTGGGGCCCCGGTCGTTGCCGGCGTCATGTGAGCCCAAGCGGTTGACCCACGGCTGCTCAATCCACTGCGACGCACGCACCACCCCCTGTCCCGGCACCGGATCGATCCTGGCGACGCGGATCTCGGAGTCCACGCCCTGGAACTTCGGGTCGTAGGTGTGTGCATCCAAGGCGGCCGCAGTCGTCCAATCGGAGGCCGAGACCGGGTCGCGGCCGAAGACCTGCTTGAAGGCGTCGATCTGATTGAGACGACGTTCGTCGGCTGAGGCGGGCGACCGCTTGAAGCTGTGGTCGACGGCCTGGACGCCTGGCGCGCGCGGCCCCTTGACGGTGTAGCCGGCACCCAGGGACCGCGCCGCCGCCGCACGGGCGTGGCTGTCGGCCACGGTGTCGGCGATCACCCGGTGGATGTCACGGGTTTTGACGGTCAGGAACTGTTGAAACTGGCGGGCGCCGGCGGGGGTATCCAGCGCCAGGGCTTGCTGATTGGCCAGTGCCTCGCGGATCTCGGCCTCGATGCCGTCGAGTCGTCGGCGCCCGCGCAGCGCCACCTGCGCCGCACCGCGCAGCGTCGCGACGAACGCCCGGTCCAGTTGTGTCGTGGTGTGCAGCCGGGTGGCCAGCGCGGCCTCGCGATCTCGCGCGGCATCGGCGTGGGCACCGAGTTCCTCGGGCATACCCGGGGACGCTAGTTCAACCGTGCCGATCGCGGTATTCACCCGGCGACGCTCAGTCCTTGAAATACACCAGCTGATGGCTGCTGGTCAGCAGCACACCGTCGCGGGACCACAGGTGCGCGCTCTGGTCGAAGTAGCCGCGGGAGAAGCCGTTGGCGCGGGCGCTGCCCAGCACGAAATCGCCGCCCACGGCCTCGAGCTGCGCGGCGTCGGCGTGGAAATAGGTGGTCAGCGAGATGGTGCCGGCCGGGATGAAGCCGCCGCGGCGCAGGAACACCCGCGGGTAGAAGATGTCGGAGACTGCGGCCAGCGCGGCGAAGTCCAGCGGGCGTTGATCAACGTCGCGCGCCCACAACGTGGTGGTCGACGATCCGCTGGGCACACCTTCGTCGGGAATCGGCCCTTCGGTGAAGCGCATGTCGTAGCGCTTGGCCCACACGATCGCCTCGATGAAGTCACCGCGCGGGAGATCCTCGGGCGCAGCGGTTTTCGGTGGACGGGCTTCGATGTCGGCCCAGGTGTCGCGGTGCCGGCCGAACACCGCGGTGGCGGTGGTCTTGACCTCATCGCCCTGGCGTAGCTCCATGACCCAGTGCTGGTTGCTGCGGTTGGTGCGCGCAGCGCGTAGCGCGATGTCGAACTCGCCGTCGGCAATCGGCGCGGCGTAGTTGAGCGTCAACGCCAGCGGGTCACCGATGCGGTCGGGGTGGGATTCGACGGCGCGCAGCAACACCGCCGCGGTGATCCCGCCGAACGGGCCGACCATGTTGGCCCACGCCGGTTCGGTGGCACCGCGCACGACGCCGGTGTCGACGTGGTCCAGGCGCATGGCGCGGTCGAAGGGGTGCGGGGTCACGGCGGTCCTTCCGATGGGACGGAACGATATCGGTCACGCTATCGCGAGCCTGCGGGCACCGCCCGTCGTCTACCGCCAGGAACGGTTAGTATGTGCATGCTAATGTATGTGCATGTCTCCTTTGGAGCATCGACTGCAGATCCTGCTCGACGATGAACGCCATCGCCGACTGACCGCGGCGGCGCGGGAGCGTGGCGTCTCGGTGGCCAGCGTGGTGCGCGAAGCCATCGATCGCGGCCTCGCGGGCCCCGTCGACCGCCGCAAATCCGCCGGTCAGCGCCTTCTCGACGCTCCTGACATGCCGGTTCCCGACCCCGCCGAACTCAAGCAGGAATTGGACGAACTGCGCGGACGCCGCGGATGATCGTGCTGGACACCACGGTGCTCGTCTATGCCAAGGGCGCCGACCACCGGTTCAGGGAGCCGTGCCGTGACTTGATCGCGGCGGTTGCCGCCGACCGCATTGAAGCGACCACTACCCCCGAAGTGATCCAGGAGTTCGTCCATATTCGTGCCCGCCGACGTGGCCGCAACGATGCCGCAACGCTGGGGCGCAGCTACGCCGAGCTGCTCGCGCCCCTGCTGACTGTCGCTGGCGACCACCTCGAGCGAGGATTGACGATGTTCGAGACGACCCCGAGTGTTGGTGCCTTTGATTCCGTGCTGGCTGCGGTCGCCAAATCTGCCGGGGCGGTACTGGTCTCGGCGGACGGTGCGTTCAGAGACCTCCCCGACATCACCCATGTAGTGCCCGACACCGCGGGCGTCGCCAGCCTGCTCGGCGACAATTGATCTCGCCGGGTTTCTCCGATTTTGATCGATGGAGTGACTCGTCCCCGGGTGTAGCACGGCTCTTGCCGTGGAGGTGCTCGCCGAGCCGTATCGGGAACGCGACGGCCTGGCCGACTACGCCACTTCGGCGCCGCCGGAATTCGGCGACTACCGGACGTTCTGCGGGGACCTGACGCGCGGTTCACGCTGAGGTCGAGCTGCTCAGCCCGGATTGGTCGCGGTCACCACCCAGGTGTGCCCGGGGAACTTCAGAACCCCGTCGACGCGGTGCCGGCGCAGCTCGTCGCGCAGCTTGTCGACGACGGCGGCCCAGCCGTCCTCGCCGAGCCGGACGGGCAGTTCGGTGCGGGCCTGCTGCCCGGTGCGGTTGGACAGGATCATCGTCAGGCGTTCCTCGACGCCGTCGCTGCCGTCGATGCTGAAGTTGCAGACCCCGTCGAACGCCGCCAGCTCGACGTCAGCCCAGCCGGCGTCGGCCAGGATGGTCCGCACCCGCTCGGCGTTGCCGAAGGCCAGCGGGCCCGGCTCGGTGGGATCGGCCGCGGCGGGCGGTGATTCGAGCTGCGCAGCCAGCATGTCGACGCCGACGGAGAACATCGGATTGTCGCCTTCACGCCAGCACACGAACGCCAGCCGGGCGCCCGGAGCGGCCGCGCGGCGGATATTGATGAACGCCGCCACCGGGTCGTCGAAGAACATCACCCCGAACCGCGAGATGACCCGGTCGAAGACCGGCCCGCCCAGATCCATGATCTGGGCGTCCCCGAGCACCACGGTGGCCTCCGGCACCCGCCGGCGGGCAGCATCCACCATCGGCTGCGAGATGTCGACGCCGACCGGTGTTGCCCCGAGTGCCGCCGACCGCTCCAGCAGAGTTCCTGAGCCGCACCCGATGTCGAGCACCCGCACCCCGGGTCGGATGTCGGCGGCCTGTATCACCGGCTCGGCGAACGGCGCCAGCACCGCTTCGAAGATCGCCGCGTTGTCTACCCAGTCCACACCCTGGGTCGCCCAGGACTGCTGCTGTTCCTCGTTCGCCATGGCCCTCAGCGTAGGGGGCGGCGGCCGCTAGCCTGATAGCCGTGGATGGCCAGGCGTTCTACACCCAGACCGGTCCCGGACAGTTCGACAGCTCGCCGCTGACCAGCGGGCCGTGGAGCGTGTCGAGCCAGCACGGCGGGCCGCCGTCGGCGCTGCTGGCCCGCGAGATGGAGCGTTACCAGCCGCGCGAGGGGCATCGGTTGGCGCGGGTGAGCATCGACATCCTGACCCCGGTGCCGGTGGCGCCGCTGACGGTCACGGTGGAGGAGATCCGCACCGGCAAGCGGGTGCAGCTGCTGCAGGCGACCGCGCAGGCCGGCGGGCGCACGGTGCTGATCGGGCGGGCCTGGCGGATCGCCGCGGCCTCGGCGGACTTTCCGGCCGGCGCCGCCGAGCCCGCGCCGGCGGCGGGCGAGCCCACCGCCCAAGCGTTCACGTTTCCCGAGGGTTGGCATGCCGGCGGGTACCTGTCGGCGATCGACTGGTGCTTCGCCGACGGCGGCTTCGCCCAGGACGGCCCGGCGCGGGCCTGGGCGCGCCCCCGCGTGGCGCTGGTCGACGGCGAGGCGATGACGCCTTGGCAGCGGGTGCTGACAGTGGGGGATTCCGGCAGCGGGATCAGCGCCTGCGCCCCGCCGGCCGAGCACCCGGCGATCAACTGCGACTTCACCGTGGTGTTGCACCGAGATCCGGTGGGGCACTGGGTCGGAATGGACTCGCGCACCCTGGTCACGCCCGGGCAGGGGGCGTTCACCCAGACGACGGTCTTCGATCCCGCCGGGCCGGCGGGCCTGGCGACGCAGACGCTGGTGGTCTGAGCTTTCCGGCACTGATCAGAGCAGGTGGCCGACGATGACGAAGGCCGCCAACCCGAACATCGTCGCGTTGACCAGAACGCTCCACGGCTCATGCAGCCGCGAATGTGCCCAGGCGGCGCCGATCATCACCACGCACAACCCCAGCGCGGCCAGCGGCGTCAACACCGTCCCGATCCCGGTCAGCCCCGGCGCCACGAGTCCGACCGCCGCCAGCAGCTCCATCGCCGCGGTGAAGCGCACCACCGGCATCGGAAACATCGCCACCCCGGTCTGGCCGGTGGCGATCAAGCGATCGCGCGCCATGGTCAGTTTGGCGGCCCCCGACGCGGCGAATACCGCGGCCAAGGTCAGTTGGGCGGCCCACAGTGCAGTGTTCATGGTTTCGGTCCTTCCCGTATGAGGTGTCTCTACGTAGGACGGACGGAGCCTGCCGTGTGTGACGATCCGGCGGTGTCACATTCGGTGCCGCGGGATCGTCTACAAGGCATGAGCGACTACCAGAGCCCGGTTGGGTTGTCCCAGCATCGCCGCGGCGCGCGGACACGCGTATGGCGCGGGCCCGCAGCTCGCGCTGGCCCGCGATTTCCGTATCTTTTCCCGCCACGCCCGGGCCGCGGTGGCCGAGCAGGCCTGCTGTCTGGCATCCGCTGAATTCGGCACACTATATGGAAAGAAGCGGGGGTGACTGAGATGACCGACAACCTGCCCTACATCGACGAGCACACGGTACGGGTGGATGCGCCGCGGCGGGCCGTGTGGCATGGATTGCGGTGGTACGTGGAGTCCCTGCTGCGCGGCGCCGAGCGCAACCCCCTTGTCGCACTGCTCGGCCCGCAACCGCGGGCCGGCTTCGACGTGGCAGAGAGCGTCGAGGAACAGCGGCTGAGTTTGACGGGGCGGCACCGCTTCTCGCGGTATCGGCTGCACTTCGAGCTGAGCGACGCGCCGGGTGGTGGCACCTGCGTGCACGCCCGGTCCTACGCGGCTTTTCCTGGGCTGCACGGGAGTGTGTATCGGGCATTGGTGATCGGGACGCGCTTACACGTTGTCGCGACGAATGACATGCTGCATGGGATACGGGCGGCGGTGGTCGGGAAGTCCCGTTGACCTGGATCGGTCAGTTCACTCCTGACCGACGCCACCGCCGCAGGATCGCCGACGTCGGTGTGCTCCGCTATGCTCGACACAGCTCACGAGTGGACGGCCGTTCGGGTACCTGGCCCGTCGTCCCGGCAACCGCGCCGCCACCGCACGGTGCCCCAGGGGAAGAGCCGGCGCGCGATCAGCGCGCAAGGGGTGGATGCCCGGGTGCGGCACCGCCGGGAAGGCGATATGTCCGAACTGGACTGGGATCTGTTGCGAAAGTTGGCGGCCGAGTTCGGAGCCACCTGTCGAAAGCGAGGCGCACGTGAAGTATCTCCGGCCTGCGTACCGTGACCGGCTCGGCCGCCTCAGCGATGCCGAGTTGCTGGCCTACGCCAGGCGCAAGTACGGGAACCCGTACCTGACCCTGGTTGCGGCAAAAGAGATGCACAAGATTCAGCACCAATACCTGCATCTCGGGGTAGCTGCTGCGCAGCGGCAGGTTGAGGTGCGAGCGGAGAGTCGTCGACAACTACGCGCCAGGCTGTGGCCTGCGAATCCGATTGAGGCCCAATGACCGCCGAGCGGGGCTGGATCGGCGAACCTCAGCCGCAACGGGAGTGGCACAGATCGATTGCGTCAGCGCGTGCCGACAGAATCCGTGCGGCGCAAGAGCAGCGGCGACGCGAGATCTTGCAGCAGGTAGCCGAGGGTGAGGAGCGGCGAAAGCAAGCACTGGCGCGCGAGCCCGCCGGTGAGCCGACCGTGTCGGTGCCCTCTGAAAGAATGACCCCGCGAACTACCACCAGCTCGGCGCAGCGCAGCGCGGGTAGCCCACGTCGCGATATCGCCACGGCTATCCGATCCACACCTCACACACCCTGACGGCGCAGGTACGGAAGTGGTGGACGTGGCACGAACCTGGACGGCGACCGATCTCCCCGTAGGCTGGCGGAGTGGCACCCCCGCTCCTGACCGCCGACTTCGCCCGCGAGTTCCCCGAGCTCGCGCAACCCTGGCAGGCCGCCACCCCGGCCGACCCGAAGCTGCTGGTACTCAACGAAAAGCTGGCTGCAGAACTCGGCCTCGACCCCGACTGGCTACGCAGCCCGGACGGCCTGAAGCTGTTGACCGGCACCAGCGTTCCCGACGGCGCCACCCCGGTCGCCCAGGCCTATGCCGGACACCAGTTCGGCAACTACGTCCCGCTGCTCGGCGACGGGCGCGCCCTGCTGCTCGGCGAGCTGGCCGGCGATCACCGCCGCGACATCCATCTCAAAGGCTCCGGGCGCACCCCGTTCGCCCGCGGCGGCGACGGGCTGGCCGTCGTCGGCCCGATGCTGCGCGAGTACCTGATCAGCGAAGCCATGCACGCCCTGGGTATTCCCACCACCCGCTCACTGGCTGTCGTCGCCACCGGGGCCCAAGTGCAACGTGAAACGCAGCTGCCCGGGGCGGTACTTACCCGCATTGCCGCCAGCCACCTGCGGGTGGGCAGCTTCCAGCTCGTCGCCCAGCAGGCCCGCGCCACCGGCGATCTGGGGCTGCTGCGCCGGCTGGCCGAGCACGCCATCGCCCGGCATCACCCGCAGGCAGCGCAGGCCGAAAACCCTTACCTGGCACTGTTTGAAGCCGTGGTTGAGGCGCAGGCGTCGCTGGTGGCGCAGTGGATGCTGGTCGGGTTCGTACATGGGGTGATGAACACCGACAACATGACGATCTCCGGGGAGACCATCGACTACGGGCCGTGCGCGTTCATGGACGCCTACGACCCGGCGACCGTGTTCAGCTCCATCGACTACGCCGGGCGCTATGCCTACGGCAACCAGCCACTGGTCGCGCAGTGGAACCTGGCCCGCTTCGCCGAGACCCTGCTGCCGCTGCTGGCCGCCACCGAGGAGCTGGCACTGTCGACGGCGGTGGAGACCCTGGAAGGGTTCATGCCGCGCTATCACGGGCACTGGTCGGCCGGGATGCTGGCCAAATTCGGGCTGACCGGCAGCGTGGAAGCGGCCGCGCTGATCGATCAGACGCTGGCACTGATGAAAGACAACGCCGTCGACTACACCTCGTTCTTCCGGAACCTGGCGCGGGCAGGCCGCGGCGACACCGCTGCCCTGCCACCGGTCTTCGATGACTGGCTGGCACGCTGGCAGGCCCTGCAACCTGACGTCGACGCGATGGATCGGTTCAATCCGGTCTACATTCCGCGCAATCACCTGGTGGAACAGGCATTGACCGCCGCGATGCGCGATGATCTCGTGCCGGTGCGCAAGTTGCTGGAGGTGCTGGCCGAGCCGTACGACGAGCGCGACGGCCTGGCCGACTACGCCGCCCCAGCGCCGCCGGAATTCGGCGACTACCGGACGTTCTGCGGGACGTGAGCCCTACGGTTCCGCGGTCACCAGCGTCAGCTCCCACGCGTTCAGCCACGGCTTGATCAGCTGCGCGACGGAGTAGGTGTGCGGTCCGTCGCAGGTCGGCTCGGAGTAGTCGCCGTTGGACACCGCGGTGAAGATCCCGACCGCCTCGATCGCGCCGTCGGGGCGGATTTTGTAGACCGGCCCGCCCGAGTCGCCGCACTTGGCGGTCGCAGCGAACCGGATCTTGTTCTCCTCGCCGGCGACCACCGGCCCGCACATCGCGCCGCCGCTGCGGATCCCGAAATGGCAGACGGTTTCCCCGATTTCGACGCGCTCGGCCAGGCCGACCACCGGATGCCCGTCGATCTCGGAGGTCACCGGGATCTTGCCGGGGCGGTCCAGGTCGATCAGTCCGATGTCGAAGTCGTTCCAGTCGTTGCCGTCGTAGATGGTCTCGGTGAAGGTGCCGACGACCGGATATTTGTAGAGCCCGCCGTGACGAATCGCCACCGCGGCGGGCCCGCCGGGCTTGTTGCAGTGCCCGGCGGATAGCAGCGCCGGCCGGTTGTCCTTGGTGTGCACCAGAAATCCTGTTGTGCAACTGATGTTGTCGGAGCCGTCGGTGGGGGTGACGTTGATGCCGATGCCGGGTCCGATCGTTTTGGCCGCCGGAATCGGGATGGGGTTGCGCACCGGGTGGGCACGACTGGCCCAGATGGTGGCCACCAGGATCGCTGCGACGACGACCGCGATGGTCACTCGGGTGATCAGGGCGCTGAGGGGACGTTTGCGGGAGGCGGCCATGTCAGGTGTGCTCCCGGGATGGTGGTTGATGCACCGACTGTACTCAGGCCGCCTATTCGTGCATATACGTGTCTGGACGCATCGAACCGGGTATGCTGAACACTGCTAGCTGAATCGGTCGCATGGCCGGGGTAGGTTAGCCGTCAAGGGCCCCGCAAGGGGCCCCTTTCATTTGTAGGGAAAACGTATAGACCGTCGCCGCGCTGGGAGACTCGCGTTACGTGCACGGGTTTCAGCAGTTGCCACATTTCGTCGTTGCAGATGGTGGTGGTTCGACCGGTTCGCGGTAAGGCTCTCGCGGAGGCTGCATACGCCGCAAGGTCGGCGAGCTGGATGAAATAAGAATGCTGCGAATCGCGGGGGACGGGGTCTTCGATGATGAGGGGGGCAGAAACGCGCGCTCCGGCGGCCGTCCAGGTAAGTCGTCGGAATCGACGGAGAAGCTTGCGGATCGCGTCGTCCTGGCCGATGTCATGGATCACCATGATCGGCGTTCCTGACTCCTCGGTGCGCTTACGAAGGCGTTCAAGCAGATACCGCCAGGAAATGTCAAAAACGTCCAAGTCGGGTTTGGCCAGGAGGTCTTTGCGGATGACGATGGCGAAGACCCCGGAGGCGATCTGCGCTGCCGCGCGCATGTGACGCTGGTAGATGTCCCGGACCTGGCCATCGCCAAGTCCCAGTTCTCGGTAGATCTTCTTGACCCCCACCATCTGATTCGCTTTCGCCTCCTGCCGCATGGGCAACAGATAGGCGTCACGGATCTCGCGGCGCATCGTGACCAGTTGGTCAAATCTTGCGAACCAGTCGTCGACCGGTACCAAGACGCACCCCAACGTGAACGTCCGCGTACCCGCTGCACCAGTGTCTCCGGACTCATCGACGTACGCGAACTCCATCTGATGGCCCGGGTGCGCAGTGGCGACTGGAGCGGATCGAGCTGAGGTCACGGGGTTATGTTCCCGGGCGGTACCGACATGCTCGATGGGCTTGCGGTGGCTGTTCAGCGGCGCGCCAGATCGCGGCACAACCGCGATTTAGGGAGGACAATGGCGGTTAAGGGGGACGCTCGGGAAGGACGAAACGATGAGTACCTCGATTCAATCCCAAAACACCACTCGGATGTTCGCCCGGGTGGTCGGCCCGTTCTTGGCCGTCCTCTGCTTGACTGCTGCCGTGCAGGGCTCGGAGCTGTGGACGCGCCTCGCCGAGGTCGGCGACGATTGGCTCTGGTCGTGGGTGGCGGGCGCGTTCACCTTGCTGGCCGGCCTGGTGGTGATCGCCTTGCACCCGTACTGGCGCGGGGTGGCGGCGTTCAGCGTCTCCGCGCTGGGCTGGCTGACTGCGGTGAAGGGGTTCTTGCTGGTGGCGTTTCCGGCGACGGTCCTGTCGGTTCCGGCCGACTGGATGGGCGCGGTGAACCTGTGGCGGGTCGTGTACGTGGCGTTCGCGCTGCTGGGGCTGTATCTGACGTATGTCGGGTGGGCGCCGGGGGCGCGTGGGACGGCGCCGCGGGAGCACAGCGCGGAGCGGGATCTGCCGCGGGTGGCGTGACGCGTCTTGTTTTCCGTGACTCCGGGCGAAAGTGTCAGTGACCGGATCTAAGCTCGTCGATAGCGCCACCGATATCGTCGGTGAGATCTGTCCTCAAGGAGTTCACGGTGACCGATTCGGATCACGACACGCAGGCGAACCATGTGTCCAATGGCAGGCACGCCAGGTTCGAGTTCGCAGATTCCCAACTCTTGGACGAAGCTCCGCAGCCAATCGATCTCGACGCAACCACTAACTCGATTTCCCCGACGACGCAGGGCGGCGGCTTGGCGACTGTCCCCTCCGCGCTGGCACGGCAAGGCGAGGTCTCAGCCGCCCTCAAGTCATGGCGCGACGGACTTGTGGGTCTCACCCGACAAAGTGCGCTGATCAAGTTTCGTGCCTCGAAGACCTCGTCGCTGCTAATTGACGCACCACCTCCAGACCAAGCTCTCAACCTCTTGCAAACGGGGAAAGCGCAGTCAATACGTGGTGATCTTGCCCCGGAGTCCTTGGCTTCACCATCTGGCGAGTTCTACCATTCGCCTCGACCAGATGCTGAAGTCGCCGCGGTGGTCAGAAACCTGATGCGAAAGGCTTCAGCGGAATTCATTGATAGAGGCCTGTCGGTACTTTACCTTGCGTTCGGGATCCTAGATTGGTGCGACGTAGACGGTACGGAGATGGTGTCTCCGCTGCTCCTTGTCCCGGTGAAGTTGCTTCCTAATGGGCCAAAGTCAACGCCACTCATTACGGTCGGTGAAGATGACGCCGTACTGAATCCAGCGCTGGCGCTTCGGTTGAAAGAATTCGGGATTGACCTGCCCGCCATCGAGGAAATCGATAACCTGTCGGTTTCAGAGACGCTTACCGCGATACGGTCTGTGCTCGCAAACCATGACGCTTTCACCGGATGGACGCTACGCGAGACCACATACCTATCGACATTCTCCTTCACGAAGGAGGCCATGTTCAGGGATCTTCTGGATAACGAAGCCAGGATTCTCGAGCACCCCATCGTACGAGCCCTGGCAACATCCGATCCGTCGCAGCAATCGGCAGCATTTCAGTTTGATCGGCTTGAGGACGCCGATATTGACCGGGCTGCTCCTCCTGAACTCACGCCTCTCGTACTTGACGCAGATTCTTCCCAGCGGGCGGCAGTGGCTGCAGCTCTCGCAGGCAAGACGTTCGTCATGGATGGTCCACCAGGCACGGGCAAGTCGCAGACGATCGCGAACATGATTGGCGCACTCCTGCATGCGGGCAAAACCGTGCTATTCGTATCGGAAAAGATGGCGGCCCTTGAGGTCGTGCGAAATCGTCTTGCCTCGGTTGGACTCGGCTCATACTTGTTGGAACTGCACTCGCACAAGGCGAACCGCAAAGAAGTGGCAACCGAGCTACTCAACACACTCGACAACGTCGTGAAACCTCCTGTTGCGATGCCGGGTGCCACTCGGCTGGGCGTGAGGGACCGTCGCGACCAACTCAACCAATATGCGACCGCGATGAATGAGGTTCGCAAACCGCTTAACATGCCGCTACACAAGGTTTTGGGGTTGTGTGCGAATTTGGCTGCAGCGCCGATCGCGCCGGTACCCGAAACAGATCCGACTGGCTTGTCAGAGGCTGACTATGTCGGAATCCAGGAAACGCTCTCTAAACTGGTACGCGCGTGGCGGCCTGCGGTGCAGGGAAACTCCTTCCTTTGGCGTGAAGTCATTGACGACCAGTCTTTGGAAGTGCGCCTGTACCACGCAAAGTCCGCGCTTGAGGAGTTGCGCAGCACGGTTGCGCTCAACACCGAGCTGGTCGATGCTTTTTGTCTCACCAAACCGTCTGATGCGCCGCAGCTGCTGGCTCTTATCCAGCACCAGCATGGCCCGCGCCCCGCCGGGGTGATGGATCAGTGGCTCACCGCCGAAAGCACGGTGCCGCTGGATTCACTGCGGGCCGATCTAGGGCGTCAGCTTGCGCATTTGCGGGTTGCGGAGGAGACCGTGGTCAAGGTCGGGGGCGTTGCATGGACATCGTTTCCAGATCTGGCGACGATGCCACCGGAACCTCCGCCGGTAGGCGCCAGTCCTTTCCCGGTAGAAATTCACACAATGCCGGCTCGCGACTTGATGGCGACAGCTGATCGCTTCGAGGCCCAAGCGCGGATGCTGGATCAGCGACTCAACGCACTATCCGCGTTAGCCGACAGCATCGGGCTCGCGCCGCCGTCGACCTTCGCTGATGCAGATCGCTTGATGCGGCTTGTCAGGCTGCGTTCGCACAACGCTCTTCCCGACCGTCGATGGTTCACACGCTCCGGCTTGACCGAGGCGCGCGCAGCTGCTGCTGTAATGCGTGAGCGCATCAGGGCCTTGAACGAAGCGGAGGCAAAGGCGTCCCCCGTTTTCGCGCCAGAAGCGCTGAGCGCACCACTAGCCGAGTTACAAGACCGCTTCACGAATTTGCACAAGGGCCTGAAGAAGCTTTCGGGGAACTACCGAGCGGACAAGAAGACTCTCGCGGGCCTGCTGACCGACGCCGCTGAGGTGAAGACGGGTATCAGCCATCTCTCCGACGCCATCGCATGGGGTGACGCCGTCAAGGCCCTCAACACTTTCACAGCTACCGGTGGAGAGATCCTCGGGGCCCACGTTGCCGGACGAGAGACTGACTTCGAGAAACTCAACGCGGCGTTCAACGTCGCTGACGAAGTCCTCACCATTCTTGATGGCAAGGTGCCCGCACAGTTGGTGACCTACATGACCGGTACCGGCTCCAACGACGCCTATCAAACCGTCGCCGATACCGTGCGTCACGACTTCGACGAATGGAAAAGCGGCCTCCAAGTGTCTCCGGCAGCGACGGGACGTCCCGAACTCCTGATCGGGGCTATCAGAGAAGCCATCAACTGGCTAACGGCCCATGTGAGCCCGCTTCGGCGCGCCGCGGACCGCGTCGGTGCCGTCGCTGCCGTCGCTGCCGGAGGGGCTGATTCGCTTGCTGACGCCAACAACCTGCTTGCTCTCGTTGACGACGCTCAGCGCGCAGCAGTAGAGATTCGGCGAGGCGAACCCGCCTACAGGAATACATTTGGTGACCACTTCGACTTTAGCGAAACCAACCTGGAGTCACTCGATGAAGCTATGACGTGGGCGACTCACCTCCGTTACCTCGCGGGCGGACCGCTAACTACCGACCAGGTCAAGGCGATTGCCGGCTCGTCCCTCGTAGAAGCCTTGGGTCCAGCGCACGAGAAATGGGTCAACACCTGCGGCCGGGTGGTTGAAGCATTCGCGCCTAGTCGGCAACGTGAACTGATGACAGAGTTTGATGACTACAACGATGCGGTCGAACTGCTTGATGCGTTCCGTGAAGACTCTGTTGGGCAGCAGGAGTGGTTCGAATACCGACGTGCATATGCAGACCTTGCGCGGCGCGGCCTCGATGTCGCGGTCGACTTCTGCATTGAGAAGCGCCTGGCTGAGCAAGACGTCCCCAGTGTCATCAATCGTGCCCTATTGAGGGGCTGGTGCGACGCTGTCATTCAAGGGGACGAACGCCTTCGCCCTCTGCTTGCGGCCGATCGAGAAGCCTTGGTCGCTGAGTATCGTCAGCTCGACAGCGACCTGATCAAGGCGGCAACCGCAGACATCATTCTTGCTGTCAATGCTCGTCGCCCAGTCAACACGATGATCGGTGAGCCCGGGGTGATTCGCCGCGAAGGAAGCAAGCAGAGGAAGCATCTGCCAGTCCGTGAACTGATGTTGCGCGCTGGCAACGCTACGCGCAGCATCAAGCCGGTGTTCATGATGTCGCCGCTGGCGGTATCCCAGTACCTGCCACCGGAAATGGAGTTCGACATCGTCATCTTTGACGAAGCTTCGCAGGTTACTCCTGGTGATGCCATAAACTGTATCTACCGAGGCAAAGCCCTGATATTGGCCGGCGACGACAAGCAATTGCCGCCCACCTCCTTCTTCGACCGCAGTACGGACGACGACGAGGACGAAACCGACGTCAAGGACTTTCAATCGGTTCTGGAACTCGCCAAAGCCTCAGGTGCGTTCAACAATTTGGGCCTCCGGTGGCACTACCGGTCCCGCCACGAAGACCTCATCGCTTTCTCCAACTACAAGTTCTATGGGGGACAACTCGTCACTTTTCCCTCCGCACAGGCCGAAGGCGAGGACGTCGGCATCGAGTTCTTCCATGCACACGGCATGTATCGACGCGGCGGTGGGGCGTTCAACCCTATCGAAGCGGCCAAGGTCGCCGAGCGTGTCATCGAGCACTTCACTAAGCATCCCGAACTCACTCTCGGTGTGGTGACATTCTCTGTTGCTCAAGCGGATGCGGTACAGAGCGCCATAGATGAGGCTCGAGTCAGCAGGCGAGACCTCGACCGATTCTTTGATACGGATGATCGTCTCCGTGGGTTCTTCATCCGAGCACTGGAACAGGTGCAAGGCGACGAGCGCGATGTGATCATTTTCTCCATCGGTTATGGCCCGGACGAGGCGGGAAAGATATCAACCAACTTCGGTGCCTTGAACAAGGACAAGGGGTGGCGACGTCTCAACGTCGGTATCACCCGCGCTCGTCAACGTGTCGAGGTCGTCGCATCGATGCGCGCACGTGAGATTCCACCGTCGACAAACGAAAATGTTGACTACCTCCGTTCCTACCTTGAGTATGCGGAGCGAGGGCCTCAGGTGCTTGCGGTCCCGTATTCACCTAGCGGGCGCGATCCAGAATCACCGTTTGAAGAGTCCGTACTTGCAGTCATCCGCGGATGGGGCTACGTGGTTGAGCCTCAAGTGGGCGCTGCGGGATACCGGATCGATATTGGTGTTCGGCACCCCGCTTACCCCGGGATGTTCGCGATCGGAATCGAATGCGATGGCTACCAATACCACTCGGCTCCCGCGGCTCGAGACCGTGACCGCCTTCGTGAGCAGATACTGGTCGGCCTCGGTTGGAGACTCCACCGTATCTGGGGCACAGCGTGGTACCGCGATCGTCTTGCAGAAGAGGCGCGTCTACGAGCTGCCATTGAGGAAGCGATTGCTGCACCTCTTGACAACCGGAGTAAGAAGACTTTGCCCTTAGACCGACCGATCATTGAGACTGAGCAGGCCGAGATTGCCGATACCCCAAACTGGACAACCGAGTACCGGCCTGCTCCAGCGACGCCGATTCCCCATTTTGTGGATCCCGGAGAAGCAGGCAGTCACCTTCATATGGTCGAAGCGATCCAGGTTCTGGTGGAACATGAAGGGCCCGTCCATATCGAAGTCGCTCATGAACGTCTTCGGGAATGGTGGAACATCGGACGTATTGGTTCCAATATTCGCAACAACATCGACCGCGCTATCCAGAGGGCGCAGGTTGTCCGAGACGGCGACTTCCTAATGTTGCCCGGCCGGCAAGTATCAATGGTTCGCGTACCGGCAGGGAACACCGCTCGGAAGGCCGAACACGTGCATTTGGAGGAACTAGGAATGGCCGTGGTCCTTACCGTTCAAGATGTGGGCGCGGTCAGCCGGACTGAAGTTGTTCAATGTGTTGCGCGTGTATTCGGATGGACAAGAACCGGAGCAGTCGTGGAGCGTTACATCGGCGATGCCATCGATCATCTCGTTGTTGGCGGAAGGATAGCGATCAGCGGTGATGACACGCTCACACTCTCGTCGGTCCAGCAATCCTCACCGGGGATTGTTTTGTAAAGTAATACTTTTGACGCCTTTTCGGGACGAGTACGAGTGGGACGACGAATAAATGATTGACGCATGCGGAAGCTGGCGTCGAGTGCGGGCGATATCTGAAGCGGTCGGCCAAGCTCGTCGCTGGGGTTGCCATGCACCAACATAGCGAGAAGGAGTGCTCAAGGATGGCGTCGATGGTCTCATCGGCCATGGGACCTGCGCAATCATTCGGCTACCACCCCGACCCGGAACAGCTCCATGTCGCCCTCGACCGCGGTGAGTTCGCCCGGGCACTGATCCTCGACGGCCCCGTTCGCGCCCTGGCCTCGCACGTCGAGGAGTGCCGGGTTCTGGGACAACCCGAGGTCGAACTGCCCGAAGGTCTCTACTGGTTCCAGGGCGTCGACGGTGGCGCCCTGATTCTGCAGGTCGCGCTCGGCGCGCCACCCGGGGATGCGACGGTCGCGCGGCTCGACCAACTCAGCGACGACCATCCGCTGATGGCGGCCCTCGCCTGGGCGGAGAAGTTCTGGGTCGACGGCCACCCGGTCCCCACACCCCGGTTCGAGCTCAACGAGGCGGCGGTGACCCACCCCGGCGACGTCGACGTCGTGATCCGCGATCGGGTGTTTCTCGGCGGACGCTCCGGGCAGTGGTCCTACACGGTGATCGTCGAGGGCCACCAGCAGAACGTCATCGAATCCTCGCTCAAGGCCCGCCCCGAGCTCGACACTCCGCGGGCCTGGGTGACCCGCGAGCCAACACCGGCGCGCCGGTTCGGGGCGACGCTGACCCGCGCGAAATTGCAGAGCAAGTTTGCCAACACGCTGTTCTCGTTCCGGGCCACCCGCACCACCTTCCGGCCCTACCAGTTCAAGCCGGTCCTCAAGTTGTTGCAGACCGGCAAGGCCCGCATCCTGATCGCCGACGAGGTCGGCCTGGGCAAGACCATCGAGGCTGGCCTGATCTGGACCGAGCTGGAAGCGCGCCGTGAAGCCGACCGGGTGCTGATCGTCTGTCCCGCGGGCCTGGTCGGCAAGTGGAAAGAGGAGATGGACGACCGGTTCGAGTTCGACCTGACGGAACTGGACACCGCCACCCTGCGGACCTTCCTGGACAAGCACCGCCAGAACCGGCTGCCGCGCCGGCAGGCCTACATCTGCAGTATCGAACGGCTGCGGTCCTGGGAGGGCATGGACGAACTCGACGATCTGCCACCGGAATTCGACCTGGTCATCGTCGATGAGGCGCACTCGATGCGCAACCAGGACACCAAGAGCTACGCGCTGGGCACCCGCCTCACCGACTGGGCCGACAACCTGGTCTTTCTCACCGCGACACCGATCAACCTGCGTCAGGACGACCTGCTCAACCTGCTGGAGCTGCTCGCCCCGGGCGACTACGGCGACATCCGCGACCTAGAACTGCGCCTGGAACCCAACCGGATCATCAACGCCGTCGCAGCACGGTTGGTCGAGAAGGGGGTCGACGGTCGTGAGCTGTGCGCGAAGCTCGGCGAACTGAAGACCACCACGCTCGGCGGCCCCTTGATGCAGCGCCCGGACTTCGCGCTGCTCGAAGAGCTTCTCGCCAAAGGCAAGCTGGAGCCGCGCGATGTCGTTGAGGCCAAACGCTACCTGGCCGACCTCAACACGCTGTCGACCGTGATCACCCGCACCAAGAAGGTCGAAGTCGACGACCGCAAAGCCAAACGGACCTTGGACCGCCACGACGTCACCTGGACTCAAGCCGAAGCCGACTTCTACGATGAATACCTGCAGTGGTGTCAAGACCGCGCTAAAGCGATGGGGCGGCCGCTGCACTTTGCGATGCAGATGCCGCTACGGCTGGCCAGTGCGTGCCTGCCGATGGCCCGCCGCGCCGTGCTGGAGCCCAAGGCCTTCGGCGCCATCACCGACGCCGACTCCGATGCCCCCGCCGTCCGCCTGGAACCGCACGCCGGCTTGATCGCCGCTGCCCGCAACCTGCCTGCGGACGTCGACACCAAGTTCGATGACCTCCGCAAGGTGTTGCGCACGCTGCACCAGCAGGGCCGGCGTGCTCTGGTGTTCACCCACTCCCGGCCTACCTTGGCCTACCTCATGGGCCGGCTGGAGGACGAGTTCCGGGTGGCGGTCATGCATGGTGGTGTCAACCGGGAACAGCGTCGCCGCATCATGGGCGACTTCCGCGGCGGCGCATACGATTTCGTGCTCGCCAACCGCGTCGCCAGCGAGGGCCTCGACTTTGAGTTCTGCTCGGCGGTGGTCAACTACGACCTGCCGTGGAACCCGATGGAGATCGAACAGCGCATCGGCCGCATCGACCGCATCGGTCAGGTCGAAGAGGCCATGCTGGTGGTGAACTTCGTCAACGAGGCCACCATCGATGAACGCATCCTGTCGCGGCTCCTCGACCGGATCGGGATCTTCGAATCCTCCGTCGGTGCCCTGGAACCGATCATCACCGCCAACGCCCCCAAAGCGTTGGAAGCCGGTTTCGACTTCACCCTGACACCCGAGCAGCGTGAGCAGAAGATCCACGAGGTCGAAACGGCGATCGCCGAGCAGCGCGCCGGCCTGCAGGACGTCTCCGACGCGTCCAGTGCACTGCTTGTCAGCAACGACGTCGACGTCGCCGGGCTCGAAGACGAGCTGGTCCGTACCGGGCGCTACGTCGGACAACACGAGCTGGCGCAATTGCTTGACGACTGGGCGCGGGTCGACGGAGCTTCGGGAATTCGGCTCACCAAAGACCGACGGGTCGCTGAGCTTTACGGCAATCCGACCATGGCCGGCCGCGTTGAAGACCTTGCCAAAACGGCGCAGCGCACCCGGGCAGAGACCAGCAACCTGGCATCGCAGCTGCGCAGCGAGATGCCGATATCGCTGATCCTCGACCAGGAGTTGGCCCGCACCGGCGGCGGCATGCTGCTCACCGCGACCAGTCCACTGACGATGGCAGCCGCGGCAGTGCCGGGCCACCGGCAGGCCCGGTTTGCGTCGCTGCGGGTTCCGGCGTCAGCCGACGATGTCGGACCCGGTGTCTACGTTGTCGTCATGGCTAAGGCGGTGGCGGCGTCGCGCGGCGGGGATGAGATCTGGGGAGCTGCGGTGACCGATGCCGGGCGCCATGCCGGTGACGGGCCGGCGAACGCCTTGCTGGCCGCCCTCGCCGAAGGCAACCTCACCGACACCCCGTTGCCACGCATCGATCGGTTGGAGAACCTTGCCGAGCGCGCACAGAACCAACTGTATGAGCGGCATCTGCACGAGCAATCGCGCCGCAATCACGAGTTCGATGCCCTGCAGCGAACCCGGGCAATCACTTTGGATCAACAGCATCACCGCAAACTCGCTGCCATCGAGAACCGGATTGCGACCGCACGGGCGCGTGGGCGCGGGGAGCGGGCGATAGCACTGTTCGAAAGCCAGCGTCGTCGGGCGCAGGAGCGCTACGCGGCGCTGTCGGCCGAGCTGCAGAGCGAAGTCCAACCCGAAATCCGACTCGAGCCGCTCGCGGCCTGTGTCATCGAAATAGTGGCCTGACGGAGGGATTAGTGAGTACGCCCAAGGAATTGGAACTTGAAGACGAGCGCACCGCGGAGAAGCGTTACGCGACGCTGCTGCGGGAGAAGGCCAGCCGCCCACTGGCTTATCAGGGCCCGCGCAATGGTTTGTGGACCGGGACCGGTCTGCCGGCACGACGAGAGATGCCGGTCGGAGAACTGGTGGGCCGGGTGGCGCTGGCCGGACCCGACGAGTGGGTGCTTGAGGGGCAATCGGACTTCTACATCGGCAAAAAATATGCTGAGTTCGACGGGACCCTGGTTTTCAGTTGGACCGCTCCGATCGCCTGCACCTTCTATCGCGGCACCAGGCACCACAAGCTCTGCGACGAGGTTGCCGTCGTGCGCACCATGGTGCGACGCAACGGCCAGATCGTGGACTTCAGCGACGAGACGCTACGCGCCGACGCGCCTAAGCATCCATTCCGCAAGCGTGGACTGGCGATCCCCGCCCCGCCGACGATACCCAAACGGCCGCAGCCTGATGTGCCCAAACCGCTGGACCCAGTGGCCGAAGGGCTTTCGGCGGCTGCATCCGACGGCCATCATCACGCCGACCACTCACTCGCCGGAATCCGTGCGGAAGAAGCGTTGCGGGCTCAAATGCAAGCTCCGCGAACAAAGAGGTTGGATTCGGTTCTGGCCACACTGCAGCCGGACCAGTACGCGTTAGTGACGATGCCGGCGGGCGACAGCATGATCATCGAGGGCAAACCCGGCACTGGGAAAACGATCATCGCATCGCACCGCGCCGCCTACCTGGTCAACGAGGACACCCCTGCCGAAGACAGGGCTTCCGGCAATGTGCTGCTGATCGGGCCGACCGCCGGGTATTCCCAACACGTCATCGGCGTCATCAACGACCTAGCCGGCAACTCCGCACAGTTGCATGTGTTGTCGCTGCCGGAGCTGTGGCAGCACATCCTCGGCCTCAAGTACCCTCCGAAAGGCGAGATCTCGCCGACAGCACAGGATGCCAACTGGAAACTGGTGCGGTTGCTGCGGCGCGCCATCCGGCACATCCGTACGACCAACGGCGGTGCCGCACTGTCAGCCGAGCAGGTCTACGAATACATGCGCGCCAACAGCGCAGCGATCACGTCCGATCCGCAGTGGAGCACCTATCTGAGCGCGCTGCCCGCATACCGGCATGCCCTGACGCTGCGGGCCCATTCCGCGCTGCTCGCCTACATCCAGTGGGAGGTGAGCCCGCCGGCCGATCTCGCTGGTATCACCCACATCATCATCGACGAGGCACAGGACGTGACCCCGCTGGGCTGGCTGCTGCTCGACGAGATCAACATCGAGGACCGGTGGACGGTGCTGGGAGATCTCAACCAGCGCCGGTCGGACCACACCCCGGCGAATTGGCCCGAGATCTTGGACTTGATCGCGATCGAAGAAGACACCGCAACCTTCGAGCTGGCGATCGGATACCGGTCCACGCGCCCGATTTTGGAGTTTGCGACCCGACTGCTTCCTCGTGATCAGCGGGTGGTCAACGCCTTCCAGCATGAGGGGCCGGCCCCCACCGTCGAGAAGGTGCGCCCGGCCGAGCTCGGCGACGCGGTCGCAGAGCAGGTCGAGCGGCTTCTGGTCGCCTACCCATCGGGGACAGTTGCCGTCATCGGTCCGGACACCGGAGCGGTCCGACGCAGTCTCCGCTCGCGCGGGTGGGCCGGGTCCATGCATGACCTGAGCCCCTGGGAACGCGATGGCCGGGAGGTGACCGCGCTGGACCCCGACTCGGCCCGCGGCATCGAGTTCGATGCGGTGGTGGTGGTGGAGCCGGCGGACTTCAGACGGAACCGCGGGCACCAGGGGCCGCTCTACACGGCGCTGACGCGGGCGAATCGGGAGTTGGTGGTGGTGTATTCGAAGGGTCTGCCGGATGCGCTGCGGGGTAGGTGATGATCGCGATCAGTCGTATAGACACGGTTCACCAGCGCCGACGTCAACTGTTGTGCTGCTGATTCGTACCCATTAAATTCGTGCAAGTTGCACGGCCAAACGACGAATGGATGGGCTATGGTTGTGCCGTTGATTCCGCTGGCTCTTATTGCCGTCGGTGCCGTTACAGGTGGCGGCGGAGTTGCACTCGGCGGCAAGGGCGCCTGGGACATGAAAAAGGCTCGTGACCAGGTGGACGCTGCACGTAAACGCTACGAGAAGAGTCGCAGCCAGACCGCAGAAGCGGTAGAAGTGACCAATGGCCGACTTGAGGCATTGGGTGGACAGCAGCAGCGAGCATTGATCGACGTCGTCGTGCGCATGGCTGAATTCCTTCGACGCCACGAGCGACAGGTCCGTGAGAACGAGCGGCTGCTGGTGGATGGGATTGACGTCACGATCTCGCGCATGTCCGGGATTGCTGGGCTGGACGTTGACCCGATTTCATGGGCTTTAGGTGCTGTTGGATCGGTGACGACAGCCTTTGGTACGGGTGCCGGCGTATATGCCGCTGCCGGCAGCTTTGGTGCAGCGAGTACAGGTGCTGCAATCTCCGGTTTGTCTGGGGCCGCAGCTGAGAGCGCGACGGTAGCGTTCCTCGGCGGCGGAAGCGTGGCTGCGGGTGGCGGTGGAATGGCCCTGGGCGCCACCGCACTGAATTTCGTGACCGTCGGCCCGGCGTTGCTGGTCGGCGGTCTCGTTACGCAGATGCAAGGAGCGAAAGCGGCCACGAAGGCGCGGGCCGTTCAGGCGGATGTCGCGGTCGAGCTCGCGAAGCTTGATGCGTTTGCTGTTCGCCTCGATGCTGTGGATACGAGGGTCGCAGAAGTCAGTTCGGTGTTGAATGCGCTCACGAGACGCGCGACAGCTGCGCTGGATCTGCTTGAGTCGGAGCAGTTTGATCCGAAGGCACACGCCGATCGTTTTCAGCAAGCCTTGGTCCTCGCACTCTCGGTTCGTGATGTCGCAGCAGCGCCAGTGGTCGATGCGGAGGGCGACGTGCCTAATGAGAGTGCAAACATGACGGTCAAATACCGGGAGATGATCGGGGATGCCGAGGGTGAGTGAGAAGCCGCAGGTTCACGTAGCGAATGGTGTTGGTCGTGTGGGGGCGAAATTCTCCGCCTTGGACGGTTTCAATGCGTTGACCCAGATCGTGGATGTGACTCGCGAGTGCATCAAGGTCACCCAGAGCGAAAGTACGCAGCGCACAAGAATCCGCGCTTATGAGAAGACTGAGGTTGCTCGCATTAAAGCTGCCGAAGCGGTTCTCAAAGATTACTTCGAGCAGGTATTCGCCGAGCGTCGAGCGACGTTCGAAGCGTTGTTCACCCGTCTCGACCAGGCGCTCGAAGCCGGGAACGGTGAGGCCCTCAATGCAGTCGTTCGTGGCATTGTCGATATCGCCCGGACGTCGCCGCTTGCAGACCTCGGTGACCTTGGACAGATTCGTGCAGCACTCGATGATCCGGACCAGGTTTGGGATCTGTAGCCGGTCAGTGGCTGACGTTCGCGACACCCGCAGGGGCCGGTAGGTTGCACGCAAGCCCGGTGAGCTGCTGCACGATGGACCGGACCTCGGCGTACACGGGCTGTGGATCGAGGGTACCCAACGCTTCGAGGATTCTCGGGATGTCAATCCCGACACCGTAAATGCGGGCATCTGTCACCCCTGCCGCTGGCATTATCCGCAGCGCGGGTCCAGTCGTGCTGGTTGTCGAGGCATAGATCAGGCCTGCGCGTCGCGCGTACTCGCCACCGCCGAGCGCGTAGGCATACGTGAACAGCTGATAGATATCGGCAGTATCGAGGAGATATTGTCAAGACCTGTGGATCGGTGATTTTCAGGCGACCTCCGATCCGGCGGTTGCGGGCTCGCCCGTCGACG
>NZ_MVHU01000001.1 GCF_002086285.1 Mycolicibacter kumamotonensis | reverse complement strand
CCGGGCCTCATCCTCAACCGTCTGGGCGTGCACATCAAAACGCCCCGCCATCGCACGCATCGCGTCCGGATCAGTCAAAAATCGAGTAGTCATGTTCTAGCTCCTGTTCATCAAGTGGTGATAACGCTGGACGGAAAGAATCGAAATGGCGCCCCCTAACCGGCTGCGGCCGCGTTGGCCGCCTCGGTGAGTTCGTACGAGCCGGCACTTGTCGCCAACATGTGCACGAACTGGTCGTGAATCGCCTTGGCTTGAGCGCTGACCGCCTGGTAGACCTTGGCGTGGGCGGCGAACTGCGCGGCGGTCAGTGCCGAAACCTGGTCAGCGGCAGCGGGAATCACCCCGGTGGTCGGGCCGGCGGCGCCGGCATTCTCGGCGTTGACCGCGGTGCCGATACTCATCAGGCGGTTGGCGGCGTAGTTCAGATCCTCCGGCTGCGTCGTCACGAATGACATGCGGTTTTCCTTTCTTCGTTCGTTGATTGGCTTGGTGCGCAACGCTCAAGCGGCCGGAGGTGGACGGGCCGGGACACCGGCGCGCGGGGACCGGTTCACTGCGGTCTCTGCGCATTTCCAGGAATGCGTTGCTCGGGCGGGTATCACGACGACGCCTAGTTCGAGACGTCTTTGAGTAGTGCCACGGCCGAGCGATGCAGAATGTCGCGTTCTTTGACCAATTCGGCAGCGACTTTGCGGAGTTCCTTGAGTTCGTCGCGCTCGCTGAACCTGGCTCCGCTGGTGGCGGCGGGCTGGGCCGGTGCTGCCCACCGGGTGGACGGTTCCTCGGCGGGCTGCCCACCCAGTTCCGGGAGCACCTTGAGCCGGGAGCCGAAACGGGAGCCGGATTCGCCGCTGCGCGGCGCGTTGACCGCGCCCGCGAGCATCGGCATCCCGCCCATGAAGCCTCCGGGGGCCGCGGGCATGCCGCCCAGACCCGACATGGGTGCCGCTGCTGCGGCGAGCCGAACATTCGATGATGCCGCGGCCAGCGGCGAAGCCGCCGACCCCCATGACGGCGGCACCGTGAGGCCGCCGACCGACCCGGCACGGCCCAGAGTCGCTGATGTCTGGCCGCCGGCTCCGGACGAACCCACCAGGCGGCCCACCGAACCGGCCTCCGGAAGGGTGGTCACCGAACTGACCGGTAGGACTCCGGCCGCCGACATGGCCGATGTCATCGCCGAGGACGCGGTGATGGCCGCATTCACGCCGGGAACGATGGTGAACATGGATCCGGAAGCGGTATAGCCCAGGCCGCCGATAACGGCCTGCAACCCGGAAAACGACCCGTTGAGCGCCAAGAAGTCCTTGCCGATCTGCGTATCCGCCAGGTTGAAATTCAAGATCTGATCGATGATGTTCTGCAGTGAGTTGCCGGCTGCTGTTCCGGTGCTTTGGGCGACGGCGGCGGCTTGGGTGGTTGCGCCGGTGGGGTTGGTGTTTTGTGGTGGTGGGCTAAAGGGTGTGAGGGTGGTGGCGGCTGCTGAGGCGGCGGCGTAGCTGTACATGGCGCCGGCGTCTTGGGCCCACATTGCGGCGTATTCGGCTTGGTTGGCGGCGATGGCCGGGGTGTTTTGGCCGAGGATGTTGGTTGCGATCAGGGTGGCCAAGGTGGTGCGGTTGGTGGCGATCACCGGGGGTGGGACGGTGGCGGTGAAGGCTGCTTCGTAGGCGGCTGCGGCTGCTCTGGCTTGGGTGGCGGCTTGTTCGGCTTGGGTGGCGGTGGTGCTCATCCATGCCACGTAGGGTGCTGCCGCGGCGGCCATTGTTGTTGCGGTCGGGCCTTGCCAGGCTTGGCTGGTCAGCTCGGTGATCACGTCTTGGTAGTGGGTGGCTGCCGCACTCAGTTCGGTTGCCAACCTGTCCCAGGCCGTTGCTGCCGCCATCATCGGCGACGAACCGGGCCCGGCATACATCCGCCCGGAGTTCACCTCCGGAGGCAACACACCAAAATCCATCAGGCTCATGCCCTAAATTCCTTTCTGATCAGACGTGCGGCCGCATCGCGCTCCTTGGTCAATTCGCCGACGGCACTGCGTAACCTCTCCAGTTCGCGGCGTTCACGGTCGCTGAGCGAACTGGCGACGACCGCGGTATGGGGGCTCGGCTGGGCCCAGCGGTCGGCCGTCCCGCGGTATGCGCCGGACCGTCCCGCCGACGGAGAGGCGATGGCCGCCCTGCTCCTGAAGCGGGAGGGGGAACCGGCCTTCTTCGGCGTATTGACGACGCCGGCTATCAACGGCCTGTCACCGCTCACGCCCCCGGCCCGCACCGCGGTGGCTGGCAAGCCGCCGGGATCCGCACTCGGCAGGGCCGCAGCGGAATACAGCGCCGCAGGGGAATTGGACGCCAGGGCCGCGGGGGCCGTCGCCCAGGACTGCGGCACCGAGAGCCCGCGAATCGATGGGGCCTGCCCCAGGCTGGCCGAGACCGGACTGGAGGAACCAGCCAACGTGGCTCCCGCCCCGGACACCTCGGATGTCAGTGCAGCGGCTGGCAACGCGGCCGCAGCGGCCGCCTCGCCCCACGCGGTGCCGTTGACCCCACCGGCACCGAGCATCCCGGACAGGGTGAGCATCTGGAAGGCGGAACTGTTGAACGGGCCGGCACCGAAATTGACCATCGACAGCCCGAAGCTGCCCGCAAGCTGGTTGGCGGAGCTGATCAGCGGTGTGCCGGTAAATCCCAGCCAGCCGTCGATCAGCGACTGTATCGGCCCGGGTACCGCGCCCTGCGTTGCTGGTGTCGCGGCCAGGCTCTGCAGTGCAGAGGCGGCTGAGGACCCGACTGTGCTGCCGGCTTGGCTTACGGCGGCAGCCTGGTTTGTTTCCCCGGCCGGGTTGCTGGTTTGCGGTGGCGGGGTGAAGGGCGCCAACGTGGCCGCGGCCGCGGATGCGCTCGCATAGCCGTACATCGCCCCTGCGTCCTGAGCCCACATCTCGCTGTACTCAGCCTGATTCGCCGCGATCGCCGCCGTGTTCTGCCCGAACGCATTGGTCGCTGTCAAGGTGGCCAGCATCATCCGGTTGGACGCGATCACCGATGGTGGGACCATTGCTGCGAATGCCGTCTCATAGGCTGCCGCTGCCGCTCTGGCCTGGGTGGCCACCTGCTCGACCTGGGCGGCCGTCGTTCCCATCCAGTGCACGAACGGGGCCGCCGCGGCAGTCATCGACGTCGAGGCCGGGCCCCGCCACACGTCGCCGGCCAGTTCTGAGACGACGTCCTGATAGTGGGCTGTCGCCGCGCTCAATTCCGCGGCCAGCCTGCTCCAGGCCGCCGCCGCGGCCATCAGCGATCCCGAACCCGGTCCGGAATACATCCAGCCGGAATTCACCTCCGGGGGCAACATCGCGTAGTCGACTGCGATCACGATCGGCTGACCTCGCGGAGCAGGAAGGCCACCGCGTCACGCTCCAGCGCCAATTCGGCGATCTCCTGACGCAGCTCATCGCGTTCCGCGCGTTCTTCGTCGGTCAGTCCGGCGGCGGTGTCGGCGATCACCTCGTGCGCCGAGACCCATTGGCTCGCGTCGCCGTGCCGGGCGGGGGGCTTGTCACCGGTCTGCGGCAACACCGTCATCCGCGGTAGGTAATTGGAGCGGGTCGTGGTGCCCTGGGATGCGTTGACCGCCCCGGCCACCGGAGGTAGCCCGCCCATCAACGGCGCCCCGAGTGCTGCGGGCATGCCGCCGGCGTTGGGCAGCGCCGCGGCCGACGCAAGTCGGATCGCCGGGGATGCGCCTCCGGCGAGGGCGGGTGCGGCGGCCCACGACTGCGGTACCGAGAGCCCACGAATCGACGCCGCTTGTCCCAGGCTGGCCGAAACCGGCCCGGTGGATCCGACCAGTGTGCCGCCCAGGCCGGCACCTGACACCTCTGAAGACAATGCGGCGGCTGGCAGCGCCGCTGCGGCCGCCGCCTCGCCCCAGACCCCTCCGTTGACACCGGCGGCGTTGAGCATCCCGATGAACTGGAGGAACTGCATGGCCGAGCTGTCCCAAATCGGCGCGGCGAGCAGGGTGCTGGTCAGTCCGCCACTTCCCACCAGCTGATTGAGCGAGCTGATCAGCGGGGTGCCGGTGAAGTCGAGCCAACCGTCGATCAGGGCCTGTATCGGCGCCGGAACCGCACCTGTCGCCGCCGCCGGCGCCGCCAATGCCTGCAATGCGGAACCCGCGGAGTTGCCGGCTGCTGTTCCGGTGCTTTGGGCGACGGCGGCGGCTTGGGTGGTTGCGCCGGTGGGGTTGGTGTTTTGTGGTGGTGGGCTAAAGGGTGTGAGGGTGGTGGCGGCTGCTGAGGCGGCGGCGTAGCTGTACATGGCGCCGGCGTCTTGGGCCCACATTGCGGCGTATTCGGCTTGGTTGGCGGCGATGGCCGGGGTGTTTTGGCCGAGGATGTTGGTTGCGATCAGGGTGGCCAAGGTGGTGCGGTTGGTGGCGATCACCGGGGGTGGGACGGTGGCGGTGAAGGCTGCTTCGTAGGCGGCTGCGGCTGCTCTGGCTTGGGTGGCGGCTTGTTCGGCTTGGGTGGCGGTGGTGCTCATCCATGCCACGTAGGGTGCTGCCGCGGCGGCCATTGTTGTTGCGGTCGGGCCTTGCCAGGCTTGGCTGGTCAGCTCGGTGATCACGTCTTGGTAGTGGGTGGCTGCCGCACTCAGTTCGGTTGCCAACCTGTCCCAGGCCGTTGCTGCCGCCATCATCGGCGACGAACCGGGCCCGGCATACATCCGCCCGGAGTTCACCTCCGGAGGCAACACACCAAAATCCACTGCAACCACCTATCTACTTGGGGTCTGAGCGGGCAGACCGGACATGGAGATAGATGCAACGCTGTGGTTCAACTTGAGGGTGTCTCAATCTGAGATAATCGCCACACCTCGTGTCACGTGCGAAATACTTTCCTTACGCCCGCGAAAGGTGGGCGTTCGCTGATGTCAAGGGGTAGGTCGATGTCTGAGGCGGCAGTGGCGGTGGCCGAAGATCGAGAGACAAAACAGCAGGCCAGGGACGAGTTCCTCGCCACGGGTGCTGTCAAGTCCGGACTGGTCGAGCCCTATGTGATCAACTCGTGGCAGCGGGCCAAGCAGCGCAAGGTCGCTCCCGATCGACTCGATGAGCAACGTCCGCGTGACGTCGATGCGGAGGCCCCGCTGCTGCGTGCTGCGAATCCGGTGCTGCTGCGGCTCGCCGATGACGTGGCACTTCACGCGGTCGGCATCGTCTTGACGTCGGCCGACGGGCTGGTGCTCGACCGGTTGGTCACCGACCCGACGATTCTGGGGGTGCTCGACGAGGTTCAGTTGGCCCCGGGCTATTCCTACGCCGAAGAATTCACCGGGACGAACGGTATCGGCACCAGTCTGGAGTGCGGCAGGCCGACGTTCATCCGGGGTAGCGAACACTATGTCGGTGCGCTGACCGGGTTGGCGTGCGCCGGCAGGCCGGTCCGGGATCCGATCACCGGCCGGGTGCTCGGTGTTGTCAACCTGACCTGCTGGGCCGACGAATCCGATCCGATGCAGTTCACCTTGGCCAAGAATGTCGGCAGTCAAATAGAAGGCCGACTCAGCACCCTGAAAACCGAGGGTGAGATCGCCCTGCTGGAGGCCTACCGTCAACAGTCACGGCGCTACCCCGGCCATGTGCTGGCCGTCGGTGGCGACATCGTGCTGATGAATCAGAATCTGCGCCAGGCCTTGGACCCGGCGGATCAGATGGCGTTGCTGAGCAACGCCCTGGAAATGATCCAGGCTGCTGACGCCCCGACAACTCTGGTCGCGTTGCCGAGCGGCAACGTCGCGCGGATATCCATGGTCGAACGAATCCTGACGTTCAGTGCCGTGCTTCAGGTCCAGATTCAGTCGATGGCCGCACGCGTCGTGGCGCGTGCGGTTCCCCGCCACATTCCCGGGCTGGCCGGACGCAGTAGTTCGTGGCGGCGTTGTTGCCAACTGGTTGAACAGTGTTGCCGCGAACGGAACTGGGTGGTCATCGAGGGAGAGCGCGGATCGGGACGCGCCAAGCTGGGTCAAGCGGTTGCCCAATACGTGATGCCGCAACGGGCTGTTCGCGTGGTCCGTCTGGATAAGTGCGGCAGCGCAGAGGATTTCGTCGCTGAAGTCGAAAACCAAACCGCCGACGACGATTTTGCCCTGGTACTCGGCGACATCGACGATCTGCCGGACAATTCGGTTGAGCATCTGGCGGCGATCCTGCAGGCCCGTGCGGGGCATGGCTGGGTCGCCGTGACCAGAGACGTCGGGAAGCCCTCGTCGCTGGTGCACATGCAGGTGGTGCCGCTGTTCACCCACACCGCCGTCGTTCCACCGCTACGGCACCGTATCGACGATATCGAGGATTTGGTGCCAATGTTGCTGCGCGAGTTGACCCGCGGCGCGGAGGTGCGTCTGGCCCCTGAAGCCATGCATCAGTTGGCGAAACTGGCATGGCCGGGCAATGTGGCGCAACTGCGCAGAGTGCTGGCCGAGACCGTCGCCTTGCAGCGGTCGGGGGTCATCGGTGTGGACCGGTTGCCGGCAGAGTGCCGCTCCTTGGCTCGGCACAGGTTGACCGCTCTCGAGGCGCTGGAGCGAGATGCGATTGTTCGCAGTCTGCTCGAAGCCAATGGCGATAAGGCCGCTGCCGCTCGGGCGCTGGGCATGTCGCGTGCCACCATCTACCGCAAGATCAACCAGTTCGGCATCGTCTGACTCTGGCCGCGCGATGCGCTGAAACCGGTGCCGCCGCCCGGGTTGCAGGTCTCAGACTGAGACGCCTATGCGCGCCGACACGCGATTCAATACGTCATGGCGGTGCCACTCGCGTGGCGATCATGGGCACCGGTACACCAGTCCATCAGACCCATGGCGAGGAGTTCGCAATGAAGGCAGTCCAGGTCGTCGGCTACCACACCAAGCCGCAGCTTGTTGAGGTACCGGATCCCGCGATTGAAGGACCGCTGGATGTGATAGTCCGTGTCGGTGCTGCCGGGGTATGCCGCACCGACCTTCATATCCTGGAAGGCCAGTGGGCGGAAATCACCGGCGTCGGGCTTCCGTACACGATCGGCCATGAGAACGCAGGGTGGGTCCACGCTGTCGGCGATGCGGTCACCAATGTCGCGGTGGGGGACAAGGTGATCCTGCACCCACTGCTGACCTGCGGGCTTTGCCGTGCGTGCCGCTTCGGCGATGACGTGCACTGCGCGAACAGTCAATTTCCGGGCGTGGATACCAATGGAGGCTACGCCGAGTACCTGCGAACCAGCGCGCGTAGCGTCGTGAAGCTCGACGACAGCCTTGAACCGTCCGATGTCGCCGCACTTGCGGACGCGGGGCTGACCGCCTACCACGCCGCCGCCAAGGTCGCCCGGGTGACTCGCCCAGGAGATGTCTGCGTCGTCATCGGCGCGGGCGGGCTGGGGCATATCGGAATCCAAGTGCTGAAGGCGATCTCGGGCGTCACGGTCGTGGTGGTGGATCGCAACCCGTCGGCGGTCGAGCTGGCCGTGTCGGTAGGAGCCGATGAGGGGATCGTGGCCGACGGCGGCCACGTGCAGCGAGTGCTCGACCTGACCGGAGGGCGTGGGGCCGAAGCCGTGCTCGACTTCGTCGGCGAGGGCGGCGCGACCCGGGAGGGCATAGCCATGCTCGGCCGCGCCGGCAACTACTTCGTGGTCGGGTACGGGGAGAATATCGATGTACCCACCATCGAGATCATCTCCAAAGAGATCAACTTCATCGGAAATCTCGTCGGTTCCTACAACGACCTGCAGGAGCTGATGGTGCTGGCGGCGCAGCGCAAGGTCGTGCTGCACACAACCGAGTACCGACTCGATGAATTCCAGCGTGCCCTAGACGATCTCGATGCAGGGCTGGTGCAGGGAAGGGCGATCCTCATCCCGTGATACCGCCCAATGCCGTTGTCGGCCCCGCCGGACAGACGTCCCCCCGGGCCGACGCGGCGACGTAGGCTCATCTGACAGCCCGGATGGGGGCGCGCGCTGCGCTACGCCGGGACCGGGGTCACGCGGGCATGCGGAACTCGTCGGCCGACAACGGCTTACCGTCGTGGTCGACGAAGAGCCTGCTGTTCAGGCACATGCTCAGTCCAAGGGCGTAACGGCAGTGGAGCAATCGCGTCTTGTCGCGGCCTTCAGGCAGATCGCGAAGGATGAGACGCCGGACCGCTGAGGGGGCCAGTGAGTCCCGCTGCACGAGCGCCGAGATGCACCGTTCCAGCGCCGCCCGGTACACCTGGCGAAGCAAAGCGGGGTCGGCGTTGAGCGTGTCGCCGTCGGGATGGTCGTCCACGACGACCTCGACCGCACCGATACCCTCGACTCCCCGGAGCGCGTTCTGAATCTCGAAGGCACTCAGATAGGCGCGACTCTCCGAGCTCGATACCGGCGGCACCTTCAGATTGATGGTGACCCCGTTGTCGTCGACGGTGACCGTTCGCACGTACCCCAGCTCGGCAATCGTCTGATCCGATTCGGGGGTGGGGACGGTCGACAGTACCGCCAGTATCTGTGCCTCCAATGACATCGTGGATTCGCTCATATCACCGGACCTCCATTCCGCTGTCGGATCGCGCAGCCTTGAGTGGGTGATCCGAGGAGGCCGCGCCACCCCTCGGACCACCCAGGTCTATGTGCCGGCTACCCGCATCGGCGGGGATATCCATTGATGCGCAACAGCATCGAGTGGGACCGCCGGCAACTTCGCGCACACGCCCGACTCAAACGGGCCGTCCGGTCAAATACCCCGGAGGTGTGCTCCAGTACAGGTAGAGTCTCGCCTCCACCCGAAGGGTGGGTCCGTGTGACGACTCACAGGAAGTGTCATATACCGCTTTACCTGTCTTGATGACAATAATCCGATCACCTGGCCGGGACGTCTCAGTGTGAGATTGTTCGGCTCGATCCGACACGCACACCAGGGATTTGGTGACGTTCCGGCCCGGCGGCGCCAGGGGGGAGGAGCGCCGGCCGAACCGGAACGTCTTCACCGGGGTGGTCGATATGATCAGCTGGTCGACGGGCCCAGACCCAGGGACTGTGGGGTACTGGCGTCTGGGGAGGGCTGTCGCAAACCCTCATCGAGGGGCCCGAATTCGGTCATCAGGGCTGCGCTGCCACCCCAGGAGGTCTGTTCCTCGGCAACCAGGGTGTTGGTGGTGAGCAGTAGCCCGGCCACCGATGCACCGTTCTGAAGCGCAGAACGGACTACCCGCAGAGGGTCGATGATGCCGAATTCGATCATGTTCCCGAAGCGGCCGTCAAGCGCGTCGAATCCCTCGTCGGCGCCGAGCTCGAGGGTGCGGGCAACCACCTCGTCGGGATCGTAACCGGCATTGGCGGCAATGAGATACGCGGGCGCTGTCAGGGTACGGCGCACGATGTCGACACCGGTGGCGTAATCGTTTTTGACGTCGAGCTCATCCAAAACATGGGCCGCGTGCAACAACGTGGCACCGCCGCCGGCGACGATGCCCTCGGCCATCGCTGCCCGGGTGGCAGACAGCGCGTCCTCGACGCGATGCTGCAATTCCTTGAGCTCTGCCGGGGTCGGTGCGCCGACGGTGATCATCGCGACTTTGCCTGACAGCGCGGCGATTCGTTCGGTCAACACGTCGCTGTCACGGAAATAGGTGGCCCGCTCGCGTTCGGCCCGCAGCTGGGTGAGCCGGAAATCCACCTGGTCGGCCGACGCCCCACCGATGATGGTGGTGTTGTCGGCGGTGACCCGCACCTGCTTCGCGCGACCGAGCTGCTCGACCGTCATCGATTCCAGCGAGAACCCCGAGTGCCGGCTGAACACCGCGCCCCCGGTGAGTGCTGCGATGTCTTCGAGTTTCTCGAGGCGACGATCCCCGAAGCCCGGGGCGCGCACGGCGACACATTGGAACAGGCCGTTGACATGGTTCTGCACCAGCATGCTCAGCGCGGAACCCTCGAGGCTTTCGGCGAGGATCACCAGCGGCCGGGGCGCGCGCATGATCTTGTCCAGCAGCGGCATGATCTCTTGGACTTTGGAGATCTTCTCGCTGCACAGCAGGATGTAAGGGTCGTCGACGACAGCCTCCATGCCGGCCGGATTGGTGACCATGTAGGGCGACAGATATCCGTTGTCGAATTGGAAACCCTCGACGAAGCTCGCGCTCATGCCGGGCTCGCCGGCTTCCTCCACTGTGACCACGCCCAACTCGCCGACGGTGTGCAACGCCTTGGCGATCACAGCGCCGACGACATCGTCGTCGTTGGCCGAGATCGCGGCGATGCGAGCCAGGTCATGTTCGGTGCGTACCGGCTGCGCCACGGATTTCAGATGCTCGACCAGCCGGCCCACGGCCATATCGATGCCGCGTTTGACCAGTACCGGATTGCCCCCTCGGGCGATCGCGGTCATGCCTTCGCGCACGATGCCCTGCGCGATCACCGTGGCGGTTGTCGTGCCGTCGCCGACCACGTCGTTGGTCTTGATCGCCGCCTCTTTGACCAGTTGGGCGCCCATGTTCTCGAACTGGTCTTTGAGGTGGATCTCACGCGCGATCGTGACACCGTCGTTGGTGACCACCGGCGAGCCGGTGATCTTCTCCAGAATGACGTTGCGGCCCTTGGGGCCGAGTGTGGTCTTCACCGCATCCGCCAGCTGATCTACGCCGGATTGCAGCAACGCGCGTGCAGTGGGACCGAAGCGTAATTCCTTGGCCATGGTGACTCCTAAGATCTGGCAGTTGGCGGGGGATGGTTGTGACTTGCCGGGGCCGGTTGTGGGTGGGCCGGCGGGGCCGTCGCGGCCCACCCACAAACGCCCTAGTCGCGGGCGACCAGGTCGAAGTCGAGGTACTCGGCTGCGTCCTCGGGGTTGGCGAATACGATCGCGCGGTCGTCCAGGAAGACCATCCGCCCATAATGGGTCGACATGTTGGCCTCGAACTCCGCTTGGTCGAACCAGCCGGCCTCCTCACCGGCTGCCTCGTCTATCTCCGCGTAGAGGACCTCGATTCGGTCCTTGCCATCGACCCGGATCAGCGAGGGCAGCGGAGAAGTGACGCTGACGTTGTCCTTGCCGCGCATGACCTCCGCCATGACCTCACCGACCTGGTTGTTCATCAGCGTGAACCCGCACATGTTCGACGGGGTGCTGTCGACCTTGTAGGTCGTGGGCACCTTCTTCTTCAAGGGGTTCTCGCGTTGCGTTGTCGGGCTCATATCGGGAATCTCCTCACGGGTTGGGCGGCTTGTTCGGCCGGGCGTTCGGTGTTTACTGGGCGAGTTCTTTGGGGACGGAAAGGTGAAGTCCGGAAACGAGTTCGCTGAACCTGTTCTTGACGCGGTCCAGGCTCTCTTCGAACCGTGTCGGCTTCACATCCGGCTGGGACCACAGCGGCTGCAGGGTCCGGGCCGCGGCGATGCACCGGGGCACCCAGGCGGACAGCCAGGATTGCATGGTGTCCTTGTTGTGGGCCGCGAATTCCTTGTCGTCGACCAGCAGCTGGAACAGGTGCGTCGTGTAGGACAAGTCGCGCTCGGCGAAGTCGTACTCCTCGGCGCCCATCAGGGTCGGGGTGATGAAGTCCCCGTTGCCGGGAGCGGCCTGCTGCACCAGGTGGCTGCGGAACAGCTCGCCGATCAGCGGCTCGAACACGATGTTGGTCGCAAAGATCGCCTCTGCCCAGTCATTGGTCGCGGTCAGCAGCTCGGTGGTCTCCCGCACGCCCTGCCAGGCGCTGTCGGTGTTCCACGCGGACAGGTGCGCCGCCCCGTCGAAGCCGTCGAGTTCGTCCGCGAGGGTCATGTTGTACAGCGCCAGTTCCTGGGCCATGCGCAGTCGGTGCATCCCGTTGATGGCGAATGCGGTGTTGTGCATGTTCGTCGGCCCGCGCCGATTGTTCTGGACAAAGACATGCATGCCCAGTCCGTGGTTCACGTGCATCCACGCGCCGACGTGGCGGGCGACGAAGTCGATCCAGTTGGTGCGCCACTGCTCGAATGCCTTGGTCTGGCGGGCGGCGTCGATGTTCTGGGTCAGCTGCCGCACCACGCTAGCGTTGTAGCGGTACATGGTGAGCTCCCAGCCCTCGTTCGGGTCCCGGAACTCATGCCAGCCGTGCGCCGGCCAGCCGTGGCCCTGCCCGCCCGATCCCGGGCTGCGGACCGGCTCGCTGCGGTCGGATCCCCACGCCTTGAGTGCTGTCCAGTCGAGCGGATATCCGCCTTTGCCGTCCGCGAACGAGTACAGCCAGCCCTGCGCCAGCCAGCGACGGGGGTCGGGCTGCACGTCGACGGTGACGTCTTCGTAATGCGACTGCTTGCGTTTACTGGGCTCGAAGTAGTTGTATCTGCGCGCATCGGAGTCGGGGAACTCCTTCGCGCCGGCCTCGGCGTCGGTGAATTCGAGTCGAGGCACGCTGCGTTCGGACGTGACAGTCATCAATTTCTCCTTGGTTGATGGTGGGTTAGGAGTTTTCGAGCTCACCGGTGGTGGTGAATTTGTCAAAGAAGATGCGTTTCTCGTTGGCTCCGAGCGAGGGCAGGATCTCCAGAGCCGCCTCCACCATGGGCGGAGGGCCGCAGATGTAGACGTCGGTGCCGTCCAGGTTCGTCTCGTCACGGCGGACGACATCGGTGACGAAACCGGTAGCCCCCTCCCAAGCGCTGTCATCTCCTGCCTCCGAAAGCGCGGGGATGTAACGGAAATCGGCAAAGGTCGATTCAAATCCACGCAATTCGTCTTCGAAGCACAGGTCGCTTTCGGTACGGGCGCCGTAGTAGAAGCGCGCCGGCCGATCGATGCCCCGTTCTGTCATCGATCGGAGCAGTGAGAGGATCGGAGCCATTCCGGCACCTCCGCCGATGAAGAGCAGATCGGCGCCGGGATTGTCCCGGAGGGTGAACATGCCGTAGGGGCCGCTGATCTCCAGACGGTCGCCCACCGCGATCTGATTTTCGAGGATCTGCGAGAAGAAGCCGTCCGGGTAGATCTTGATGACGAATTCGAGCTGGTCGCTCTCACCGTTGCAGGTGTTGGCCATCGAAAACGACCGAAATGTGTCGGTGTCGGGGATCTTGAAATCGACATACTGTCCCGGAAAGAACTTCAGCGCTGGCGGATCAACCAGTCGCAGAACAAGATTGCAGAGATCGCGGGTGACCTTCTCCTTCGACACCACTTCGACCGTCGCGTCCTGGATCGGTATCCCCGATTTGATGACTTCCTCGTCGTAATTGAGCAGTTCGATCGTCAGGTCGCCGTAGGCGTGCGCACGGCACAGTAGGACGTGTCCTTCGTCGCGTTCGAAGTCGGGCAAGGCGAATGTCGAATACTTGTCGTGCTCGACATCGTCCGGGTCGCCCTCGAGGAGGAACGACTTGCACGCGGCGCACTGTCCCTCCTTGCAGCCGTGCATCAGCATGATGCCTTGGTCGAATGCGGCCTGCAGGATGGTCTTGTTTTCGGGCACCTTGATCTCGAGGTCCACCGGCTCGAAGCGCACGAGATGCTCGTCTGCCATCGTTTTCTCCTTCAATTCCTTACTGGCCCAGGGGGAGGGATGTTCGACACCGCGCTGGCGCCGAAACATCCCTCCCGCCGTCGAGCCGCTACGCCGTGCGCTTTGCGCCCGGAACTGCCGGGTCTGCGTAGCGGCCGCCGGGGCCACCGAGTCGGTAATCCTGAGCCCACAGATCACGCTCGGAGTCGGTCATTTCGTTGATCAGGACATTGGGGCTCTGGGCCGGCGGGGCCTTTCGGATGTCGTCCAGCGTCCACATGTCCTTCGGGTCCAGACTCAAATGAGGCTGTGCCGTGCAGGTCTTTCCGTCGGCGCGTACGTATCCGCCGTCCGCCATGAGGTCGGCGTTGTTCCACCCGTGGTAGAGCGTCTCCCATTCACGGGCGCCCGTCAGCTGGCCCATGTTGGGCGTCGGACGTCCGTTGTAGGTGGGTCGGAACGCCACCGCATCAGTCCAGTAGCAGTTCTCCGAGCAGTACGTCCGCCACTGGTCGTCGACCTTCTCGCACACCATGTCTTCGCGGATCATGCAGGGAACCATGCACGTCCAGCAACGGTGCGGGTAGTAGTAGTTGACGTCCTCGTAGGCGATGGGCAGATTGCCGCGCGGCTTCGACAGTCGTGCGTAGTTCTCCCACCAGGCGCCGTACTTGTCGTACCAGCCCGGATACTTGTACTCGAACCACTCGAAGTCCTTGTCGGTCATCGGGTCGATACGCCAGTAGTTCCACATCCAGCCGGTGGCGAAGAACTGGGCGGTCTCGTGGACATAGCCCTTGTTCCAGATCCGATTCCACGACTCTTCGACCACATCGTGCGGAATCTTCAGGCCGTACTTCTCCAGCGGAACGAGGTAGCTGCGGTAGTAGTCGTCGTAGATCCAGCGGCGCCACATCTCGGCGTAGCTCTCGCGGTCCTTACGCCGGTCCTTCGTGCCGTACTCGATGAAGGTGCCGATCGCCGCGTCGACGACACAGTGGTTGTTCCACCACGCGTAGCGCAGGTCCCGCTCGAGAAGCTCACGGTTGTCCTCGTCGGACAGTGCCATGAGCAACGTCGCGTAGCCGTTGCTGATGTGACGCGATTCGTCCGACTGCACCGAGTGGAACACGGTGGGAAGCAGGTAGTCGCCGTTTGCGGCCGCCTCGCCGGGCATCGCGACGAACAGAACATTGGTGAACGCGGTTTCGGCGACGAGCTGCAGATAGATGTTGGCCGCCGTAATCGCGTCGCCCGTGATGAACCCTTCCGCGAACTGCCGACCGATTGTGCCGGCATAGTTGTTCTGGAAGCACCGGAGGCTGGAGTTGAAGCCGGCTGGGTCGATGTAGTTGTTCATGTAGATGCGCTTGAGATTCTGCTGAATCGTCGAGTGCCGTACCTCGTCGATCATCTGGATCGCCAGGGTGTTGTGCAGTTCGGGATTCGGAACCGTATCCACCAGCAGCGGCATGGCCCGGGCGGCCGAGATCTCCGGAAGCGGGATGATCGACAAGAACAGCTTTTGCCACTCCATCCAGCGTTCCTGAACCTGCCGGAACATGTTGCCGCGGATGGCGCCGTCGGCGGCACCATAGACGCGGTGGTCCTTTTCTTCCTGCATCGGGAAGTAGGACCGGAGCACCTGCTTGAGAGGATCTTTTTTATTTGCCTTGTGGAACTTGTAGTCGGTCCCGTACTGCGACACCGGCTCGTGATACACGGGGTCCCAGGACAACTCCTGTATCTTCTGGTGAGCCCTCGCCACGCTTTGACGTGTCATCGCCTCTCCTTTTATTGATTGGGCTGTAGTCGCCTGAGCGCGAAGTCCGCTCGCGTCTACCGGGATCAGAATGGAACAGCGACCGTTGTTCGAGTGTCTTAATATGAGACGTCGCGCCCGGTATTACATCGCCTACCGTTGAAAGCGTCGCGGTGAAGAAAGTGGTGGCGAGGCAGCAGATGACCGGGACCGTGTTCGGGCCGGTCTGCCCGGGTGCCGTTGTGGGCCGTGCCGCCGGCGAGAAGCAGTCGATGGAGGTCGGATCGTGAACGTGCCAGCGGAACCAATACCCGTCTCGTACAACCCCTGGACGATCGTCAACCTGGTGTTCAAGCATCTCGCCGAACAGGGGCTGGGGCCCGTGATCGGTCAGCGGGATCCCTCGCAACCTGCGGGTGAATTGCTGGCCGCGCTGGGCGTCGTTTCGTCTCCCATCCCCGACGCCCGCAGTACGCGGCGTCGTGATGAGGAGTTGGCCGCGCTACGCGCCGAGTTTCTCCCGGAACCGTCGCCGCCTGCCTGAGCACGTATCACGCGATGACGTCGAGGGCGGCACGAACGATGGAATCGGTGTCTATGCCCTGATACCGGTAGACGTCGTCCAGATCGCCGGATTGGCCGAACCTGGTGGCGCCCAAGGCCACGCTGGGTACCTGATTGACGGTGCCCAGGAAGGCAAGGGTATGCGGGTGGCCGTCGAGCACCGTCACCATCGGCGCTGACCGCGCGGCGGGGAAGACCTGATCGAGCACCCAAGTCGGTGCGTTGCACAGGCCGCGTCGCGCCTGAATCGCCTCGAATAACCGGCTCGCACTGGTGACGCAGACTACCTCGGCATGGACTCCCGACTCGGTCAGCCGGTCCGCGGCCTCGAGCGCTTCGGTGATCATGGCCCCCATACCGACCAGTTGCACGTCGGGGTGTTTGACGGACCGCAGCGTATAGGCTCCGGCCAATACCTGGCGCCGGCGTCGCTCTCGGGCTGCGGGATCCGACGGCACAGCAGCCAGACTCTGGTCCACCGGGCGAGTGGACAACCGGACATACGAAGAGCTGCCGTCGGGACGCCCCAGCCGCGAAATGGACTCCAGCACCGTCCACTCCACCTCGATCGCGAACGCCGGTTCATAGCTGACGCAACCGGGCTGCTCGATCCCGATCGACGGTGTCTTGATCGATTGATGGGCACCGCCCTCCGGGGCCAGGCTGACGCCGGAGGGTGTGCCCACCAGGATCGATTGACCGCCTGCGTAGATGCCGAACGACCATGGTTCCAAGGCCCGTTCGACGAACGGGTCGTAGAGGACGCCGATCGGGAACAGGGCGTGACCCCACCGGCTCCAGGTGGCGCCGAGCTCGCTCATCAGCCCGACCAGGTTGACCTCGGCGATACCGAGTTCGACGTGTTGGCCGGTGGGTTTCTCACGCCAATGCATGATCGTTTCGGGATCGTCGGCGAACCAGTCCGGCCGCTCAGTCGGCGACCAGACGCCCACCTTGTTCAGCCACCCGGCCAGGTTCGTCGAGGAACTGACGTCCGGGCTGATGGTGACGATCCGCCGGGCCACCTGCGGCGCATCCCTGGTCAGGTCCAGGAGGACCCGGCCCAGCGCGGCCTGCGTCGTCGAGATTCCCTTCGGTGTCCGGCCGATGTCGGTGGGCGCTTTCGGTGGTGCGACAGGATCAGGAAGGCTGCGGTGCAACCGTGCCGCGGTGGCGGCGCAGAGACGTCCCGCGGGGGAGTCCGGTTCGAAACGGTCCCAGGGCTTCTCCGGGTTCGCGTCGAGATCGGCGGCCAGTCGCTGAAACTGCTCGACCGTCAGCAGGGAGGAGTGGTTCTGCGGGTGCCCCTGCGACGGCAGCCCGTAACCCTTCACGGTGTAGGCGATGATCACCGTCGGTCGCGTGTCGTCGATCTGCGCGTAGGCGGCTCGGAGCGCCTCAAGGTCGTGGCCACCGAGGTTGCTGATGGCGCTGGCGAGGGTGGCGTCGTCGAGGTCGGCGATCAGTCCCGCGATGGCGCCGGCGTCGGCCCCGGTCCCGGGCAGCCGGATGCGCAACGTCTCGGGGCTGCAGCGCAGCAGTCGTTGGTATTCGGGATTGGACATCTCCAAGAGCCGGGTGCGCAACGCCGTGCCGCCGGGTCGGGCGAAGAGCTGCCGCAACAGCCTGCCGAACGTCACCACGATGACCTGCCAGCCTGCGGCGGCGAACATCGCCTCCAGTCGCCCCGCCGCGATACTGGGAACCACGCGATCCAGCGACTGTCGATTCAGGTCGACGATCCACACGATTTCGCCGAGTTCGGCGATCGAGGGATCCATGATCGCCTCCCACACCGCGCCTTCATCCAGCTCGGCATCTCCGACCAGGGAATACTGCCGGCCAGAGGCGATCTGACCGGTCACGGTGTTGACATAGCGCCGGGCGACGGCACCCCAAATCGGTGCGGTGGCACCGATGCCCACCGATCCGGTGGAATAGTCCACGGGGTCCGGATCCTTCTCCCTGCTCGGGTAGGACTGCAGGCCGCCGAACTCCCGCAGGGTGGTCAGGTACTTCTGGTCGAGCCTTCCCAGCAGGTAGTTGATCGCGTGAAGCACCGGCGCCGCATGCGGTTTCACCGACACCCGGTCGTCCGGCCGCAGCTGGTCGAACCAGAGCGACGTCATGATCGTGACCAGCGATGCACACGACGCCTGGTGGCCGCCGACCTTGATCCCCGACCTGTTCGGGCGAACCCGATTGGCATGGTGAATCATCGCCGTCGAGAGCCAGAGCACCCGGCGCTCGACATCGGCGAGTGGTTCAACGGATCGAGTGGGTGTGGCGGGTGCTCGATCGTTGGTCGCTGCGGCCACCGTGGTGCTCATCGGAGCTTCGTGAGGCATTACGGTGTTGTTCTCACACCCGAGAGAGCAGCGGATCGCCGCTTCGGGTGCGCCCTACCTCCACCCAGATCTGGTCGTCGAGCACCGTCACCCGGCGCCAACCCGTCGGGTCGTAGGCCCAGGCTTGATCACCGATGGTCACCACATCTCCGACGGACAGGTTGTGATCGCGCCGAAACCTGCGGTCGTTTCCCCAAAGCGCAGTCGCCGCATCACGATTGAGCTGGTCGGTGACGATCGACAACAACGTCTGGATTGTGCCGGGTGTCGGCTCGGCATCCATGCTGATGCCGAACTGCGCCACCTGACGGAGCTGGTCGTCGAAACGAAAGGGAGTGGGCGACTCATTGAAATTATGAAACACCCTGACCCGAAGCTCCGTGCGTGTTGTCGATCGCCGGCAACGGTCTGCACACGCCATGGCTACCCGGCCATTTCCTCGGCCATCACCGACGTGATGTATTCCGCCTGTCGTATCGCCAGAGCGCTGATCGTCAGCGTCGGATTCTCCGACCCACTCGTGGGAAAAACGCTGCCGTCGGCGATGAACAGGTTGGGCACCTCGTGGGCTTGCCCGAACTCGTTGACCACCGAGGTGCTGGGATCTGAGCCCATCCGGCAGGTGCCCATGTTGTGGGTGGCCGGATAAGGCGGCGTGTCCCACACCTTGGTCGCGCCGCCGGCGGTGTAGATCTCGCGGGACCTGCCCCAGGCGAATTCCCGCATGGCGGTGTCGTTGGGGTGGTCGGCGTAGTTGACCACCGGAATCGGCATGCCGAACTGGTCCTTGCGGTTCGGGTCGACGGTGACCCGGTTGTCGGCTTGTGGCATGTCTTCTCCGACGATCCACAGGCCGGCGAGGTGGGTGTATGACTCCATCAGGTCGGCCAGCTGCTCACCCCAGAGGGCGCGGCTACCGCTGGTCGACGTCAACGGCCCAGGGGCGACGAACACGGCGGTGAAAGCGGGGCCGAGGAAGATCGTCTCCAGATGGAATCCGCCGACGAAGCCGCGCTCATCGGGCCGGTTGTCGTGCCATGCATCGACCATTCCCATCATGGTGATGCCCTTGTAGGCGTGCACCGGCTGCTGGAATTTGGCGAAGCTGGAGGCGGTCAAGTGCCGCATGTAGTAGCGGCCGACGGCGCCGCTACCGTTCGCCAGACCGTCCGGAAAGCGCGGTGTGGCCGAATTGAGCAGCAGTCGAGGTGTCTGGATGCTGTTGCCGGCGACGACGACATACTGGGCCTTCTGTTCGACGATTCGCCCGGTCGGATCGGCGTACACCACTCCGCTTGCACGCCCATTGTCATCGGTCGTTATCGAGAGCGCCTGACAATTCGGTCGCAGATCGAGCCAACCGGTGTCCTCGGCTGTCGGAATCGCTTCGAACAGGCTGCTCCACTTGGCCTGGTTGCGGCAGCCCTGGAAACAATAGCCGCGTTGCGTACAAATACCGCGACCCAAGTAGTCCTCGGTGGTGATCGCGATATTTCCGGCGTTGGCGTCGATTCCCAGGGCGTCGGCCCCGTGCTTGAGGGCCAGGAAATTCGTGTTGCCCTTGGGCAGCTTGGTGACAGCCCCCGCCACACCGAGCAGCTTTTCGGCCTTGTCGTAGTAGGGGGCGAGGGTGTCGTAGTCGATCGGCCAGTCAACGAGGTCGGCGCCTTCGACGTCGCCGTAGGTGGTCTTGGCCTTGAATTCATGCGGTTGCCAGCGAAGTGCGGCGCCCGCCCAGTGAGTTGTGCTGCCCCCGACCGTCTTACAGATCCAGGCCGCGCTTCCGCTGATATCGGGTCCGCTCACACCGACTGGATCGAGCCAACTCAGTTTGTGGTACATCCCGACTTCGTCTTCTTCGAAGTCGTTGTCGGCGTCCAAGCGCGGACCGGCCTCCAGTGCCACCACCCGTACGCCGGCGAGGCAGAGTTCACGGATGACGTTGCCGCCTCCGGCTCCCGTTCCGATGACGACGACCTCGACGGCCTCGTCCAGAGGTACTTTCAGTGCAGTTCTAGCCATGTGATGTCTTCTTTCGATATCAAGCAAATGCGTTCGCGTTTTCGCGGTCAGACCGTAGCCTCGGCCCAATCGAGAACATCAAATCCCTGGTTGATGTAGCCTTTGCCATCCCGCTGGGCTAATCCCGGGTAACCGATGGCTTCCCAGACGATGTGCCGATTGTAAAAATCGCTGACCGTCGCGTAGACGATCTGTTGGAAAATCGGCCGCTCTTCTATTGCGGTCAGCAATGATTTCTGGACTTCTGGAGTTGCCGCGGCGAAGGACGCTGCCCCATTCGTGACGGCCTGCCGGTCGAGTTCCTTGAGCAGATCCCGCACTTCCGTCCGTAACGCCGTGGCGGTGGCCAAGCCCGCATCGAAGCACAGGGCCGTGTAGAAGACGATTTCGCGGAGTTCGGGATCCTGATGAGGGACGATATTCTGCATCAACGCCACGAGATTCGCCGCTTCAGCCGGAACCAGCGCCTGGAACAACAATTCTCTTTGATCCGCCAATTTCTGGTTGGTCATCGTTATTGCCTCGGTTTCGTCGTCAGGTCGCTACTGCTCGAATGTGGGGATGATCGTCGCGCGCGCGAGGGTGTGGCTGAACAGGTTGAAGCCCAGAAAGGCCGGCGTCGCCCCGTCGGGAAGTCCCAGGCTCGCGACGTCGACGGCATGCACGGTGAAGATGTAGCGGTGTGGACCGTGTCCGGCCGGGGGAGCCGCACCCAGATACCCGGGGAGGCCGGCATCGTTGGCCAGCGAAATCGCGCCGTTGGTGAAGTCGCGTTTTCCTAACAGGCCTATGCCGCTGGGTAGCTCGGTCACGTCGGCGGGAATGTCGGCCAGCGCCCAGTGCCAGAATCCGCTTTGCGTCGGAGCGTCCGGGTCGTAGCAGGTGACGGCGAAACTCTGGGTTTCCGCGGGGAATCCGGACCAGGACAGGTGCGGCGAGCAGTCCTCGCCGCCGGCGCCGAACTTCCCCGATGCCTGCGGCTGGGGCATCGGCTGGCCGTCAGTGATCTCGGTGCTGGTCACCGTGAACGTCGGTACCTTGGGCAGAAAATCAAAGGGCAGGGGCGGGCGTGCAGCCATTTGTGGATTCCTTTGGTGGCGGTTGGAAGAGGTAACCCGGCAATCAGGAGGTTTGGCGGGGTCGTGAGTGCGCTGACGATGCCCTACTTGGTGGCGATCCGTGGGGAGCCATTTTCGATGGGGATGAGCAGCGCGGCAATAGCCGTCATCGGGCTTTACCCGTTCAAAATTGCGCCTCCTGCGTGCGTACCGGCGCGGTGCCGGATGGGTTAATGCACAACAGATCTAATCGATGGTTTCGGCGCTTCTGTGTCTCACTCTGAGACAAATTGAATGGCGTGCGGCAGGCCACCGAGCACGGGCCGGGCAGTGGCCCCGGTCGGGCTACGCGCCGCGGCTAAAGGAGTGTCCGGGGTCAGTGCCGGGGCGGGCAACTGCCGTTCGGGCCGCGCGGGACGCACCGCACAAGTTCACCGTCCCGGTCATGCAGGCACCACAGGAAAAAAGCGTCGCCGATCTGATTGACGCCCTCGAACGGGCTGGCCTTCGCCTCGCCGTCCCCGATGATGACGGCTCCGTCCTGCACGGCGGCCGTGCATCCGGCGGCGCCCAGGCGCTCACACGCCTCCTCGGCCGTCTGCGTGCCGGCCAGCGCGGCGGTATAGAGGTCGACCTCGGCGATGTCACCCACGAAACCGAGGCTACCCACCGTGCTGACGTGGCGACATGGCATTTGGATCCCCAATCGGGGGGCCATAGACCCTTGCGGGCCGACGTCGGGCGAAACCCCGCGCCCGGAGGCGACTGAGGCCACACTGGGCCTATGAGCTCGGGCACCGACGGGCAGCGCCGGCGGTTGCGGGTCTCGGCGCTGGCGGCGGTGGCGAACCCGTCGTACTCGCGCGTCGACACCTGGAATCTGCTCGATGACGCCTGCCGGCAGCTGGCCGAGGCCAATCGGACCGGGCTGGACACCGCCCACCATGCCGCGCGGGTGAAGCGGCTGCTGGACCGGCTCGGCGCCTATGAGCGGTACTGGCTGTTCCCCGGCGCCGCGAACCTGGCCGCTTTCCGCGGCTACCTGGAGACGATGGCGACGGTGTCGCTTCGCGATCAGGTGTCGCTGGTGGTGCGGCTGCTGTCGGATTACGGCGACCGGGCGGCGCTGTTCGACCTCGGTGCGCCGCTGTCCGAGCAGGAGCTGGTGGCCCAGGCCCGCCAGCAGCAGTTCTACACCGTGCTGCTGGCCGACGACTCGCCGGCGGACGCCCCGGAAAGCCTCGCGGAAAACCTGCGCGCACTGCGCCAGCCCGATGACGAGGTGCAGATCGAGCTGCTGGTGGTGTCCAGCGTCGAAGACGCCGTCACCGCCGTCGCGCTCAACGGTGAGATCCAGGCGGCGATCGTCCGGCACGACTTGCCGCTGCGGTCGCGCGACCGGGTGCCGCTGATGAACACCCTGCTGGGCGCCAACGACGACGCCGGGATCGTCGACTGCGGCCGCGATGCCATCGAATGCGGGGAGTGGATGCGCCTGCTGCGGCCGCACATCGATCTCTACCTGCTCACCGACGAGTCGATCGCCGCCGACACCGAGGACGAGCCCGACGTCTACGACCGCACCTTCTATCGGCTCAACGACGTCACCGACTTGAACAGCACCGTGCTGGCAGGAATCCGCAAGCGGTATGCCACACCGTTTTTCGACGCACTGCGGGCCTACGCCAACGAGCCTGTCGGCCAGTTCCATGCGCTTCCGGTGGCGCGCGGCGCGAGCATCTTCAACTCACGCTCCCTGCAGGACATGGGGGAGTTCTACGGCCGCAACATCTTCATGGCCGAAACCTCGTCGACATCCGGCGGGCTGGACTCGCTGCTGGACCCGCACGGCACCATCCGGGTCGCGATGGACAAGGCCGCGCTGACCTGGAACGCCGACCACACCTACTTCGTCACCAACGGGACCTCGACGGCCAACAAGATCGTGGTGCAGGCGTTGACCCGGCCGGGTGACATCGTGTTGATCGACCGGAACTGTCACAAGTCGCACCACTACGGCCTGGTGCTGGCCGGGGCGTATCCGATGTATCTGGACGCATACCCGCTGGCGCCGTTCGCGATCTACGGCGCGGTGTCGCTGCGCACCATCAAACGCGCGCTGCTCGACCTGGAGGCTGCCGGGCAGCTGCACCGGGTCCGAATGTTGTTGCTGACCAACTGCACGTTCGACGGCGTGGTCTACAACCCGCAGCGGGTGATGGAGGAGATCCTGGCGATCAAGCCGGACATCTGTTTCCTGTGGGACGAGGCCTGGTATGCGTTTGCGACCGCGGTGCCGTGGGCCCGGCAGCGCACCGCGATGGTTGCGGCCGAACGACTCGAGACCATGCTGTCCTCACCCCACTATGCCGAGGAGTACCGGGCGTGGCGCGCCACCATGGCGGGCATCGACCGGGATCAGTGGAGCGAGCACCGGCTGCTGCCCGACCCCTCGGCGCGGGTGCGCGTCTATGCCACCCACTCCACTCACAAGTCGCTGTCGGCGCTGCGGCAGGCGTCGATGATCCATATTCGGGACCAGGATTTCAATGCGCTGGCCCGCGAAGCGTTCACCGAGGCGTTTTTGACTCACACCTCCACCTCACCGAACCAGCAGCTGCTGGCCTCGCTGGACCTGGCCCGCCGGCAGGTCGACATCGAAGGCTTCCAGATGGTCCGGCGGGTCTACGATATGGCGCTGGTGTTTCGTCACCGGGTCCGCAAGGACCAGCTGATCCGCAAGTGGTTCCGCATCCTCGACGAGGACGACCTGGTGCCCGACCGGTTCCGGGCATCGACGGTCAGCTCCTACCGGCAGGTCCGGCAGGGTGCCCTGGCGGAGTGGAACGAGGCGTGGCGGTCCGACGAGTTCGTGCTCGACCCCACCCGAGTCACCTTGTTCGTTGGCAAGACCGGGATGAACGGCTACGACTTCCGCGAGAAGATCCTCATGAACAGATTCGGAATTCAGATCAACAAGACATCGATCAACTCGGTGCTGCTGATCTTCACGATCGGTGTGACCTGGTCCAGCGTGCACTACCTTCTCGATGCGCTGCGCCGGGTCGCGACCGAACTGGACCGCGCATGGGCTGCGGCCAGCAACGACGATCGTGCGCTGCAGCAGCGCCGTGTCGTGGAGATCACCGAGGATCTGCCGCCGCTGCCCGACTTCAGCGAGTTCGATGACGCCTTTCGGCCCGACGGCACAAGCCGATTCGGGGATATGCGGTCGGCGTTCTACGGCGGCTACGAGGAGTCCGACCGCGAGCATGTGCTGCTCGGTGACGCCGGCCGCCGCGTCGCCGACGGCAAGACCCTGGTGTCGACCACCTTCGTGGTGCCGTATCCGCCGGGCTTTCCGGTGCTGGTTCCCGGGCAGGTGATATCGAAGGACATCCTGTACTTTCTGGCCGAACTCGACGTCAAGGAGATCCACGGCTACAACCCCGAGCTGGGGTTGGCGGTGTTCACCCCGGAGGCGCTGGCCCGTTTCGCTCAAGCCCCCCGCTGACCGCGAGGATGCCCTCTCTTTCCCGCGAGGGTGCATGTTTGCACACCGACACGCCGTTCGCGGCGGCATTCCGTGCACGGTCGCGCCGGGCAGGATCGTGGTTGCGCCCGTGCGCCGTGAACGGTTTGCCTCACCGCGATTGTTAACCGGCCCACCGGAGCCGCTGCGGCGCAATGCGTGCGGGGGCGACAGATATCCGCTGGCAGTCGCGCCCATCGGGGTGGCGCAATGAATTGACCCGCTGATCAGCAGAATTCGCTGCACCGCGGTCGCCGGTCGCCGCGCCTTTAGCGTGTCTGCATGGCCGAAGCCCGTCTCGCAGCACGCCCGATCCGCCGCGCGGATCGGGCACGGCAGGTCGCCGACGTGCTTCGGCACCAGATCCATTGCGGTGCCTACGACGACGGACTGCCCGGCGAACCGGAGTTGGCCGCCGAGTTCGCCGTCTCCCGCAACATCATTCGCGAGGCGCTCGCCGCGCTGAAAGCCGAAGGCCTGATCCAACGCGGACCGAGAATCGGCACTCATGTGGCGCAGCACAAATTCGACCACGACCTCGACGCGCTGCTCGGCCTGCAGGAGACCTTCAACGGTCAACAGGTGCGCAACGAAGTACGGGTGGCCACCACGGTCTCCGCGCCGCCGTCGGTGGCCCGCAGGTTACTGCTCGTCGCCGGCGCGCAGGTGGTGTTCATCGAACGGTTGCGCTACCTCGGCGACGTGCCGCTGAGCCTGGACCAGACCTACCTGGCGCCCGACATCGGCGCCGCCGTCCTGGCGCACCCGCTGGAGGCCCACGATGTCTTCCCGCTGCTCGAGCGGATCAGCGGGCAGCCGCTGGGCGCCGCCAGCCTGGCGCTGGAGGCGATTCCGGCCGACCCGCACTCGGCGGCGATCCTGCAAGTTCCCGGCGGCGCGGCGTTGTTGATGTTGGAACGCCTCACCAGCCTCGCCGACGGCACGCCCGTCGATCTCGAATACATCCGGATGCGCGGTGACCGGGTCACCATGCGCGGCAAACTGACAAGGAGCACCCCATGACGCTGGTCAACAGCCGTTCGGACGTCCCGGTGACAATCGACGAATCGCTGTGCATCCAGGGCTGCACCCTATGCGTGGACATCTGCCCGCTGGACTCACTGGCGATAAACCCGGACAACGGCAAGGCCTTCATGCACGTCGACGAGTGCTGGTACTGCGGACCGTGTGCTGCCCGGTGCCCCACCGGTGCGGTCACCGTCAACATGCCCTTTCTCATCCGCTGAATGCAATGACCACCAAGGTGTTTCATGAAAAGATCCGTGATCGTACTGGCCTGCACCGCCGTCGTCGCGGCGGGCTGCTCGTTGGCCCCGACGCCGTCGGGTGATTCCGTCGACGTGGTGATCGGCTACCAGTCCAAGACCATCAACACCGCGACCGCCGGTACCCTGCTGCGTGCCCGCGGCTATCTGGAGCGCCGGCTCGCCGACGTCACCGCCCGCACCGGCACCAGATACCGTGTCGACTGGCAGGATTACGACACCGGTGCGCCGATCACCGCGCAGATGCTCGCCGCGAAGATCGACATCGGCTCCATGGGCGACTACCCGATGCTGGTCAATGGGGTCCGGACCCGGGCCAATGGGCAGGCCGCCACCCAGATCGTCTCGGTGACTGGCTACCACCCGGCCGGCGCGCTGAACATGGTGGTGGTGGCACCGGATTCGCCGGCCGACACGCTGACCGATCTGGCCGGGGCCAAAGTCTCGGCCAGTGTGGGATCGGCCGGCCACGGCACCCTGCTGCGGGCACTGGCCGACACCGGTGCGCAGGTCGAGGTGCTCAACCAACAACCACAGGTCGGTGCCTCCTCGCTGGAATCCGGTCAGGTCCAAGGCTTGTCGCAGTTCGTCGCCTGGCCCGGCCTGCTGGTCTACCAGGGCCGGGCGAGACTTCTCTACGACGGCGCCGAGCTCAACTACCCGACCCTGCACGGTGTGGTGGTGCGTCGCGCCTACGCACAGAACCACCCGGAAGTGCTCGGTGCGTTCCTGCAGGCTCAGCTCGACGCCACCGACTTCCTCAAGCGCAAACCGTTGGAGGCGGCCCGGATCGTCGCAGCCGACAGTGGACTGCCACACGAGGTCGTCTACCTCTACAACGGACCGGGCGGAACGTCGTTCGACCTGACCCTCAAACCGGCGCTGGTCGAGGCGTTGAAGAACGACGTGCCCTACCTGAAGTCGATCGGCGACTTCGCCGACCTCGACGTGGATGACTTCGTCGTCGACGGACCGCTGCGCGCGGCGTTCGCCGAGCGAAAACTCGACTACGACAAGGCGCTCGCCGCCATCAACGAGCCCGCGAAGACCGGTGGCGAGCTGTGGCTGGACGGAGCGGACACCACCGCGACCTTTGCCGATCCGACGGCGCTGCTGCAAGCCGTGCGGGCCGCGAACGCCCGCGGCGACCGCGTCCGGGCGGTCTATGCGAACGACGCCGAACTGGGCACCCGCTGGTTCGCCGACAAGTCCGCGTGGGTGCGCGACGGTGGGCGTTACCTGCCGTTCGACACCGCCGCGGGCGCGCAACGCTACATTGCCGCGCATCCCGGCGCCGTCGCGCTGGACTACCAGCAGGCCCTGGCCGGTGCGGCATGACCGCGGTCATCGCCGGTGCGCCACCGGCTGCGGTCCCCGTCGGCGCGGGGCCACGCCGGCCGCGGTCGGCGCGACGGGCCTGGCTGCTACGGCTGATGTCGGTGGCCACCGCGATCGGGCTGTGGCAGGTGTTGACCGCCGCCCACGTGCGGTGGTGGCTGCGGTTCGACACCCTGCCCACCGTCGACGAGATCTTCACGACCCTGGTGCGCCGGCTGGGCACCGACCAATACTGGCTGGACCTGGCGCAGTCGCTGATCCGCATCCTCACCGGATTCGGGCTGGCCGCGGCGGCCGGGGTGGCCACCGGCATCCTGCTGGGGCGATCCCGGGTCGCGGCCGACGTGGTGGGCCCACTCACCGAACTGGTCCGCCCCATCCCCGCGATCGCCGTCGTCCCGGTGGCGATCCTGCTGTTCCCGGCCGGCGAGCAGGGCATCGTGTTCATCACCTTCCTGGCGGCCTACTTCCCGATCCTGGTCAGCACCCGGCACGCGGTGCGCGCACTGCCGACACTGTGGGAGGACTCGGTCCGCACCCTGGGCGGCGGACGGTGGGAGGTGTTGAGCCAGGTCGTTTTTCCGGGAATCCTGCCCGGCGTGTTCGGCGGCCTCTCGGTCGGGATGGGAGTGTCGTGGATCTGCGTGATCTCCGCGGAGATGATCTCCGGCCGCCTCGGCACCGGCTACCGCACCTGGCAGGCCTACACGCTGCTGGCCTATCCGGATGTGTTCGTAGGCATCATCACCATCGGTGTGCTCGGATTCGCGACGTCGGCGGCAGTGGAGCTGCTCGGGCGCCGGCTGACCCGGTGGCTGCCGCGCAGCGACGAGGACGCACGATGACCGCGGGCATGAGCCTGACCCTGGACCGGGTCCGGTTGTCCTACACCGGCACCCCGGTCATCGACGAGTTGAGCCTGGCCGCGCGGCCCGGCGAGATCCTGGTACTGACCGGACCGTCCGGGTGCGGCAAGTCCACGGTGCTGCGCGCACTGGCGGGCCTGTTGGCACCCGAGCGCGGCAGGGTCCTGGCCGACGAGGCCGTGGTGACCACCACCTCCGGTGATCGCGGGGTGGTGTTTCAGGACAACGCGCTACTGCCGTGGCGTTCGGTGCGCTCCAACATCGAGCTGGCGTTGCGGCTGCGCGGGGTGCCGCGCCACGGGCGCCGGGCCCAGGCCGAGCGGTGGATCGCCGAGCTGGGTCTGGACGGGTTCGGCGGCTACCTTCCCGGCAACCTCTCGGGCGGGATGCGCCAACGCGTCCAGTTGGCCCGCGGGCTGGCCGGCGCCCCACGCGCGGTGATGATGGACGAGCCGTTCGGAGCCCTGGACAGCGCCACCCGCGCCGCCATGCAGGCGCTGCTGATCGACACCTGGAAAACGCATCCGACCACGATCGTGTTCGTCACCCACGATGTCGACGAGGCGCTGGCGCTGGGCGACCGGGTGGCGGTGCTGGGCCGCGCCGGGCGGCCGCTGCGGGCACTGGTTGACGTGCCCGCTCCGCGCAGCGGCCGAGCCGAACCCGAGCTGCGCACCGAACTCCTTGCCGCATTGGACTATTCATGATTGCGATACCTGATGTTTCCCGCCCGCTGCGGCTGGACTGCGATGTGCTGGTGATCGGCGGCGGCACCGCCGGCACCATGGCCGCACTGACCGCCGCCGAGCACGGCGCCCGGGTGCTGCTGCTGGAAAAGGCCCATGTGCGCCACTCCGGCGCGTTGGCCATGGGCATGGACGGCGTCAACAACGCGGTCATCCCCGGCAAGGCCGAACCCGAAGACTACGTCGCCGAGATCACCCGCGCCAACGACGGAATCGTCAACCAGCGCACCGTGTATCAGACCGCCACCCGCGGCTTCGCCATGATGCAGCGGCTGGAACGCTACGGGGTGAAGTTCGAGAAGGACTCCCGCGGCGAGTACGCGGTCCGGCGGGTGCACCGCTCCGGCTCCTATGTGCTGCCGATGCCCGAGGGCAAGGACGTCAAGAAGGCGCTCTACCGTGTACTGCGGCAACGTTCGATGCGCGAGAAGATCCGCATCGAGAACCGGCTGATGCCGGTACGGGTACTCACCCTGGGCGGCCGAGCGGTGGGGGCGGCCGCGTTGCACACCCGGACCGGCGAATTCGTCGCCGTGGGCGCCAAGGCGGTGGTGCTGGCCACCGGGCCGTGCGGGCGTCTGGGCCTACCGGCGTCGGGCTATCTGTACGGTACCTACGAGAACCCGACCAATGCCGGCGACGGCTACTCGATGGCCTACCACGCCGGCGCCGAGCTGTCCGGCATCGAATGCTTTCAAGTCAACCCGCTGATCAAGGACTACAACGGACCGGCGTGCGCGTATGTGGCCAACCCGTTCGGCGGTTACCAGGTCAATGCGCTGGGGGAGCGGTTCGTCGACTCCGACTACTGGTCAGGGCAGATGATGGCCGAGGTCAAATCGGAGATCGACTCCGCGCGGGGCCCGATCTACCTCAAGGTGTCGCACCTGCCCGACGAGACGCTCTCAGCGCTGGAGAACATCCTGCACACCACCGAGCGGCCCACCCGCGGAACCTTTCACGCGAACCGGGGGCACGACTACCGCACCCACGACGTGGAGATGCACATCTCCGAGATCGGGCTGTGCTCTGGGCATTCCGCCTCCGGGGTGTGGGTCGACGAGCACGCCCGCACCACCGTGCCCGGCCTGTATGCGGCGGGTGATCTGGCCTGCGTGCCGCACAATTACATGATCGGCGCCTTCGTGTTCGGTGACCTGGCCGGTGCGCACGCTGCGTCCACCCTGGCCGATATCGCTGCCCCGCGGGATCTTCCGGCCGACCAGCTCGCCGACGCCCATGATCTGATCTATCGTCCGCTGCGCCACCCCGACGGCCCGCCGCAGCAGCAGGTGGAATACAAGCTGCGCCGGTTCGTCAACGACTATGTGGCGCCGCCCAAGACGGCCGCCAAGCTGTCGCTGGCGGTGCACACATTCGAGCGGATGCGCGGTGAGATCGCCGAGATGGGAGCGCGCAGCCCGCACGAGTTGATGCGGGCGGTCGAGGTGTCGTTCATCCGGGACTGCGCGGAGCTGGCGGCCCGGACGTCACTGACGCGCACCGAGTCGCGTTGGGGTCTCTACCACGAGCGCGCCGATCTGCCCGGCCGCGACGACGAACAGTGGGGTTATCACCTCAATGTGCGAAAAGGGGCCGACGGACAGATGGAGTTCCTCAAACGCCCGGTTGCACCGTATTTCGTCGCGGTGCCCGAATTCGACGGGCTGCCGCCGGCCGACCAGTCGGTGCACCCGGTGTCGCAGCCGCCGCTGCTGGGCGGCCAGGCGCCCGCGACCGCACAAACGCGGGTCTTACCGCAGGGGGCCTCGCACCCGCCGTCGCCGCGGATCGCTACCGTCGTCGCCCTGGAGGAACCGACGCTGGCCGAACTCGCCGAGTACCTCGACGACCCCGACCCCGGGGTGCGGCGCACCGCGGTCGCCGCCCTGACCGAACACACCCCGGACGGCTACGAATCCGCGTTGTTCGGCGCGCTCGCCGACGAGGACGCCGGGGTGCGGCGCAGCGCCGCCGACGGTGTGCGGGAACTGGTCGAAGTGGTGGCCGACCCGGCGGCGGCCGGTGCGCAGCTGGAGTCCGCGGACCCGGTGGTGCGCGCCTGCGTGGTGTATCTGCTGTCCAGTCGGCGCGTTGGCGATCCGGCGCGATATCACGCCGCGCTGGCCGATCCCGACCATCGGGTGCGCATCGAGGCGGTGCGTGCGCTGGTCTCGGTCGACGACGCGTCCACGGTGGCCACCGCCGCCGGGGACGGCAATCGTGAGGTGCGTATCGCGGTCGCCGACGCGTGCGCAACCCTGCGCGCCGGAGCCGACACGGTCCGTCTGCTGATCGGCGACCCGGACCCGCTGGTGCGTGCCGCGGCACTGGCCGCACTCGGCGAACTCGGTTGCAGCGACGACGATATCGCTGCGGTCGACCCGGCGCTGAACGAGTCGGCGTGGCAGGTACGGGTCGGGGCGGCACGCGCACTGGGCGGCTCGCACGCCGCGGTGGCAGTGCCCCGCCTGGCCGTGGCGCTCGACGACCCCCACCTCGACGTCCGCAAAGCGGCGGTGCTGGGATTGACACGATGGGCCGGGGCGGATCCGGCCGCGCGGGATGCGTTGAGTATCGCGGTGAAGGACAGCGACGCCGATGTTCGCGCCTACGCGCGCCGAGCCTTGCAGGACGCCGGCCTGCACACCGGCGCCTAGGCCACCGGCGACCGGGGACACGGCTATGCAGCGCGGTCTCGGGTCAGTACCCTGACTCGGCATGGCCCAAGCCTCCACCAATCCCCGACTGTCGGTGCAGGACTGGGTGCAGGCCGGTTTTCGCATCCTGGCCGAGGACGGGCTGAAGGCCCTGACCATCGACCGACTTTGCCGGCGCCTGCGAGTCACCAAGGGAAGCTTCTACTGGCATTTCGCCGACATGAAGACCTACCGGCAGGCCCTGGTCGACACGTGGGCGGCCGTCCGCGACGAGGACCGCGGCGACTTCGAGGCACTGTCGGAGTTGCCGCCCCGCGAACGGCTCTCGCGGATGATGACATCGCTGGTCGGGCCGCGGCACTGGATGCTGGAACGCGCGATGCGCGAATGGGCGCGCTCGGAGGAGACCGTCGCCGAGGCGGTGCGCACGTCGGATCGGCGGGTGCTCAACGCCGTCCGTCAGGTTTTTCTCGACGACGGCTTCGACCCCGACGAGGCGGACATGCGCGCCAACGCCACGTTCGCCGCGGGCATCGGATTTCTGCACCTGGCCGGCTCGCGGCCCAGCTCTCGCGCCGTCGGCCGCCGCGAACAGTTCCTGGACGTGATGCTGCGGCATTGAGTCCATACCAAATGGTATGGTCCTGAAATGACGACGACGGCGGCAACACTGACCGGGGAATTCATCGATCGATTGGCCGAACGCGCCGCGCATGCCGAGGAATTGCGCCGGTTGCCGGCAGCCACCATCGACGACTACCGGCGCTCCGGACTGGCCGGCCTGCTGCTGCCGGCACGCTACGGCGGGGCGCAGGCGGAGTTCCCCGAGATCCTCGACCCGATCCGGCGGATGGCGCACGGTTGTGCCTCCAGTGCCTGGACGCTGGGGTTCTACACCCTGCACAACTGGATGCTCGCGCTCTTCGGCGAGCAGGTGCAGGACGAAGTCTTCGCGTCCGGGCCGGTGCTGTGCCCCGCGCCGTTGGCGCCGACCGGCCGGGGTGTGCCCGACGGCGACGGGATCCGGCTCAGTGGCCGATGGTCCTGGGCCACCGGGGTGATGGATGCCGACTGGATCCTGGTCGGGGCGATCTGCGGTCCCGATGACGCGCCGTACCCGGCGCTGGTCCTGCTGCCGGCGACCGATATCACCGTCGAGGACGTCTGGCACACCGCCGGGATGCGGGCCACCGGTTCCAATGACGTGGTGATCGAGGGTGTTTGGGTGCCGCAGCACCGGCTGGTCAAAGTCGCCGATATCTATTCGGGAACCGCCCCGGGCGCCGCGCTGCACGACGCCTCGGCCTACCGGTGGCCGATGGTTCCCGCACTGGCGCTGGTCGCCGCGATGCCGGCCCTCGGCTCAGCCGAGCGGGCCGCCGACCTGTTCGCCGAGCGACTGAGCCGGCGGGTGCTGGCGTATTCCGGTGCGGCACAGAAGGACCAACCGGCCGCGCAGATCCGCCTCGGTGACGCGCGGGTGCGGTTGCGTGCGCTGCACGGGCTGCGTGACGCCACGGTGGCCCGGCTTCAGGACGCGGTCGAAAGCGGCGAGCGGATCGGGCGGGCGGTCCGGGCGGAAGCGCGCGCCGCGGCCGCCCACGTCGTGCACGAATCTCGCGCGGTGATCGCCGATTTGCTGGAAGCCTCCGGTGCCAGCGTGCATTTCGTCGACAACCCGCTGCAGCGGATCAAACGTGACGTCGACATCATCTGTGGGCACGTCGTTTTCGACTACGACGTGGCGCGCGAACTGGCCGGCGCGCTGGAGGTCGGCGTGAAGATCTCGCCGATTTCGATGATCTGATCAGCGTGTTCGTCCGTGCGCGCTATAACCCCAGTGCCGCGTAGGTCCGGCGCACGAACTTCGGTTGCGCGACCATCAGTTTGGCGACCGAGGTGTTACCCGCGATGGCCGCGGCCGACTCGGTGGACAGGGTCGGCGCGTTCTGGATCAGGTAGAGCAGGATCAGGTCTGCGGCCGGATCGGCCTGCCACCAGGTGCCGTAGGCGCCCGGCCAGCTGAACGTTCCCGTCCCGCCGGGCCCGAACAGAGGCTGGGATTTCGCCGGGTCGGTCACCACCGACAGGTTGAGCCCGAATCCGCGGCCGACCCAGAACGGGGCCCCCAGGAATCGGTGCCGTTTCTGGGGTTCGGTGAGCCGGTCGTCGCGCATCGCTCGCACCGATTCCGGCGAGATCACCCGGGTGCCGTCGAACTCGCCGTCCGCCAACAACATCCGGGCGAACGCCAGGTAGTCGTCGGCGGTGGACATCAGCCCGCCCCCTGCGTTGGGAAACGCCGGCATGGTGATCGGCATCGGCCCCATCGCATCGTCGCGCAGCTCATTGCCGTCGAGGCGGTACATGGTGGCGCTGCGCCCGCGGAGTTCAGGGGAGATGAAGAACCCGGTGTCGGTCATCCCCAGCGGTCCCAGGATCCGCTCGTCGAGCACCTGCGGCAGCGGCTTACCCTCGATCCGGGACAGCACCACGCCCAGCACGTCGATGCCGTGCCCGTAGGTCACCCGCTCGCCGGGCTGATCCACCAGCGGCAGCGCCGCCAACGCTTCCAGCCAGGCGTCCGGGCCGCGCCCGAACGGCAGCCGCTGATACTCCCGCGCGATCGGGCCGGGCACCGAGAATCCGTAGCCGATCCCGCAGCGGTGTGTCATCAGGTCTTCGATGGTGAGTGCGCGCCGGGCCGCAGTGGTCCGATCCAGCGGCCCGGCCGGGTCGACCAGCACGCTGGGCGCGGCGAACTCCGGCAGCCAGCGGGCGATCGGGTCGCTCAGTGCCAGCCGGCCCTCATCGACCAGGGCCATGGCGGCGGCGACGGTGATCGGCTTGGTCATCGAGGCGATCCGGAACACCGTGTCGCGGGTCATCGGAAGGCCGGCCCCCACATCGCGGTAACCGATCTCGTTGACCTGCAGGATCTTCCCGCGCTGCCAGACGACGGTCACCGCGCCGGCGAGCAGGCCGGCGTCGCAGGCCTCCCGGATGGATGCCTGGTTCCGGTCGAGATTCACCCGCTCAGGCTAACGAATCGCGCCCCTGGGCCCTGGACCAGCCGATAGACCATGGCGGCGGTCGTCTCGGCGCGTGGCAGCGGGTGCGCCCGGCGTGGCCGGGCCGACCGGCCATTTCCGCCATCCCGCCGGCCGATGCTAGGCTGCCGAGCAGTTCGACATCCTTTAACGATCCGTCCCGCGAGGCGGAGAAGGAGGTCCTGCGGTTTCGCATGGGCGCTGCCGGTAATTCCAGCACCGACCGGGAATTGATGTCCTCGGCGGACGTGGGTCGCACGATCTCTCGAATCGCGCACCAGATCATCGAGAAGACCGCTCTCGACGGCACCGACGATCCCGACGCTCCGCGTGTGGTGCTATTGGGCATTCCGACCCGCGGGGTGACCCTGGCCGACCGCTTGGCCGCCAAGATCCGCGAATTCTGCGGGGTCGAGGTCGGCCACGGCGCCCTGGACATCACCCTGTACCGCGACGACCTGATGCGCCAGCCGCCGCGGCCCCTGGAATCCACTTCCATTCCGGCCGGCGGCATCGACGACGCGCTGGTGATCCTGGTCGATGACGTGCTCTATGCCGGCCGCTCGGTCCGGGCCGCCCTGGATGCGCTGCGTGATCAGGGCCGGCCCCGGATCGTGCAACTGGCAGTGCTGGTCGACCGTGGCCACCGCGAACTGCCGGTGCGCGCCGACTACGTCGGCAAGAACGTGCCGACCGCACGCGGGGAGAGCGTGCACGTGCTGCTGGCCGAACACGACGGCCGCGACGCGGTGGTGATCACCCGATGACCGCCAGGCACCTGCTCGCGGCCGGCGACCTGACCCGCGATGAGGCCACCGCGATCCTCGACGACGCCGACCGGTTCGCCCAGGCGTTGCTCGGACGCGAGGTCAAGAAGCTGCCCACCCTGCGCGGACGCACCGTGATCACCATGTTCTACGAGAACTCCACCCGCACCCGCGTCTCGTTCGAGGTGGCCGGCAAGTGGATGAGCGCCGACGTGGTCAACGTATCGGCGTCGGGATCCTCGGTGAACAAAGGGGAGTCGCTGCGCGACACGGCGCTGACTCTGCGCGCCGCCGGCGCCGACGCGCTGATCATCCGCCACCCGTCCTCGGGCGCGGCGCACCTGCTCGCCGAATGGACCGCGGCCGAGGAGGCCGGCCCGTCGGTGATCAACGCCGGCGACGGCACCCACGAGCACCCGACCCAGGCCCTGCTGGACGCGTTGACCCTGCGCCAGCGGCTCGGCGGTATCGAGGGCCGCCGCGTGGTGATCGTCGGCGACATCGTGCACAGCCGGGTGGCCCGCTCGAACGTGCAACTGCTGGCCACGCTGGGCGCCGAGGTGGTGCTGGTGGCGCCGCCGACCCTGTTGCCGGTCGGGGTGGCCGACTGGCCGGTGACCGTCAGCTATGACTTCGACGCCGAGTTGCCCGCCGCCGACGCGGTGCTGATGCTGCGGGTGCAGGCCGAGCGGATGACCGGTGGCTTCTTCCCGTCGGCGCGGGAGTACTCGGTGCGTTACGGACTCTCGGAGAAACGCCGGGCGATGCTGGCCGACGACGCGGTGGTGCTGCACCCCGGACCGATGCTGCGCGGCATGGAGATCGCCTCGTCGGTTGCCGATTCCTCGCAATCCGCTGTGCTGCAACAGGTTTCCAACGGCGTGCACGTGCGGATGGCGGTGCTGTTCCATCTGCTGGTGGGCAACGAGTCCGCCGGGTCGGAGGAGCTGTCATGAGTGTGCTGATCCGCGGGGTGCGGTGCTACGGCGAGGGCGATCGCGTCGACGTGCTGGTCGCGGACGGCCAGATCGCCGAGATCGGCGACGTGGGTGCGCGCGACGCCGATGTCGTGATCGATGCGCCCGGTCAGGTGCTGCTGCCCGGCTTCGTGGACCTGCACACCCATCTGCGCGAACCGGGCCGCGAATACACCGAGGACATCGAAACCGGCTCTGCTGCAGCGGCTCTCGGTGGCTACACGGCGGTGTTCGCGATGGCCAACACCACGCCGGTCGCCGACTCCCCGGTGGTCACCGACCATGTCTGGCATCGCGGTCAGCAGGTCGGCCTGGTCGACGTGCACCCGGTCGGCGCCGTCACCGTCGGGCTCGGCGGGACGCAGCTGACCGAGATGGGCATGATGGCCTCCGGCGCCGCGGCGGTACGGATGTTCTCCGATGACGGTGTGTGCGTCGCCGATCCATTGGTGATGCGCCGCGCGCTGGAGTACGCCACCGGCCTGGGGGTGCTGATCGCCCAGCATGCCGAGGAACCCCGGCTGACCGTGGGCTCGGTCGCCCACGAGGGGCCCACCGCCGCCCGGCTGGGACTGGCGGGCTGGCCGCGCGTCGCCGAGGAGTCGATCGTGGCCCGTGACGCCTTGCTGGCCCGCGACGCCGGCGCCCGCCTGCACATCTGCCACGCGTCCACTGCCGGAACCGTGGAGATCCTCAAATGGGCTAAGGCGCAAGGGATCTCGGTGACCGCCGAGGTCACGCCGCATCACCTGATGCTCGATGACAGCCGGCTGGCCGACTACGACGGGCGCAACCGGGTCAACCCGCCGCTGCGCGAGGCCGCAGACGCCGCCGCGCTGCGCCGGGCGCTGGCCGACGGTGTCATCGACTGTGTGGCCACCGACCACGCGCCGCACGCCGAGCACGAGAAGGCCTGCGAGTTCGCTGCCGCCCGGCCCGGGATGCTCGGGCTGCAGACCGCCCTGTCGGTGGTGGTGGCCACCATGGTCGAGCCCGGCCTGCTGACGTGGCGCGACGTGGCCCGGGTGATGAGCGAGCGGCCCGCGGAGATCGTCGGCCTGCCCGATCAGGGCCGGCCGCTGGAGGTGGGCGAACCGGCCAACCTGACGGTGGTGGACCCGCAAGGGAGCTGGATGGTGACCGGGGAGCAGCTGGCCAGCCGGTCGGCCAACACCCCCTTCGAGGCGATGACCCTGCCGGCAACCGTCACCGCGACGCTGCTGCGCGGCCGGGTGACCGCCCGTGACGGGAAGAGTCCGGCATGAACACGCCCACGATGGTGGCGTCACTGATCTTCGCGTTCGTGCTGGTGGTGCTGATCGCCTGGCTGATCCGGTTGATGATGCGCGGCTGGCGGCATCGCGGTCAGCTGCAGGAAACGCTGATCGGCACGCTGCCGTCGGTGCCCGACACCGTGGGCCCGCCCACCGTCGCACCCACCCGCGGCCTGTATCTGGGCTGCACACTGGCGCCGAAGTGGAACGACCGGGTGGTGGTGGGTGACCTCGGTTATCGCACGAAGGCGGTGCTGACCCGTTACCCGGAGGGAATCATGGTGCAGCGCAGCGGCGCCCAGCCGATCTGGATCCCTCACGACTCGGTTCGGGCGGTCCGCACCGAACGCGGCATCGCGGGCCGGACCATCCCTTCGTTACCCACCCGACCCAACGACGGCGTGCTGGCTATTCGCTGGCGACTGCCGTCGGGCACCGAGATCGACACCGGCTTCCGCGCCGACGATCGTTCCGACCACACCCGCTGGCTGGGCGCCGGCGACGATGCCGCACCGGGCGATGCCCAGCAGCGGAGCAACTTGGAGGATGACCAATGAGCAACCCGGGGGCGGCGGCCCTGGTCCTCGAGGACGGCCGGATCTTCACCGGAAGGCCGTTCGGGGCCGTGGGACAGAGCCTGGGTGAGGCGGTGTTCTCCACCGGCATGTCCGGATATCAGGAGACGTTAACCGACCCCAGCTACCACCGGCAGATCGTGGTCGCCACCGCGCCGCAGATCGGCAACACCGGCTGGAACCGCGAGGACGGCGAGAGCCGCGACGAACGGATCTGGGTGGCCGGCTACGTGGTGCGCGATCCGTCGCCGCGGGCCTCGAATTGGCGTGCCAGCGGGAGTCTGGACGACGAACTGGTGCGCCAGGGCATCGTCGGGGTGGCCGGTGTGGACACCCGCACCGTGGTGCGCCACCTGCGCAACCACGGCTCGATGAAGGCCGGCGTGTTCTCCGGTGAGGCGCTGGCAGCGCCTGAGGAGTTGGTGAACCGGGTCCGTGAGCAGCCCTCGATGCTCGGTGCCGACCTCGCCGGGCAGGTCAGCACCGACAGCGAGTACGTGGTGGAACCTGGCGGCGCGCACCGATTCACCGTCGCCGCACTGGATCTGGGCATCAAGACCAACACGCCGCGCAATTTCGCCCGGCGCGGGATCCGCAGCCATGTGCTTCCGTCGTCGGTGGACTTCGACCGGATCGCGGAACTCAAGCCCGACGGGGTGTTCTTGTCCAACGGTCCCGGCGACCCGGCCACCGCCGACCACATCGTCGCGGTGACACGCGAGGTGCTCGGTGCCGGGATCCCGCTGTTCGGCATCTGTTTCGGCAACCAGATTCTGGGCCGGGCGCTGGGTTTGAACACCTACAAGATGGTGTTCGGCCACCGCGGAATCAACATCCCGGTGATCGACCACGCGACCGGCAAGGTGGCGGTGACCGCGCAGAACCACGGCTTCGCCTTGGAGGGCGAGGCCGGGCAGCGTTTCGACACCGACTTCGGCCCGGCGGTGGTCAGCCACACCTGCGCCAACGACGGGGTGGTCGAGGGGGTCAAGCTCGCCGACGGCCGGGCGTTCTCGGTGCAATACCACCCCGAAGCCGCGGCCGGACCGCACGATGCGGAATACCTTTTCGACCAGTTCGTCGACCTGATGGCAGGGGAGAAGTAGTGAACTCATCTCCGGCGAGCGTGCGCAGTTGTACGCCACACACGGCGTGTCCGCGTGCAAACACGCACGCTCGCGGCAAGAACGCTCGCGGCAAGAACGGCGGCGCGTAATGCCGCGCCGCGCCGACCTGAACCACGTGCTGGTGATCGGCTCCGGGCCGATCGTGATCGGTCAGGCCTGCGAGTTCGACTACTCCGGCACCCAGGCCTGCCGAGTGCTCAAGGCCGAGGGTCTGCAGGTGAGCCTGGTCAACTCCAATCCGGCGACCATCATGACCGACCCCGAGTACGCCGACCACACCTACGTCGAGCCCATCACCTGGGAGTTCGTCGAGAAGGTGCTCGCCCAGCAGGCCGAGCGGGGCAACAAGGTCGACGCCCTGCTGGCCACCCTGGGCGGGCAGACGGCGCTGAACACCGCGGTCGCGCTGCACGAGCACGGGGTGCTGGAGCGCTACGGCGTCGAGCTGATCGGCGCCGACTTCGAGGCTATCCAGCGCGGTGAGGACCGCCAGCAGTTCAAAGACATCGTGGCCCGCGTCGGCGGCGAATCGGCCCGTTCCCGGGTCTGCTACACCATGGCCGAGGTCGAGGAGACCGTCGCCGAACTCGGGCTGCCGGTGGTGGTGCGCCCGTCTTTCACGATGGGCGGCCTGGGTTCCGGGCTGGCGGCCAGCCTCGACGAGGTGGAACGGATGGCCGGCGACGGGCTGGCGGCCTCCCCGACGGCCAACGTACTGATCGAGGAATCCATCTACGGCTGGAAGGAATACGAGCTCGAGCTGATGCGCGACGGCAATGACAACGTCGTGGTGGTCTGCTCGATCGAGAACGTCGACCCGATGGGCGTGCACACCGGCGACTCGGTGACCGTCGCCCCGGCGATGACGCTGACCGACCGCGAATACCAGCGGATGCGTGACCTGGGCATCGCGATCCTGCGCGAGGTCGGGGTGGACACCGGCGGCTGCAACATCCAGTTCGCGGTGAACCCCAAAGACGGCCGGCTCATCGTGATCGAGATGAACCCGCGGGTCTCGCGATCCAGTGCGCTGGCGTCGAAGGCCACCGGCTTCCCGATCGCCAAGATCGCCGCCAAACTCGCGATCGGCTACACCCTCGACGAGATCCTCAACGACATCACCAAACAGACCCCGGCCTGCTTCGAACCGGCACTGGACTACGTCGTGGTCAAGGCGCCGCGCTTCGCGTTCGAGAAGTTTCCCGGCGCCGACCCGCGACTGACCACCACGATGAAGTCGGTCGGCGAAGCGATGTCGTTGGGCCGCAACTTCATCGAATCCTTGGGCAAGGTGATGCGGTCGCTGGAGACCGATCGTGCCGGGTTCTGGACCCAACCCGACCCGGACGGCACCGCCGACGACGTCTTGGCGCGGCTGCGGGTGCCCACCGAGGGCCGCCTCTACGACATCGAACTGGCGCTGCGACTGGGCGCGAGCGTCGAGCAGGTCGCCGAGGCGTCCGGGGTGGACCCGTGGTTCGTCGAGCAGATCAACGGCCTGGTGGCGCTGCGCGCCGAGGTCATCGACACCCCGGTGCTCGACGCGGATCTGCTGCGCCGCTGCAAATACAGCGGCCTGTCAGATCATCAGATCGCCGCACTGCGGCCGGAACTGGCCGGTGAGGACGGTGTACGGCTGTTGCGAACGCGATTGGGGATCCACCCGGTCTTCAAGACCGTCGATACCTGCGCGGCGGAGTTCGAATCCAAAACGCCGTACCACTACAGCACTTTCGAGCTCGACCCGGCCGCCGAAACAGAGGTGGCCCCCCAGAACACGAAACCCAAAGTGCTCATCCTGGGCTCCGGACCGAACCGGATCGGCCAGGGCATCGAGTTCGACTACAGCTGTGTGCACGCCGCGATCACCTTGAGCCAGGCCGGGTTCGAGACCGTGATGGTCAACTGCAACCCCGAGACGGTGTCCACCGACTACGACACCGCCGACCGGCTCTACTTCGAACCGTTGACGTTCGAGGACGTGCTGGAGGTGTACTACGCCGAGCAGCAGTCCGGTCAGGGTGGCCCCGGGGTGGTCGGGGTCATCGTGCAACTGGGCGGGCAGACACCGCTGCGGCTGGCCCAGCGGCTGGCCGACGCCGGGGTTCCCATCGTCGGAACCAGCCCGGAGGCCATCGATCTGGCCGAGGACCGCGGCGCGTTCGGCGATGTGCTGACCAGCGCCGGGCTGCCGGCGCCGCGATACGGTACGGCGACCACCTTCGAGCAGGCTCGGCGGATCGCCGCCGACATCGGCTACCCGGTCCTGGTCCGGCCGTCGTATGTGCTCGGCGGGCGCGGCATGGAGATCGTCTATGACGAGGAAACGTTGCGCGACTACATCACCCGGGCGGCGCTGTTGTCGCCGGAGCATCCGGTGCTGGTCGACCGGTTCCTGGAGGACGCCATCGAGATCGACGTCGACGCCCTGTGCGACGGCACCGAGGTCTACATCGGCGGGATCATGGAACACATCGAGGAGGCCGGTATCCACTCCGGCGACTCGGCGTGCGCCCTGCCGCCGGTGACACTGGGCCGCAGCGATATCGAGAAGGTGCGTCGCGCTACCGAGGCCATCGCCCACGGTGTCGGGGTGGTGGGGCTGCTCAACGTGCAGTTCGCCCTCAAGGACGACGTGCTCTATGTGCTGGAGGCCAATCCGCGAGCCAGCCGGACGGTACCGTTCGTGTCCAAGGCCACCGCCGTTCCGCTGGCCAAGGCCTGCGCGCGGGTCATGCTCGGCGCCACCATCGCCGGGCTGCGGGCCGAGGGCCTGCTGGCGGCCTCCGGCGACGGCGCCACCGTCGGCCCGCACGCTCCGATCGCGGTCAAGGAGGCGGTGCTGCCCTTCCACCGCTTCCGCCGTTCGGACGGGTCCGGCATCGACTCGCTGCTCGGCCCGGAGATGAAATCCACCGGTGAGGTGATGGGCATCGACCGTGACTTCGGCACCGCGTTCGCCAAGAGCCAGACATCCGCGTACGGCTCACTGCCCGCCGATGGCACGGTTTTCGTGTCGGTGGCCAACCACGACAAGCGTTCGCTGGTGTTCCCGGTCAAACGACTGGCGGACTTGGGCTTTCGGGTCCTGGCTACCGAGGGCACCGCCGAAATGCTGCGCCGCAACGGCATTCCCTGCGAAGTGGTGCGCAAACACTTCGAGGAAGCCGGTGAAGACAAGCCGCTGCCGTCTGCGGTGGATGTGATCCGGGCCGGTGAGGTGGACCTGGTGATCAACACCCCGTACGGCAACTCCGGCCCGCGGGTGGACGGCTACGAGATCCGCGCGGCCGCGGTGAGCGTGAACATCCCGTGTGTGACCACCGTCCAGGGTGCGGCCGCGGCGGTGCAGGGCATCGAGGCCGGCATCCGAGGCGATATCGGGGTGCGCTCCCTGCAGGAGTTGCACAGCACGCTCGGCGGGCACTAGTGAGTTTCGGGACCCGGCTGGCCGAGGCGATAGCGACCCGCGGGCCGCTGTGCCTGGGCATCGACCCACACCCCGAACTGCTGAGCGCCTGGGGACTGCCGTCGACACCGGACGGCCTGGCGGCCTTCAGCGAGAGGTGCGTCGAGGCGTTCACCGGGTTCGCCGTCGTCAAGCCGCAGGTGGCGTTCTTCGAGTCGTACGGCTCAGCCGGCTACGCGGTGCTGGAGCGCACCATCGCGGCGCTGCGTGAGGCCGGCGTGCTGGTGCTGGCCGACGCCAAGCGCGGGGATATCGGCTCAACGATGGCCGCCTACGCGGCGGCCTGGGCCGGCGAGTCACCGCTGGCCGCCGACGCGGTGACGGCCTCGCCGTATCTGGGCTTCGGATCGCTGCAGCCGCTGCTCGACACCGCCGCCGCCCATCAGCGCGGCGTCTTCGTTCTGGCAGCCACCTCCAACCCGGAGGGGGCAAGCGTGCAGTGCGCCCGGGCGGGCGGCGGCACTGTTGCGCAGTCGATCGTCGACGCGGCCGCTGCGGCCAACCGGGCGGCAGGCGGCCAACCCGGCTCGATCGGGGTGGTGGTCGGTGCCACGCTGCGCGAGGTGCCCGATCTGAGCGCCCTGGGGGGCCCCGTGCTGGTGCCGGGCATCGGGGCGCAGGGCGGACGCCCGGAGGACCTTGCCGGACTCGGTGGGGCCGCCCAGGGGACGCTGCTGCCCGCGGTCTCCCGCGAGGTGCTGCGGGCCGGCCCGGGCGTCGGGGGGCTGCGTGACGCGGCCGAGCGGTTACGCGACGCCGTGGCCAATCTGGGCGGGTAAGCGGACCGCGGAGAATCCAGCGACGGGCCACCGATACGGTGACCCGCCGCTGCGCATCAGGTGCTAGGGCGCGCCCGGGCTGGGCACGGCGATCTCGGGGTGCTTCTTGAGGTACTTCTCGAGCTTCTTCCGGTCGTGGTGATCGAGCGTCACGCCCGGAATCGGCTGCGGAGTCGGGGTCTCTTTGGTGGTGGCGAAGCCGGTCGCCGCGTTCGCCACGCCGGCTGCCGTACCGACAAGGCCGCCCATCGCGACGCTTGCCGACAGCACCGCGGCCACCAGGATGCGCCCGATGTTCATGAGACCGACCCCCTTGAGATTTTCGCTGCCTCGACCTAACCGGAGCAACCCTCGAAGAGGCTGACAACGCAATCCGCGACGGCTGTGAAATACCAACGGGCAGCAAGAGATACGATCTTCCTCACCGGATTCACAGCGCGGGCTGCGCCGCGGATGTGGGCCTCGTGGTAGCCGAGTGACCGTGCGGTGGGCGCACCCCGATCGGCGCCCGGCGGCACCGCGCATCCCGTGCTGACCCCGGCCCCCGACGCCGGATGGCCGTCGTGCGGCCGGCTGCGGTTTGGGGGTAGCTGAGGCGCCGGGACCGCGCCCGCACGATGGACATTGGCTACTACGGCGCGTAGTTGTGCCCGGTCCGACACGCCCGACACGCCGTGAGGTGCGAATTCAATGCTGAGCGGCGCCCACCGGCCCGCCGGGGCGCCCGAGGGCTGCGCCGAGTACGCCGTCACGCCCACCCCGTCGCAGCAAACACGCAGGTAGAACATGGTTTTGGCCTCCGGCCCGAGGCGCGACCCCGGCCTGGCTCCCCTGTGCAGCCACCGCACGCTGGGCATTTGTAGCCGGAAAGCGGGGGTGGGGTTAGATTTCGTCAGACGGCGTGGGTACGGTCGTCGTCTCTGGCGGGAGTACCCGGCCGAGACAAGGAGAACATCGACGTTGTCGATGATGACGAGACGGAGGAATCGTGGCCCTTCCCCAGTTGACCGACGAGCAGCGCGCCGCCGCGTTGGAGAAGGCGGCGGCCGCGCGTCGGGCCCGAGCGGAGCTCAAGGACCGGCTCAAGCGTGGCGGCACCAACCTCAAGCAGGTGCTCAAGGACGCCGAGACCGACGAGGTCCTGGGCAAGATGAAGGTCTCTGCGCTGTTGGAGGCGTTGCCGAAGGTCGGCAAGGTCAAGGCGCAGGAGATCATGACCGAGCTGGAGATCGCCCCCACCCGCCGGCTGCGCGGCCTGGGCGACCGGCAGCGCAAGGCGCTGCTGGAGAAGTTCGACTTCTCCTGACCTGTCGGTGAATGCCGGTGGAGGACCGGACAGCCGGCGCGCGGGGCGCGTGATGGTGCTGTCCGGTCCATCCGCGGTCGGTAAGTCGAGCGTGGTCCGGTGCCTGCGCGAGCGGGTACCGGACCTGTACTTCAGCGTGTCCGCCACCACCCGGGCCCCGCGGCCCGGCGAGGTGGACGGCGTCGACTACCGGTTCGTGACACCAGAGGAGTTCGACCGGCTGATCGAGGCCGACGCGCTGCTGGAGTGGGCCGACATCCATGGTGGCCTGCAGCGATCCGGTACCCCGGCCGCCCCGGTCGCTGAGGCGGCAAGGGCGGGTCGGCCCGTCTTGATCGAGGTCGACCTGGCCGGGGCCCGGGCCATCAAGAAGGCCATGCCGGAGGCCGTCACGGTGTTTTTGGCCCCGCCGGACTGGGAGACGCTGCAGGCCAGGCTGGTCGGGCGCGGCACCGAATCCGCGGAGGTCATGGAACGCCGACTGGCCACCGCCCGCACCGAGCTGGCGGCGCAAGGAGACTTCGACGCGGTGGTGGTCAACAGTCGATTGGAAACCGCCTGCTCAGAATTGGTATCCTTGCTGGTGGAATCCGCACCGGACGCAGTCTGTCGGCCCGGACGACCGCCACAGGCGTGACCCACCCCCAGCCATCAATAGCCAGGAGATTGTCTTAGTGAGTACCTCGAAGGCCGACTCGGCCACCCTTTCGCCGTCCGGCGAGACCGACGAGTTCGACCCGGCGTTGATCGGCGGCTACGACACGCCGTTGGGCATCACCAACCCGCCCATCGATGAGCTGCTGCAGCGTGCGTCGAGCAAGTACGCGCTGGTGATCTACGCGGCCAAGCGGGCGCGGCAGATCAACGACTACTACAACCAGCTCGGTGAGGGCATCCTCGAGTACGTCGGGCCGCTGGTCGAGCCCGGCCTCCAGGAGAAGCCGCTGTCCATCGCGCTGCGCGAGATCCACGGCGACCTGCTCGAATACACCGAAGGCGAGTAGCTGAGGCCGGGGCGGGACGGGTCGGTACCGGTGGAGCGCAAGCGGATCGTCGTCGGCGTCTCCGGCGGTATCGCCGCATACAAGGCATGCACGGTCGTCCGGCAGCTTGCCGAGGCGGGTCACTCGGTGCAGGTGCTGCCTACTGAGTCCGCACTGCGGTTCGTCGGGGCGGCCACCTTCGAGGCGCTCTCCGGGCAACCGGTGCACACCGGTGTCTTCGACGACGTCCCGCAGGTTCCCCACGTCGCCATCGGCCAGCAGGCCGACCTGGTGGTGGTGGCGCCGGCCACCGCCGATCTGCTGGCCCGGGCGGTCGCCGGCCGCGCCGACGACCTGCTGACGGCCACGCTGCTCACCGCTCGCTGCCCGGTGCTGTTCGCGCCGGCCATGCACACCGAGATGTGGCAGCATCCGGCCACCCGAGAGAACGTGTCAACGTTGCGCACGCGCGGCGCGGTGGTTCTCGAACCCGCCTCGGGCCGGCTGACCGGCACCGACACCGGACCCGGCCGGCTGCCCGAGGCCGAGGAGATCAACACCTTCGCGTCCCTGCTGCTGGAGCGGCCCGACGCGCTGCCCTACGACCTGGCCGGGCAGAAGGTGCTGGTGACCGCCGGCGGCACCCGGGAGCCCATCGACCCGGTCCGGTTCATCGGCAACCGCAGCTCGGGCAAACAGGGCTACGCGGTGGCGCGGGTGGCCGCTCAGCGCGGCGCGGAGGTCACGTTGATCGCCGCGCATACCGCGGGCCTGATCGATCCGGCCGGGGTCGACGTGGTCCATGTCAGCTCGGCGCAGCAACTGCAGGACGCGGTGAGCAAGCACGCCCCCGAGGCGCAGGTGCTGGTGATGGCCGCGGCCGTCGCCGATTTCCGCCCGGCCCGGATGGCGCAGGCCAAGATCAAGAAGGGTCCGGGGGAGGATGACCGGCCCCCCACCATCGACCTGGTCCGCAACGACGATGTGCTGGCCGGCGCGGTCCGGGCGCGTGCCGACGGCCAGTTGCCCCACATGCGGGCCATCGTCGGTTTCGCCGCCGAGACCGGGGACGAGAACGGCGACGTGCTGTTCCACGCCCGGGCGAAACTCCAGCGTAAGGGCTGCGACCTGCTGGTGGTCAACGCGGTCGGGGAAGGCCGGGCGTTCGAGGTCGACCACAACGACGGGTGGCTGCTGGCCGCTGACGGGACCGAGTCCGCCCTGGAGCCCGGATCCAAAACACTGATGGCCAGCCGCATCGTGGACGCGGTCGTGGCGTTCCTGGGCGGCGGCGGATAGTTCCGCCGCACGCATTGATCGCCTGCGAGCCCGCGGGTAACTTACAACTCGTAAGTTATTCGGGAGGAGTCAGCCGTGGACGATCGACGGTACGTGGTGATCGGGGGCGGCTTGGCGGGGCTGGCCTCGGCGGTCTGGTTGGCCGAGGCGGGAAAGAAGGTGACCCTGCTGGAACGGCGCGGGCGGCTCGGCGGACGCACCCACGCGATGAAGGTGGAGGGCATCGCCGACGTCCCGGACAACGGCCAGCACGTCATCGCCAGCGGCTATGAGCACCTGTTCCGGTACCTGACCAGCGTCGGCACCCGGTCGATGGTCGAGTTTCCGACCGGCGGCACACTGCGCTGGCCCGGGGGCGCCACCACCACCATGGCGACCCGCGGACTCGGCGCGCTGCGGACGCTGTTCGGCGTGCACCCCCGCGCCGGCCTGCTCGACCGGCTGCGCACGGGCGTGGCGACCGCACGGCTGACGCACCAGGCCCTGTTTCAACCCGCCGATCTACCCGACCTCACCACCGACCAATGGTTCCGCCGGGTCGGGATGCCCGCCTCGGCCCGGGAGGCGGTCTGGGATTGGCTCGCGCTCGGCATCGCCGCCGAGCCGGTGGAACGTGGCTCGGCCAAGGTCTTCGCCGACGTGCTCGCCACCGGTATCCGGCTCGGCCTGCGTCAGCGCAGTGCGGTGACGATCGGCTATCCCACCACCGACCTCGACACCCTCTACATCTCGGGTGCACTCGCCGTGTTCGACCGGTTCGGCGTCGACGTGCGATACCGCGCGGTAGCCCGGCGAATCGTGGTGGAGGACAACGCCGTCCGCGCCGTCGAGCTGGCCGACGGCACTACGCTACCGGCCGACGCTGTGGTGTGCGCGGTGCCCAACTCCAACATCGGCGGCTTGCTCGACGACCTGCCCGAGCACGCCGAGATCTACGCCGCGGCGGACAAGCTGCACCACACGCCGATCGTGAGCACCAACCTCTACCTGGACCGGCCGCTGGGCACCGAGGCGGCGATGGAGGCGGTGATCGGCGGCAAAGGCATCATCGACGAGGTGTTCGACCGCCAGCGGATGCAGCGCCGGGAACCGGACGGGGCATGGCTGTACTGCCTGACCACCAGCGGTGCCTACGAACAGATCCACCGCACCAACGACCAGATCGTGGCCGAGCAGATGGAGCTGCTGCGCCGCTACTATCCGTCCGCCGCCGAGGCGAATGTGGTGGCCGCGCAGGTGGTCAAGATGCCCAAGGCGACCTTCTCGCAGGTCGTGGGCACCGATGGGCTGCGCCCAGACCAGCGCACCTCGGTGCCGAGCCTGGTGCTGGCCGGAGACTGGACCCGTACCGACTGGTCGGCGACGATGGAGAGCGCCGCGCAGAGCGCGGCCCGTGCCGTGGCGTTGCTGCTCGAACTGCCGGCGTCGAGGTGAGCGCCCAGCCGGCGTCGCCGAGGCGGCGGATGCCGGCCGCGGCCCGTCGCAACCAGCTGCTGGACTGCGCCCGCGACATCGTCGCCGCCGAGGGTTTCGCCGCGGTGACCATCGACCGGGTTGCCCGCGCCGGGCAGGTCACCCGGACGGTCGTGTACCAGAACTTCGGCGATCTCGCCGGCCTGATGTCGGCGCTGCTCGACCGGGAATCGCAGATCGCCTTCGCCGGAATGCGGAGCCTGGAAAGCGCCCTCGCCGAGGACCCGGACGCGATCGGCCGCGGCATCCTGGCCTACCTGCACGCGGCGCCGACAAGCTGGCGCATCATCTTGAGCCCGCCCGCGGGAGCCCCGCCGCAGTTGCAGGCCCGCACCGAGATGGGGCGGCGCTATGCCCGCAGCATCGCCGCGGGCCGGCTCTCCGGGTCGGCGGGTCACCCGATCGACGCCGACGGTGTGACGATGCGGCTGCTGTTGTCGGCATTGGAAGAACTGGCTCTGCTGCATCTCACCGATCCGCGAGCTCACCCGGACGAATTGGTACTGAGTTATCTGCGGTCACTGGTCGCCTGGGCGGTCCGGGTCGAGACGGCGACACCGGCGGCGGGACGGTAGAGTGGGCGCTCGCAGGGCCGAGTCGTCCAGGTTTCTCGTCGTGGGGGATGTTGTCGAGGATTTTCTGGACGCGGGGCAGCACAGCCATTACCCGGCTCGTCGTACCGGGGGATGCACATCGGGCTGCCAGGCTCTCCCGAGGACCGCAAAGCTATATTTGCCCGAGCTAACTTTTGGATCGATTACCCGGAAGGCGACATTGTGAGCGAAAAGGGACGGCTGTTCACCAGTGAGTCGGTGACGGAGGGCCACCCCGACAAGATCTGCGACGCCATCAGCGACTCGGTGCTCGACGCTCTGCTCGCCGATGACCCTCGTTCACGTGTTGCGGTGGAAACCCTGGTCACCACCGGCCAGGTGCACGTGGTCGGTGAGGTGACGACCAACGCCCGCGAAGCGTTCGCCAACATCACCAACACGGTGCGCGAGCGCATCCTCGAGATCGGCTACGACTCGTCGGAGAAGGGCTTCGACGGTGCCAGCTGCGGGGTAAACATCGGGATCGGTGCGCAGTCGCCCGACATCGCTCAGGGCGTGGACACCGCCCACGAGGCCCGCGTCGAAGGTGCGGCCGACCCGCTGGACTCCCAAGGCGCCGGCGACCAGGGCCTGATGTTCGGCTACGCGATCGCCGACACCCCGGAGTTGATGCCGCTGCCCATCGCGCTGGCCCACCGGCTGTCGCGTCGGCTGACCGAGGTCCGCAAGAATGGCACGCTGGCCTACCTGCGCCCCGACGGCAAGACTCAGGTCACCATCGAGTACGAAGACGACGTCCCGACCCGGCTGGACACCGTGGTCATCTCCACCCAGCACGCCGAGGGAATCGACCTGGTCAACACCCTCGACCCCGATCTGCGGGAACACGTCATCTCCACGGTGCTCGCCGAGCTCGCCCACGAGACGCTGGATTCCTCGTCGACGCGCGTGCTGATCAACCCGACCGGTAACTTCGTCGTCGGCGGGCCGATGGGTGACGCCGGTCTGACCGGACGCAAGATCATCGTCGACACCTACGGCGGCTGGGCCCGCCACGGCGGCGGCGCCTTCTCCGGCAAGGACCCGTCGAAGGTGGACCGCTCGGCCGCCTACGCGATGCGTTGGGTGGCCAAGAACATCGTCGCCGCCGGCCTGGCGCAGCGCGTCGAGGTCCAGGTGGCCTACGCCATCGGCAAGGCCGCCCCGGTCGGTCTGTTCATCGAGACCTTCGGCACCGCCACCGTCGACCCGGTCAAGATCGAGAAGATCGTGCCCGAGGTCTTCGACCTGCGCCCGGGCGCGATCGTGCGTGACCTGGACCTGCTGCGTCCGATCTACGCGCCGACCGCCGCCTACGGGCACTTCGGTCGCACCGACATCGACCTGCCGTGGGAACGGCTCGACAAGGTCGACGAGCTCAGGCGCGCCATCTAGCGCGTCTCTTCTTCGCGAGCAGACACAAAATCGCACCCGCGGCCACCGCGGCGTGCGATTTTGTGTCTGCTGGCCGTAAGGATCAGGCGCTGAACCGGTAGTCGTCGAGATCGAAGCGCCGGCTGCGCCAGTAGGCCTCCACCGTGGTGGTGGGCCGCAGCGGGACGTCGCCGTTCTTGTCGAAGTAGTAGCTGTTGGCCAGCCGGCAGCTGTCCTGCCAGAACACCTGGCGGTGCCGTTTGCTCATCATCTCGTCGAAGTAGCGGGCGTTGGCCGCCTCGGAGATCTCCACCCTGGTGGCGCCGCGCCGCCGAGCGCGTTTCAGGCAGCGCACGATGTGATGGGTCTGCGCCTCGACCAGCGCGAAATACGACGACCCGACGTAGCCGTACGGGCCGAAAACGCTGAACAGGTTGGGGAATCCGGGGATGCTGACCCCTTCGTAGGCCTGCAGGCGGTGCTCGTCCCAGAATTGGCTCAGCGACTGGCCGCCGGCCCCGGTGACGGCGAATGTCGGGATGTTGTCGCTGTCCATCACCTTGAACCCGGTGGCCAGGATGAGGACGTCGACGTCGTGGGCGGTTCCGTCGGCGGTGACGACGCCGGTGGGGGTGATCCGAGCGATGGGGTCGACGACCAACCGCACGTTGTCGCGGTTGAACGTCGACAGGTAGGTGTTGTGGAAGCCGGGGCGCTTGCACCCCACCGCGTAGCGCGGGGTGAGCTGCTCACGCACCACTGGGTCGCGCACCTGTCGGCGCAGGTACGCCCGCCCTGCCGACTCCATCCGCTTGGCCAGCGGGAACACCGTGAAATATTGCGCGGCGATGGGGAAGGTCGCTTCGACGAAGGCCTGACTGACCAGACGCTGCACCGACTTGCCGCCGGGCAGCTTCATCGCCCAGCGCAGCGGTGACGCCAGCGGTACGTCGAATTTCGGGAAGCACCAGATCGGGGTGCGCTGAAAAACGGTGAGCTCAGAGACGATCGGCGCGATCTCGGGGATCACCTGCACCGCCGATGCCCCGGTGCCGATCACCGCGACGCGCTTGCCGGTCAGGTCTTGCGAATGGTCCCAGCGCGCGGTGTGGATGCTCACCCCGGCGAACGTGTCGACACCGTCGATATCGGGCAGATTGGGTGTGGTGAGCACCCCGCTGGCATTGATCAGGAACCGGGCCGTGACCATTTCGCTGTGCCGATGCGGCGGTTCCAGCTTCGCCTCTCCTTCGTCGAGCCTCGCTGAACCGCCGGGCTGCGTTTCCACCCGCCACCAGCCGTGTTCCTCGTCGAATACCGCGGCAAGCACCGTGGTGCCGAACCGGATTCGCGACCGCAGCCCGTACTTGTCGACGCAGTGCTCGGCATAGTTCTTCAGCTCCCGACCCGGTGCGTAGGTGCGCGACCACTCGGTGCTCTGCTCGAAGGAGAACTGATACGAGAACGACGGAATATCCACTGCGATACCGGGATAGGTGTTCCAGTGCCAGGTGCCGCCGACCCCGTCACCGGCCTCCAGGATCAGATAGTCGGGCATGCCGGCGCGGTCGAGGCCGATCGCGGCACCGATGCCGGAGAACCCGGCGCCGACGATCAGCACCTCGTGGTCGGGCTTTGCTGTCACGGCTGTCACGGTGGCTCCTCGTCGCTCTAACGCTCGACGGTAGCGCGCCGCGCCGAGGGGCGGTGCGCGTTAACCCGAATCCGGCGCGCCTGACCGGCGCGAAACGACCGGTCGAGGTCGGGGGAGCCCAGGGGTGACCTGGCCTCACGCCACCGCCACGGCCTCAGGACTATTCGGACCTCAGGGCCGTCTTCAACGCCGTCAGCCCGCGGTCGGCGGCCTCGGTAGCCGCCGGGATCACCCCGGCGTAGCCCAGGTAGCCGTGCACCAGTGTTTTGGCGTTGTGCACCTGCACCGGCACCCCGGCGGCGGCCAGCAGTTCGCCGTAGCGGATGCCGTCGTCGCGCAGCGGGTCGTGGCCGGCCACCGCGATGTAGGCCGGCGGCAGGCCGGCCAGATTCACAGCGCGCGCCGGCGCCAGCGTCGGCGGCGGATCGCTGAGATCGACCCCGCCGGCATAGGCCAGGGTCAACGCGGCGATCGCATCACGGTCGATGATCGGTGCGTGGGCGTTCTCGGTGAAGGACGGCAAGGTGATGTCGTAAGTGGTGGCCGGGTACCACAACAGCTGAAACGCGATCGCCGGGCCGCCCGCGTCGCGGGCCAGCTGAGCCACCACCGCGGCCAGGTTGCCGCCGGCCGAGTCACCGGCCACCGCGAGCCGGGCCGGGTCCCCGCCCAGTTCGCCGGCGTGTGCCGCCACCCACTCGGTGGCGGCCAGAGCGTCCTCGACGGCAGCCGGGAACGGGTGTTCGGGGGCCAGCCGGTAGTCCACCGACACCACCACCGCGTCGGCGTCGACCGCGTGCTGGCGGGCGGTTCCGTCGTGGGTGTCGAGGTCGCCGGCGACGAAACCGCCGCCGTGGAAGAACACCACCACACCGACCGGTCCGTTTTCCGCACTCGGTGGCCGGTAGATGCGCACCGGCAGGTCCCCGCCGGGCCCCGCGATGACGCGGTCGTCGCTGGGCAGGTCCGGATACACCGGGCGGCGCGGCAGGTCACGCATCTGGCGGCGCGCGGCCTCGATGCCGTCGGCAAGTGTCAGTCGGAACGGGACGGCGTCCAGTACCTTCAGCACTATGGGGTCGATAGCGGAGTCGTCGTCGGCGAGCGGCATGAGAACACCGTACGCAACGCGCCTGGTTCCCACCGCCTGGGCTGCGGCCGGTTGGGTCGGTGTGGGTTACGGCATCTTTCTGACCGTGCTGGCGTTGCGGTCGCCGCCGGGGGAGGCGTTGACCGGGCACTGGGTCGGCCAGCCGGCGTTCAAGTCGTCGATGGCGCTGTTGCTGGTCGTCGCCGCCGCCGCGCACCCGATCCTGCGTGAGGCGCGCTGGCTGATCCCCGCATTGACCCTGTCGGCCGCCGGCGACTGGCTGCTGGCGATCCCGTGGTGGGAGCCGTCGTTCGTCGCCGGTCTGACCGCATTCCTCCTGGCGCACTTGTGTTTTCTGGGGGCGTTGGTTCCCCTGGCAACGGTTTCCCGGGGCAGGCTCATCGGGGTGGGGCTGATCAGCGTGAGCTGCCTGGCGCTGCTGGCGTCGTTCTGGCCCGGCCTGGTCCGCGAACAGATGACGGTCCCGGTGACGGTCTACGTCGTGGTGCTCGGCGCCATGGTGTGCGCGGCGCTGCTGGCGAAGCTGCCCACCCGTTGGACCGCGGTGGGCGCGGTGTTCTTCGCGGTTTCGGACGCCATGATCGGAGCCGGCCGGTTCGTCTTGGACAGTGAGGTGTTGGCGGCGCCGGTCTGGTGGACGTATGCGGCGGCGCAAATGCTCATCACGGCCGGGTTCTTCTTCGGTCGCTCCGGCCCGGCCGAACCGGCAGCAGAGCACTGAAATCCGCTGGGGGTCAATGCCGGTGGTCTCCGGTCCCCGGGCGCAGCCGCTCCGGGTCGAATGCCGGGAACCGACGGCGGTGCGGAGCGGTCATGTGGTCGTGCTCCAGCGCGTCGCCGTGGCCGGAGGCGATGTCGGCGATGCTGAACAGCGACTCGGTGCCCGGCGTGAAGTAGTGACTGTGGCCGGCCGTCGGGAAGGACAGCCCCGGTGTCTCGGCTTTGAACCGGGTCGAGCCGTAGCCGTCGTCGGCCGGATCGCGGCCCAGGCCCAGGGTTGCCGCGGTGCCGGGCACGGGCAGCTGCGGTTCACCGGCGAAACCGGTGACCGGGTCCCAGGATGCCGCGCCCACATAGACGTGCCCTCCGTCGGGTAGGTGAAAGTCCTTGGCGCTGCGCGCCAGGTCGGTGCCCGGCGAGCCGACCAGCACCACGTCGTCGGCGCGCATCCCGAAGCCCGCCGCGGCGTCGGCTACCGTCGTCGAGCCGTAGGAATGCCCGATCACCGTGATGTGCGAGGCGCCACGGTGCGCCGCCCGCAGGGCGTCGATGTCCGCGGCCAGCAGGGCCCCGCCTGCGCGTGCCGAATTCGGTTGTGCCACCGACGGATCAAGCAGACTGTCCGGGGCGCGGTAGCCCATCCAGGTGATGACTGAATTCGACCGGGTGGGATCGGCGCGGACCACTTCGCGGTAGACGTTCACCCCGTCGGGATGCGACAGGTACCCGTCGCGGACGCTGCTGTGTGCCCCCGGCACCAGCACCGTGGTGTTGTCGGCGACGTCGGGATCGCCGATCGCGATGGCAGCGCGGCCCCGACCGCCGAACGCCGCCGGGTCATAACCGAGCAGCAGCACCGGGTCTGCATCGTCACGCGCGTTGACCCGAAGCCCGTCGCGGACCCGTAACGCGTTGTCGTAGCGGATCATATCCGCGGCGCTGATCGCCTCGGTGGCGTTCTCCACCCGGCTGATGTCGTCGGCGAGCAGTTGCCGGTTGATCCGATCACGCGCCCGTGCCGAAACGCCCCGAAGCGTGCTCGGCTCCCGATCCGCGGGCGCGCTCAATGGTTCGCAGCCGACGGCATAGCCGGCACTCAACGCGCCTAGCAGCGCCGCACCGGCGCGGTCGTCGGCGACCGCGTCGGCGACCACCCGGCGGATGTCTCGGGTCTTGGCGGCCAGAAAGAGCTGGAATTGGCGGGCGCCGGCCGGGGTGTCGCAGGCCAGGCCGCGCTGATCGTCCAGCGCATCGCGGATCTCGGCGCCGATGGCCTCAAGCCGGCGACGGCCGTCGGCGTTGCCGTGAACCACCTCGCGCAGCGTCGCCGACAGCAGCCGATCGGTACGCGCCGAGGCGTGCTCTCGAGCTATCAGTGCGCCTTCGCGGTCGCGTGCCGCCTCCGCGTGGGCCCCGCGCTCCTCGGGCATACCGCAGCAAGGTAATTGGGGGTGACCGACGGCGCGGTCGCCGATCCACAGACCACCGCGGGTGTGATCCGGCGGCTGCCGCGGTCGGCGCAGTCTGCTAGACCTGCGGGGTGAGCGTCGACAGCAAACCCAGCGAGACCGCTGGACCCGTGGCCCGGGTGCTGCCGATGCTCTCGGTGCCGCACCTGGACCGTGAGTTCGACTACCTCGTCACGCCGGAGCAGGCCGAGGATGCTCAGCCCGGCGTGCGGGTGCGGGTGCGCTTCCACGGCCGGCTGGTCGACGCCTACATCTGGGAGCGCCGTGCTGACACCGACCATGTCGGCAAGCTGGGCCGGCTGGAGCGGGTGATCTCCAGCGAACCGGTGCTCACCGCCGAAGTCCGCCGGCTGGTGGAGGCGGTGGCGGCCCGCTACGCCGGCAGCCGGGCTGACGTGCTGAGGCTGGCGGTACCGCCGCGGCACGCCCGGGTGGAGCGCGAGGCGGTGACCCCGGCGCAGACCCCCGTGCCCGCACCGGTCGATCCCGCGGGCTGGCAGCGCTACCGGGCGGGCGAGCCCTTCCTGGCGGCGCTCGGGCAGGGGCGGGCGGCGCGGGCGGTGTGGCAGGTGCTGCCCGGTGATTCGTGGACCGACCGCTTCGCCGAGGCTGCGGTGTCCGCCATCCGGGCCGGGCGCACCGCCCTGGCGATCGTGCCCGACCAACGCGACATCGACGCGCTGTGCAGCGCCGCGACGGCCCGGATCGACGAGTCGGCGGTGGTGGCGCTGTCGGCGGGCCTGGGACCCGCCACCCGCTACCGGCGCTGGTTGTCGGTGCTGCGCGGTGGGGCCCGCCTGGTGATCGGCACCCGCAGTGCGGTGTTCGCCCCGCTTGCCGAGCTGGGACTGGTCATGGTCTGGGACGACGGCGATGACAGCCTTGCCGAGCCGCGGGCACCCTATCCGCACGCCCGTGAGGTGGCGATGCTGCGGGCCCACCTGGCGGGGTGCGCGGCGCTGATCGGCGGGTACGGGCGCACCGCCGAGGCGCACGCGCTGGTCCGTACGGGGTGGGCGCATGACGTGGTGGCCACCCGGACGGTGCTGCGGGCGGCCGCGCCGCGGGTGGTGGCCCTCGACGACACCGGATACGCCGAAGAGCGCGATGCCGCAGCGCGCACCGCCCGGCTGCCCTCGGTGGCATTGCAGAGCGCGCGCAGCGCACTGGCCGCGGGTGCACCGGTGCTGGTGCAGGTGCCGCGGCGCGGCTATGTGCCGTCCCTGGCCTGCGGACGCTGCCGCACCATCGCCCGCTGCCGGCACTGCACCGGTCCGCTGTCACTGCCGGAACGCGGCGGTGCCGCCGTCTGTCGCTGGTGCGGCCGGGTCGACCCGGCGCTGCGGTGCGCACGCTGCGGGTCCGATGCCGTGCGGGCGGTGGTCGTCGGCGCTCGGCGCACCGCCGAAGAACTCGGCCGCGCCTTCCCCGGGACCCCGGTCGTCACCTCCGCCGGTGAGACCATCGTCGATCACACCGGCGACGGCCCCGCACTGGTGATCGCCACGCCCGGCGCCGAACCGCGCACCCCGCAGGGCTACGGGGCGGCGCTGCTGCTGGACAGTTGGGCGCTGCTGGGCCGACAGGACCTGCGTGCCGCCGAGGACACGTTGCGGCGCTGGATGGCCGCAGCAGCGCTGGTACGCGACCGCGACGCCGGCGGGGCGGTGACGGTGGTCGCCGACTCGTCGATCCCGACGGTGCAGGCCCTCATCCGGTGGGATCCGGTCGGCCACGCCGACGCCGAGCTGACCACCCGCGCCGAAGTCGGCCTACCGCCGGCGGTGCACATCGCGGCCCTGGACGGTGACCCGGATTCGGTGACGGCGCTGCTGGAGCAGGCGCGGCTGCCCGACGGCGCCGAGGTGCTCGGCCCGGTGCCGCTGCCGCCGGGGGTGCGGCGCCCCGCCGGTGTCCCGGATGAGCTGCCGGTGATCCGGATGCTGGCCCGGGTGGGACGCGACCACGGCCTGTCACTGGCGGCGGCTTTGCGCCACGGAATCGGGGTGCTCAGTGCCCGCGGGTCGCACCATCCGGTGCGGGTACAGATCGACCCGCTGCACATCGGCTGACAGCGGGAAGCCGGCTCACAACCAGCATCTCCGATCGCAGAACATCAGGGTGCAGCCGGTGGCTTCCAGCACGGCCCGTCCGGGCGGTCCCAGCAATACATCGGCGGGACCGGGACGCTGCGGATCCACCACGATCAGTTGGATCGGCGTCGTGCTCCGGTGCAGGTGCTCCAGGAAATTGAGCAGGCCCCTGTGTTCACAGACCGCGTCGATGTCGAGATCTGGCTGGCCTGCCCGCAAGCTGGCCACCCGGTTCGCGAGGTCGGCGGCGACGCGCTGGTCCAGCGCCGGGCCGGGGTCTTCGGGGCCGGTGTGCGGGGGCTGCTGCAGAGTGAAAACGCGCAGCGGCGCAGATCGCAGTCGCGCTTCGGCCACCCCTTGTTCGAGGACGGCGTCGCTCGCCGGTGAACCGTCCACCACGGCGAGCACCAGCCCCGCGCCGTCCGGGCCCGGACGGGCGCATCGCGGCACGACCGCCACCGGGCAATGCGCTGCGACCGCCAAGGCCGCCGCGGTGGATCCGATCCGGCCGTGGGTGGCGTGTTTGAAGCCGATGGAACCGACGCACACCAAGGCCGCCGATCGGGATGCGTCCAACAGTGCGGTGGCCGGGGGACAGCGCATGATCTCGGCCTCTACCTTGGCCGGTTTACCGGTCGATTCGATCGCGTTGATCGCAGTGCGGACCGAGCTCTCGGCGGCCGCGACGTCGTCGTTGTCCCCGAGTGCGTACACCAGCACCAGCGGAATGTCGCGGTCGACGGCCTCGTCGAGGGCCCACATGACGGCTTGCATCGCTGCGCGTGAACCGTCGATACCGACGACCACATGCGGGGAAGACAGGTACTGGGCACGCACGGCAACCGCCCTATCCGACCGCGACTTCCAGGACGTCATCGAGCGAGCGCCGTGGTGTGCGTGACGGGGGCTCCTCGCCCGCGGGCGCGTGCCCGATGCGGATCAGCACCTGCGGTACGACGTCGCTTCCCACCAGCGTCTCGACGATCTCCCGTGCGGCCTGTACCTCGGTCAGGTGTGTCAGCGGGCAGGTGGCCAGGCCGGCCATCGTGCATTCCAGCAGAACCGTCGAGAGCGCTTCGCCGGTCGTCAATGCGGCGGCGCGGGTGTCGCTGTCGGTCGACAGCACCACGATCGTCGCCTCGTCTTCGCGGACCCGAACGCGTCGTTCGGTGTGGTGGACGGCCGGGAACATCCGGCCGACATCGACCCGGTCACCTTCGGCTGCTGAGGCCAACGCGCTGTAGGGAATTCCCGAGGATTCCTCGAACGGGACTGTCCAGCGGCGTAATTCGGCGTGATACGTGGAGTCGTAGAGTCGCAAAGACTCCGCCAGTTGTGATGCCTGCACCAAGCGTGGTCGGGTGTCCTCGGGCAAGACATCCAGGTGCACGTCGTGAGGGGCGAGGCGGTTGCGCAATACCGGTTCGAACAGTTCCCAGTCCATCGGAGACTGCAGTGGCAGTCGATCGCTGCGGCGCTCCCAGATCGCTGCTGCCCGGCGGCGGTGTCCGTCGGTGACATAGCCCATCCGAGCGAAACGGATCGAGGCGAGATGGTTGAGATCGTTGGGATTGGGAAACCGGTCGGTGTCGGCGCGCACGGCTGCCGAGCACATCGCCACCCGAAGGTGGTCCAGCGCCGCGCCGCAACCGATGATCGCCTCACGCCCGGCCCGGTCGGTCGGCAGCACACGGCTCGAGTCGAGGAACAACTGCAGGGCAGTGCCGTCGAACACCCACCGCCACGGCTGAATGTTGTGCAGCGACGGGGCACGACATGCCGCCCGTACCGCATCCTTGACGGTCTCGGTCGCCACCATCGCGGCAGACATCTTGGCCCTCCGATCTCCACCTGCCCTCCATGATCGCGCGGCGGAGATGTCCGCGGAAGGGCCGTTTGGCAGTTCGCGCGATGCCCTTGGACCCACCCCCGGGCCGTAGCGACCGGTCGGGACCAGCTGCCCACCGGTTGAGGTCCAACGACCCCTGCCGAAAAGTTCGGTCCCGCAGTAACTTCACAGAGGAGTCGCCTGGCCGATCGGCCGGTCGATCACAACGGTTGGAGGGCCGCACGATGTCACAGACCGGGGCGAGAGCCGGAATCGTGGTGGGTGTCGACGGATCGGCTGAATCCGACGCCGCGGTGGCCTGGGCGACCCGTGAGGCGATCATGCGCACGCTGCCGATCACGTTGCTGCACGTGGTGACGCCGTTGGAGACCGGATGGCCGCCCGGGCCGCTGGACGACGGCATGCCGAGTTGGCAGGCCGACGCGGCGCGGAAGGTTCTCGCTCAGGCCGGCAGCGTCGTCGAGGCCAGCCGGGGCGCAGCCGCATCACCCCGGGTGCACAGCGAGGTGGCCTATTCCCAGGTCGTCGCCACGTTGATCGGCGCCAGCCAGGACAGCTGGATGACCGTGGTCGGCTCCACGGGACTCGGGGCGATCGGTCGCCTGCTGCTGGGCTCGGTGAGCACCAGCCTGCTTCACCACGCGCACGGACCGATCGCGGTCATCCGCACCGATCGGGAATTTGCGAAAGATGCGCCCGTGGTGGTCGGAATCGACGGTTCGCCCGCGTCGGAGACCGCCACGGTGCTGGCCTTCGACGAGGCCTCCCGCCGCGGCGCGCCGCTGGTGGCACTGCACGCCTGGAGTGACGTCGGCGTCATGCCGATCCTCAACATGGACCGCGGCGATTACGAACGCCAGGGACACGAAGTCCTGGCCGAACGTCTCGCCGGTTACCAAGAGCAGTATCCCGATGTCTCCGTTGAGCGGCGGGTGGTCTGCGATCAGCCCGCCCGCTGGCTGGTCGAGGCCGCCGAGCACGCGCAACTGGTGGTGGTCGGCAGTCGTGGCCGCGGTGGATTCGCCAGTCAGTTGTTGGGGTCGGTCAGTTCGGCGGTGGCCCACGCCGCGGGGATCCCGGTGATCGTCGTTCGCCCGCGGCCCCCGGAGAACTAGAGCTCGACGACACCGCGCATCGCATCGGCAGCGGACGCGGTGCCCGTCGGCTTCCCTAAACTGTGCCGGTGCGCATCGTCTTCGCCGGCACCCCGGACACCGCGTTGCCGTCGTTGCAACGACTGATCGACTCTCCCCGCCACGAGATGGTCGCGGTCCTCACCCGACCCGACGCTGCGTCCGGGCGACGAGGGCGCCCACAACCGTCCCCGGTGGCGCAACACGCCCTCGACCACGGCATCCCGGTGCTGCGCACGAACAAACCGAACTCGGCGGAGTTCGTTGCCGAACTGGCCGAACTCGCACCACAGTGCTGCCCGGTGGTCGCCTACGGGGCGCTGCTGCGCGACGGGTTGTTGGCGGTGCCGCAACACGGCTGGGTCAACCTGCATTTCTCGCTGCTGCCGGCCTGGCGGGGCGCCGGTCCGGTGCAGGCAGCAATCGCAGCCGGTGACGAGGTGACCGGCGCGACCACGTTCGCGATCGAGCCGGACCTGGACTCCGGGCCGGTATACGGGGTCGTCACCGAGACGATCCGACCCGATGACACCGCCGGCGAACTGCTGGGCCGATTGGCGGTCTCGGGCGCAGAACTGCTGGCGGCCACCCTCGACGGAATCGCCGACGGCGCGCTGACCCCGGTGCCGCAGTCGCCTGACGGGGTCAGCTACGCCCCGAAGATCAGCGTCGACGATGCGCGGGTGCGCTGGGATTTGCCGGCCGCGGTGATCGAACGGCGCATTCGTGCGTTCACCCCGCACCCGGGCGCCTGGACGCTGATCGGTGATCTGCGCGTCAAACTCGGCCCGGTGGCGGTTGTCGCCGACGGTCCAGAAAGCCTGGCGCCCGGGCACATTCATGTCGATCGGCGCAATGTCTGGATCGGCACCGGATCGGCCCCGGTGCGGTTGGGTCAGGTCCAGCCGCCGGGAAAGAAACCCATGAACGCCGCCGACTGGGCGCGCGGCGCCCGGCTCGACTCGTGCGTGCGGGCATCATGACCCGCCCGCCCCGTCGTCCGCAGCGACCCGCCGGCCGGCCGCGCAAAGAACGCAGACCACTGGACCCGGCGCGCCGCGCCGCGTTCGACGTGCTGCAGGCGGTCTCGCAGCGTGACGCCTACGCGAACCTGGCGCTGCCGGCGGTGCTGTCCGAACGCGGGATCACCGGCCGCGACGCCGCTTTCGCCACCGAACTGACCTACGGAACCTGTCGGGTCCGCGGGCTGCTCGACGCGATCATCGGAGCGGCGGCGCAGCGTTCGCCCGACGCGATCAACCCGGTGCTGTTGGATTTGCTGCGCCTGGGCGCCTATCAGCTGCTGCGCACCCGGGTCGACGCGCACGCCGCGGTGTCCACCACGGTTGAGCAGGCGGCGATCGAATTCGATTCGGCGCGAGCAGGTTTCGTCAACGGTGTACTTCGCACCATCAGCACGCGTGACGAAGCGTCCTGGACCGCGGAACTCGCGCCCGACGCGGCCGCCGACCCGATCGGCCACACGGCGTTCGTCCATGCGCACCCGCGCTGGATCGCGCAGGCCTTCGCCGACGCCCTGGGGCCCGCCGCCGGTGAACTCGACGCGGTGCTGGCCGCCGACGACGCGCGTCCCCAGGTGCATCTGGCCGCACGGCCCGGGGTACTGACCGCCGCCGAGCTGGCCGCCGCCGTGGACGGCACCGTGGGACGGTATTCGCCCCATGCGGTCTATCTGCCCGGCGGCGACCCCGGACGGCTGCAGCCGGTGCGCGACGGTCAGGCCCTGGTCCAGGACGAGGGCAGTCAGTTGGTGGCCCGCGCGTGCGCGCTGGCCCCCGTCGAGGGGGACACCGGGCGGTGGCTGGACCTGTGTGCCGGCCCGGGCGGCAAGACCGCGCTGCTGGCCGCACTGGGATCCGCGACCGGGGCCCGGGTGACCGCGGTGGAGCCGTCGCCCCAGCGCGCCGCCATGGTTGCCGAGAACACTCGCGGGTTGGACGTGGAGGTCCTGACCGCCGACGGCCGCGACCGCGACCTGTTCGGTGACCATCACCCCGGCTTCGACCGGGTGCTCGTCGACGCGCCGTGCACCGGCCTGGGTGCACTGCGGCGCCGGCCGGAGGCGCGCTGGCGACGTCAACCCGCCGACGTACCGGTGCTGGCGAAACTGCAGCGCGAACTGCTGGCAGCGGCGATCGCGCAGACCCGGCCCGGCGGCGTGGTGCTCTACGCGACGTGCTCGCCGCACCTAGCCGAAACGGTCGGTGTGGTGGCCGACGCGCTGCGGCGGCATCGGGTGACCGCGCTGGACACCCGGCCGCTGTTCGCGCCCCCAGGAGGCCCGGGCGCGCCCGGACCGGATCTCGGGGACGGCCCGCACGTGCAGCTGTGGCCGCACCGGCACGGCACCGACGCCATGTTCGCCGCCGCGCTACAAGTAATCTGAGCCCATGTCACGACCCATGATCGCGCCGTCGATCCTGTCGGCGGACTTCGCCCGGCTCGCCGAGGAGGCGGCCGCCGTGAAGGGGGCCGACTGGCTGCACGTCGATGTGATGGACGCCCACTTCGTCCCGAATCTGACGCTGGGCCTACCGGTGGTGCAGAGTCTGCTGGCGGCCACCGACATCCCGATGGACTGCCATCTGATGATCGAGAACCCGGGCCGTTGGGCGCCGCCGTACGCCGAAGCGGGCGCCTACAACGTCACCTTCCACGCCGAGGCCACCGACAACCCCGTTGCGGTGGCCCGCGATATCCGCGCGGCCGGCGCCAAGGCCGGGCTCAGCGTCAAGCCGGGGACACCGCTGGAGCCCTATCTGGAGATCCTGCGAGACTTCGACACCCTGCTGGTGATGTCGGTGGAGCCGGGATTCGGCGGACAGGCCTTCATCCCCGAGGTACTGGGCAAGGTGCGGGCGGTGCGCAAGCTGGTCGACGCCGGGGAGTTGAGCATCCTGGTGGAGATCGACGGAGGCATCAACGCCGACACCGTGGAACAGGCCGCCGAGGCCGGCGTCGACTGTTTCGTCGCCGGCTCGGCCGTCTACAGCGCCGAGGACCCGGCCGCCGCGGTGGAATCGCTGCGTCGCCAGGCGCTCGCCGCGTCGCCACATCTGCGCGCATGAGCCCCGAAGGCGACGGCGAGAGAGGGACGAACGAGCAAGGAGCCGAGGCATGAGCCCCGAAGGCGACGGCGAGAGAGGGACGAACGAGCAAGGAGCCGAGGCATGAGCCCCGAAGGCGACGGCGAGAGAGGGACGAACGAGCAAGGAGCCGAGGCATGAGCCCCGAAGGCGACGGCGAGAGAGGGACGAACGAGCAAGGAGCCGAGGCATGAGCCCCGAAGGCGACGGCGAGAGAGGGACGAACGAGCAAGGAGCCGAGGCATGAGCGCCGAAGGCGACGGCGAGAGAGGGACGAACGAGCAAGGAGCCGAGGCATGAACAACGCCCCGGCCGCGACAGACGCCGCCGGCCTCGACGCCGCGATGCTGCTGGCTATCGAGCAGGGCCAGCGGGTCAAGGGCAGCACCTACCCCAACCCACCGGTCGGCGCCGTGATCCTGGACAGTGCCGGGAAGGTGGTCGGCGTAGGCGGAACCGGGCCGGTCGGTGAGGCCCACGCCGAGGTGGTCGCGCTGCGGCGGGCCGGTGAACTGGCCGCCGGCGGTACGGCCGTGGTCACACTGGAGCCGTGCAATCACCACGGCCGAACCCCGCCCTGCGTGGATGCGCTGCTGGCCGCCGGTGTAGCGCGGGTGGCCTATGCGGTGTCGGACCCCAATCCCGAGGCCGCGGGCGGGGCGGCGCGGCTGGCGGCGGCCGGAGTGCATGTGCTCTCCGGGGTTCAGGCCGACGCGGTGATCGCCGGGCCGCTGCGGGAATGGCTGCATAAGCAGCGCACCGGGTTACCGCACGTCACGTGGAAGTACGCCACCAGTATCGACGGGCGCAGCGCGGCCGCCGACGGATCCAGTCAGTGGATCACCAGTGAGGCCGCCCGGGCCGATCTGCACCGCCGCCGGGCGGCCGCCGACGCCATCGTGGTGGGTACCGGCACCGTGCTCGTCGACGATCCGACGCTGACCGCCCGGCGGCCCGACGGCACGCTGGCCGACCGGCAACCGCTGCGGGTGGTGGTGGGGGAGCGGGAGATCTCCGCGGACGCCCATGTGCTCAACGACGACTCGCGCACCATGGTGATCCGCACCCACGATCCGGCCGAGGTGTTGCGGGCGCTGTCGGACCGCACCGACGTGCTGCTGGAGGGTGGCCCCACACTGGCGGGGGCGTTCCTGCGGGCCGGGGCGATCGATCGGATCCTGGCCTATGTGGCGCCGATCCTGCTCGGCGGGCCGATTACCGCCGTCGACGATGTCGGCGTGCCCAGCATCGCTCGGGCGCTGCGCTGGCGGTTCGACACCGTAGAGCCGATCGGTCCGGATCTGCTGCTCAGCCTCGTGCCGCACTAGCGCCCTGCATCAGCACCGAAGTGCCCCCGCGCGGCGGGGTACTGCTCAGCGGGACAGGGTGGCCTCCGGCTCGGGCAATTCGGTGTCCTCGACGGAGTCCTTATTGCTGCCGATGAACAGCCCGAGGACGGCCCCCACCACACAGACCAGCGCGGTGATCCCGAAGATCTCGCCGTACATCATGGCGAATGCCAGCTTCGAGTTGTGCGCGGTCGCGGCCATCTTCTCGGCCAGGCTGCCGCCGGGGACCTTGGGGATGCCAGCCAGAATCTGGTTGAACCGATACAGCCCCCACGCCGACAGCGCGGCCAAACCGACCAGCATCCCGGTCATCCGGGCCACCACCACGCCGGAGGCGGCGATGCCGTGCTCGCGCGCCGGCACGGCCCGCATCACCGCCGATGTCAGGGGACCGATCACCAGGCCCAGCCCGAAGCCGGCCAGCATCTGGTCGGTGTCCAGGGCGGGCAGTGAGAACAGTCCGAAGAAATCATGCCGGTAGGCCAGCAGGTCGACCGGCCACTTCGAGATCAGCCAGTAGCCGCCGGCCGCGATCAACAACCCGACGAACGTCACCGACCGGTCGCCGGCCCGGGTCGCGATCCAGCCGCCCACCAGGGCGCCCACCGGCAGCGCGATCAGAAACCGCAGCAGCAGCCCGGCGGCCTCGTTCTGGGTCATTCCCAGCACGCCCTGACCGAACAGTTCGACGTCGACCAGCGTCACCATGAGTGCCGCGCCGGCGCACACCGAGGCCCCCAGCGCGGCCAGGAACGGCCCGAACCGGGCGCCGGTCGGGTCGATCAGCTTGGTGCGGGCGAACCGCTCCCACACCGCGAAGGCCACCGTGGCGACCAGAGCGGCGCCCAACACCGGCGGCCCCCAGTCCGGCAACGCCTGCTTGGCGTTGGGTTCGGGGTTGTAGAGGCCGACGACGGCTAGGCCCAGCGCGACCGCCAACAGCAGTCCGCCGACGACGTCGACGCGTTCCGGCGGCGCCCCGTCCGCTGCGGCGTCGGCCCGCGACGGCAGGCTGAAGTGGATCATCAGCATGGCGATCGCGGTCAGCGGCACGTTGATCCAGAACACGTCGCGCCAGTCCCGCAGCAGCCAGACGATGAAGATGCCGTACAGCGGACCGAGCACGCTGCCCAGCTCTTGGGCCGCGCCGATCCCGCCGAGCACCCCGGCCCGATTGCGTTGCGACCACAGGTCGGCGCCCAGGGCCAGGGTCACCGGCAGCAGGGCGCCGCTGGCGACACCCTGGATGGTGCGGCCCACCACCAGCATCGACAGGTCTGTCGCCAGCGCGGTCACCACCGAGCCGACGGCGAAGGTGCTCAGGCTGACCTGCAACAGCAGCTTGCGTCCGAAGCGGTCGGAGGCCCGGCCCAGCAGCGGCATCGCGGCGATGTAGCCGAGCAGATAGCAGGTGATGATCGGGGTGAGCTGCTGGATCTTGTTGATGGGGATGCCGACACCTGCGGGCTGCGGCGCCATGATGTCGCGCATGATCGTGACCACGACATAGGTGTCGAGGGCACCGAGCAGGACAGCCAGGCTGCCTGCGCTGATCGCGAGTCGGCGATTGACCCGCATCACGCTCCGGCCGGCTTCTCAACGGTGACCGGGGCGTTCCAGTTCGACAGCGTCATCTGGATCGAATTGCCCGCGCTGGGGTCGAGCTTGGCCTGAACCAGCTGGTGGTCGCCGTCCTCGGTGATCCAGACGGTGCACGGCGTCGGGGCGGTGGCCTTCAGCTGCGGTGCGAGCTTGTTCACCTCGTCGGCGGGTGCCTCACCGGTGACCCGGATCGTCTTGTGGCCGTCGATGGTGTCGCGGCCCTGCGATTTCGGGTCGTTCAGGTGCGCCAGCATGTTGGCCAGCCCCTTGTCGGGGCTCAGGATCGCGGCCACGTCGTAGATCTTCTCGGCGGCGCCGTAGTTGTCGTAGTCGTCGCCGGTGATCGCCGCATACAGGTCGCCGTCGATCACGATGAACTTGGCGTCGACGTCGCTGCCGAGCATGGTGATCGTCGTGCTGCCCTTGGCCGCGGTGGTCGGCTCGTTGGTCAGGTCACCTTCGAGGGTCTTGACCGGCAGGTTCTTGATCTGGCCGGTCACCGACAATGCCAGGTGCGCGCTCTTGAGGTCGGCAGTGGTGGAGGCGGACTCCTTGACCAGGGTCGTCGCGTCCGGCAGCGGGCCGCCGGCGTCCTTGCTGGAGCAGCCGGCGAACAGCGCGGCGGCGGTGGTGGCGGTGGCCAGAGCAATCAGAAGTCTGCGCATGGGGGACATCGTATAGAGGCCGCGGGGTGCGGGCAGGGCAGCGTGGTCAAGCTCGCTCCGCCGGCGCACCGACGATGAAGCTCACCGTGGTGGCGGTGCTGCCGCCGATGTTGAGCGTTCCGAATCTGCGCGCACCGGGCACCTGATAGTCACCGGCGTTGTCGCTGACCTGTTTCGCCGCGTCGACGAGCATCCGTATGCCGGTGGCCCCGACCGGATGTCCGCCGCCGATCAGCCCGCCGCTGGGGTTGATCGGCAGGCTTCCCCCGATGGCGATGTCGCCGTTTTCGATGGCCTTCCACGATTGCCCGGGCTCGGTGAGGCCGATGTGGTCGATCGCCAGGTACTCGCTGGGGGTGAAGCAGTCGTGGACCTCGAAGCCGTCCACGTCGTCGAGCGTCACCCGGGCGCGGTTGAACGCCTCCTGAACGGCCTGGTGCACATGCGGCATGACGTACGGCGATTCGTGGTCGCGTTGAAGTTTCTGCTGCAGGCCCAAACCGACCGTGCGCTGCCCCCACCCTTCGATGCGGGCCAGCGGTCGAATCCGCGGGTGGTCCCGCAGGTATCGGTCGCTGACGAGGACGAGGCCCGCGCCGCCGTCGGTGAGTTGGCTGCAGTCGTAACGCCGTAGCCGCCCCTCGACGATCGGATTGACCGCGTCGTCGTCTCCCTCGGCGGTGAGGTCGGGCAACGTCCAGGCGCGGGTCTGGGCGTTCGGGTTTCGCCGCGCATTACCCAGGTTGGTGGTGGCGATGCTGCGCAGGTGGGCCTCGTCGAGGCCGTAGCGACGGTCGTATTCGTCGGCGACCTGCGAGAACACGCTGGCCCACACGTTGTTGGCATCGGCTCCTTCGTGCCCGGCCCAGGCCGCCGCGCCCAGATGGGCTGCCCCGACGTCGCTGGGAACCGTGCGTTCCAGCTCCAGTCCGACGACCAGCGCCACGTCGTGGAAACCCGCGGCGAGGTCGGCGATCGCCGCGCGGGTGGCCACGCTTCCCGAGGCGCAGGCGGCCTCGTGCCGGGACGCCGGGGTGCCCCACAGTGCCGGGTCGACGGTGGCCGGCATCGCCCCGAGATGTCCCTGGCCGGCGAAGAGTTCGCCGAACGCGTTGCCGACGTGAACGACATCGACATCGGCGGCGGCCAGTCCGGCAGTGCCGAGGGTGGCCGCGACGACCTCATCGGCCAGGTCGGCGTAGTCGCGGCCCTCGCGGGAGAGATTGCGGCCGAAATCGCTTTGATACGCGCCGATGATCCAGACGGCTGGGTCCATCCGTGCTTCCCCTTCGCAGGCTGAGGGTCGGAGATCACCGGCATCCTACAATTGACAGAGTAACTCTGACAACTGTACTTTCACCTGGCGGGACGCGGAACTCGTTCCCCCGGGACGCCCGATTCTTGGAGGCAGCATGAAATCCGAGCTGATCACGACCTTCGCCTCGACGTTGCCGGCCGACGACGACCATCCCTATCGCACCGGGCCGTGGCGTCCCCAGCGCAATGAGTGGCGGGCCGACGATCTGGAGGTCGTGCAGGGCCGGGTGCCCGACGACCTCGACGGGGTGTATCTGCGCAACACCGAGAATCCGCTGCACCCGCCCGCGCAGCACTATCACCCCTTCGACGGCGACGGAATGATCCACAGCGTCGAGTTCTGCAACGGGAAAGCCAACTACCGCAACCGGTTCGTGCGCACCGACGGGTTTCGCGCCGACAACGAGGCCGGCGCTTCACTGTGGGCGGGGTTCATCGAATCACCGGCGGATGCCACCAGAACCGACGGCTGGGGTGCGCGGCGGCGGATGAAGGATGCGTCGAGCACCGACGTGGTCGTACACCGGGGAATGGCGCTGACCAGTTTCTACATGTGCGGCGACCTGTATCGGGTGGATCCCTACACCGCGGAGACGCTGGGCAAGGAGACCTGGCACGGACAGATCCCGGACTGGGGGGTTTCGGCGCATCCCAAGGTCGACCCGGTCACCGGCGAGCTGCTGTTCTTCAGCTACAGCAAGGACGCGCCCCACCTGCGCTATGGGGCGGTCGACAAAGACGGCAACCTGATGCACCTGACCGACGTCGAGCTGCCCGGGCCCCGGTTGCCTCACGACATGGCCTTCACCGAAAACTACGTGATCCTCAACGACTTCCCGTTGTTCTGGGATGCCGAGCTGCTCAAGAACGATTTTCACGTTCCGCGGTTCCACCGCGACATCCCGTCACGTTTCGCGGTGGTGCCGCGCCGCGGAGACCTGTCCAAGGTCGTGTGGTTCGAGACCGAACCGACGTATGCCCTGCATTTCACCAACGCCTACGAGGACGGTGACGAGATCGTGCTCGACGGGTTCTTCCAGGGCAACCCGTCGCCCTCACCGAAGGGGGCTCGCTCGTTGGAGGAGGCGGCGTTTCGGTGGCTGGCGCTGGACGGGTTCGAATCGCAGCTGCATCGCTGGCGGTTCAACCTCGCAACCGGCAAGGCCACCGAGCAGCGACTCAGCGACCACTTCACCGAATTCGGCATGATCAACGCCGACCGGCAGACCCGCGACTACCGCTACGTCTACGCCGCGACCGGCGTGCCGGGCTGGTTCCTGTTCAACGGTCTAGTCAAGCACGATCTGCAGACCGGCTCCGAGGAGCGGATCTCCTTCGGCGACGGGGTTTTCGGCAGCGAGACACCGATGGCGCCCCGGGTCGGGTCGACCGGTGAGGACGACAACTACCTGGTTACCCTGACAACCGACATGAACGAAGACGCCTCCTACTGCGTAGTGTTCGACGCGGCCCGGATCAGCGACGGGCCGGTCTGCAAGCTGCGGTTGCCCGAACGCATCTGCAGTGGCACCCATTCCACCTGGGTGCCCGGTTCCGAACTCCGGCAGTCGCGTAGCCCGCGATGAGCCGGCGCCCGCGTGCCGGCGACTCGCCCAGTCGCAGCATCGACGACCCGGGCCCGCCGTTTGAGCTGGAACCGGGTCAGACCAACGCCATCGGGCGCATGCTCGCGCTGCTCGGCGACGAATGGACCTTGTTGCTTGTCCGTGAATCGCTGCTCGGGGCAACCCGTTTCAGTGATTTTGCGCACCTGCCGATCTCCAATGCGGTGTTGACCGCCCGGCTGCAGGCCATGGTGCGCGACGGCCTGCTGCAGCGGCAGATCTACCAGCAGCAGCCGCTGCGGGCCGGTTATCTCGCCACCGCGCAATGTCGACAGCTGTGGGCGGTTCTGGTGTCTATCTGGCACTGGGAACGGACCTGGGTCGACGATCAGGTCGACGCCCTACCCGCCATGCATCACCGCGCCTGTGACCAGGATTTCGCGCCCGCACTGAGCTGCCGACACTGTCGGGGTGTGGCCGAGGTCACCGACATCGAGGCCCGGTGGGGCCCGAGCGGCACCTGGCAGCGCTCGGTGCCCCGGGCCACCACCCGCCGGCGACTGCGGTCCGGGGCCGCCGACGAAGCGGGCTTGTTCCCGCAGACCATGGCAATCTTCGGTAGCCGGTGGTCCGCGGCGATCATCGGGGCCGCGTTCATGGGCACCCGCCGATTCGGTGATTTCCAGACCCGACTCGATGCCCCCGCCGCGCTGATCGCCGACCGGCTCAAGGTGTTCTGCCAGATCGGTGTCCTGCAGGCGGCGGCGCACCCGAAACGGTCGGACTGGTCTGAATACCATCTGACCCCGAAAGGGCTGGCGTTCTACCCGGTGATCGCCACCGCCATTCATTGGGCCCAGGCCAACTACACCGGCGCGGAGGGCCCCGCCCTGCGGCAGACCCACCTCCGATGCGGGCACGAGTTCGTCCCGCTGCTGGCCTGCGATCAATGCTCAACAACTCTGGCCGCCAACAGTATTGAGGTGGTGCCGCGTCGGGGTGAGCCGATCGAACTCGGCGCAGCGCGGTGAAACCGGCCGTGGATCGAATGGCTTCCGGTGAACCGAACCCCACCGGACAGGCCGCCTCGGCGCCTTTGGGCGCGCCTGCGATCACCGCTAGCCTGAGGTGATGTTCACCGGAATCGTCGAGGAACTCGGGGAGCTGGTCAGCCGAGACGAGCTGACCGATGCTGCGCGACTGGTCATCCAGGGGCCCACGGTGGCCTCCGACGCCCGACACGGCGATTCGATCGCCGTCAACGGGGTGTGCCTGACCGTGGTCGAGGTGCTGTCCGGCGGCAGGTTCTCCGCCGACGTGATGCGCGAGACGCTGGAGCGCTCCAGCCTGGGGTCATTGCAGGTCGGGGGTGCGGTGAACCTGGAGCGTGCGGCTGCACTGGGCAGCCGCCTGGGCGGGCACATCGTGCAGGGCCATGTCGACGGCACAGGGCGGGTAGTGGCCCGGACACCCGCACAGCACTGGGAGGTGGTGCGCGTCGCGCTGCCCGCGGCGCTGGCCCGCTACGTGGTGGAGAAGGGGTCGATCACCGTCGACGGCGTCTCGCTGACCGTCGCCGGTCTAGGATGTGATCCAGATCACTATTTCGAGGTTTCGTTGATCCCCACCACGCTGGAGCTGACCACGCTGGGCCGGGCCCCGGTCGGTACGCTGGTCAATCTCGAAGTGGACGTCATCGCCAAATACGTCGAGCGGCTGGTGACGAATCCCGCTGGATGAGTCACGCGGCAAACCCCGGGCCCGGGGTGGTTCATACTGAATGGGCGGGTTACGCCGACCGGCTGGCCCCTGATGGCGAACGCAAGGTGGCATAGATGACGAAGTTGGACACCGTCGAGCGGGCGGTTGCCGACATCGCGGCCGGTAAAGCCGTCGTCGTCATCGACGACGAGGACCGGGAGAACGAAGGCGACCTGATCTTCGCCGCCGAGAAGGCCACCCCGGAACTGGTGGCGTTCATGGTGCGCTACACCTCCGGATATCTGTGCGTTCCGCTGGATGGCGCCATCTGCGACCGGCTGGGCCTGCTGCCGATGTACGCGGTGAACCAGGACAAGCACGGTACCGCCTACACCGTCACCGTGGACGCCAAGAACAATGTGGGGACCGGGATTTCGGCTTCGGACCGGGCGACGACGATGCGGCTGCTGGCCGATCCCGGCAGTGCCGCCGACGATTTCACCCGGCCCGGTCACGTGGTGCCGTTGCGCGCCAAGGACGGCGGGGTGCTGCGTCGGCCGGGTCACACCGAGGCCGCCGTCGACCTGGCCCGGATGGCGGGTCTGCAGCCGGCCGGTGCCATCTGCGAGATCGTCAGCCAAAAGGACGAGGGCGCGATGGCCCAGACCGACGAGCTGCGGATCTTCGCCGACGAGCACGGCCTGGCACTGATCTCCATCGCCGACATGATCGAGTGGCGCCGCAAGCACGAGAAGCACATCGAGCGCGTCGCCGAAGCTCGCATCCCGACCCGCCACGGCGAGTTCCGGGCGGTCGGTTACACCAGCATCTATGAGGACGTCGAGCACGTGGCGCTGGTCCGCGGGGAGATCGCCGGTCCGCACCACGACGGTGACGATGTGCTGGTCCGGGTGCACTCGGAGTGCCTGACCGGCGACGTCTTCGGGTCGCGGCGCTGCGACTGCGGGCCGCAGCTCGACGCCGCGCTGGCGATGGTGGCCCATGAGGGCCGCGGGGTGGTGCTCTACATGCGCGGGCACGAGGGCCGCGGCATCGGGCTGCTGCACAAGCTGCAGGCCTACCAGCTGCAGGACGCCGGCGACGACACCGTCGACGCCAACCTCAAGCTGGGACTGCCGGCCGACGCGCGCGACTACGGGATCGGAGCGCAGATCCTGGTGGATCTCGGGGTCCGTTCGATGCGCCTGCTCACCAACAACCCTGCCAAGCGGGTCGGGCTCGACGGCTACGGGCTGCACATCATCGAGCGGGTGCCGCTGCCGGTACGGGCCAATGCCGAGAACATCCGCTACCTGATGACCAAGCGTGACCGGATGGGTCACGATCTGACCGGGCTGGAGGACTTCGACGAGTCCGCGAACCTGCCGGGCGAATTCGGTGGAGCACTGTGAGCCGCGCTGTCGACGATGCCGAGCGCAGCGAGGCTGAGGAGCAGCGCCAGTGAGCGGTACCGGCGTGCCGGACATGCCGGCGCTCGATGCCTCCGGTGTGCGCCTGGCGATCGTGGCCAGCACCTGGCATGCCCGGATCTGTGACGCCCTGCTGGCCGGCGCCCGCAAGGTGGCCGCCGACGCCGGTGTCGCCGAACCCACGGTGGTGCGGGTGCTCGGGGCGATCGAGATCCCGGTGGTGGCCCAGGAGGTGGCCCGCAACCACGACGCGGTTGTCGCGTTGGGAGTGGTGATCCGAGGTGGCACACCGCATTTCGACTATGTTTGCGACGCGGTGACACAGGGCCTGACCCGGGTGTCGCTGGACGCGGCGACACCGGTGGCCAACGGAGTGCTCACCGTCAACGACGAGCAGCAGGCGCTGGATCGCGCCGGGCTGCCCGGTTCATCAGAGGACAAGGGCGCCCAAGCGGCGGCCGCCGCGCTGAGTACGGCGCTGACCCTGCGCGACCTTCGCGCCGCACTGTGACGCCCCCGTCGGGGTCCCCGCAGTGGGATCTGCAGGTGCGTCCGCGGCTGATGCGGATCGGCTTGTGGAGCGCCGCGGTCCTGATCGTCGCAATCCACGTCGTGGTGAGCTTTCTGCTGACGATCCGCTCCAGCGGGGTGATCTTTCGTACCTACGACCGGGTGGCCGTCGTGGTGCTGGGCATCATCGTGGCCGGCTCGCTGCTGCTGTTCGCGCGCGCCCGGGTGCGGGCGGGCGCATCCGGAGTGTCGGTGCGTAATGCGCTCGGGGACCGGCTGATCCCCTGGGAGCAGGTCCTCGGGGTGTCCTTCCCACTGGGCAAGCGCTGGGCCCGGCTGGAGCTGCCCGACGACGAATACATTCCGCTGGTCGCCATCCAGTCCGCCGACAAGGAGCGTGCGGTGCAGGCCATGCGGGAGTTGCGGGCCCTGGTCGCGCGCTACCGGCCATCTGACACACCGCCCGACGGGGTGTAATGGCAACTCCGCTTCGCCCGGCTCCGTCGCGCTTGCGATCGTCGCGGCCTGATGGCGACGATCCGCTTCGCCCGACTCCGTCGCGCTTGCGATCGTCGCTAGCCTGGTAGCCGTGCCAGACCCCGCGACCTATCGCCCGGCGCCCGGCTCCATTCCCGTCGAGCCCGGTGTCTACCGGTTCGTCGACCCGCACGGGCGGGTCATTTACGTGGGCAAGGCGAAAAGCCTGCGGTCACGGCTGACGTCGTACTTCGCCGACATCGCCGGCCTGCATCCGCGCACCCGCCAGATGGTGACCACCGCAGCCAAGGTCGAGTGGACGGTGGTCAACACCGAAGTCGAGGCCCTGCAGCTGGAATACAACTGGATCAAGGAGTTCGACCCGCGGTTCAACGTCCGCTACCGCGACGACAAGACCTATCCGGTGCTGGCGGTCACCCTCAACGAGGAGTACCCGCGGCTGATGGTCTACCGCGGACCGCGACGCAAGGGGGTGCGCTACTTCGGCCCGTACTCGCACGCCTGGGCGATCCGCGAAACCCTGGACCTGCTGCTGCGGGTGTTTCCGGCCCGCACCTGCTCGGCCGGGGTGTTCAAGCGCCACCAGCAGATCGGCCGGCCCTGCCTGCTGGGCTACATCGGCAAATGCGCGGCACCGTGTATCGGGCGGGTCAGCGCCGAGGAGCATCGGCGGATCGTGGACGACTTCTGCGACTTTCTGGCCGGCAAGACCGACCGGCTGGTCCGCAGCCTCGAACAGGAGATGCTGACCGCCTCCGATCAGCTCGATTTCGAGCGGGCCGCGCGGTTGCGCGACGACGTGTCGGCGCTGAAACGGGCCCTGGAGAAGCAGGCCGTGGTGCTCGGCGACGGCACCGACGCCGACGTGGTGGCGTTCGCCGACGACGAGCTGGAGGCGGCGGTCCAGGTGTTCCACGTGCGCGGCGGGCGGGTGCGCGGCCAGCGCGGCTGGATTGTCGAAAAGCCCGGCGACCCTGGCGATGCGGAGAATTCCCTGGGGCGCCTTGTCGAGCAGTTCGTCACCCAGTTCTACGGCGACCAGGCCGAACTGGAGGGCTCCGCCGACGAGCCGGCCAATCCGGTGCCCCGCGAGGTGCTGGTGCCGTGTCTTCCGGCCAACGCCGACGAGTTGATCAGCTGGCTGTCGGACCTGCGGGGTTCACGCGTGTCGCTGCGGGTGCCGTTGCGCGGCGACAAACGTGCACTGGCCGAGACCGTCGAGAGAAACGCCAAAGAGGCGCTGCAACAACACAAGTTGAAGCGGGCCGGAGATTTCACTGCCAGATCCGCTGCGCTGCAGAACATTCAGGAATCCCTGGGCCTCGCCGACGCGCCGCTGCGGATCGAATGCGTGGACATCAGTCACGTGCAGGGCACCGACGTGGTCGGATCCCTGGTGGTATTCGAGGACGGATTGCCCCGCAAGTCGGACTATCGGCACTTCGCGATCCGGGAGGCTGCCGGCGAAGGCCGTTCCGACGACGTAGCCTCGATCGCCGAGGTGACCCGCCGCCGGTTCCGTCGGCACCTGGACCCCGAAGTGTTTGCCCCGGAAGGAAAATCGCGGAAATTCGCCTACCCGCCGAACCTCTACGTGGTGGACGGCGGCGCTCCGCAGGTCAATGCCGCGGCGGCGGTGCTCGCCGAGCTCGGCATCACCGACGTCGCTACCATCGGCCTGGCCAAGCGACTGGAGGAGGTGTGGGTGCCCTCGGAACCCGACCCGATCATCCTCCCCAGGCAGAGCGAGGGCCTGTATCTGTTGCAGCGGATCCGCGACGAAGCGCACCGGTTCGCCATCACCTACCATCGCAGCAAACGGTCCAAGCGGATGACCGCGTCGGTGCTGGACGCGGTGCCGGGCCTGGGCGAGCACCGGCGGAAGGTGCTGATCTCGCATTTCGGCTCGGTGGCACGACTGAAAAGGGCTACCGTCGAGGAACTCACCTCGATCCCGGGAATAGGCGCGGCGACCGCGGCGGCTGTTCTCGAGGCGTTGGGAGCCGACGGCGCGGCGGGTGCCGCTGAACAGCAACGGATGTCGGGATGACCAGGGAAGCACCGAAGGGCGTGCGGGAACGCGATGTCGCCGGGCCCGGAGACGGCGCCGGCATCGACGTGGTGCTGGTCACCGGGCTGTCCGGCGCGGGGCGCGGCACCGCGGCCAAGGTGCTCGAGGATCTGGGCTGGTACGTCGCCGACAACCTGCCGCCGGACCTGATCACCCGGATGGTGGACCTGGGTCTGGCTGCGGGCTCCCGGATCACACAGTTGGCGGTGGTGATGGATGTGCGCTCGGCCGGTTTCACCGGAGACCTCGACTCGGTGCGCAACGACCTGGCCACGCGGGGGATCAACCCCCGGGTGCTGTTCATGGAGGCCGGCGACGACGTGCTGATCCGCCGCTACGAACACAACCGCCGCAGTCATCCGTTGCAGGGTCAACAGACCCTGGCCGAGGGGATCGCCGCCGAGCGGGTCATGCTGGCACCGGTCCGCGCGGTGGCCGACCTGGTCATCGACACCTCGGTGCTCAGCGTGCGCGAGCTGCGGGAGAGCATCGAGGAGATGTTCGGCGGGGACGCCGTCACGGCTCCCACGTCCATAACGGTCGAGTCATTCGGCTTCAAGTACGGCCTGCCGATGGACGCCGACATGGTGATGGACGTGCGGTTTTTGCCCAACCCGCACTGGGTCGACGAACTGCGCCCGCACACCGGTCAGCATCCGGCGGTGCGCGACTACGTGCTGAGCCAGCCGGGTGCGGACGAATTCCTCGAGGCCTACCATCGGCTGCTGTCTCTGGTGGTGGGCGGCTATCGACGAGAGGGAAAGCGATACATGACCGTGGCCATCGGGTGTACCGGCGGCAAACACCGCAGTGTCGCCATCGCCGAGGCGCTGGCGACGCTGCTGGACACCGAGGATGACAAGCACGAGCTGTCGGTGCGGGTGCTGCACCGGGATCTGGGCCGCGAATGAGTTGCGCCGGCGACGATGCAGTGGGGGCACGCCCCCTCGCCGCTGTGCGGCTGGGGGTTTCCCCACCCGCTTGCGGGGGACGGGGCTTGCGGAGCGATGAGGAGGAGCGGCGCCAATGAGTGTGGAGCCCGCCCACGGCAACCCGAGCATCGTGGCGCTCGGCGGCGGGCACGGCCTGTACGCGACACTGTCGGCCGCCCGCAGGCTGACCCCGCACGTCACCGCGGTGGTCACCGTCGCCGATGACGGCGGCTCCTCGGGCCGGTTGCGCAGTGAGCTGGACGTGGTACCGCCGGGGGACTTGCGGATGGCGCTGGCGGCGCTGGCCTCCGACACCCCCACCGGGCAGCTGTGGGCGACCATCCTGCAGCACCGGTTCGGTGGCACCGGCGCACTGGCCGGCCACCCGATCGGCAACCTGTTGCTGGCCGGCCTCAACGAGGTGCTAGCCGACCCGGTGGCGGCCCTCGACGAACTCGGCCGGATGCTCGGTGTCAAGGGGCGGGTGCTGCCGATGTGCCCGATCGCGCTGCAGATCGAAGCCGACGTGTCCGGCCTGGACGCCGACCCACGCCTGTTCGGGGTGATCCGGGGCCAGGTGGCGATCGCGACCACACCGGGCAAGGTGCGCCGGGTGCGGCTGCTGCCGGGCAATCCGCCGGCCACGCGGCAAGCCGTCGACGCCATCATGTCCGCGGACCTGGTGGTACTCGGTCCGGGCTCGTGGTTCACCAGCGTGATCCCGCACCTGCTGGTGCCGGGGCTGGCATCTGCGCTGCAGACCACCTCCGCCCGGCGCGCCCTGGTGCTCAACCTGGTCGCCGAACCGGGGGAGACCGCCGGGTTCTCGGTGGAGCGGCACCTGCACGTATTGGCCCAGCATGCCCCCGATTTCACCGTCGACCACATCATCATCGACGCCGAACGGGTGCCCAGTGAGCGGGAACGCGAGCAGTTGCGCCGGGCTGCGACGTTGTTCGCTGCCGAGGTTCGGTTCGTCGACGTGGCCCGACCTGGTACACCTTTACATGACCCAGGAAAGTTGGCGGCGGCGCTGGACGGGGTTCGGCACGGCGGTTCGTCGCCGCTGACGATCCCGACACCGGTCGCGACACCGACCGAGGGCGGGGGCCGGCAATCCGGCGTGAGTGGACCGAGCGGGCTCGGGCCGGGAGGTGACAAGTCGTGGCGATGACGGCTGAAGTCAAGGACGAGCTGAGCCGTCTCGTGGTGAGCTCGGTCTCGGCGCGGCGCGCCGAGGTCGCGGCGTTGCTGCGCTTCGCCGGCGGGCTGCACATCGTGGCGGGCCGGGTGGTGGTCGAAGCCGAGGTGGATCTGGGTGTCATCGCGCGCAGATTGCGCAAGGACATCTTCGACCTGTACGGCTACAACGCGATCGTGCATGTGCTGTCGGCGAGCGGTATGCGCAAGAACACCCGCTACGTGCTGCGGGTCACCAAGGACGGCGAAGCGCTGGCCCGCCAGACCGGCTTGCTGGACTTGCGTGGCCGGCCGGTGCGCGGGCTGCCCGCCCAGGTCGTCGGCGGCAGCGTCGCCGACGCCGAAGCCGCTTGGCGGGGCGCGTTTTTGGCCCACGGATCGCTGACCGAGCCCGGCCGGTCCTCGGCGCTGGAGGTCGGGTGCCCCGGCCCGGAGGCGGCTCTGGCGCTGGTCGGCGCGGCACGGCGGCTCGGGGTCAGCGCGAAGGCCCGCGAGGTGCGCGGGGCGGACCGTGTGGTGGTGCGCGACGGCGAGGCGATCGGCGCGTTGCTGACCAGGATGGGCGCCCAGGACACCCGGCTGGTCTGGGAGGAGCGCCGGATCCGCCGCGAGGTACGCGCGACCGCCAACCGGCTGGCCAACTTCGACGACGCCAACCTGCGGCGCTCGGCTCGGGCCGCGGTGGCGGCGGCCGCCCGGGTGGAACGTGCGTTGGACATTCTCGGCGACACCGTGCCCGACCATCTGGCCTCGGCCGGCAAGCTGCGGGTGGAGCACCGGCAGGCTTCGCTGGAGGAGCTGGGCCGGCTGGCCGATCCGCCGATGACCAAAGACGCGGTGGCGGGACGTATTCGGCGGCTGCTGTCGATGGCCGACCGCAAGGCCAAGCAGGACGGTGTCCCCGACACCGAGTCCGCCGTGACCCCGGAGCTGCTGGAAGACGCCTGAGGGGCGTTGTCCACAGTTGGGGTTTCGTCCACAGCTACGGTGTCGTGCGGTGTGGTGTTGGGCTGTGTTGTCGGGGTTGGTTTTTAGCGTCGGGGTATGGCATTAGCTCTGAGTGCGGTAGCGGCGCGGGAGCAGATCTGCGCGGCGTTAGATGCCATTGATGCCGCCCAGGAGGTGTTGCGAGAGCCGTCTTCGGATCTGGTGGGCAATGACTTTCGGGTTGAGGTCGCCGACCGATTGGAGACTCAGGAGCGCGTCAATCGCGGGCTGATGTACCGGATCTTCGGTGATTTGGCTGACCCGCCCGACGGTCAGGGCTCGATCGCTGCGGTACGCGATGCGCTGTGGAAGCGGTTGCGCATCACCCCGGGTGAGATCACCCGCCGCTGCCGGCTGGCCGCCCGCATACAGCACCGCCGCTCCTTGACCGGCGCCGAGATCCCCCCGGAGTTACCCGCCTTGGCGCAGGCGGTGCAGGCCGGTGCGATCGGAGACGACCACATCCGGGCGATCTGCCACGCCGTCGACGTCCTGCCGGCCTCGGTGCCCCCGGCCGAGGTCGCCACGGCCGAAGCCGCCCTGGTCACCCACGCCACCCGCCTCGATGCAGCCGTCGTGGTCAAACTCGGGCAGCGCATCGCCGATCACCTCAACCCCGACGGGCTGTTCAGCGACGAGGACCGGGCACGGCGGCGTGCCCTGGTGCTGGGCCGCCAACGCCCCGACGGCATGTCGAAACTGTCCGGGCTCCTAGACCCCCAGGCGCGGGCCTACTTCGAAGCGATCGCGGCCGCGGTGCGGCCCGGCCGCCACCGGCCCCACCCTGCCCAGGGCCGCGATGAGCGCACCGATGCCCAGCGCCGCCATGATGGCTTCAGCCTGGCGATGGTGACCGCGATCTCCTCGCAGGGCTTGGACACTCATCGGGGGCATCCGGTCACCGTCGTGGTCACCACCACGTTGGCCGAACTCGACCAAGTCGCCCACGCGGCATGCGATCCCTCGATCCCCATGCCCGCGCCGGCAACCACCGGCGGCGGGTCGCGGCTGCCGATGCGCGATCTGATCCGCATGGCCGGCCAGGCGATTCACTACCTGGCCGTCTTCGACGATCACCTGAAACGACCGCTGTACCTCGGCCAGCAAAAACGGGTGGCCACCGCCGAGCAACGCCTGATCTGCTACGCCCGCGACCGCGGCTGCACCAGACCGAATTGTTTGGAGCCGGGCTATCACTGTGAGGTCCATCACTGCGATCCCTGGGCCAAGGGTGGCCGCACCGATGCCGACAAGCTCTACTTCGCCTGCGGGCCCGACCACACCGACGCCACCGAAGGCCGCCAACAGACCATCGTCACCGAAACCTGCCGCCTGGGCTGGACCAACGGTGCCAGACCACCAGAAATCAACGGGCCGGCGGTGTGCGGGCCCGAAACCGCCTCGCCCGACTGGACTTACCGCTATAACAGAACGTGCAAACGGCAGGGAGTGGGGGCAATATGGGGTTCATCAAACCGTCGGTTCCTGACGTCGATCCCGAAACTTGGCGCACCACCGACTGGGTGACCCGGATCCAGGTCTGCAGCAGGCACTGGGCCGAACAGGGCTTCGGTACCCCCTCCGGGGTCTATCTGATCTACCTGCTCAAGATCGCGGCCTATGCCGCGGGCGCGGCGGCGGTCATCGCGCTGACCCCGGGCCTGGGCGGGCTGGGCCGTATCGCCGAGTGGTGGACGCAGCCCATCGTGTACCAGAAACTCGTCGTCTTCAGCCTGCTGTTCGAGATCCTGGGCCTGGGCTGTGGCTCGGGCCCGCTGACCGCCCGGTTCTGGCCGCCCATCGGTGGCGTCCTATACTGGTTGCGGCCCAACACAATCCGGTTGCCGCCCTGGCCGGGCAAGGTCCCCTTCACCGGCGGCGACACCCGCACCGTGATCGACGTCGCGCTGTATGCGGCCGTGCTGGCCTCCGGCATCCGGGCATTGCTGTCACCGGGGCAGGGCGATCCGGGCCCGGTGGGCCTGCTCTCCCCGATGCTGGTGGTGCCGCTGATCGTCGCGCTGGCTCTGCTGGGCTTGCGGGACAAGACGATCTTTCTGGCCGCCCGCGCCGAGCACTACGGGCTGACCCTGCTGGTCTTCTTCTTTCCCTACGTCGACCAGATGGCCGCGTTCAAACTCATCATCCTCGGGCTGTGGTGGGGCGCGGCCACGTCCAAGCTCAACCACCATTTCCCGTATGTGGTCGCGGTGATGACGAGCAACAACGCCCTGCTGCGTTCGAAGATATTCACCCCGGTCAAGCACCTGATGTACCGGGATCACGTCAACGACTTGCGCCCCACCCGGATACCGCAGTTGATGGCTCACGTCGGCGGCACCACAGCCGAATTCGTGGTGCCGGCGCTGCTGGTACTCGTCGCGGGAGATCACCCGTGGCGGTGGATCCTGATCGCGTTCATGGTGATCTTCCACCTCAACATCCTTTCCAACCTCCCGATGGGAGTCCCGTTGGAATGGAACGTGTTCTTTCTCTTCTCGCTGTTCTTCCTGTTCGGCCATCATTCCGAGATCAGCGTCTACGACCTGCGGTCGCCGCTGTTGATGGCCATCCTGCTCGCCGGGCTGGTTGTCCTGCCGATCGCGGGAAACATGTTCCCGCAGCAGATTTCGTTCCTTCCGGCGATGCGGTACTACGCCGGGAACTGGGCGGCCAGCTTCTGGTGCTTTCGCGCCGGTGCCGAGGACACCGTGGAGGGCAACATCGTCAAGAGCTCGACACTGGTCATCAACCAGTTGGCGAGGATCTACGGCCAGTCGACCGCCGATGTGGTCGCCGACAAGGTTCCGTGGGCATTTCGGGCCATGCACTTGCACGGCCGGGCCCTGACCGGGCTGCTGCCCCGGGCGTTGGGCAAGGCCAACGTGGCCGACTACAACATCCGCGACGGCGAGATCATCGCCGGTCCGCTGATCGGGTGGAACTTCGGGGAAGGCCACCTGCACAACGAGCAGCTGCTCGCGGCGGTGCAGCGGCGCTGTCACTTCGAAGACGGAGACCTGCGGGTGATCGTGCTCGAAGGCCAGCCCATTCACCGCAAGGAACAGGCCTATCGGATCGTCGACGCCAAGTCCGGGCTGATCGAAGCCGGTTACGTGGCGGTGGCCGACATGCTCAGCCGCCAGCCGTGGCCCGAACCCGGCAACGAGTTTCCGGTTCGGATCACCGCGCAGTAGGCTCGCCGTCGTCGCCTTACCCGATGACCAGTGGTTTCGATCACGCACTAGGCTGGCGGCGGACACACCAGCAAACAGAGCGACACGAGGAGAGACCAGTGACGGTCCGGGTAGGCGTGAACGGCTTCGGCCGCATCGGGCGGAACTTCTTCAGGGCATTGGACGCCCAGAAAGCCCAGGGCAGCAACACCGACATCGAGATCGTCGCGGTCAACGACCTGACCGACAACGCCAGCCTGGCCCACCTGCTGAAATTCGACTCCATCCTGGGCCGGCTGCCCCACGACGTCAGCCTCGAGGGTGACGACACCATCGTCGTCGGCAACACCAAGATCAAGGCGCTGGAGGTCAAAGAGGGCCCGGCCGCGCTGCCGTGGGGGGACCTGGGCGTCGACGTCGTCGTCGAGTCCACCGGCATCTTCACCAACGCCGCCAAGGCCAAGGGCCACTTGGACGCCGGCGCCAAGAAGGTCATCATCTCCGCGCCGGCCACCGATGAGGACATCACCATCGTGCTCGGTGTCAACGACGACAAGTACGACGGCAGCCAGAACATCATCTCCAACGCCTCGTGCACCACCAACTGCCTCGGCCCGCTGGCCAAGGTGCTCAACGACGAGTTCGGCATCGTCAAGGGCCTGATGACCACCATCCACGCCTACACCCAGGACCAGAACCTGCAGGACGGCCCACACAGCGACCTGCGCCGCGCCCGTGCCGCCGCGATCAACATCGTGCCCACCTCCACCGGCGCCGCCAAGGCGATCGGCCTGGTGCTGCCCGAGCTGAAGGGCAAGCTGGACGGCTACGCGCTGCGGGTGCCGATCCCCACCGGCTCGGTCACCGACCTGACCGCCGAGTTGAGCAAGTCGGCATCGGTTGACGACATCAACGCCGCGATGAAGGCCGCCGCCGAGGGTCCGATGAAGGGTATCCTGAAGTACTACGACGCCCCGATCGTGTCCAGCGACATCGTCACCGACCCGCACTCGTCGCTCTACGACGCCGGGCTGACCAAGGTCATCGACAACCAGGCCAAGGTGGTCTCCTGGTACGACAACGAGTGGGGCTACTCCAACCGACTGGTGGACCTGGTCTCACTCGTCGGCAAGTCGCTGTAAGCGCCGTGGCCCACAAGACGCTGGACGACCTTCTCGCAGAAGGGGTTTCGGGTCGGGGCGTGCTGGTGCGCTCCGACCTGAACGTCCCGCTCGACGACGAGGGAAACATCACCGACGCCGGGCGGATCGCCGCCTCGGTGCCGACGCTGCGCGCCCTGGTCGACGCCGGCGCCAAGGTGGTGGTGACCGCGCATCTGGGCCGGCCCAAGGGGCAACCGGACCCGGCGCTGTCGCTGGCGCCGGTCGCCGCCGCGCTCGGCCAACAGCTGGGCCGGCATGTCCAGCTGGCCGGTGATGTGGTCGGCACCGATGCGCTGGCCCGCGCCGAAGGCCTCACCGACGGCGACGTGCTGCTGCTGGAGAACATCCGCTTCGACCCGCGGGAGACCAGCAAGGACGACAGTGAGCGTCTGGCCCTGGCCCGGGCGCTGGCCGAGCTGGTCGCCGCGCCGGACGGCTCACCGGGGGCGTTCGTCTCCGATGGGTTCGGGGTGGTGCACCGGAAGCAGGCCTCGGTCTACGACGTCGCGACCCTGCTGCCCTCGTATGCCGGGACGCTGGTCGCCGCCGAGATCCAGGTGCTGCAGCAGCTGACCGAGTCGACCGAGCGGCCCTACGCGGTGGTGCTGGGCGGGTCGAAGGTGTCCGACAAGCTGGGCGTGATCAAGTCGCTGGCGACCAAGGCCGACTCCATCGTGATCGGCGGCGGCATGTGCTTCACCTTCCTGGCCGCCCAGGGGCTGCCGGTGGGAACCTCGCTGCTGGAGGCCGACATGGTCGACACGTGCCGGCAACTGCTCGACGACTACGCCGACGTGCTCCGGCTGCCGGTGGACATCGTGGTCGCCGATGAGTTCGACGCTGCCGCGACCGGCGAGGTGGTCGCCGCCGACGCCATCGGAGAGAACAAAATGGGCCTGGACATCGGTCCCGGTTCGGTGGAGCGGTTCGCCGCCCTGCTGTCGAACGCCAAGACCATCTTCTGGAACGGGCCGATGGGCGTGTTCGAGTTCCCGGCGTTCGCCGCCGGCACCAGGGGAGTGGCCGAGGCGATCGCGGCGGCCACGGCCAAGGGCGCGTTCAGCGTCGTCGGCGGCGGGGACTCCGCGGCCGCGGTGCGCGCACTCGGGCTCAACGAGAGCGGGTTCTCGCACATCTCCACCGGGGGCGGGGCGTCGCTGGAATACCTTGAGGGAAAACCACTGCCAGGCCTGCAGGCCCTGGAGACCGGAGGGGTGCAATGAGTCGCAAACCGCTGATCGCCGGCAACTGGAAGATGAACCTCAACCATTTCGAGGCGATCGCGCTGGTGCAGAAGGTGGCGTTCTCGCTGCCGGACAAGTACTACGACAAGGTCGACGTGACGGTGCTGCCGCCGTTCACCGACCTGCGCAGCGTGCAGACCCTGGTCGACGGGGATAAGTTGCGGCTGACCTTCGGCGCCCAAGACCTCTCGCAGCACGACTCGGGCGCCTACACCGGCGAGATCAGCGGGGCGTTCTTGGCCAAGCTGGGGTGCAGCTTCGTCATCGTCGGGCACTCCGAGCGACGCAGCTACCACGGTGAGGACGACGCCCTGGTGGCGGCCAAGGCCGCGGCCGCGCTGAAACACGGCCTGACGCCGATCATCTGTGTCGGCGAGCACCTGGAGATCCGGGAGTCGGGCGGTCACGTCGAATACTGCCTCGATCAGGTGCGCGGATCCCTGGCCGGGCTCAGCGCCGAGCAGATCGGTGCCAGCGTCATCGCCTACGAGCCGGTGTGGGCGATCGGCACAGGTCGGGTCGCCGGTGCTGCCGACGCCCAGGAGGTGTGTGCGGCGGTGCGCGCGGAGTTGGGCAGGCTGGCCTCGCCCAAGATCGCCGACACCGTCCGGGTGCTCTACGGCGGCTCGGTCAACGCCAAGAACATCGGCGAACTCATCGGCCAGCCCGATGTGGACGGCGGTCTGGTCGGCGGGGCGTCGCTGGACGGTGAGCAGTTCGCCACCCTGGCGGCGCTGGCCGCCGGCGGGCCCTTGCCGTGACGCGGCGTGACGAACGGTAGGGTGGCGGCATGATCTTGACGCTGCAGATCCTCTTGGTGATCACCAGCCTGCTGGTGATGTTGCTGGTGCTGTTGCACCGTGCCAAGGGTGGCGGCCTGTCGACCCTGTTCGGCGGTGGCGTGCAGTCCAGCCTGTCCGGCTCCACGGTGGTGGAGAAGAACCTCGACCGGCTGACCTACTTCGTCATCGCCATCTGGCTGGTATCGATCATCGCGGTGGGCCTGCTGATCAAGTACGCCTGACGGCCCACCGCGCCCGAGATTTCAGCCCTCCCGCGCCACGATCACCGGGGTGCGGGCCGCGTGGACCACGGCGTTGCTCACCGAGCCCAGCAACATACCGGCGAAACCGCCCCGGCCGTGACTGCCGACGACCACCAGCTGCGCCGACTTGGAGTGCTCGATGAGGTGCTTGGCCGGGCGGTCGAGCACCAACAGGCGGTGCACCGCCACGTCGGGATAGCGCTCCTGGAAGCCGGCGAGCGCTTCCGCCAGCACCGCCTCGGACCCCGCCTTCAACGCCGCCCACTCCGCATCCGGAAGCTGCAGCGCGGACCCGTCCGCGCCGGCGTGCAGGGCGATCAAGTCCACGCCCCGCCAGGACGCCTCATCGAACGCGATCGCGGTGGCGAGCGCGGACGTCTCGGAACCGTCGATCCCCACGACCACCGGCAGCCGGTTCGGCTGCGCTGCGGTCGGCGCGCGGCCGTGGATGATCGCGACCGGGCAGTGGGCTTGGCGCACCAGCTCCGCGCTGACCGAGCCGAGCAGCATCTCGCCGATCATGCCGAGCCCTCGCGGGCCGAGCACCACCAGCCGCGCCGCTTTGGACAGGTCCACCAGGGCCGCAACCGGAATGCCTTCGATCACCTCGCCGCTGACATCCAGCGGGTGGCCCGCGGTGGCGGGCTCGGCGGCGCGGGCGACGGCGATCGCGTCGGCGATGACCCGCCGTCCCTCGGAGACCCGGTCCTTTTGCAGCGCGGCCCGGCCGGCGGCGGAGACGAACTCCGCCGCGCCGTGGGGCAGTGGCGGTACCGCGTGCACCATGGTCAGGCCGATATTGCGCATCTTGGCCGCGTGGACGGCCCACCGGATGGCGTCATGCGATGCCGGTGACCCGTCGACTCCGACAATGATTCCGGAACCTACGGTGGTAGAAGGCATTTCGATTCCATTCCGGCAACCAGCTCAGCTGGCGGCCTGCACCTTGATGTGTTTTTCCGCCGGAACAGCGGGCTCGGTGACCGCTACGGAAACGGTCAGGATGCCCTTGTCGTAGCTGGCTGTGATGTCGTCCTCGTCGGCGCCCGCCGGCAGCGTGACCGACCGGACGAATGAGCCGTAGGAGAATTCCGAGCGGCCCTTGGCCTCTTTGCTCTCGGTACGCTCGGCCTTGATGGTCAGCTGACCGTCGTGCACGGTGACATCGACGTCCTTGGCCGGGTCGACACCCGGCAGCTCGGCGCGAACCACGTAGTGGCCGTCCTCCATCCGGTCTTCCAGACGGATCAGGTTCCCCTCGACCGCAGGCCACTGCCGGACCCAGGCCGGGAATCCGGTGAACAGCTCCGACGACTCCGGAAACAGCGAGCGCGGTTGCCGCGTTTGCAGATCCTTCATGATTCCTCCCAGTCATCAGTCATTCGGATGCTTCCGATTCCACTCGCCTCGCTACCCGTCGGGCAGGGTAAGAAGTCCCCGACGAATAGGGAGGTTCGTCGTAAATGGGGCCGCGGTCAGAACTCGCAGACCCGATTCAGGCAGCCCCCGGCGAAGGACGTGTCGACGTGCGGCACGCCCGGCTCGGGGGAGGCGAAACTGAGCACCTGCCCTTCCCGGCTGCCGTAGCGGTACACCGTGATTCCCTTGACCTTGGCCCGCCAGGCGCCGCGGTAGATGACGCGCACATCGTCGACGGTTGCGGCAGCGGGCAGGTTCACCGTCTTGGAGACGGCGGCGTCGACATGGCGCTGCACGGCCGCCTGCATCCGTAGATGCCACTCCGGGGCGATCTCGCCGGCCGTCGGAAACGCGGACTGGGTCTCCGCGGGTATCCGGTGGTAGCCGCGGACCCCGCCCCGCTGCGCGATCTCGGTGAACAGCTCATCGTGGTAGAGGCCCCGGTCACGGGTGAGCCGGTCGAAGTAGGGGTTTACCTCCAGCAGGTGGCGGCCCAGGATCGCGCGGGTGTAGGCGATCGCGAACATCGGCTCGATACCGGCGGTGGTGCCGGCAATCAGGGAGATGGTTCCGGTCGGGGCGATCGAGGTGAGCTGCGCGTGGCGCATCGGCACGGTGCCGGCGAACCGGCTGCGGCCGAATGCCGGGAACGCGCCGCGGGTTTCGGCCAGTCGCGCCGATACCGTGTGCGCCGTCCGCTGGATGTGGCCTGCGATCCGCCCGGCCAGCCGGACGCCCTGCGCGCTGTCGTAGGGGATCCCCAGGGTTGCCAGCAGCTCCGCCAAACCCATTACGCCCAGGCCGATCTTGCGGGTCGCCCTGCTGGCCTCGTCGAGTTCGGGAAACGGGTAGGCGTTAACGTCGATCACGTCGTCGAGGAACCGCACCCCCAGCTCGACCACCTCGGTCAGCCGGTCCCAGTCGACCCGCCCCCCGCGGTTCATCTGCGCCAGATTGACCGACCCGAGATTGCAGGATTCGTACGGCAGCAACGGGACCTCGCCGCACGGGTTGGTCGCCTCGATCCGGCCGGCGTCCGGCATGGGGTTGGCACGGTTGATCGCATCGAGGAACAGCAGTCCAGGATCGCCACAGCGGTGAGCGGCCTCGCAGATCGCGCTGAACACCTCGACGGCCGGCACCTCCGAGACGATCCGGCCGGTGCGCGGGTTCACCAGCCGGTGGCGTCCGCCGCGGGCCACCGCACGCATGAATGCGTCGGTGACACCGACCGACAGGTTGAAATGGGACAAGCCGGCCGGTGTTCCGGACTTTGCGGCGATGAAGTCGAAGATGTCGGGGTGCGACACATCCAGCACCGCCATGCAGGCACCGCGGCGCCGTCCACCGAGCTGAACCACCTCGGCGGCGGTGTCGAACAACCGCAGAAACGGCACCGGGCCACTGGCTCTGCCGCCGCTGCCCACCGCCTCGCCGGCCGGCCGCAGCTGACTGAACGCATACCCGGTGCCGCCCCCGGCCTGGTGGATCTCGGCGGTGTGGCCCAGGGTGGTGAAGATCGACCGCAGCGAATCCTCCAGCGGCAGCACGACGCAACCCGACAGCAGGCCCAGCGGGGTGCCGGCGTTCATCAGGGTCGGTGAATTCGGCAGGAACTGCAGACCCCGCAGCAGCGCCGAGAACCGCTCCGTCCACTGCGCCGACGATCCGGCGCGGTAGGCGTCCTCGGCGCCGGCGACGAATGCTGCTACCCGGTCCATCATCTCGCCGGTCGACTCGACGGGCCGGCCTCGGTCGTCGCGCAGCAGATAGCGCTCGCCGAGCACGGTGACCGCGGCCAGACTCAGCTTCAACTCGTCGCGCACCCCGAGCAGTCGTTTGGCCGCCCGCAGCTCGGCGCGCTGCTGACGGAAAATGATGTAGGCGCGGGCGACGTCGTCGAACCCAGCGGCGGAAAGCTGCGTCTCCACCACATCCTGGATCTGTTCGACGGTGACGGGCCGGCCGGGTGCCCGGCGCCCCAGCTCGTCGGCGACGGCTCGGGTCACCTTGGCGGCTACCGCGGTATCGGGGTGGCCGGTCTCGCGGGCCGCTCGTCCGATCGCGGTCTCGATGCGTCCCGGGTCGAACGGCGCCGAACGGCCGTCGCGGCGCTGAACCATGCTGGGCCACCCGGGATCGTGTTGTCGTGCGCCCATGACCTCGAGTATGCGTCGGCACCCCGCGACGACGCTGACGAACGGCCCGGCCGGGCGAGGACTTCGGGCCCTGGCAACGCGCGATGCCCTCGGAGCACAGTGGTGCCGTGCGACGGCGTCCGACCGAGCACGACGGCGGTGATGGCGATGACCGATACGGCAGATGTGCAAAGCTCACGGGCACGGCGACTGTTTCGCGACCGTCGGGAGGCCGGCCGCGTCCTGGCCGACCTTCTGACCGCCTACCGGGGCCGCGACGACGTGATCGTGCTCGGTCTGGCGCGCGGCGGTATCCCGGTCGCCTGGGAGGTCGCCGCCGCCCTCGACGCGCCGCTGGATGCGTTCATCGTGCGCAAGCTCGGGGCGCCCGGCCACGAAGAGTTCGCGGCGGGCGCGCTGGCCAGCGGCGGGCGGATCGTGCTCAACGACGACGTGGTGCGCGGGCTGCGGATCACCCCACAGCAACTGCGCGACATCGCGCAGCGGGAAGGCCGTGAGCTGGCCCGCCGCGAGGCAAACTACCGCGGCGGACGTCCCCCGGTGGAAGTCTCCGGCAAGACGGTCATCCTGGTCGACGACGGGCTGGCCACCGGCGCCAGTATGCTCGCGGCGGTACAGGCGTTGCGGGACTCCGAGCCCGCACACATCGTGATCGCCGCTCCAGCGGCTCCGGAATCGACCTGCCGCGAATTCGCCGGCCTCGTCGACGACGTGGTGTGCGCCACCATGCCCACCCCGTTTCGTGCGGTCGGCGAGTCGTTCTGGGACTTCAGCCAGGTCTCCGATGACGAGGTCCGCACTCTGCTGGCCACCCCGGCCGCCCGCCGGGAGCCGGCGGGCACCCCGGTCGAAGCGATCCGTGCCGCCGCGATCGACGCCCCCGGCGGCGTGCCGCCGCGGGCGGTGTTAGAAGAGCTGATCGGTGACGCCCGCATCGTGCTGATCGGTGAGAGCTCGCACGGCACCCACGAGTTCTACGCGGCCCGCGCGGACATCACCCGATGGCTGATCGAGGAGAAGGGCTTCTGCGCCGTCGCCGCCGAGGCGGACTGGCCGGACGCCTACCGGGTCAGCCGCTACGTCCGAGGCGGGGGCGAGGACACCGACGCCGATGCGGCGCTGAGCGGATTCGAGCGATTTCCGGCGTGGATGTGGCGCAATACCGTGGTCCGCGAATTCGTCGACTGGCTGCACGCCCACAACCAGCGCTGCGGATCGCCCGGTGCGCAAGCCGGCTTCTACGGGCTGGACCTCTACAGCCTGCACAGTTCGATGCAGGCGGTGATCGACTACCTGGAGACGATGGACCCGGCCGCGGCAGCGCGTGCGCGACGCCGCTACGCGTGCTTCGACCACACCGCCGCCGACGACGGTCAGGCCTACGGTTTCGGCGCGGCGTTCGGCGCCGGCCCGTCCTGCGAGCGCGAGGCGATCGAGCAGCTGGTCGAGTTGCAGCGCAACGCACTCAGCTATGCCCGGCGTGACGGGCTGAGCGCGCAGGATGCGCTCTTCGACGCGCTGCAGAACGCGCACACCGTGCACAACGCCGAGGTGTACTACCGCGCGATGTTCAGCGGGCGGGTCACCTCGTGGAACCTGCGGGACCAGCACATGGTGCAGACCCTGAATGCGCTGCTGACCCACCTCGACAACCGCATCGACGCCCCCGCCGCGTCACCGGCCCGAATCGTGGTGTGGGCCCACAACTCCCACGTCGGCGACGCTCGGGCGACCGAGATGTCCGGTGACGGTCAACTCACGCTCGGTCAGCTGGTGCGCCAGCGCTACGGCGACGCGGCGCGCCTGATCGGCTTCAGTACCTACAGCGGCACGGTCACCGCTGCCAGTGAGTGGGGCGGGCCTGCCGAACACAAAGTCGTCCGGCCGGCGCTGAACGGCAGCATCGAAGAACTCTTCCACGCCACCGGCAAAGCGGAGTTCGCAGTGTCGACGCTCGTGCCGACCGCGGCGACCGCCGCGCTCGGAGCCGTCCGGCTGAACCGCGCCATCGGGGTGATCTACCAGCCGGCCACCGAACGGCAGAGCCACTACTTCCACACCAGGCCCGCCGACCAGTTCGACATGATTGTCCATATCGACACCACCCGCGCCCTGGAACCGCTTGAGGTCACGAGCCTTTGGATCTCCGGACAGAATCCGGAAACCTACCCGAGCGGTTTGTAGCCGCTTGCGGCCCGCGGGACCTTCGGCCACCCAGGTGCGGCCCTTTGGCCGTTTGCCACCGGTCCAAGCTGGTAAACACTCAAGGGTATGGAGCCAGCCGCAGCGCCCTTCCTCGACGCCCACGAGACGCACACCGGCGTGGTGATCGTCGCCGGTGATCGGGCCTTCAAGGCCAAGAAGCCCGTCCACACCGATTTTCTGGACTTCCGCACCGTCGAGCAGCGCGAGCAGGCCTGCGCCCGGGAAATCGAACTGAACAGCCGCCTGTCCCCGGACAGCTACTTCGGGATAGCGCACCTGCACCTGCCCGGCGGCGAGCCGCCGGAACCGGTCATCGTGATGCGGCGCTACCACGACGACGACCGGCTGGCATCGATGGTCACGCGCGGCCAACCCGTCGAGCATGTGCTGGACCGCATCGCCGAGGTGGTGGCGCGGTTCCACGCGAAGACCCACCGCGGTCGCCAGATCAGCGAGCAGGGCATGCCCAACGCCATCGCTGCGCGCTGGGACGACAACTTCGCCGCCCTGCAGGCCCATGCCGGCACCGCGGTGGCCACCGATTCGCTGCAGCACGTGCAGGAACTGTCGGGCGAATACCTGGCGGGACGGGCCTGCCTGTTCGCCCGGCGGATCGAGGAGCAGTGCATCGTCGACGGCCATGCCGACCTGCTCGCCGACGACATCTTCTGGGTCGAAAACCGGCCGGTGCTGCTGGACTGTCTGGAGTTCAGCGACGACCTGCGCTACCTGGACCGGATCGACGACATCGCGTTTCTCGCCATGGATCTGGAATTCCTGGGCCGCCCCGACCTGGGCGAGTGCCTGCTGGACCGCTACGCGGCGTACTCCGGCGACGACGCACCGCCGTCACTGCGCGACTTCTACATCGCCTACCGGGCGGTGGTGCGGGCCAAGACCGACTGTGTGCAGCTGACGCAGGGCAAGGCGGGGGCGGCGGAGGCCGCGGCCAACCATCTGGCGCTGGCGGCCCGCCATCTGGAGCGCGGTGCGATCCGGTTCGCCCTGGTCGGCGGCGGACCCGGCACCGGAAAATCCACGCTGGCCCGCGAACTGGCGAAATACCCTGGGACGCGAATGTTCTCGACCGACGACGTGCGTCGGGAACTGCTCGAATCGCAGCGGATCAGTGGTGAGCCCGGCACGCTGGACGCCGGGCTCTACGACCCCGACAACGTCACCGCGGTCTACCAGGAGATGCTGCACCGGGCCAGCCTGGCCCTGGCGGACGGCTATTCGGTCGTCCTGGACGGCACCTGGCGAGACCCACAGCTGCGGGGGCAGGCTCAGAGGCTGGCCGCCGACAAGCATGCGGCGCTGATCGAGATCCGGTGCGCCATCCCGCTCGACGTTGCCGCCGAGCGAATCGCCAACCGCCCCAAAGGCAACTCCGATGCGACTCCGCAGATCGCCGTCGCTTTGGCGGCCCACGACTTCGAGTGGGACAGCGCGCACCGGATCGACACCTCGCAACCTCTCGGCCAGTCGGCGCAGGTAGCCCAGCGACTATGGCGTGCCGCGCCCGGGGGGTAACACACGACGGGCGATGTCGACCCGACTCGAAACCCGCAGTTACGTCCGGGAATTCTCGAACCCTGCTGCTGGAGTCGGCGCTGGCGGATCACTGAGCGCCTCAGCGCACCACCCGGTTGCGCATGGCGTTGAACATGCCGCGCACCGCGTTCTCGGTCGCGGCCAGCGGTGACATCGCGGTCTCGCCGACCTCGACGATGTAGTCGATCCGGCTGACGATGGCCTCCACCGGCTCGATGAGGGCCGCCAGGCGGCGCGCCAGATCGTCGAGGCCGGACATGGTCTGCTCCAGGTGGTCCAGGCCGCTGCCGAGACGTTCGACGGTAGCGTTGAGGCCCTCCAGTGAGTTGTTGAGCTCGTTCATGGTGTTGCCCAGGCCGCCCAGCACATCCTCAAGCTGCCCGACGGTCACGTCGGCGTTCAGCGCCGCCTGCGCCAAGGTCTTGAGCCGCTTGCGTTCCGTGCCGCTACCCGAACTTCTGTCTGCCATGGCGCTCATTATGACGTGGCGGCGCCATCGGTGGGTGCTGGGCGGATCAGGTTCGCGGAAGTTGGGCGGCCGCTGCCGCGTCGAGCAGCCACAGCGTCTCTTCGCGCCCGACCGCCCCGGCCGCGGGAACCGACACCGGGTCCGCACCGCCGATCGCGGCGGCCACCGCCTCGGCCTTGGCCGCCCCGGACACCACCAGCCACACCTGACGGGAGCGGCGAATCGCGGGCAGCGTCAGGGTGATGCGCCGCGGCGGCGGTTTGGGTGAGTCGGGCACCCCGACCACCAGGCGGGTCTCCTCGCGTACCGCGGGGGTATCGGGGAACAGCGAGTTGACGTGGCCCTCGGGGCCCATGCCCAGCAGGTGTACGTCGAAGTCCGGTGCGGGCTGGCCGGGTTCGGCGTTGGCGGCCAGCACCTCCTGGTACGCCTGCGCGGCGGCGTCGAGGTCGTCGCCGCAGTCTCCGTCGCTGGCCGGCATGGCGTGCACGTTGGCGGCCGGGATGTCGATGCGGCCCAGCAGCGCGTCGCGGGCCTGCTTGTCGTTGCGCTCATCATCGTCTGCCGCGACGAACCGGTCGTCGCCGAAGAACAAGTGAACCTTCGTCCAGTCGATCCGGCCGGCGTGCTCGCCGAGGCGCTTCAACAGCGCGATGCCGTTGCCGCCTCCGGTCAGCACGACCAGCGCGCGGCCCCGGGCGGCCAGGGCCGCCTCGATGGCATCGGCCAGGCGGTCGCCGGCAGCGGCGATGAGTTCCTCGGCGTCACGGTAGGTCGCTACGGTCACGAATACTCCACTTCCTCGAGGCCGGTCAGCGCGGAGGCATAGATGGCGTCCGAATCCAGCCGGCGCAGATCCTCAGCCAGACACTCGGCCGTCACCCGGCGCGGCAGCGGCACCAGCGCGTCGGGCCGGCCGGTGCGGGTCAAGGTGGCGGTCACCCCGTCCTGGGGCCGGCTCAGCACCACCGTCTCGCTGTCGCGCACCAGCTCGATCTTGAGCTCACCGACCGCGCGGCGCACCGGCCCGTCGATCCGGCTTGCCAGCCAGCCGGCCAGGATGTCCAGCGCCGGTTCGGTCGCCAGGCCCGACACCAGCGCCGAGCGGACCGGCTCATACGGTGGCTGATCCAACGCCGAGGCCAGCAGCGCCCGCCAGTAGGTGATGCGACTCCACGACAGGTCGGTGTCACCGGCGGTGTAGCCGGTCCGCCGGCTCTTGATCGCCGCCAGGGGATCGGGGGCGTTGGTGGCATCGGTGATGCGGCGCACCGCCAGTGCCCCCAACGGGTCGGCGGCGGGTGCGGCCGGCGCGACGTCGGGCCACCACGCCACCACCGGGATGTCGGGCAGCAGGAATGGCACCACGACCGCGTCGGCGCGCCCGGCGAGCGGGCCGGACAGCCGCAGTACCACCACCTCGCCGGCGCCGGCGTCGCCGAACATCCGCAGCTGGGCGTCCAGGCGGGCGTCGCGGGCATCGATGTCGTCGGTCATCACGACGATCACCCGGCTGGGATGCTCCTGGCTGGCCATGTTGGCCGCCGCGATGGACTCATCGAGCAGCAGGTCGTTGTCGAGGACCACGATCAGGGTCAGGACCCGGCCGGTGGTCGCCGCACCGATCCGCTCCCGCAGCTGGTTGAGTTTCTTGTTGATCGCGGTGGTGGAGGTGTCCGGCAGCTCGACGATCATCGGCGTCGCCCCCCAGCATCGCTCGTCGCTCGCACTGCATCCTCGGCGGCGCGGATCACGGCCGCCGCCATTCCCGGCCGGAGCGCGCCAGCATCTCGAACGAGGACCGCGGGCCCCAGGTGCCGGCCTCATAGGGCTCGGGCCTGCCGTGCTCCGCCCAATTCTCGAGCACCGGATCGAGGATCTCCCAAGACAATTCGACTTCGGCGTTAACCGGGAACAACGACGGCTCACCCAACAGCACGTCCAGGATCAGCCGCTCGTAGGCCTCCGGCGAATCCTCGGAGAACGCCGAACCGTAGGAGAAGTCCATGTTGACGTCGCGGACTTCCATCAGATGCCCGGGCACCTTGGAGCCGAACCGCAGGGTGATCCCCTCGTCGGGTTGCACCCGGATCACCAGGGCGTTCTTGCCCAGCTCATCGGTCATGGTGGCGTCGAACGGCAGGTGCGGGGCACGCTTGAACACCAGCGCGATCTCGGTGACTCGCCGGCCCAGGCGTTTGCCGCTGCGCAGGTAGAACGGCACGCCGGCCCAGCGGCGGGTGTCGACCTCCAAGGTGATGGCCGCATACGTCTCGGTCCGGGAGTCCGCGGCGAACCCCTCCTCCTCGAGCAGGCCGACGACGCGTTCACCGCCCTGCCACCCGGCGGCGTACTGGCCGCGGGAGGTGGTCTCATCCAGGGGCTGCGCCAGCCGGGTGGCGGAGAGCACCTTGATCTTCTCGGCCTGCAACTCGGCGGGGGAGAAGCTGACCGGCTCCTCCATCGCCGTCAGGGCCAGCAACTGCAGCAGGTGGTTCTGGATCACGTCGCGGGCGGCGCCGATGCCGTCGTAGTAGCCGGCCCGTCCGCCCAGGCCGATGTCCTCGGCCATGGTGATCTGCACATGGTCGACGTAGTGCGCGTTCCAGATCGGGTCGAACAGTTGATTGGCGAACCGCAGCGCCAGGATGTTCTGGACGGTCTCCTTTCCCAGGTAGTGGTCGATGCGAAACACCGACTCCTCCGGGAAGACGCTGTTGAGCACGTTGTTGAGCTCGACCGCGCTGGACAGGTCATGACCGAACGGCTTCTCGATCACCACCCGGCTCCAACGGCCCTCCCGCGGGCGGGCCAGTCCGCTGGCGTGCAGCTTCTCGCACACCACCGGGAACGCATTGGGCGGGATCGAGAGGTAGAAGGCGTGATTGCCGCCCGTGCCGCGCTCGGAGTCGAGTTGCTCGAGCGTCTCGGCCAGCCGGGCGAAGGCGGCGTCGTCGTCGAACGTGCCTGTCACAAACCGGAATCCGGCGGCCAACCGGTCCCACACCACCTGACGGAACGGGGTCCGGGCGTGCTGCTTGACGGCCTGGTAGACCACGTCGGCGAAGTCCTCGTCGGCCCAGTCCCGGCGGGCGAAGCCGACCAGCGCGAACGTCGGCGGCAGCAGCCCTCGGTTGGCCAGGTCGTAGATGGCCGGCATCAGTTTGCGCCGGGCCAGGTCGCCGGTGACCCCGAAGATCACCACGCCGCACGGGCCGGCGATCCGGGGCAGGCGCTTATCCCGCTTGTCCCGCAAGGGGTTCTGCCACCCCCCGGCGGTGTTGCGCGCTGCTCCTGCGCCCGCCATCAGATCACTTGGCGGCGTCGAGTTGCGACGCGGTGGCGTCCAGCAGTTCACCCCAGGACGCCTCGAACTTGTCCACCCCTTCTTTCTCCAGGACTTCGAACACATCGGGCAGGTCGATGCCCACGGCCGAGAGCTGATCGAAGACCTGCTGCGAGGCCGCCTCGGTGCCGGCGATGGTGTTACCGCTGATATCGCCGTGGTCGGCCACCGCCTCCAATGTGGGCTCCGGCATGGTGTTGACGGTGTGCGGGGCCACCAATTCGGTGACGTAGAGGGTGTCCGGGTAATCCGGGTTCTTGACGCCGGTCGAGGCCCACAGCGGCCGCTGCACCCGGGCGCCGTCCGCCGCCAACGCCGTGAAACGCTCGCCGGCGAAGACCTCTTCGTAGGCGGCGTAGGCCAACCGGGCATTGGCCACGCCGGCCTTGCCGCGCAGCGCCAGAGCGTCCGCCGAACCGATCTTCTCCAGCCGGCCGTCCACCTCGGTGTCGACCCGGGAGACGAAGAACGAAGCCACCGAATGGATCTTGGACAAGTCGTGCCCGGCGGCCCTGGCCGCTTCCAGGCCGGCCAGGTAGGCGTCCATCACCTCGCGGTGGCGCTCGACGGAGAAGATCAGCGTGACGTTGACCGAGACGCCTTCGGCCAGCACCGCGGTGATGGCCGGCAGGCCGGCCTTGGTGGCCGGAATCTTGATGAACAGGTTCGGCCGGTCGACGATCTTCCACAACTCGACGGCCTGGGCGATGGTCTTGTCGGTGTCATGGGCCAGGCGGGGGTCGACCTCGATCGACACCCGGCCGTCGACGCCGTCGGAGGCCTCCCACGCCTTGGTCAACACGTCGCACCCGTTGCGCACGTCGTCGGTCGTGACGGTGCGGATCACGGAGTCCACGTCGGCGCCGCGAGCGGCCAGCTCGGACAGCTGTGCGTCGTAGGCGTGGCCCTTCTCCAGGGCCTTCTGGAAGATGGTCGGATTGGTGGTCACCCCGACCACACTGCGGGTGGCGACGAGTTCGGCCAGGTTGCCCGACGTCAGGCGGTCCCGGGACAGGTCGTCGAGCCACACCGATACGCCGGCGGCGCTCAGAGCGGCAAGCCTTTCGTTCTGAGTCATGTTGCGCTCCTTCTCAATCGATGTGCGAGTCGGTCGGCCTCAGTTGTTCAGGGTCCGTTCGGCGGCGGCGACGACGGCCTCCGGGGTGAAACCGAACTCACGGAACAGGGTCTGGTAGTCGGCGGATTCGCCGTAGTGCTCGATCGAGACGATTTCCCCGGTGTCTCCCACCAGCTTATGCCAGCACTGGGCGACACCGGCTTCGACCGCGACCCGCGCCGACACCGCGGGCGGCAGCACCGCGTCGCGGTACTCGACCGGCTGCGATTCGAACCACTCCAGACAGGTCATCGACACCACCCGGGCATTGATGTCCTTGTCCGCCAAGAGTTTCTGCGCCTCCACCGCGAGCTGCACCTCCGACCCGGTGGCGATCAGCACCACGTCGGGCAGTGCTGCGTCCTCGTCGGCGCCGCCGAGGACGTAGCCGCCGTGTGCCACGCCCTCGGGGTCGGTGCCCTCCAGGATCGGCAGATTCTGACGGCTCAGGACCATCCCGACCGGACCGCTGTCGGCGCCACGGGCCAGCACGGTGCGCCAGGCGTAGGCGGTCTCATTGGCGTCGGCCGGGCGAACGACCGACAGTCGGGGGATGGCGCGCAGCGCCGCCAGGTGCTCGATCGGCTGATGGGTGGGGCCGTCTTCACCCAGGCCGATCGAGTCGTGGGTCCACACGTAGATCGGGTCGATGTCCATCAGCGCCGCCAACCGCACCGCGGGCCGCATGTAGTCGGAGAACTGCAGGAAGGTGCCGCCGTAGGCGCGGGTCGGTCCGTGCAGGACGATGCCCGACAGGATCGAGCCCATCGCGTGCTCACGGATCCCGAAGTGCAGGGTGCGGCCGTAGGGGTCGGCGGTGTAGTCCTTGGTGGAGATCGACGCCGGGCCGAACGACTTGACGCCGTCCATCGTGGTGTTGTTACTGCCGGCCAGATCGGCTGAGCCGCCCCACAATTCGGGAAGCTTCGGCCCTACCGCCGAGAGCACCTTGCCGGATGCGGCGCGGGTGGCCACCGCCTTGGAGCCGGGCTCCCAGTACGGCAGGTCGGCGTCCCAGCCCTCCGGCAGTTCACCGGCGATCAGCCGGTCCAGCAGTGCCTTGCGTTCCGGCTCCCGGGCCGCCCACGCCTCGAACTGCGACTGCCAGTCGGCGCGAGCCTCCTTGCCGCGGGCCACCAGCCCCCGGGTGTGGGTGATCACGTCCTCGCGGACCTCGAAGGACTTGTCCGGGTCGAACCCGAGAGCCTTCTTGGTGGCGGCCACCTCGTCGTCACCCAGCGCAGCGCCGTGGGCGGCGCCGGTGTTCATCTTCTCGGGGGCCGGGTAGCCGATGATCGTGCGCAGCGAGATGAACGACGGCTTGTCGGTGACGGCCTTCGCCTCGGCGATGGCCTCCTCGATGCCGGTGACGTTCTCGCCGCCCTCGACTTCCTGGACATGCCAGCCGTAGGCCCGGTAGCGGGCGGCGGTGTCCTCGCACAGCGCGATCGCGGTGTCGTCCTCGATGGAGATCTTGTTGTGGTCGTAGAACACGATCAAGTTGCCGAGCTGCTGGACTCCGGCCAGCGAGCACGCCTCACTGGTGACGCCTTCCTGGATGTCACCGTCGGAGGCGATCACGTAGATGTAGTGGTCGAACGGGCTCTCGCCGGGGGCGGCGTCCGGGTCGAACAGTCCGCGTTCGTAGCGGGCGGCCATCGCCATGCCGACGGCGGACGCCAGGCCCTGCCCCAGGGGGCCGGTGGTGATCTCCACCCCCTTGGTGTGGCGGAACTCCGGGTGCCCCGGAGTCTTGGAGCCCCAGGTGCGCAGCGCCTCGATGTCGGAGAGCTCCAGACCGAAACCGCCCAGGTAGAGCTGGATGTAGAGGGTGAGGCTGGAGTGCCCGCAGGACAGCACGAACCGGTCGCGGCCCATCCAGTGCGTGTCGGAGGGATCGTGGCGCATCACCCGCTGGAACAGCGTGTATGCCAGTGGCGCCAGGCTCATCGCGGTACCGGGGTGGCCGTTGCCGACCTTCTGCACCGCATCGGCGGCCAGCACCCGGGCGGTGTCGACGGCAACCGAATCGATCTCGGCCCAGTCGTCGGGGTGGTGCGGTCGGGTAAGGGCGGAGATCTCTGCAGCAGTGGTCACGAACGTGAAGTCCTCATCTTCGGGATTTGTCTCGGCAAGCCTGGTTGGTTCTCACCCTAGCGGCGTTCGCAAGGGCGGCGGAGCCGCGGACAGCGCGGTGCCGCCATTAACCTAGTGCGGGCGGGGGCGGTGCCGCAGGTCGGTGTCGCGGTGCGGATTACCCCTCAATCGACCCTGCGATTCGGTCGACCCGGCTGCGCGGTCTACCATCGTCCGTAGTAGACGCTGGCGTCGCTGCTGCCATCTGAGGAGTCATCACGTGAGTATTCGCGAGCGCGCCGCGCCGCGCCGAATACGCGCAATACGTTCCACGTTGCTGGCGTACCTGTCGCTGACCAAGCCGCGGATCATCGAGTTGCTGCTGGTGACGACCATTCCGGCGATGCTGCTGGCCGATCGCGGCACGGTGAATCCGCTGCTGATCTTCAACACGCTTATCGGCGGGATGCTGGCCGCTGCGGGCGCGCACGCCCTCAACTGCGTCGTCGACGCCGACATCGACAAGGTGATGAAGCGCACGGCGCGCCGGCCGTTGGCCCGCGATGCGGTGCCCACCCGCAACGCGCTGGTGTTCGGTCTGGTGCTCGGCGGGGTCTCCTTCGTCTGGCTGTGGCGCACCACCTACCTGATGTCGGGCCTGCTGGCGGTGGCCACCATCGCCTTCTACGTCCTGGTCTACTCGATGCTGCTCAAACGGCACACCTCGCAGAACGTGGTCTGGGGCGGCGCGGCCGGTTGTATGCCGGTGGTGATCGGGTGGTCGGCGGTGACCGGCACCATCGGCTGGCAGGCGCTGGTGATGTTCGCGGTCATCTTCTTCTGGACGCCGCCGCACACCTGGGCGCTGGCGATGCGCTACAAGGAGGACTACGCGGCGGCGGGGGTGCCGATGCTGCCGGTGGTCGCCAGTGAGCGCGTCGTGACCCATCGCATCGTGCTCTACACCTGGGCGACGGTGGCCGCCACGCTGGCGCTGGTGCCCGCCGCCGGGTGGCTGTACGCCTCGGTCGCGTTCCTGGCCGGGGTCTGGTTCCTGACCATGGCCCACCAGCTCTACGCCGGCGTGCGCCGCGGTGAGCCGGTCAAGCCGCTGCGGCTGTTCTTGCAGTCGAACAACTACCTCGCGGTGGTGTTCTGCGCCCTTGCGGTGGACTCGGCCATCGGCCTGCCCACGCTGTTCTGAGCCCCCGCTAGCGCCGCCGGTCGTCGTTTTTCCACTCGAACCGGGTGTCGCCATCCGCGCCGAGCGCGACGGTGATCCGCTCGCGCATCCGGTGGGGCATCTGCGGCAGCGCGCTGAGCGCACACCAGCGGGCGTCGGTGCTCTCGTCGTCGGCCGGGTAGGGCTCGCCGCTCACCCAGCGCATGGCGAAGACATGGTCGAGGTACTGGGCGTGATCGCCGTTGGCGTGGATCACCGGCGCCGTGGCGTGTACCCAGGCGAGCCGCTGCGGTAAGGCGGTCACCCCGGTCTCCTCGGTGACCTCACGCACCGCGGCGTCGGCCGGCTCCTCACCGGGGTCGGCGATCCCGGTCACCGGCGCCCAGATGCCGTTGTCGGCCCGCTTGACGAGCAATACCTCCTCGCCCCGGCGCACCACCGCCGTCACGCCGATCAGCCACAGTGGGGCGGGGCCGATGCTGGCCCGGAGGTCGACGATGAACTGCGGAATCGGCATGTCGGCGATGGTGCCAGCAGCGCCGCTTCGTCTCGCGACGGGGCCAGACGCCACGCGGGCGGGTATGGCTTGCGTCTGCGGGCGAGGTGGTATTGAATCCTCGATAATGAAAATCATGTTCAACACCTCGCATGTGTTACCCGGCGGTCAGCCGTGACGCTCGCCGGGGTGTGGATGGGCTCGCCGCCCGAGGTGCATTCGGCGCTGTTGAGCGCCGGGCCCGGGCCGGGCCCGCTGCTGGCGTCGGCGGCGGCGTGGTCGGTGCTGAGCGCGGAGTACACGGCGGTCTCCGACGAGCTGGTGGCCGTGCTGGGCGCGGTGCAGGCCGAGGCGTGGCAGGGACCGAGCGCGGAGGCGTATCTGGCCGCCCACGGGCCGTACCTGGGGTGGCTGACCAAGGCCGGCGCCGACAGTGCTGCCGCGGCGGTGCAGTGCGAGACGGCGGCCGCGGCGTATGTGACCGCGTTGGCCTCGATGCCGACGTTGCCGGAGTTGGCGGCCAACCACGCCGTGCACGGCGTGTTGGTGGCGACGAATTTCTTCGGCATCAACACGATTCCGATCGCCGTGAACGAGGCCGACTATGCGCGGATGTGGGTGCAGGCGGCGACGACCATGGCGACCTATGAGGCGGTGGCGGGTTCGGCGTTGGCCTCGACACCGCAGACCTCGTCCGCGCCGCACATCGTCGAAGCATCCGGCCACGACCACGAGCACGAGCACGGCGGCGAGGCCAGCGAATGGGACGAGCAGGTTGCGCAGTGGCTGCGCTCGCTGACCGGTGGGCGAGTGGACTGGGATCCCGTGGAGGGCACCGTCAACGGCGTGGGTTACGACGCCTACACCGACCCGAGCCAGTTGATGTACTGGGTGGTGCGGGCGTTGGAGTTCAGCCAGGATTTCCAGCACTTCGGCAACCAGCTGCTGACCAATCCGGCCGGCGCCTTCCAGTACCTGGTTCAGCTGGCCTTGTTCGACTGGCCCACCCACATCGCCGAGATCGCCAGCTGGCTGGCCCAGTCGCCGCAGCTGGTGGCGCTGGCGCTGGGCGCGGCGGTGGCCCCCGCCGGATCGGTAGGCCTGGCGGGGCTGGCCGGACTGGCCGGGCTGCCGCAGCCGTCGGCTCCGATTTCCGTGCCGGTCGATGCGGGCGCGCAGGTGTTGCCCGCGGTGGGCGCCGTCCCGCCCGCGCCCGCGCTCTCCGCAGCGGTGGGTGGGGCGGCTCCGGCGCCGCCGGCACCGGCGAGCGCGGCGGCGGGTCCCGCGCCGGCATCGGCCGCTCCGGCGGCGCCGGCCGGGGCGTCGTTCGTGCCGCCCTACCTGATCGGCGGGCCCGGTGTCGGGTCGGGCACGGGGATGGGTGTCTCCGCACGGGCGGCGCGCAAGGCGCCCGAACCCGACAGCGCCGCCGCGGCGGCCGCCGCGCGTGAGGCCAATCGGGAGCGGGCCCAAGCCAGGCGCCGCCGGCGCGCCGGCAAGCACGACCACGCCGACCAGTTCATGACGATGGACGTGGGGGTCGATCCGGAGTGGCAGCTGCCGGACGACGAGCCGGTGCTGGCCGCCGACCGTGGCGCCGGGCCGTTGGGTTTCACCGGTAGCGCGGCCAAGGGAGGGCTCGCCGCGGTGGGCATGACCCGGCTGGCCGGTGCGTTCGGTAGCGGGCCGCGGGAGCCCATGGTGCCGGGCAGCTGGGGCGGGGGCGACGACCCCTCGCAATAAAGTTCGGGTAGCCGAAAATCAAAGTTCCCTGGCGTAAACTCAGTCGCCGTGCCAGGGGAGTGGATGGCGTCGCCGCCGGAGGTGCATTCGGCGCTGTTGAGCGCTGGGCCGGGGGCGGGCCCGCTGTTGGCGACGGCCTCGGCATGGTCAACGTTGAGCGCCGAGTACACGGCGGTGGCCGAAGAGTTGACCGTTGTGGTGGGCGCGGTGCAAGCCGAGGCGTGGCAGGGGCCGAGCGCGGAGTCGTACCTGGCCGCCCACGCTCCGTACCTGGCCTGGCTGGTCCAGGCCGCGGCGCACAGTGCGGCGGCAGCAGCCCGGTGCGAGACGGCGGCGGCGGCCTACAGCGCCGCGCTGGCGGCCATGCCGACACTGCCGGAGCTGGCCGCCAATCACGCCACCCACGCGGCCCTGGTGGCGACCAACTTCTTCGGCATCAACACCATTCCGATCGCGCTCAACGAAGCCGACTATGTCCGGATGTGGGTGCAGGCCGCCGCCACGATGGCGACCTATGAGGCGGTGGCGGGATCGGTGCTGGCCGCCGCGCCAAGCACCGCTGCGGCGCCGCAGATCCAACGGCCCGCCGCATCGACCGAGCCGCCGCCGTCGCAGAATCCCTTGCAGGGGCTGCTCGACATGCTCGAACCGATCCTGAAAAGCCTCGGCATCCAAGACGGCGTCACCGCCCACGACCCGATGATCTCCAATGCCCTGACCACCGCGGTCTCCCATTTCCTGCAGAACTTCGGGATCAACTGGAACCCCGCCGCCGGAACCCTCAACGGCCACGTCTACGACTACTATTCGAATGCCGCGCAACCGATCTGGTATCTGGCCCGATCCCTGGAGCTGTTCGAGGACTTCCTCAACGTGACCCAGAACCCGGCCCAGATCATCCCTGCGCTGCAATACATCGCGGCCCTGGTGCTCTTCGACTGGCCCACCCACATCGCCCAGCTGGCCACCACGATCAGCCAGTCCCCGGCGCTGGTGGCGGCCGCCGCCGGGGCCGTGGTGGCACCCGTGGGCTCCCTGGGCGGCCTGGCCGGTCTGGCCGGGTTGGGGGCGTCGGCGCCGCCGGCGCTCGCCGCCCCCGCGCCGGTGCCCCCGATGATCACCGCCGAGGTGACCGCGATCGGCCCGGCCACGGCCGCGGCACCGCCTGCTCCGCCTGCGCCACCACCGGCTCCCGCCGCCGCCGGCACCGCACCGGCCGCGGCCGCTCCTCCGCCGCCGGCACCGGCACCGGCGGCCACATTCGCGTTTCCCTACCTGGTCGGCGGCGGCCCGGGCATCGACTTCGGGTCGGGGCTGGGCGCGCGGGCAAGCGCCTCCGAGGGCGCCAAGAAGAAGACACCCACCCCGGAGGCCGCCGCGGCGGCGGAAGCCGCGGCGTCCCGGCGCTCGGCCCGCCGGCGCCGGCGCACGACCCGGCCGGGCCACGACGACGCGACCCTGCGGCTCACCGTCGGCGTGGAGCCGGACTGGGGGCCGACCGCGGCCTCGGAGCACGGTGCCGGGGATCTGGGGCACAACGGTGCGGTGCGCGACGACGATGTGATCCGCGCGGCCGGACTGACCCGGCTGGCCGGGGCGGAATTCGCCGAGAGCCCACGGCTGCCCCTGCTGCCCGGAGGCTGGCGGACCGGCTAGGGCAGCAGCACGATGGAACCGGTGGTCTTGCGGCCCTGCAGATCCCGGTGCGCCTCGGCCGCCTCGGCCAGCGGGTAACGCCGGCTCACCGTCACCTCGATGGTGCCCTGCGCGATCGCGTCGAACAATTCCCCTGCGCGCCAGGAGAATTCCTGCGCGGAGCGGGTGAAGTGAGCCAGGTTCGGCCGGGTCAGGTACACCGACCCCGCGGCGTTGAGCCGCTGCGGATCCACCGGTGGAACGGGCCCACTGGCCGCGCCGAACAGCGCCAGGGTGCCCCGGACGGCGAGGCTGGCCAGGCTCGCCACGAACGTCGTCGCACCCACGCCGTCGTATACCGCCGCGGCCCCGGCGCCGTCGGTCAGCTCCCGGATGCGAGCGCCGAAGGCGGCGGCCGCCGTGTCGTCCGAGCCGGGGTAGTCGAGTACCTCGACGGCACCGGCCGCTCGGGACAGTTCGGCCTTCGCCGCGGTCGACACCGTGGTGATCACCCGGGCGCCGAGCGCGGTCGCCCACTGGGTCAGGATCAACCCGACACCGCCCGCACCGGCGTGCAGCAAGACCGTGTCGCCGCTTTGCACCGGGTACACCGACATGATCAGGTAGTGCGCTGTCAGACCCTTGAGCAGGGCGGCGGCCGCCGTGTCGAAGCCCACGCCGGTAGGGATCTCTGCCACCAAAGATGCTGGCGCTGTGCAGTATTGCGCATAGGCGCCGGTTGCAGCCGCAGTCACCACGCGGTCACCCACGCTCAGCGCCGTCACCCCCGCGCCGACCTCGGCCACAGTGCCCGCGGCTTCGCCGCCGAGCACGAACGGCAGCTCGGCCGGGTAAATCCCGGAGCGGAAATAGGTGTCGATGTAGTTGACCCCGACCGCCTCGGCCCGGATCAGCACCTCCCCGGCGGCGGGGGACGGCTGCGGCCTGTCGACCAGGGTCAAGACCTCCGGGCCGCCGGTCGTGGCGATCTGCACGGCGTACATGGTGACTATCATCTCCGAATGTGAGGTCTGCATGAAGCTGGCCCGGCCCAATATCCTTCACCCGCGCATCGTGCTGGCGGGAGATCCGCGGGGCGGGGACGATGACGGTCCGGCCGCCGACGACGACGCGGGCCTGATCGCCGCGCTGCGGCACCGAGGGCTGCAGGCTCGCCGATTGCCCTGGGACGACCCGGAGACGCTCGAGGCGGACCTGGTGATCCTGCGTTCGGCCGCCGGCGGCGCGGCACGGCGCGTCGAGTTCCAGGCGTGGACCAAGCGGGTGCGCAACCTGCTGAACCCGCCGGAAGTGGTGGCCTGGAACTCCGACCCGCGCTACCTGGCCGACCTGCAGTGTGACGGGGTGCCGACTTCGCCCGGTGCGGCGAGCGCAACCACGGCGCTGGTGTTCTTCGGCGGCGGCCGTTCGCACGCGTTCGGAGCCGCCGGCACCGACCCCGACTTCGAGTTGTGGGACGTCGGCCGGGCCGCTCTGCGCGCAGCGGCGGAACGCATGAGCATCCGGATCGAGGAGTTGCTGTACGCGCGCGCCGAGGTAGCCGGAACTGCCGACGACGCGCGCCTGGTCAGCCTGGATCTTGTTGCACCGCAACTGGGTTGGGCCGATCTCACCGCCGACGAACGTGACCGGGCCCAGCGCCGGTTCGCCCTCGAGGTCGCCGCGGCGTTAGAGCGGCTCGGGTTGGGCCCGCTCGCGCAGCGACGCCCATAGCGCCGCGGTCGCGCCGGTGACCAGCACCGCACCCGCGACGTGCAAGGTGACCAATACGGCGGGCACCCCGGTGAAATATTGGACGACCCCGATCAGCCCCTGCCCGAAACTCAGGGCGATGACCGCCGCCAACCGGCGGGTCACCGTTTTCGCCGCCCCCACCGCGGCCAGCCCGAACGCCAGGCCCGCCAGCAGGCCGAGGAACGCGATCAGCAGGGACTCGTGCAGGTGGGCCAGCGTGGTCACCTCGACCTCGAGCCGGGCCACCGTGCGGGTCGCGCTCTTGTCGCCGGCGTGCGGTCCCGCGCCGGTCACCAGCGTGCCGGTGACCAGGACCGCGGCCAGCGTGAGGGCGCACAGTGCGGTCAACCGGCGCAACGGCGCCGCAACCCGATGGCGCACGACGGTGTCCGCATCGTCGGGCTCGCCGACCTTGACGTACAGCAGCACCGCCAGCCAGACCATCAGCATCGAGACCAGCAGGTGCACGGCCACCGTCCACCAGGCCAGCCCGGTGCGCACCGTGATACCGCCGATCACCGCCTGCAGCACCGTAGAGGCCGGCATCAACCAGGCGTAGACGAGCACCTCGGTGCGTCGTCGCGCCCGGATCACCGCGAGCACCGCCAGTGCCGAGGCGATGACCACCGCGAAGGTCACCATCCGGTTGCCGAACTCGATGGCCTGATGGATGCGCGGCACCTCGGAGACCGCCACCGGCACGTAACTGCCCGGGAAACACTGCGGCCAGGTCGGGCAGCCCAGTCCGGACGCGGTGACGCGGACGATCGCACCGGTCACCGAGATGAAACCCTGGGTGAAGACGACCGCGGCGGCCAGCAGCCGCTGGGTGCGCAGGTTGGGATCGGGCAGCAGATCCACCAGGCGCATCAGAAATCGTCCCACGGGGGGATCGTAGAGGATTGCTAACTACAGCATGTAGTAGGTAGGGCTCAGCTGAAGCGGAACCAGCGCACCGCGCCGACGCCGGCCAGCAGCCCCCACACCGCCACCACCGCGACGCCGAACCAGTCGAACGACACGGCCAGGGCCTGCGCCAGCGCCTCGGTGAGCGCCCCCGACGGGGTGAGCCGGGCAAGCCAGCGGATCGCATCGGGCACCAGGTCGGTTTCCACGGTCAGCGCCGAGAACCCGCCGAACACGAACCACATCAGGTTGGCTACGGCCAGCACGATCTCGGCCCGCAGGCTACCGCCGAGCAGCAGGCCCAACGCCGCGAAGCACGCCGTACCCAGCGCGATGACCACCGCGCCCAGACCCAGCCCGATCAGCGTCGGCCGCCAGCCCAGCGCGACGCCGATCAACCCGAGCAGCACCGACTGCAGCAGCACCACCGTGGCCACCGACAGGGACTTACCGGTGATGACGCCCCACACCGGCAAGGCGGTGGCGCCCAGTCGTTTCAGCGCCCCGTAGCGGCGGTCGAAGGCCACCGCGATCGCCTGGCCGGTGAAGGCGGTGGCGATCACGGCCAGCGACATGATCACCGGTAGCAGGGTGGTGGCGCGCTCGGCGTGGCCCTCGCCGAACGGACCCAGCGGCAGCACCGACATCCCGACCAGCAGTGTGATCGGGATGAACATCGTCAGCAACAGCTGCTCGCCGTTGCGCAGCAGCAGGGTCAGTTCCAGCCGGTACTGCGCGGCCAGCATGGCGGGGATGCTGCTGGGCCGGGGGTCGGGGGTGAAGGTACCCGGCGGGAACGAGCGATCGGTGGTCATGCGCGCAGCTCCCGTCCCGTCAGCTCCAAGAACACGTCCTCCAGGCTGCGCTGCTCGACCCGAAGCTGGGTGGCCAACACGTCCAGGCGGGCGCACCAGGCGGTCACGGTCGCTAGTACCTGCGGGTCCACCGGTCCTTCGACGAGGTATTCGCCGGGCTGCACCTCGCTGGCCCGATAGCCCTCCGGCAGCGCGGTGATCAGCAATGACAGGTCCAGGCGCGGGGGCGCGCTGAACCGCACCTGCCCCTGGGCGCCGCTTCGGGTCAGTTCCGCGGGCGTTCCGGCGGCCACCGCCGCGCCGTGGTCGATGATCAGCAGCCGGTCGGCAAGCTCCTCGGCCTCCCGAAGATGGTGGGTCGTCAGCACCACGGTCACGCCGTCGCGGCGCAGCGCGTCGATCAGCTCCCACACCAGCAGGCGCGCGTGCGCGTCCATTCCGGCCGTGGGCTCGTCGAGAAACACCAGCTCCGGGCGGCCGACCAGGGCGCAGGCCAGGGCGAGCCGCTGTTGCTGCCCGCCCGAAAGCCTGCGGTAGGTGGTGCGGGCCGCGTCGGTGAGGCCGAGGGTGTCGAGCAGCCACTGCGGGTCCAGCGGGTTCGCCGAATACGACGCCACCAGCTTGAGCATCTCGCCGGCGCGGGCCGCCGGGTAGCCGCCGCCGCCCTGCAGCATCACGCCGATGCGCTCCCGCAGCCGGTCGTTGTCGGCGATCGGGTCCAGCCCGAGCACTTCGATGGTGCCGGCGTCCGGGCGCACGAAGCCCTCGCACATCTCGACCGTCGTCGTCTTGCCGGCGCCGTTGGGGCCGAGCAGCGCGAACACCTCGGCGGTATGCACCTCGAGATCAAGGCCGGCGACCGCCTCGGTGGCTGTTGGGCCGGCCCCGTAACGTTTGCGCACCCCGCGCAACCGCACCGCGACAGCTGAGTTCACGGGGAATCAGCGTAAGCGTCGGCCACGGCGGGGGACCGCGGGGTGGGTCCCGGCGCCGGTGGATCGCCCGGGCGGCCTGGCTCGGCGGGCAGCTCCCGCCACGGCAGGTGCCGATAGGTCAGCAGGAACAGCGCCATCACCACGACGGCGCTGGCCACGGTGGCGTCCACGATCTGGAACAAGGCGAATCGGTCGCCGTTGGCGGTCGGGCCGAAGATCCCGACCACCAGCGTCACCGCGATCACCGCGATCCGGAAGCTCGGGCGGGTCGCCCAGGCGGCGAGGGGAATGATCGCCCACAGCAGATACCAGGGCTGCACCACCGGGAACAGCAGCACCGTGATGCCCAGCGCGACGCCGAGCCCGCCGACTGGGTGCAGCCGGCCCTGGAACACCACCAGCAGCAGCCAGATCACCATCACCGCGATGATCAGCACGCCGATGCCACGCGTCAGCGAGAGCACCGCGGTGGTGTGATCGCCCAGGCCCAGCAGGGTTCCCACCTGGCCGGTGCCGAGCGCGATCAGGGTCGGGGGCGACATCCAGCTGCGGACCACGTTGGCGGTGCCGAGGGTGAAGACCCAGCCGAAGCCCAGCCCGCTGGCCCAGCCGATCAGGCCCATCACCGCCACCGCCAAGGCGCTGCTGCCGGCCCCGGCGAGCACAAACGCCCGCAGGTCGCCGCCCCAGCGCCAGCCCAGGGCCATCGCCACGAAGCCGAGCGCCAGTAGTGATGGCAGCTTGACCTGCGACGACATCGTGATCAGCACCGCGCCGAGGATCAACTCGGTCAGTGGAACCCAGTCCCGCACCGGCCGGCGCAGGCCCGGCAGCAGGGGTTTGGCCGCGGTGACCCCGCGCAGGGCGAACTCGGTGCCGGTCAGCATCAGGCCGAGCATCAGGGCCTCGTTGTGGATGCCGGCGACCAGGTGCATCAGCAGCAGGGGGTTGGCCGCGCCCAGCCACAGCGCGCTGACCTCGGCCACCCCGCAGCGCGCCGCCAGGCGCGGCACCGCCCACACGATCAGCCCGACGCCGAGCAATACCACCACGCGGTGGAACAGCACCGCGGTGACGATGTTCTCCCCGGTCAGCGCCGAGATTCCGCGGCCGATCCACAAGAACAGCGGTCCGTAGGGCGCCGGCGTCTCGCGCCACAGGCTGGGCACCGACAGAGTGAACACGTGGTCGAGGCCCAGGGCCGGGGCCGGACCCACCCGGTAGGGGTCCAGGCCCAGCCGCGAGATCTGACTCTGGGCTAGGTAGGAGTACACGTCCTTGCTGTACATCGGCGGGGCGACCAGCAGCGGCAGCATCCACAGCAGCAGGGTGCGGTCGAGTTGGCTGCGCGACATCCGCCGGTTGCCCGCCGGCATCGAAGACAACGCGAAGCGGCCCAGCATCAGCCAGGCCAGCGCCATCATCACCGCGCCGGTGGTGGTCATGGTCAGCGCCACCGTCTGCAGGCGTGACGGAAGGTTCAGCAGCCGTACCCCGAAGGTGGGGTCCTGGATCACCGGCCGCGCACCGGCCCCGAGCGCACCGATCGCCATCAGCACGGTGCCGCTCGCGCCGAACAGCCGGGTGCGCCGCAGCGCGACCAGTTCCGCGTCGTTGAGGGGCGTGCCGACGGTGCGCTCATCGCCGTGCAGATGTGCGATCGACGTGCTCAGCGAGTGCCGGCGGACTGCCATCCCTGCAGCGTAACGGCCCGCCGGACTCCTCCGGCCCCGCCCGCGGGTTGCGGGCTGTGACCAGCGCAACTGTCGATTCGGGCCGAACTGAGGTAACCCTGCCTAGACCCGGCCCCGGAATTGCGTCACACTGGTGTTGTGAAAATCAAGGCTGAGGCGAAGGACGCCACCAAACCCGCCGGGCAGCGCCCCGGCGGTGCGGTTTCGGCTGCGTCTCAGCCGGCGGCGGACCTGGCCGGCGGCCATGATTCCCCCGAGGGCCGTACCCGCCACGCGGTGGTGCGACTGCTGATGGAATCCGGATCGATCACCGCGGGGGAGATCGGCGCCCGGCTGGGTTTGTCGGCAGCCGGGGTGCGCCGCCACCTGGACGCCCTGATCGAGATGGGTGATGCCGAGGCGCATGCGCCGGCGTCCTGGCAGCAGGTCGGCCGCGGGCGGCCGGCAAAGCGGTTCCAGCTGACCGCGGCCGGGCGGGGCAAGCTCGGCCACCGCTACGACGACCTCGCGGTGGCAGCGATGCGCCAGCTACGCGAGATCGGCGGTGAGGACGCGGTGGTCGCGTTCGCCCGCCAGCGCATCGATACCATCCTGTCCGAGGTCGCGGCCGTTGCCGCCCGCGGCGACAGCGACCCCGAGGAGGATCTGGAGGCGACCGCGGAACGGATCGCCGCGGCGCTGACCGAGGCCGGCTACGCCGCTTCCACCGCCCGGGTGGAGGGTGGTGTCCCGGGGGTGCAGATCCTGCAGCACCATTGCCCGGTGGCCAACGTCGCCAAGGAGTTCCCGGAGCTGTGCCGGGCCGAGCGGCAGGCCATGGCCGAAGTACTGGGCACCCACGTGCAGCGGCTGGCGACGATCGCCGACGGCGGCTACGTCTGCACCACCCACGTACCGCTGACCAACAGGACCGCCAAGTCGGTCCGGGCCGGCACGACAACCAAAGCCGGCAAGGCCGGCGCCGCCGAAAAACAGCACTAGCCGCACCGATCGACCTTCGGCGCACAGCCTGCGCCGAAGCCATCACGAGCACTGAAGGAGCGTCACCATGACACTCACGCCGGAGGCCACCGCTTCCCCCACGGCGGCCACAGAGCCGCTGACCCAGGAAGACACGATCGCGTCGCTGGGCCGGTACGAATACGGTTGGGCCGACACCGATGCCGCGGGCGCCGCCGCCCAGCGCGGTCTCTCCGAGGACGTCGTGCGCGACATCTCCGCGAAGAAGAACGAGCCGGAGTGGATGCTGCAGGCTCGGCTGCGCGCATACCGGACCTTCATGAAGAAGCCGATGCCCAACTGGGGCTCGGATCTGTCCGGGATCGACTTCGACAACATCAAATACTTCGTCCGGTCCACCGAGAAGCAGGCCCAGACGTGGGACGACCTGCCCGAGGACATCCGCAACACCTATGACCGGCTGGGCATCCCGGAGGCCGAGAAGCAGCGCTACATCGGTGGGGTGGCCGCACAGTACGAGTCCGAGGTGGTCTACCACAAGATCCGCGAAGACCTTGAGGCGCAGGGCGTCATCTTCCTCGACACCGACACCGCGCTCAAGGAACACGAGGAGTTGTTCCGGGAGAACTTCGCCACCGTCATCCCCGCCGGGGACAACAAGTTCTCCGCGCTGAACACCGCGGTGTGGAGCGGGGGATCGTTCATCTACGTGCCCAAGGGCGTGCACGTCGACATCCCGTTGCAGGCCTACTTCCGGATCAACACCGAGAACATGGGCCAGTTCGAGCGCACCCTGATCATCGTCGACGAAGACGCCTACGTGCACTACATCGAGGGCTGCACCGCGCCGGTGTACTCCAGCGACTCGCTGCACTCGGCGGTGGTGGAGATCATCGTCAAACCCCGGGGCCGGTGCCGCTACACCACCATTCAGAACTGGTCGGTCAACGTCTACAACCTGGTCACCAAGCGGGCGCGCGCCGAAGAGGGCGCCACCATGGAATGGGTCGACGGCAACATCGGCTCCAAGGTCACCATGAAGTACCCGGCGGTGTGGATGACCGGCGAACACGCCAAGGGCGAGGTGCTCTCGGTGGCGTTCGCCGGCGAGGACCAGCACCAGGACACCGGCGCCAAGATGCTGCACCTGGCGCCCAACACGTCGTCGAACATCGTGTCGAAGTCGGTGGCGCGCAGCGGGGGCCGGTCCTCCTACCGGGGTCTGGTGGAGATCCACAAGGGCGCGCACGGGGCGAAGTCGAGCGTGAAATGCGATGCGCTGCTGGTCGACGACGTCAGCCGCAGTGACACCTACCCCTACGTCGACATCCGCGAGGACGACGTCACCGTGGGCCACGAGGCCACCGTGTCGAAGGTCAGCGAGAACCAGCTGTTCTACCTGATGAGCCGCGGTCTGACCGAGGACGAGGCGATGGCGATGGTGGTGCGCGGCTTCGTGGAGCCGATCGCCAAGGAACTGCCGATGGAGTACGCGCTGGAGCTCAACAAGCTGATCCAGCTGCAGATGGAAGGCTCGGTGGGCTAGTGACTTCGACGGATGTGAGGTCCGCCTCCACCACCAACCTGACCGAGGCAGCCGAAGGCGTCAACAAGGGTGCCCAGTTCACCTCGTTCGACGTCGAGGCCTTCGAGGTGCCGCACGGTCGCGACGAGGCGTGGCGGTTCACCCCGCTGCGCCGGCTGCGCGGCCTGCACGACGGCTCCGCGGTCGCCGACGGGTCGGCCACGATCGAGGTCTCGGCGGACGCGGCGGTGCGGACCGAGACCGTGCAGCGCGGCGACGACCGGTTGGGCGCGGCGGGCGTACCCGCCGACCGGATTGCCGCCCAAGCCTTTTCGGCGTTCCGTGACGCGACGGTGGTCACCGTGCCCAAGGGCACGAGCGTCGAGGAGCCGATCACCATCACCGTCACCGGTCCCGGAACCGGTGCGACGGCCTACGGACACCTGCAGCTGCGGGCCGAGGAACTGTCGCGGGCGACGGTCGTCATCGACATCCGGGGCAGCGGAACCTACGCCGACAACGTCGAATTCGTCGTCGATGACGCCGCGCAGCTGACCGTGGTGTGGATCGCCGACGCCGCCGCGGACCTGGTGCACGTCAGCATGCACCACGCGGCGCTGGGCAAGGATGCGGTGCTGCGCCACACCGCCATCGAGCTGGGCGGCGAGTTGGTGCGACTGACCGGGCGGGTCCGGTTCGACGGCCCGGGCGGCGACGCCGAGCTGCTCGGCCTGTACTTCGCCGACGACGGCCAGCACCTCGAGTCGCGGCTGCTGGTCGACCACGGCCAGCCCAACTGCCGCTCCAACGTGCTCTACAAGGGCGCGCTGCAGGGCGACCCCGATTCGGCACTGCCGGACGCCCATACCGTCTGGGTCGGTGACGTGCTGATCCGCGCCGCGGGCGTGGGCACCGACACCTTCGAGGTGAACCGCAATCTGGTGCTGGCCGACGGTGCCCGCGCGGACTCGATCCCCAACCTGGAGATCGAGACCGGTGAGATCATCCAGGCCGGCCATGCCAGCGCAACCGGGCGATTCGATGACCTGCAGTTGTTCTATCTGCAGGCGCGCGGCATTCCAGAAGATCAGGCCAGACGGCTGATCGTGCGGGGTTTCTTCGGCGAGATCATCTCCAAGATCCCCGTACCGTTCGTGCAGGAGCGCCTCACCGAAGCCGTCGAGCGTGAACTCGCGGTCACCGAGAACAAGTAGCCACCAAGACTTAAGGACACGAATCAGCAATGAGCACACTGGAAATCAAAGACCTGCACGTGAGCGTCTCGCCGGGCGGCGTCGGCGACGATGCAACGGAGTCGATCCCGATCCTGCACGGCGTCGACCTGACGGTGAACTCCGGTGAGACCCACGCGCTGATGGGGCCCAACGGGTCGGGCAAGTCGACCCTGTCGTACGCGATCGCGGGCCACCCCAAATACACGGTGACGTCCGGGTCGATCACCCTCGACGGCCAGGACGTGCTGGAGATGACGGTGGACGAACGCGCACGCGCCGGTCTCTTTCTGGCGATGCAATACCCGGTCGAGGTGCCCGGGGTGTCGATGTCGAACTTCCTGCGCACCGCGGTGACCGCGGTGCGCGGCGAGGCCCCGAAGCTGCGCGCCTGGATCAAGGAGCAGCGCGCGGCCTTCAGCGAGCTGGGCATCGATTCCGGCTTCGCCGAGCGCAATGTCAACGAAGGCTTCTCCGGCGGGGAGAAGAAGCGCCACGAGATCCTGCAGCTGAGTTTGCTCAAGCCCAAGATCGCGATCCTCGACGAGACCGACTCCGGCCTGGACGTCGACGCGCTGCGGGTGGTCAGCGAAGGGGTGAATCGCTACCAGCAGGCCGAGAACGGCGGCGTGCTGCTGATCACCCACTACACCCGGATCCTGCGCTACATCCAGCCGCAGTTCGTGCACGTCTTCGCCGGTGGGCGCATCGTCGAGTCGGGCGGCCCGGAGCTCGCCAACGAGCTCGAGGAGAGCGGCTACGAGCGCTTCACCGAGCAGGCCCCGGCGGGAGCCTGACATGACGGTGTCGGTCAGTCGTCCGGCGGCGCCGGACCTCGACGCGATTCGGGCGGACTTCCCGATCCTGAATCGCGTGATGCGCGGCGGAACTCGGCTGGCCTACCTGGATTCCGGCGCCACCTCGCAGCGTCCACTGCAGGTGCTGGACGCCGAGCGGGAGTTCCTGCTGAACTCCAACGGCGCGGTGCACCGCGGCGCGCACCAGCTCATGGAGGAGGCCACCGACGCCTACGAGGACGGCCGGCGCGCCATCGCGCGTTTCGTCGGTGCCGACCCGGACGAGCTGGTGTTCACCAAGAACGCCACCGAATCGCTGAACCTGGTCTCCTATGCACTCGGCGATGATCGCTTCGAGGCCGCCGTGGGCCCGGGCGACGTCATCGTCACCACCGAGTTGGAGCATCACGCCAACCTGATTCCGTGGCAGGAGTTGGCGCGTCGCACCGGTGCCACGCTGCGCTGGTATGAGGTGACCGGCGACGGACGCATCGACCTGGACTCGCTGAAACTCGACGAACGGGTCAAAGTCGTTGCATTCACCCACCATTCGAACGTGACGGGCGCGTTGGCTCCGGTAGCCGAACTGGTGGCGCGGGCCAAGGAGGTGGGTGCGTTCACGGTGCTGGACGCGTGCCAATCGGTGCCGCACCAGCCGGTCGACCTGCACACCCTGGACGTCGACTTCGCCGCCTTCTCCGGCCACAAGATGCTCGGCCCCAACGGGATCGGGGTGCTCTACGGTCGCCGTGAGCTGTTGGCGGCCCTGCCGCCGTTTCTCACCGGCGGGTCGATGATCGAGACCGTGACGATGTCCTCGAGCACCTACGCCCCGCCGCCGCAACGTTTCGAGGCCGGTACGCCGATGACCTCGCAGGTGGTCGGGCTGGCCGCGGCCGTCCGCTACTTGGAGGCGATCGGGATGGACGTCGTGGAAGCCCATGAACGCGAGCTGGTGGCCGCCACCCTGGAAGGGCTGGCCGGCATCGACGGGGTGCGCATCGTCGGGCCGACCACGATGACTGACCGCGGGTCGCCGGTCTCATTCGTGATCGACGGTGTGCACGCACACGACGTCGGCCAGGTGCTCGACGACGACGGTGTCGCGGTGCGGGTGGGTCACCACTGCGCAATGCCGTTGCACCGCAAGTTCAATGTGGCGGCCACCGCTCGGGCGTCGTTCGCGGTGTACAACACCCACGACGAGGTTGAGCGGCTGCTGGAGGGAATCCACCGGGCCGTGAAATTCTTCGGCGGGGTGTGAAGACGTGCGACTCGAGCAGTTCTATCAGGAAGTGATCCTCGATCACTACAAGCACCCGCAGCATCGTGGGCTGCGGGAACCCTTCGGGGCCGAGGTGCACCACGTCAACCCGACCTGTGGCGACGAGCTGACCCTGCGGGTGGCGTTGTCGGCCGACGGTGAGCAGATCGCCGACATCTCCTATGACGGGCAGGGCTGCTCGATCTCGCAGGCCGCGACCTCGGTGCTGGCTTCTGAGGTGATCGGATTGACTGTGCCCCAAGCCTTGACGAAGTTCGACGCGTTCCACGAGATGATCTCGTCGCGGGGAACCGTGGAGGGTGACGAGGAAGTGCTCGGCGACGGTGTCGCGTTCGCCGGGGTCGCCAAGTATCCGGCGCGGGTCAAGTGTGCGCTGCTGGGCTGGATGGCGTTCAAAGACGCGTTGGCGCAAGCTCTCGCGAAGGCAGAGGAACAACCACTGGCGTCCGTCAGTGCGACAACTCAGGAGATGAAGCAATGAGCGAAACCGGACCGGACGAGCTGCTCGCCGAGGTCGAGGAGTCGATGCATGATGTCATCGACCCCGAGATCGGCATCAACGTCATGGACTTGGGGCTGGTCTACGACTTGTCGATCCGGCAGGACGAGGACGGTGCCGCCGCCGTCGTGACCATGACGCTCACCTCACCGGCTTGCCCGCTGCAGGACATGATCGCCGAACAGGTCGAGAACGCCACGGTGGGCGCGGGCCTGGTCAAAAAGCTCGACCTGTCCTGGGTCTGGGAGCCGGCCTGGGGCCCGGACAAGATCACCGACGAGGGCCGCGAGATGATGCGCGCCGTCGGTTTCACGGTCTGAGGGAGCCGGCCGCGTGTTCTGGCTGTGCAGGACATGCGGCGTCGAGCACGACGCCACGCCGGAGGTCTGCACGATCTGCGCCGACGAGCGGCAGTGGGTGCCGGCCGAAGGGCAGCAGTGGGCGACGCTGGAGGAGTTGGCCGCCGAGGGCGTTCGGTCCACCGTCGCCGTCCTAGAACCCGGGCTGATCGCGCTCGGCAGCACCCCGCCGCTGGGGATCGGTCAGCTGGGCAAGCTGGTGTGCACCGTGGGCGGGAACGTGCTGTGGGACCCCTCGGGGTTCCTCGACGATGCCGCCGTGGCCGCGGTGACCGAGCGCGGCCCGGTCGTCGGGATCGTCGCGAGCCATCCGCACATGTTTGGCGCCCAGGTCCAGTGGAGCCGCCGCCTCGGTGGGGTGCCGGTGTACGTCAACGCCGCCGACGCGCACTGGGTGATGCGGCCCGACCCGGTGATCAACTACTGGTCGGACCGCTTGACGCTCACACCGACGCTGACCGTGGTCCAGGTCGGTGGGCATTTCCCCGGCAGCGCGGTGGCCTGCTGGGCGGACGGCGCCGACGGGCGCGGGGTGCTGCTGGTCGGCGACACCATCTTCCCGAACCCGGATCGGCGCACCGTGGCCTTCTTGCGCAGCTATCCGAATCGGATCCCGTTGTCGGCAACGGTGGTGCAGCGGATGGCCGACACCCTGGCCGACCTGCGGTTCGACCGGATCTACGGGCTGCTGGCCAATACCATCGATACCGGCGGCGCGGCGGCGGTGCGATTCTCCGCCGACCGCCATGCTGCCTGGGTGCGCGGCGACTACGACGACCTGACCTGATCCGGCCCGAACGGCCGGGTGACCGGGCTCGTGATGGTCGCTGACATACTCGTCGCGTGAACCGCGTAGGGCCTTCGGCGGCGGTCGACTGCGACTGAGAAGAGCGGACAGGGTGACGACGAGCAGGCGACGCTTCATGGCCGGGATGGCGGCTGCGGCCGCCGGTACGGCGGTCGGCGGGCTCGCCGGGTGTGGATCGCGGGGACCCGGGGCCGACACCATCTTCATCGGCGGCCCGGTGGTGACGGTGGCGCCGGGACCACCCGAGGCCGAAGCACTTGCGGTCACCGGGGCCCGGATCAGCAAGGTCGGCACCGCCGACGAGGTGTTGCGGCTGCGGGGATCGGGGACCACCGTCGTCGACCTACGCGGGCGGGCGTTGCTGCCGGCGTTCGTCGAACCGCACGGTCACCCGTTCGAGATGGGCACCACCTTGGCCCCGCCGGCCATCGACGTGCGCCCCTTCACGGTCTCGACCGCCAGCGGCGTGTTCGAGAAGCTGACCGAGGCGGCTGCCGACACGCCCAAGGGCCAGCCGATCCTGCTCAACGGTGTCGACCCGCTGCTGCAGACCGGGCTGGGGTCGTTCACCCGCACCGAGCTGGACCGCCTGGCACCGCACAACCCCGTCGTGATCATCACCAACAGCGGCCACGCCGGCTACGGCAACACCGCCGCATTCGCCGCGGCCGGAATCACCAAGACCACGCCCAACCCGCCCGGTGCGCAGTATCTGCACGGGCCGGACGGGCAGCTGACCGGTGAGGTGCGCGAGACGGCGGCGCTGATGGCGCTTACCGCCCCGTTCTCCGGTGCGATCATGGCCAACGCCGGCGACAACCTGCGCTGGGCCTACGCCCAGCTGGCCCGCGCCGGTATCGCGACCGCCACCGAGCATTCCTATGACGCCCGTGCGCAATCGGAGGTCTTCTCCAAGCTGGCCCAGCAGGCCGACTGCGCGGTGCGGGTGCGCGCCTATGAGATCGGCACCCCGGAGCTGGCCGACGATTCGAGCAATGTGCGCGGTAAGCGGGCCGGCGCGGACGTGCTGTTCGACAAGATCGGCATGAAGATCTGGGCCGACGGATCGCCGTGGCAGGGCAACATCTTCACCACTTTCCCGTACCTGAACAACGCGACCACCGCGGGCATGGGGCTGGGTCGCGACCATCGGGGCGGGATGAACTACACACCCGAACAGATCCAGCAGCTGGCAACCGCTTTCATCGATCAGCGCTGGCAGGTCTCCTGCCATGTGCAGGGCGACGCCGCGATCGACGTGGTGCTGGACGCCTACGAACAGGCGCAGGTGCCCCCGGCGCTGCGGCCCAGGCTCGAACACGTCGGGGCCATGCGGCCCGATCAGTTCGCCCGGGCCGCACACCTGGGTGTCACCCCGAGTCTGTTCATCGAGCACATCTACTTCTGGGGAGATGTGTTGGTGGACAAGCTGTTCGGTCCCGATCACGGCGCGCACTGGATGTCGGCGCGCTCAGCGCTGGACGCCGGTTTGCGGCTGTCGTTCCACAACGACGGCACCGTCACCCCGCCCGACCCGATCGGCAACATCGCCACCGCGGTGAACCGGATCGCCAAGGGGAGTGGCCGGGTGCTGGCCCCGGAGCAACGCATCGGCGTCGACGCGGCGCTTCGGGCGCAGACCATCAACGCCGCCTGGCAGCTGCGGCTGGACACCGAGATCGGCAGCCTGGAGCCCGGCAAGTACGCCGATCTGGTGGTGCTGTCGCGCAACCCACGGCGTATCCCGCCGGCCGACCTCCGTGACGTCGCGGTCGAGGCGACCTATCTGATGGGACGCCAGACCTACGGGAAGGTGCTGGGGTAGCCCCGGTTACACCGGCGGCTCGGGGCAGCCGTCGCCGTCGGGCGCCCAGACCGAGATCCTGGTCGCCTGCAGCACGCCGTCGGCGTCCTTGGCGCCGCGGGCCGCGACGCACTTGCCGTCGCTGATCACCCCGGCACCGACGGTGACCATCCTGCGCAGGTGGGTGTCGTCACTGACCGTCACGGTGGTCTGCCCGTTGGCGCCGGTCACGGTGATGGTGTTGCCGGCCACGGAGTCGACGACACCGCGGACACCGCGATGCGGAGCGGGCGGCGCGGGGGCGTCGGTGCCACCGGGTCGCTGCGGGCATTTGCCGTCGACCGGAGTGCTGATCGCCACCCATTTCGCGGTGATCGCACCGCTGTCGGCGGGGGCGCTGTCCGGGGTGGCCCCGGCTTTGATGCAGGTCCCGGCGGTGATCTCGCCGAGCTGGGCCGGTACCGGTTCCACGATGCGGGTGGAGTCGCTGAAGGCGACCGTGGCGGTGCCGGTGGGCCGGGCCACCTCGAAGGTGCTGCCGGTCACCGAGGACACCGGGCCGATCACCCGGTCGCCCTCGGCGTGGGCCGGTGCCGGAACCAGCAGCGCGGCAGCGAACAGCGCGGCGGCGCCGGTCATCGACCAGATCGCCGGTGCGGGATTGGGGTGGGCGAACATCAACATTTCTCCGTTCGTCGACATCTGCGGCGGCTGCCGCCGGACAGGGTGTTACCACCGTTAATGGTTAAGTTAGCGCACGGCTAGCACTGTGCTGTGCGCCCGCTGTGTAGCCACTGCACCATCACCCGGCGGCGGCCGGGAACACCACGGCTTACCCGGGCGTTGGGGCAATCATGGCAACTCAAGACCTCACCGCAGCGAAATTCGAAGAAACCATCGCCGATAACGACATTGTTCTGGTCGATTTCTGGGCCTCCTGGTGCGGACCGTGTAAATCATTCGCGCCGACGTTCGAGTCCGCCTCGGAGAACCACCCCGACGTGGTGTTCGCCAAGGTCGACACCGAGGCCGAACAGCAGCTCGCCGCCGCGGCGCAGATCCGGTCCATTCCCACCCTGATGGCGTTCAAGAAGGGCACGCTGGTGTTCAACCAGGCCGGCGCGCTGCCCGCGGCGGCCCTGGAGCACCTGGTTCAGCAGGTCAAGGAGCTCGACGTGGAGGCTGCCCTGGCCGCGCAGGCTGACCAGGACAAGCCCGAACAGGTCTGATCCGCCGCACGCGATAGCGTGCAACCGTGACCGCCGCATCCGAATTCGTCCTCGTCGAACGCCCGCGTCCGCAGGTCGCGCTGATCACGCTGAACCGCCCGGAGCGGATGAACTCGATGGCGTTCGACGTCATGGTGCCACTGCGCGATGTGCTGGCGCAGATCAGTTACGACAATGCGGTGCGGGTGGTGGTGCTCACCGGCGCGGGGCGCGGATTCTCCTCCGGTGCCGACCACAAGTCGGCCGGTTCGGTGCCGCACGTGGCCGGGCTGACCCGGCCCAGTTTCGGGTTGCGGTCGATGGAACTGCTCGACGACATCATCCTGTCGCTGCGGCGGCTGCACCAGCCGGTGATCGCCGCGGTCAACGGCGCGGCCATCGGCGGCGGACTGTGCCTGGCACTGGCGGCCGACATCCGGGTCGCCGCGGCGGGCGCCTATTTTCGGGCGGCCGGGATCAACAACGGCCTGACCGCCAGTGAACTGGGGCTGAGCTATCTGCTGCCGCGGGCGATCGGGGCGTCGCGGGCGTTCGAGATCATGCTCACCGGCCGCGACGTCGACGCCGCCGAGGCCGAGCGGATCGGGTTGGTGTCCCGGGTGGTCGAGCCGGCGGATCTGCTGGATACCTGCTATGACCTGGCCGAGCGGATCGCCGGATTCTCCCGGCCGGGCACCGAACTGACCAAGCGGACGCTGTGGAGCGGACTCGATGCCGGTAGTCTGGAGGGGCACATGCAGGCCGAGGGGCTCGGACAGCTCTATGTGCGCCTGTTGACCAGCAACTTCGAGGAAGCCGTCGCTGCGCGCGCCGAGAAGCGCCCACCGGTCTTCACCGACGACAAATAGCTCAGGAGTACGCGCGCGTGATCACCGCTACGGACCTCGAGGTCCGCGCCGGAGCGCGCACGCTGCTCGACTCGGTGGGGTCGGTGTTGCGGGTGCAACCCGGCGACCGGATCGGCCTGGTCGGCCGCAACGGCGCAGGCAAGACCACCACGCTGCGCATCCTCGCCGGTGAAGGCGAGCCCTACGCGGGCGCCATCACCCGTACCGGAGAGATCGGCTACCTGCCGCAGGACCCCCGTGAAGGCAATCTCGACGTCCTGGCCCGGGACCGGGTGCTCTCGGCCCGCGGCCTCGACACGATCCTGGCCGACCTGGAGAAGCAGCAGGTTTTGATGGCCGAAGTCGTCGACGACACCGAGCGGGACCGCGCCATCCGCCGCTACGGCCAGCTCGAGGAGCGCTTCGCCGCGCTGGGCGGCTACGCCGCCGAGAGCGAGGCGGGCCGGATCTGCACCAGCCTGGGCCTGCCGGATCGGGTGCTGACCCAGCCGCTGCGCACCCTGTCGGGTGGGCAACGCCGCCGGGTGGAGCTGGCCCGCATCCTGTTCGCCGCCGGCGAGGGCGGGGCAGGGGGAGCGGGTGCCGAGACCACCCTGCTGCTCGACGAACCGACCAACCACCTCGACGCCGATTCGATCGGCTGGCTGCGCGACTTCTTGAAGAACCACAGCGGGGGACTGGTGCTGATCAGTCACGACGTGGGCCTGTTGGCCGATGTGGTCAACCGGGTGTGGTTCCTCGACGCGGTGCGTGGTGAGGCCGACGTCTACAACATGGGCTGGCAGAAGTACCTCGACGCCCGGGCCACCGATGAGCAGCGGCGCCGGCGGGAACGTGCCAACGCCGAACGCAAGGTCGCCGCGCTACGCACCCAGGCAGCCAAATTGGGCGCTAAGGCCACGAAAGCCGTTGCCGCGCAGAATATGCTGCGCCGCGCCGACCGGATGTTGGCCGCGCTGGACGAGGAACGCGTCGCCGACAAGGTCGCCAAGATCAAATTCCCGACGCCGGCCGCGTGCGGAAAGACTCCGCTGATGGCCAGCGGCCTGACCAAGATGTACGGCTCGCTGGAGGTGTTCAGCGGCGTGGACCTGGCCATCGACCGGGGTTCGCGGGTCGTGGTGCTGGGCCTCAACGGTGCCGGTAAGACCACGCTGCTGCGGGTGCTGGCCGGAGTGGAAACCCCCGACGCCGGTCAGCTCGAGCCCGGACACGGTTGCAAGATCGGCTATTTCGCCCAGGAGCACGACACCATCGACAACGCGGCGACGGTGTGGGAGAACACCGTCCATGCCGCCCCCAACACCTCTGAACAGGATCTGCGCGGCCTGCTGGGCGCGTTCATGTTCACTGGGCCGCAGCTGGATCAACCGGCCGGCACGCTGTCCGGCGGCGAGAAGACCCGGCTGGCGCTGGCGGGTCTGGTGGCCTCGACCGCGAACGTGCTGCTGCTCGACGAGCCGACCAACAACCTCGACCCGGCCTCGCGCGAGCAGGTGCTCGATGCGCTGCGCAGCTATACCGGGGCCGTCGTGCTGGTCACCCACGACCCGGGCGCGGCCGAGGCCCTCGATCCGCAGCGGGTGGTGTTGCTGCCCGACGGCACCGAGGATCACTGGTCGGCCGACTACCGCGATCTGATCGAGTTGGCATAGCACCCGGGTCGCGGTCCGTCTGGATTTCAGCCAAAGCCGCCCGGCGCCGCCGATGCCTTCCTACGCTGAACCCGTTGGTACGGCGAAGGGGTGGTGAGGGCACGTGGCGACGACGAAACCGAACAAGCTGCGCGATCGACAGCTGATCGAGTTGCGCAACGCCTACGAGCGCGGGGCCAGCATCCGCACCCTGGCGGCGTCCACCGGGCGGTCATACGGTTCGGTACACAGCATGTTGCGGGAGTCCGGTGTGGCAATGCGTAGCCGCGGCGGGCCCAACCACCGCACCCGGTCCCGCTGAGTGTTCACCCCCGGCGAGCGTGCGCGTTTGCGCGCGACACGCCGGGCGCCACTGACATTGTGTGCACGCTCGCGCCGGGCTGGCGAACCGAAAGCCGCACAACCGAAATCAGCGCTGCCGCACCGAATCCTCCACCAGGTCGAGCACCGCGGACAGTCGCCGGGGATCCTCTCCCGAGGCCAGCCGTGCCACCAGGCCGTCGAGCACCAGGTCTAGATAGGTGTGCAGCACATCGCTGGGAACGTCCTCGCGCAGTCGGCCGGCCTGCTTCTGCCGATGCAGCCGATCCGTTGTCGCAGCGGATAATTCGGCTGATCGCTCCGCCCAGCCGCGGCGGAACTCCGGGTCGTGGCGCAGCTTGCGCGCGATCTCCAGGCGAGTGGCAAGCCAGTCGAACTGCTCCGGCGCGGCCAGCATGTCCCGCATGACGCCGATCAGGCCGGACCGGGCGGCCACCTCCGCCATCTGCGCGGCATCCTCTTGGGCCAGCTCGAAGAACAGGGTGTCCTTGTCGCGGAAGTGATGGAAGATAGCCCCCCGTGACAGCCCGACGGTCTGCTCCAACCGTCGCACCGTGGCCCCGTCGTAGCCGTAGGCGGCGAAACACCGCCGCGCGCCGTCAAGGATCTGGCGACGCCGGGCCGCCAGGTGATCCTCGCTGACCCTGGGCATCAGCTGCTCGCCGCCTACGTGGCCTACCTGACCTACTTCGACTTCAACATGTTGCGCAGCACGTACTGCAGGATGCCGCCGTTGCGGTAATAGTCGGCCTCACCGGGGGTGTCGATGCGCACCACCGCGTCGAACTCGACTGCACTGCCATCGCCCTTGGTGGCCTTGACGTGCACCGTCTTCGGCGTCTTGCCCTTGTTGAGCTCCTCGATGCCGGTGATGTCGAAGACCTCGGTGCCGTCGAGCTTCAGCGACGCCGCGGACTCCCCGGCCGGGAACTGCAGCGGGATCACGCCCATGCCGATCAGGTTGGAGCGGTGAATGCGCTCGAACGACTCGGTGATGACGGCCTTGACGCCCAGCAGCACGGTGCCCTTGGCGGCCCAGTCGCGCGACGAGCCCGACCCGTATTCCTTGCCGCCCAGCACGACCAGCGGAATGTTGCGCGCCGCATAGTTCTGCGCGGCGTCGAAGATGAACTCCTGCGGGCCGCCGTCCTGGGTGAAGTCGCGGGTGTAGCCGCCCGACACATCGTCGAGTAGCTGGTTGCGCAGCCGGATGTTGGCGAACGTGCCGCGGATCATCACCTCGTGGTTGCCGCGCCGCGAGCCCAGCGAGTTGTAGTCGCGGGGGGAGACGCCGTTGGCTTCCAGGTACTGGGCGGCCGGGGTGCCCTTCTTGATCGCGCCGGCCGGGCTGATGTGGTCGGTGGTGACCGAATCACCCAGCAGCGCAAGCACCCTGGCACCGGTGATGTCGGCCACCGGTGCCGGCTCGGCGGGCATTCCGTCGAAGTAGGGCGCCTTGCGCACATACGTCGACTTCTCGTCCCAGGCGAAGGTGTTGCCCTCCGGGGTGGGCAGGGAGCGCCAGCGCTCGTCGCCGGCGAACACGTCGGCATACGAGCTGGTGAACATGTCCCGGTCGATCGAGGAGGCGATGGTCTCCTGGATCTCGGCGGTGCTCGGCCAGATGTCCTTCAAGAACACGTCATTGCCGTCGTGGTCCTTACCCAGCGGCTCGGAGGCGAAGTCGAAGTCCATGGTGCCTGCGATGGCGTAGGCGATGACCAGCGGCGGGGAGGCCAGGTAGTTCATCTTCACGTCCGGCTGGATGCGGCCCTCGAAGTTGCGGTTGCCCGACAGCACCGCCGTCACCGACAGGTCGTTGTCGTTGATCGCCTTGGAGATCTCCTCGGGCAGCGGGCCGGTGTTGCCGATGCAGGTGGTGCAGCCGTAACCGCCCAGGTAGAAGCCGAGCTTCTCCAGATACGGCCACAGGCCGGCCTTGTTGTAGTAGTCGGTCACCACCTGCGATCCGGGTGCCATGTTGGTCTTGACCCACGGCTTGGAGGTCAGGCCCTTCTCGACGGCCTTGCGGGCCAGCAGCGCCGCGCCCAGCATCACCTCGGGGTTGGAGGTGTTGGTGCACGAGGTGATGCCGGCGACGACGACGGCGCCGTGGTCGAGGATGAAGTCACCGCGGTCGGCCGAGGAGACCTTGACCGGCTTGCTGGGCCGGCCGCTGCAGTTGTTTGCCGCCGAGGGCACCGCCGCGTCGTCGTCGGCGAAGGACAGCACCGCGGGGTCCGACGCCGGGAACGACTCTTCCACCGCCTCGTCGAGCTGACTGTGCGGGGCGCTGCCCTCTTCGTCCACGTAGTTGTGAATGTCCTTGCGGAACGCGGTCTTCGCGTCGGAGAGTTCGATGCGGTCCTGCGGGCGCTTCGGTCCGGCGATCGAGGGGACCACGGTGCTCAGGTCCAGTTCGATGTACTCCGAGTACACCGGCTCCCGGGCGGGGTCGTGCCACATGCCTTGACGCTTGGCGTAGGCCTCCACCAGGGCCAGCTGCTGCTCGCTGCGGCCGGTCAGGCGCAGGTAGTTGATGGTCTCGTCATCGATTGGGAAAATCGCTGCGGTGGAACCGAACTCAGGGCTCATGTTGCCCAGGGTGGCGCGGTTGGCCAGTGGCACCTCGGCCACGCCCTTGCCGTAGAACTCGACGAACTTACCCACCACACCGTGGCGGCGCAGCATGTCGGTGACGGTCAGCACCACGTCGGTGGCGGTCACCCCCGGCTTGATCTGACCGGTCAGTTTGAACCCGACCACCCGGGGGATCAGCATCGACACCGGCTGGCCGAGCATCGCGGCCTCGGCCTCGATGCCGCCGACGCCCCAGCCCAGCACACCGAGACCGTTGACCATGGTGGTGTGGCTGTCGGTGCCCACGCAGGTGTCCGGGTAGGCCACGCCGTCACGGACCATCACGGTGCGGGCCAGGTACTCGATGTTGACCTGGTGCACGATGCCGGTGCCCGGCGGGACGACCTTGAAGTCGTCGAACGCGCCCTGGCCCCAGCGCAGGAACTGGTAGCGCTCGCCATTGCGCTGGTACTCCAGCTCCACGTTGCGTTCGAAGGCGTCGGCGCGACCGAACACGTCCAGGATCACCGAGTGGTCGATCACCAGCTCGGCCGGAGCCAGCGGGTTGACCTTCGCGGGGTCACCGCCGAGGGCCGCGACCGCTTCCCGCATGGTGGCCAGGTCGACGATGCACGGCACGCCGGTGAAGTCCTGCATGACCACCCGGGCGGGGGTGAACTGGATCTCGACGCTGGGCTCGGCGGCCGGGTCCCAGTTGGCGATCGCGTTGATGTGCTCTTTGGTGATGTTGGCGCCGTCCTCGGTGCGCAGCAGGTTCTCGGCCAGCACCTTGAGGCTGTAGGGGAGTTTCTCGGTGCCGGGGACGGCGTCGAGGCGGTAGATCTGATATTCGTCGGCGCCCACCGTGAGGGTGTCGCGTGCTCCGAACGAATTCACCGAATCTTTGCTGGTCACTTCAACTCCCCGAGATCGAGTCCTCATCCATCGACGGGTCCGCGCCGACGGGCGTCGTAAACCCTAACAGTACGCGTGTCCTGCATGAAGTAAGGATCACCTCACCTGGGCGGCACTTGATACCGTCAACACCCGTGACCACCCCGCATCTGCCGGCCTACATTCCCGGCGAGCTCTGCATCACCGTCGGCCTCGACCCGGCCACCCCGCCGGATGAATGCATGGCGCTGGTCAAGGTTGCCGTGGCCGTCGATGGGGTGAGCGCGCCGGCCGCCGACGTGCCGGCGTTGCGCAATGTGGTGGCCGATGCGGCCCGCGACGGCATCGACCTCAAGATCGTCGAGGTCGCCCGTAACCCGGGGATGGACACTGCGCTGCGCGATGTCGCCACGGTGGTGGGCTATGACTACCCGGACTCCACCGTGCTGGTGCTCAGTACGACTTATGTCGGCAGTTACAGCGGACAGTTTCACCGGGCCAAATTGGAGGCCGCCGAGGATCACGCCAAAACCGGCGATCCGGTGGTGTCTGCGCGGAATTTCCTCAATGAATTGACGACCCCCGATCTGCCGTGGACGGGACTGACCGTGGCACTGCTGATCGGGGTAGCGGCAGCGGCCGTCGGCACCCGGTTTCTGCAGGCACGCAGCAAACGCGCTGCCGCTCACGTCGAGACCACGGAATAGCGCTCTTACCGCCTGAACTCACCGCCTTTGGGCAATCGGTGATCGCCGCCTTTCGTATGGCGGCAAAGAAGTAGGTCACTAGTCGGTCACAACCCGCTTAATTACAAAGACGTAGTTTGTTACGAACGTTTCTCCAGTGACTGATGTGACGTATGGTTCAAAAGTCGCAGCTGTTAGCTGTGCTGTCGTCACCGGCCGAAGAGCGCGGCGCCCCTGCCCGAGTCCGAGGAGATCCAAGCCGAATGAGACGCATCCGCTGTGGCTCCGAGGGCGCTGTCCTCCCGTGGGCCGCCAGGCTGGCCCGTGCCGCCACAGCGTCGGTGCTCAGCGCTGCGCTGCTGGGGGGAACCCCCGGGCTGGCGGCGGCCCAACCGGCGCCGAGCCCCGACAGCATCGCCGCGCTGATCGCCGACGTCGCCGAGGCCAACCAGGCACTGCAGAACCTGGGGGCCCGGATCGCCGAAGAGAAGGAGGGCGTCAACAAGGCCCTGGTGGAACTGCAGACCGCACGTGAGAACGCGGCCGCCGCCCAGCAGGAAGTGGAGGCCAGTCATCAGGCGATCGCCGACGCCGACGCCGCGATCGTCGCCGCGCAGAAGCGGTTCAACACGTTTGCCGCGTCGACCTACGTCAACGGACCGTCCGACAGCTATCTGACCGCGACCGACCCGTCGGAGATGATCGCCGCCGCCGCCGCCGGCCGGACCCTAGCGCTGAGCTCCCAGCAGGCGCTGGACAACCTCAAGCGGGCCCGCACCGAGCAGCTGAACAAGGAGTCGGCGGCCCGGCTGGCCAAGCAGAAGGCCGACCAGGCGGTCGCCGACGCGCAGTCCAGCCAGGACGCCGCGGTCGCCGCGCTCACCGAGACCCAGCGCAGGTTCGGTGAACAGCAGGGCGAGATCGACCGGCTGGCCGCGCAGCGCAATCAGGCGCAGGCCAAGCTGGTCGCCGCCCGCGGCCAGGACCAGACCCCGGCACCGGCCGGCGGGCCCTCCGGTGACCGGTGGGGCAACCCCTCCGGGGGCCCGACGCCCGCCAAGCGCAGCGACCAGTGGGACGGGGAATGGGACCCCACCCTGCCGATGATCCCCAGCGCCAACATCCCCGGCGACCCGATCGCGGTCATCAACCAGGTGCTCGGCATCTCCCAGACCTCCGCGCAGGTGACCTCGAACCTGGGCCGCCAATTCCTCCAGTCGATCGGGCTGGCCAAACCCGATGACCCCGGTATCACCAACGGCCGCATCCCGCGGGTGTACGGCAGGCAGGCCTCGGAATACGTGATCCGGCGGGGGCTCTCACAGCGCGGCGTGCCCTACTCGTGGGGCGGTGGCAACGCCGCCGGTCCCAGCCGCGGCATCGGATCGGGTTCGGGCACCGTCGGATTCGACTGCTCCGGGCTGATCCTGTACGCGTTCGCCGGGGTGGGGATCAAGCTGCCGCACTACTCGGGCTCGCAGTACAAGATGGGCCGACAGATCCCGACCGCACTGGCGCGGCGCGGTGACGTCATCTTCTACGGCCCCGGCGGAAGTCAACACGTGACCCTCTACCTGGGCAACGGCCTGATGCTGGAGGCGCCCGACGTGGGACAGACCGTGAAGGTGTCGCCGGTGCGCAAGAGCGGCATGACGCCTTTTGTTGTCCGATACATCGAATACTGACGGCGGAGCTGATGCGACAGAATTCCTTACGGCTGTTGAGCCTCATCGGATCGCTGCTGGTGGGCGTCCCGGTGATGCTGGGCCTGTCGGCACCGGCGGCGGCCGATCCCGGATGGGACCCCACCCTGCCCGCGGTGATCAGCGCCGGGGCCCCCGGTGACCCGCTGGCCGTTGCCAACGCGTCGTTGCAGGCCACCGCGCAGGCCACCCAGACCACGATGGACCTGGGCCGCAAGTTCCTGTCCGGGCTGGGCTTCAACGTCGGCGACGAAGCCGTCGGCAACGTGTCGCCGGGCCAGCGGGTGCACGGCAAGCAGGCCATCGAGTACGTCATACGCCGGGCCGGCTCCCAGATGGGGGTGCCGTACTCCTGGGGCGGCGGTTCGCTGACCGGTCCCAGCAAGGGCATCGACTCCGGGGCCGGCACCGTCGGTTTCGACTGCTCGGGCCTGATGCGCTACGCCTTCGCGGGTGTCGGCGTCCTGATCCCGCGGTTCTCCGGCGATCAGTACAAGGCCGGCCGGCACATTCCGCCCAGCCAGGCCCGCCGCGGCGACCTGATGTTCTGGGGGCCCGGTGGCGGCCAGCACGTTGCCATGTTCCTCGGCGGCGGAAAGATGCTGGAGGCCTCCGGCAGCGCCGGCAAGGTCGTCGTCAGCCCGGTGCGGACCTCCGGGATGACGCCGTATCTGACCCGGATCATCGAGTACTGACGGCCCGTACGTCGACGGATGCTGCTAACCCTGGAATAGTGAAACGCGGGCACGACGCTGCCCCTCGGCCCGCGGGCCGTGCAAGCAGTTGTGTCTGACCGACCTTTGTGGAGGATTTCTCGATGACGTCATCGGATGGGACGCCCCCGGGCGCCAGCGGTTTCCCCGGCTCGGAGGGTGCCCAGGGCCCCGGCTCAGGGCTCGCCGCCGACGTACACGCGCTGGAGCGGGCCATCTTCGAGGTCAAGCGCGTCATCGTCGGGCAGGACCAGCTCGTGGAGCGGATCCTGGTCGGGCTGTTGGCCAAGGGCCACGTGCTGCTCGAGGGCGTGCCCGGTGTCGCCAAGACCCTGGCCGTGGAGACCTTCGCCAAGGTGGTCGGCGGGAGCTTCGCCCGCATCCAGTTCACCCCGGACCTGGTGCCGACCGACATCATCGGTACCCGCATCTACCGGCAGGGCCGCGAGGAGTTCGACACCGAACTCGGTCCGGTGATGGTCAACTTCCTGCTGGCCGACGAGATCAACCGGGCGCCGGCCAAGGTGCAGTCGGCGCTGCTGGAGGTCATGCAGGAGCGCAAGGTGTCCATCGGCGGCAAGACCATTCCCTTGCCCAACCCGTTCCTGGTGATGGCCACCCAGAACCCGATCGAGCACGAAGGTGTCTACCCGCTGCCCGAAGCGCAGCGCGACCGATTCCTGTTCAAGATCAACGTCGGCTACCCGTCGCCGGAAGAGGAGCGCGAGATCATCTACCGGATGGGTGTCACCCCGCCGGAGCCCAAGCAGATCCTCAACCCCGGCGACCTGCTGCGGCTGCAGGGCCTGGCGGCCAACAACTTCGTGCACCACGCGCTGGTCGACTACGTGGTCCGGGTCATCACCGCGACCCGCCAGCCCGAGCAGTTCGGCATGCCGGACGTGAAGAACTGGCTGTCGTTCGGGGCGTCGCCGCGTGCCTCGCTGGGCATCATCTCCGCCTCGCGGGCGCTGGCCCTGGTGCGCGGGCGCGACTACGTGATCCCGCAGGACGTCATCGAGGTCATCCCCGACGTGCTGCGGCACCGGCTGGTGTTGTCCTACGACGCGCTCGCCGATGAGATCACTTCGGAGATCGTCATCAACCGGGTGCTGCAGACCGTGGCGCTGCCGCAGGTGAACGCGGTTCCGCAGCAACCGCACTCGGCGCCGCCGGGTGCCCCGACCGCGGCGGCAGTGGCCAGCGGTCGGTGAGCGACCGGGGCACCGGGCAGGGAGCACCAGACCCGGGAACCAGTACCGCACCGCCGTCCATGCTGCGCGGCGGGATCCGTGACCCCAAGCTGGCCGCCGCGCTGCGGACCCTTGAGCTGACGGTCAAACGCAAGCTCGACGGGGTGCTGCACGGCGATCACCTCGGCCTGATCCCCGGCCCGGGTTCCGAACCCGGCGAGTCACGGCTCTACCAGCCGGGCGACGACGTGCGCCGGATGGACTGGTCGGTCACGGCGCGCACCACCCACCCGCACGTGCGGCAGATGATCGCCGACCGGGAGCTGGAGACCTGGCTGGTGATCGACATGTCGGCCAGCATGGATTTCGGCACCTCCACCTGCGAGAAGCGCGACCTCGCGGTCGCCGCGGCCGCGGCCATCGTCTTCCTCAACAGCGGCGGCGGCAACCGGCTGGGCGCGTTGGTGGCCAACGGCGAACGGATCGTGCGGGTGCCGGCGCGCTCCGGGCGCAACCACGAGCAGACGCTGCTGCGCACCATCGCCACCACGCCACGGGCCCCGGTCGGGGTGCGCGGTGACCTGGCGGCGGCCATCGACGCACTGCGCCGGCCCGAACGGCGGCGCGGCATGGCCGTCGTGATCAGTGACTTCCTCGGGCCGATCAACTGGATGCGGCCGCTGCGCGCGATCGCGGCCCGCCACGAGGTGCTGGGCATCGAGGTGCTCGATCCGCGTGACGTCGAACTGCCCGACGTCGGCGATGTGGTGTTGCAGGACACCGAATCCGGCGTCACCCGAGAGTTCACCATCGACGCCAAACTGCGCGACGACTTCGCCCGGGCCGCCGCCGCCCACCGCGCCGACGTCGCGCACGCGTTGCGCAGCTGCGGTGCACCGTTGTTGGCACTGCGCACCGATCGGGACTGGATCGCCGACATCGTCCGATTCGTCGAGTCACGCCGGCGCGGGGCGCTGGCGGGGATGCCCTGATTTCGACCCGCATGCAAAAGACAGGTCTGCTATGACATTGCCGCTACTCGGGCCGATGACGCTGTCCGGCTTCGCTCACCCGTGGTTCTTCCTGTTCTTGTTCGTCGTCCTGGGCCTGGTCGCGCTGTACATCCTCATGCAGGTGGCGCGGCAGCGGCGGATCCTGCGGTTCGCCAACATGGAGCTGCTGGAAAGCGTGGCGCCCCAGGCGCCGACCCGCTGGCGGCACCTGTCGGCGGTGCTGCTGGTGAGCTCGCTGCTGCTGTTCACCGTCGCGATGGCCGGCCCCACCCACGACGTGCGCATTCCGCGCAACCGTGCGGTGGTGATGCTGGTGATCGACGTGTCCCAGTCGATGCGGGCCACCGACGTCGAGCCCAGCCGGCTGGTGGCCGCGCAGGAGGCCGGCAAGCAGTTCGCCGACGAGCTGACCGCCGGTATCAACCTCGGGCTGATCGCCTACGCCGGCACCGCGACCGTGCTGACCTCGCCGACCACCAACCGCGAGGCCACCAAGGCGGCGATCGACAAGCTGCAACTGGCCGACCGGACCGCCACCGGGGAGGGCATCTTCACCGCACTGCAGGCGATCGCCACCGTGGGCGCGGTCATCGGCGGCGGCGACACACCGCCTCCGGCCCGCATCGTGTTGCTGTCCGACGGGAAGGAGACCGTCCCGTCCAACCCGGACAACCCCAAGGGGGCGTTCACCGCGGCGCGCACCGCCAAGGACCAGGGGGTGCCGGTCTCGACGATCTCGTTCGGCACGCCCTACGGCTACGTCGAGATCAACGAGCAACGTCAGCCGGTGCCGGTCGACGACGATTCGCTGAAGAAGATCGCCGACCTCTCCGGCGGCACCGCCTACACCGCCTCCAGCCTGGCCCAGCTCAAGGAGGTCTACGCCACCCTGCAGGATCAGATCGGCTACGAGACGATCCGCGGTGACGCGTCCACCGGCTGGTTGCGGCTGGGCGCATTCATCCTGGCGCTGTCCGGGCTGGCGGCGTTGCTGCTGAACCGGCGCCTGCCCGCCTGAGGTCGACTGCGGCCGTTGACTCTGCGCTCACGGCGCAGAAGTGCGAGTAGCTCGCGCCCTCAGCGCAGAGTCAACGTGTTGGTCCGATAAGTTGGCCGGGTGACAGATGCTGCAGAACCCGCCGAAAACCCCGTCAAACCACCGTTCGTGTCCCGTTCGGTCCTTGTCACCGGCGGAAACCGGGGCATCGGGTTGGCGATCGCTCAGCGGCTGGCCGCCGACGGCCACAAGGTGGCGGTGACCCACCGCGGCTCCGGGGCGCCCGAGGGATTGTTCGGGGTGGTGTGCGACGTAACCGACAATGACGCCGTCGACCGCGCCTTCAAAGAGGTCGAGGAGCACCAGGGGCCCGTCGAGGTGCTGGTGTCCAACGCCGGTATCTCCAAGGATGCGTTCCTGATGCGGATGACCGAGGAGCGGTTCACCGAGGTCATCGACGCGAACCTGACCGGGGCGTTCCGGGTGGCCCAACGCGCCTCACGCAGCATGCAGCGCAAGCGGTTCGGCCGGATCATCTTCATCGGGTCGGTCTCGGGCATGTGGGGCATCGGCAACCAGGCCAACTACGCGGCCGCCAAGGCCGGTCTGATCGGCATGGCCCGCTCGATCTCCCGCGAGCTGTCCAAGGCGGGCGTCACCGCCAACGTGGTCGCACCCGGCTACATCGACACCGAGATGACCCGGGCGCTCGACGAGCGGATCCAGGCGGGCGCACTGGAGTTCATCCCGGCCAAGCGCGTCGGCACCGCACAGGAGGTGGCCGGGGCGGTCAGCTTCCTGGCCTCCGAGGACGCCGGCTACATCGCCGGCGCGGTCATCCCGGTCGACGGCGGCATGGGCATGGGCCACTAGCGACTCGTTCACTCACGAAGACAGAGGATTTTTCACATGGCAGGCATTCTCGAAGGCAAGCGGATTCTGGTCACCGGGATCATCACCGACTCCTCGATCGCATTCCACATCGCCAAGGTGGCCCAGGAGGCCGGCGCGCAGCTGGTGTGCACCGGCTTCGACCGGCTGCGGCTGATCCAGCGCATCATCGATCGTCTCCCGGAGCCGGCCCCGCTGCTGGAGCTCGATGTGCAGAATCAGGAACATCTGGACACCCTGGGCGACCGGATCACCGAGGTGATCGGGGAGGGCAACAAGCTCGACGGCGTGGTGCACTCGATCGGGTTCATGCCGCAGACCGGGATGGGTGTCAACCCGTTCTTCGACGCCCCCTACGAGGACGTCGCCAAGGGCATTCACATCTCCGCCTACTCCTACGCCTCCCTGGCCAAGGCGACGCTGCCGGTGATGAACCCGGGCGGCTCGATCGTCGGGATGGACTTCGACCCGACGCGGGCGATGCCGGCCTACAACTGGATGACGGTGGCCAAGAGTGCACTGGAGTCGGTGAACCGCTTCGTCGCGCGGGAAGCCGGCCCACAAGGCGTGCGGTCGAATCTCGTTGCGGCCGGCCCGATCCGGACCCTGGCGATGAGTGCGATCGTCGGCGGTGCGCTGGGCGAGGGCGCCGGTGAGCAGATCCGCCTGCTCGAGGAGGGCTGGGACCAGCGCGCCCCGGTCGGCTGGGACATGAAAGACCCCACCCCGGTGGCCAAGACGGTCTGCGCACTGCTGTCGGACTGGCTGCCGGCGACCACCGGCACGGTCGTCTACGCCGACGGCGGCGCCCACACCCAGTTGCTCTGAATGGCGCTAGACGCCGTCCTGCTGCTGTCTTTCGGCGGACCTGAAGGCCCCGAGCAGGTTCGGCCGTTCCTGGAAAACGTCACCCGGGGCCGCGGCGTGCCACCGGATCGGCTCGACGCCGTCGCCGAGCATTACCAGCATTTCGGCGGGGTGTCACCGATCAACGCCATCAACCGGGGGCTGGTCGAGGCGTTGCGTGCCGAATTGCCCGGGCTGCCCGTGTATTTCGGCAACCGCAACTGGGCACCCTACGTTGAGGACGTGGTGGCGCAGATGGCCGCCGATGGCGTCCGCCGCGCCGCGGTGCTGGCGACCTCGGCCTGGGGCGGCTATTCCGGTTGCGAGCAGTACGCCGAAGACATCGCCCGGGCGCGGCGGGCGGTCGGAGAGCGGGCCCCCGAACTGGTCAAGCTGCGGCACTACTTCGACCATCCGCTGTTCGTGGAGATGTTCGCCGAGGCGATCGCCACCGCTGCCGAGGAGTTGCCGGCCGGCCTGCGCGACTCGGCACGCCTGGTGTTCACCGCGCACTCGATACCGGTGGCCGCAGACGAACGCTACGGCCCGCGGCTCTACAGCCGCCAGGTCGCCCACGCCACCGCACTGGTCGCGGCCGCGGCCGGCTACACCGACTACGACCAGGTGTGGCAGTCGCGTTCCGGGCCCCCACAGGTGCCCTGGCTGGAGCCCGATGTCGAAGCGCACCTGGGTGGGTTGGCCGCTGCCGGTGTGCCCGCGGTGATCGTGTGTCCGATCGGGTTCCTCAGCGACAACATCGAGGTGGTCTGGGATCTCGACCACGAAGTGCGGCTGCAGGCGCAGGCCGCCGGAATCGCCTACGCCCGCGCGAGCACCCCGAACGCGGATCGGCGATTGGCCCGCCTGGCGCGCGGTCTCATCGACGAACTGCGCGAGGGCGGCGAACCCGAACGCGCGCCCGGCCCGGTGGGGCTGGGCTGCGGCTTCGGTGTCAACGGTGCGCGCTGCGGTTCCTCGCACTGCGCCGCGGCCGTCGCCCCCGCCGGTCAGCCGCCGGTGGCCTAGCGCCGCCAGGCCGAATGCAGGATCGCGCTCACCGCGGCGCTGCGCGAGGAACGCACCACCGCCGCCAGGGGCCGCACCGCGTCGGTCGCGTGCTGCACCTCCGCCGAGGACTGCGCCCCCACGGTGAGCCCGGAACTGACCGTGATGATGGCATCGACGTGGGCGGCCGTCTCCAAGACGCGCACCGCGCGAGTCGGTGCGTGGTCTGGGATGCGGTGGTGCCGTTGCGATTCCACCAACTGCTCGACGAGCATTCGCGGATCGTCGCCCAGCTGGCCGGCCCAGCCCGAGCCGGTGACGGCCAAGGCGTCCGCTGCCGTCCGGACCGCCGACCGCAGCGCGTACTCCGCCTCACCCAGATCGTGATGCTCCACCGGCACCGTGGCGGGCACGGCATGGACCGTCCAGGACAGCTCGGTCACCGGGGCCTCGGCATCGGCCGGGAAGGTGGTGTCCTCGGCGGTGTCGGTGTCGTCGCTGAACGCCGGCACCAGCCCGACCGGGGACCCCGCGCCCGGCGCACCGATGAGCACCGCCTCGCCGGCGAGGATGGCTTCCCGCTCGAAGACCGTTCCGGCCGGCAGACCGCGCACATCGCCCGGTACCGGAAACACCGGTTGGATGGCCGCACCGGCGCCTTGCATCGCCGCGCCGCGCACCACCTGCAGCAGCGACGCCGCGCCGCCGCCGGACCCACCGGACCAGCGCAGGCCGGCCTCGCCGATGCTGATCGCGTCGTAGGCCGCCACCGATTGCACTGGCGCCCAGGCCGATAGTGCGTCCAACAGGTCGTCTGGCGCGGCCTGACCGGCGAGCCAGGCATTGGCCCACACCGACAGCGAGACACTCGGACACCACATGATGCAAGGCAGTGTAGTTGTCCGCGCTGGCTGTCCGGTCCGCACGGATTCGGGTGAATCTCGGGCTATCCTGGCCGCATGTCGACTGCCCTGGTCTGGTTGGTCTTCGCGCTCGGGCTTGCCGGCGCCGAGGCGCTCACCGGCGACATGTTCTTGCTGATGCTGTCCGGGGGCGCGCTGTCGGCGGCCGGGGTCAGCTGGCTGACGGACTGGCCGCTGTGGACCGACGGCGCGGTGTTCCTGGTCGTGTCGGTGCTGCTGCTGGTGCTGGTACGTCCCGCCCTGCGGCGGAGGCTGTGGGCCGGGGCGGGCAGTGAGACCGGGGTGCGGGCCCTGCAGGGCAAGACCGCGCTGGTGCTCGACCGCGTCGAACAGCACGGCGGCCAGGTGAAGCTCGACGGCGAGATCTGGACGGCCCGCCCGCTGGCCGACGGGGATGTCTTCGAACCGGGCGAGCAGGTCACGGTGTTGCATATCGACGGGGCGACCGCGGTGGTCGGCAAGGTCTTGTAGAGAAAGGGAGTGCTCATGGAAGGCGCAACGACCGGCCTGGTTCTGCTGGCGGTACTGGTGTTGTTCGCGGCGATCGTGGTCGCCAAGTCGGTGGCGCTGATTCCCCAGGCCGAAGCGGCGGTGATCGAAAGGCTGGGCCGCTACAGCCGCACGGTCAGCGGCCAGTTGACCCTGCTGGTGCCGTTCATCGACCGGGTGCGCGCCCGCATCGACCTTCGCGAGCGGGTGGTGTCGTTCCCGCCGCAGCCGGTGATCACCGAGGACAACCTGACGCTGAACATCGACACCGTCGTCTACTTTCAGGTCACCAACCCCAAGGCCGCGGTGTATGAGATCAGCAACTACATCGTCGGTGTCGAGCAGCTGACCACCACCACGCTGCGCAACGTGGTCGGCGGGATGACCCTGGAGCAGACGCTGACCTCCCGCGAGGTGATCAACAGCCAACTGCGCGGCGTGCTCGACGAGGCCACCGGACGCTGGGGTCTGCGGGTGGCCCGGGTGGAGCTGCGCAGCATCGATCCGCCGCCGTCGATCCAGGCGTCGATGGAGAAGCAGATGAAGGCCGACCGCGAGAAGCGGGCGATGATCCTGACCGCCGAGGGGCAGCGGGAAGCCGCGATCAAACAGGCCGAGGGGGAGAAGCAGGCCGAAATCCTCACCGCCGAGGGCGCCAAGCAGGCGGCGATCCTGGCCGCTGAGGCGGAGCGGCAATCCCGGATGCTGCGCGCCCAGGGCGAGCGGGCCGCCGCCTACCTGCAGGCGCAGGGGCAGGCCAAGGCGATCGAGAAGACCTTCGCCGCGATCAAGGCCGCCCGGCCCACCCCCGAACTGCTGGCCTACCAGTACCTGCAGGTGCTGCCGGAGATGGCCCGCGGCGAGGCCAACAAGGTGTGGGTGGTCCCCAGCGATTTCAACACCGCCCTGCAGGGCTTCACCAAGCTGCTCGGTGCGCCCGGCGAAGACGGTGTCTTCCGGTACCAGCCGTCGCCCGTCGACGAGGATCCGACCTCTCCGGCGGACGACAGCGACGAGGTCGCCGACTGGTTCACCACCCAGACCGACCCGGCGATCGCGCAGGCGGTCGCCAAGGCCGAGGCAGATGCGCGCAAGCCGGTCGAGGGCGCGATACTCCCGCCGCAGCTCGATCCCGGCCTGGCGTGAGCGTTCTGACCGCGCGACCGACCTACGCGGCACTGGCGGCGTTTCTGGCCGGTGACGCGGTGGCCTCGGCGATCCCGGTGCCCTACGTCGCGGCGAACATGGATGCCATGCGCATCCCGCCCCGGCTCCGCCGGGCGGTCCCGGTGGCCAAAGCCGTCACCGCGCTGGGTCTGGCCTCGGTGTTCCGCTTCCCGTTGGTCGCGCGGGCGACCACCGCGGCGTTGACGCTGTACTTCGCCGGGGCGCTCGGAATTCACCTGCGGGTCGGTAACCGGGTGGCGAACATCGTTCCCGCGGTGCTGCTGCTGGCGGTGTTCGCGGCGATGACGGTTCAGGGCCCGCACACCGCCGACGGCGGGGTACGGGCCCTGAACTCGGGACGCGGACGCTAACCCTTGCGGGCGGCGGTGTGCTCGTCGAGGCTGGTCGCCTTGTAGGCGTAGGCGGCCACGACCGCGCCGAGTACCTGCGCGACCAGGTACACCCAGAGGTATTTCCAGGCGAAGATTCCCGACAACATCAGGCCGAAGGTGATGGCCGGGTTGAACGCGGCACCGGAGATGGCGCCGACCGCCACCACGCCGACGGTCACGATGAACCCGATCGCCAGGCCGTAGAAGCTGTTACCGGCACTGTCTTTGCTGGTTGCGGTGTGCAGAACGATGTAGCACAGCGCGAAGGTGAATATCAGCTCGGCCAGAAGTGCCGGCCAGATGGCCCCGCTCAGATCCAGAGTCCCGGTCGAGTACTTGTCGTGCCACAACCCGAATCCCACGCCGAAGGCCGCGAGTGCGCCGACCAACTGAGCGACGATGTAGGGCCCCAGGTCACCTGCGGGCAGGGCGCCGCGCAGATACGCGGCGATGGAGACCGCCGGGTTGAGGTGACCACCGGAGATGTGGCCGCTGGCGTACACCATCACCATCAGCACCGAGCCGATGCCCAGCGCGGTGGCGGCGACACATTCGGTGCCGGATAACACGATGCCGATCACCGCGAACATGAAAACAAACGTGCCGATCAATTCTGTCAAATACTTGCGCACTGCGACGTTCCGATCAGCCATTGATCCGGTCCTTTCAATCCGTCGAGTACTTCTAAAATCGTGCTGTACCCGCACATGGCACTGAGGAAGACTTTAACGGGGTACCGGTGTTCCTCCCGATATGTGTGGAGCGTTTTACACCGAATTGTTGCCGGATTGAGGAGCCCTTCGTGTTGTTTGCCAATGCCCTTTCCACAGCATTTACCGAATTGCTCGATGTCGAGTACCCGGTGGTCTGCGCGCCGATGGCCGTCGCCGCCGGCGGCCGCCTGGCCGCGGCGGTCAGCCGGGCGGGTGGACTGGGCCTGATCGGCGGTGGCTACGGCGACGAACCCTGGCTTCGGCGCGAATTCGACCGGGCCGGCGACGCCCGGGTCGGCTGCGGGTTCATCACCTGGGCACTGGCCGAACAGCCTGGGCTGCTGGAGGTGGCCCTGAGCTACCGCCCGGCGGCGGTCATGCTCTCGTTCGGCGATCCCGCGCCGTTCGCTGCGGCGATCAAGGGCTCGGGCGCGCGGCTGATCTGCCAGGTCCAGGATCTCGACCAGGCCGCCCGCGCGCTGGCGTGCGGCGCCGATGTGCTTGTGGCACAGGGTATCGAGGCCGGCGGGCACGGCTGCGGCCGGCGCACCACCATGACCCTGGTGCCCGAGATCGCCGATCTGGTCGCCGCCCGCGATTGCGACGTCCCGGTGCTGGCCGCCGGGGGCATCGCCGACGGGCGCGGTCTGGCAGCGGCGCTGATGCTCGGCGCATCCGGGGTGCTGTGCGGCAGCCTCTTCTACTCCGCGGACGAAGCGCTGACCACCCCCGCAGCACGCCAGACGGTCGCGGCCGCCACCGGCGACAGCACCTGCCGCACCAGCGTGTACGACGTGGTCCGCGGTCACCGATGGCCGGCCGGGCACACCATGAGCGTGCTGCGCAACGCTTTCACCGATCGGTGGCACGGCGCCGAAGCCGAACTGGCGGCCGCGGGGGAGCCGGTCGCCGCACAATACCGGCAGGCCGTCGCCGACGCCGACTACCGCACCGCCAACGTCACCGTCGGCCAGGCCGCCGGGTTGATCGGGGCCCCCGCTCCGGCCGGCGACATCATGGCCGGGCTCACCGCCGGGGCGGCGCGTCTGCTGGGCGGCCGAAGCGTCGGCTAGCGGTCCAACCGCAGCTCGACCATCGGAAGCGCGGTATCGGTGGCGGTCACCGGCTCGCCCAGCGTCCGTTCGAGCACGGCGCTGAACTGTTCCCAGGCGCGGGGATGGCGCTGGATGTAGTCGCCCAGCACCCGGTCCGCCTCGCCTTGGTCGAGTACGCGGGCGGTGGCCGGTGCGGGGCGCCGGCTGCCGGCGTAGACCCGTACCCGGGGATTGGCGAGGATGTTGCGGAACCATTGGGCGCGGTCCCCGAAGCCCGACGCCACGATGTAGGTGTCGGCTCGCGGATGGCCTTGGGCCTCAAGGACTTCCAGAACGACCCGGCGTGCGCTCCCGGTCTTGCGCCCGATGTGTTCGAGCATCAGCAGTCGCCCGCCGAGCAGGCCGCCGAGCCGTGCCCGATACAGCCAGGTCGGCGCCCGCATCAGCCGCCGCGAACGCAACAGTCGACTGGCGGCGTCGGCGAGGATAGACATGCTCAGCAGGTCACCGCCGGTTCGGCGGGCTCCTCGGTCACGGCGGTATCCGCGGCGTTCGGGTATCGACGATGGGTGCGCACCTCATAGACCAGCAGCGCCACCCCGACGGCGGCCGTACACGCCGACACCGCGAACAGCAGCGGGCTCACATCGCCGGTGAGGGCGTCCCCGAGCACCACCACCGCGGCGGTGCCGGGAAGCAGACCGATCAGGGTGGCCACCGTGTAGGGCAGCAGCCGCACCGCCGATGCGCCGGCGGCGTAGTTGATCACCGAGAACGGGATGGCCGGAATCAGCCGCAGCGACACCACCGCCGGCCACCCCCGGTGGCGCAGGCGCGCGTCCAGCGAGTCCATCCGGGGATGGCGCACCACCCGGCTCAGCTGCCATCCGAACACCCGCATCAGGATCAGCACGGTCACCGCGCTGAGCGCGCTGGCGGCCACCGCCAGGACCACACCGAGCCAGGGCCCGAACAGCAGGCCGGCGGCCAGTGTGAAGGCGGTCCGGGGGAACGGGAATACGGTGACCACGGTGTGCGCGGTCAGAAAGGCCAGCGGAAACCACGGGCCGAGGGTCTGGGCCCAGTCGCGCAACTGCACGGCGGTGGGCACCGGAACCAGCAGCGCCACCGCCACCAGGATCACGATCGCCGCGGTGGTCAATGCCAACCGCCACACCGCTACTTGGCGCGCGGTGGCCACCAGGGCCGGCCATGCGCTGCGCAACGCCTGCGGGATTGCGGTGTCGGCGGACTTCACGGGCTCAGCGTACGGGCCGATGGTTAACGCGTTGCGTCGCACAGCGGGTGTTTCTTCGCTGGGCACACCTCCGCCGCTCCCACCGATCGCCATCATTTAGCCTGGTTAACACGTGTCGGGTAGCGATCGATCTGCTACTCATGAGTAACCATAGGAGCCGCCGGTGTCAATCGACGTGTCCGCCGAACCCGCCGGCCCGGAGCAGGCCCGCGCCCGCTGGCGCGCCGCGGTGGCCGGGGTGCTGGCCAAGAGCGCGCGCCGTGAGCCAGCCGATATCGAGGCAGAGACCGGTGGTGAGCCCGAGCGGCTGTTGGACACCCCGGTGCAGGGACCGGACGGTTTCGCGATCCGGGCGCTCTACACCGCCTTCGACGCGCTGCCGGAGCCGCCGCTGCCGGGCAGCTGGCCCTACGTGCGTGGCGCCGACGCCCTGCGCGACGTCAACACCGGCTGGAAGGTCGCCGAGGTCTTCCCGGCTAGCGGTGTGGTGTCGGCCTCGCAGAGCGGCGCGGACATCAACGGCGCTGTGCTGGGTGCGCTGACCGAAGGGGTCAGCGCACTGGTCCTGCGGGTCGGGGACGGCGGAGTGCCGGCCGGTGAGCTGCGGCGCGTCTTCGACGATGTCTACCTGGAACTGGTTCCGGTGCTGCTCGACGGAGCGGGGCACGGTGACTACACCACCGTCGCCGAGGTGATGCTGGGGCTGGTCGACGGCCTCGACCCGGACAACCGGGCCAACCTGTCGGTGGATCTGGGCGCCGACCCGCTGACCGCGCCGTTGGCAGGCCGGCCTGCCCCGGCCATCGACGAGGTGATCGCCGCAGCCTCGCGTGCCGCCGGTCAGCGCGGTGTGCGGGCGATCGCCGTCAACGGCCCCGCGTTGCACAACCTGGGCGCCGGGGCGGTCGAAGAGCTGGCCGGTGCGCTGGCCGTGGCCGTGGCCTACTTGCGGCTGCTCACCGACGCCGGCCTGAGCGTCGCCGGCGCCGCTCGCCAGATCAGCTTCCGGATCGCCGCCGACGACGACCAATTCATGACGATCGCCAAGATCCGGGCGGTGCGCCAGCTCTGGGCGCGGGTCACCGAGGTGGCCGGGGCACCGGAAGCCGGCGCCGCCATCGTCCACGCCGAGACCTCGCTGGCGATGATGACGCAGCGCGACCCGTGGGTGAACATGCTGCGCACCACGCTGGCCGCCTTCGGAGCCGGGGTGGGCGGGGCGGACACCGTGCTGGTGTGGCCGTTCGACGCCGCGATCGCGGGTGGCCAGCCTGGCACCTCGGCCGGCTTCGCCCGGCGCATCGCGCGCAACACCCAGCTGCTGCTGCTGGAGGAGTCGCACCTGGGCCAGGTGCTGGACCCGGCCGGCGGATCGTGGTTCGTCGAAGACCTCACCGAGCAGCTGGCGCAGCAGGCGTGGCGGCAGTTCCAGGAGCTCGAAAAGCGTGCAGCGCTCGGTGGTTTCGAGGCCGCCCGCGAGCACCTCGCCGAACGGATCGCCGCGGTCGCCGCCGCCCGCGCCGACGACATCGCGCACCGCCGCAACGCGATCACCGGGGTCAACGAGTACCCGAACCTCGATGAGCCGCCGCTGCCGCCGTCCGCGACGCAGCATGCCCCGGCCGGCGTTCGGCGTTACGCGGCGCAGTTCGAGGAGCTGCGGGACCGCTCCGACGCCTACGTGGCGCGCACCGGTGCGCGACCGCAGGTGTTGCTGCTGCCGCTGGGACCGATGGCCGAACACAACATTCGGGCCACGTTCGCCGCCAACCTGCTGGCCTCCGGCGGCATCGCGGTGATCAACCCCGGGACGGTGGACGCCAAGCGGGTGGCCGCCGCCGTCGCCGACGCCGGCTCGCCGGGCGTGGCGGTGCTGTGCGGCAGCGATGCCCGCTACGGCGCGGAAGCGGCCGCGGTGATCGGGGCGGCGCGCGCCGCCGGCGTCGACCGGGTTTACCTGGCGGGGCCGGCCAAGGCACTGGCTGGTAACGCCGACACCGATCCGAAGCCGGACGAGTACCTGACGATGAAAATCGATGCGGTGCAGGCGTTGTCGGACTTACTTACCCGATTGGGGGCTTGAGAGCCATGACCACCAGCACCTCGCACGGCACGCTCGGCAGCTTCGCCGAGGTCGCGCTGCACGGTGACCGCGTCGCCGAACCGGTGACCGAGACCGCTGTGGCCGAGCATGTCGCGGCTGCCGCCGCGGCCGCCCATGGCTACACCCCCGAGCAGCTGGAATGGCACACCCCGGAGGGCATCGCCGTCAAATCGGTGTACACCGCCGCCGACCGGGCCGCCGCGGTCGCGCAGGGCTACCCGCTGGACAGCTTCCCCGGCGAGGCGCCGTTCGTGCGCGGGCCGTATCCGACGATGTACGTCAACCAGCCGTGGACGATTCGCCAGTACGCCGGGTTCTCCACCGCGGCGGACTCCAACGCGTTCTACCGCCGCAACCTCGCGGCCGGGCAGAAGGGCCTCTCGGTCGCGTTCGACCTGGCCACCCACCGCGGCTACGACTCGGATCACCCCCGGGTGCAGGGCGACGTCGGAATGGCCGGGGTGGCAATCGATTCCATCCTGGACATGCGGCAGTTATTCGACGGCATCGACCTGAGCGCGGTCAGCGTCTCGATGACCATGAACGGCGCGGTGCTGCCGATCCTGGCGCTGTATGTGGTGGCCGCCGAGGAGCAGGGGGTGCCGCCGGAGAAGCTGGCCGGCACCATCCAGAACGACATCCTCAAAGAGTTCATGGTGCGCAACACCTACATCTACCCGCCGAAGCCGTCGATGCGGATCATCTCCGACATCTTCGCCTACACCAGCGCCAAGATGCCCAAGTTCAACTCGATCTCGATCTCGGGCTATCACATCCAGGAGGCCGGTGCCACAGCCGATCTCGAGTTGGCCTACACGCTGGCCGACGGGGTGGACTACATCAAGGCCGGGTTGGACGCCGGCCTGGACATCGACAAGTTCGCGCCCCGGCTGTCGTTCTTCTGGGGCATCGGGATGAACTTCTTCATGGAGGTCGCCAAGCTGCGCGCCGGGCGGCTGCTGTGGAGCGAGCTGGTGGCCCGGTTCAACCCGAAGAGCGCGAAATCACTGTCGCTGCGCACCCATTCGCAGACCTCGGGGTGGTCGCTGACCGCCCAGGACGTTTTCAACAACGTGGCGCGAACCTGTATCGAGGCGATGGCGGCCACTCAGGGCCACACCCAGTCGCTGCACACCAACGCCCTCGACGAGGCGCTGGCGCTGCCCACCGACTTCTCCGCCCGCATCGCCCGCAACACCCAGCTGCTGCTGCAGCAGGAGTCGGGCACCACTCGCCCGATCGACCCGTGGGGCGGCTCTTACTACGTGGAGTGGCTGACCCACCAGTTGGCACAGCGGGCCCGCGCCCACATCGCCGAGGTCGAGGAGCACGGCGGCATGGCCCAGGCCATCAGCGACGGCATCCCCAAGCTGCGCATCGAGGAGGCCGCCGCCCGCACGCAGGCCCGGATCGACTCCGGGCGTCAGCCGCTGATCGGCGTCAACAAGTACCAGGTCGCCGAAGACACCGAGATCGAGGTACTCAAGGTCGAGAACAGTCGGGTGCGCGCCGAACAGCTGGCCAAGCTGCAGCAGTTGCGGGCCGAGCGCGACGAGCACGCCTGCCAGGCCGCCCTGGCCGAGCTGACCCGGGCCGCCGGTGCTGGGGGGTCGGCGGGGGAGGACGGGCTGGGCAACAACCTGCTGGCGCTGGCCATCGACGCCGCCCGGGCCAAGGCCACCCTCGGGGAGATCTCGGATGCGCTGGAGAAGGTCTACGGTCGCCATCAGGCCGAGATCCGTACCATCTCCGGCGTCTACCGTGACGAAGTCGGGAAAGGCAGCAACATCGCTAGCGCAACCGCCCTGGTCGAGAAGTTCGCCGAGGCCGACGGCCGCCGGCCTCGCATCCTGGTCGCCAAGATGGGCCAGGACGGGCACGACCGCGGCCAGAAGGTGATCGCGACCGCGTTCGCCGACATCGGGTTCGATGTGGATGTCGGCGCGCTGTTCTCCACCCCCGACGAGGTGGCACGCCAGGCCGCCGACAACGACGTGCACGTGGTCGGGGTGTCGTCGCTGGCCGCCGGGCACCTGACGCTGGTGCCGGCCCTGCGCGACGCCCTGGCGCAGGTGGGCCGGCCCGACATCGTGATCGTGGTCGGGGGAGTCATCCCGCCCGGCGACTTCGACGAGCTCTACGCCGCCGGGGCGACCGCGATCTTCCCGCCCGGAACGGTGATCGCCGACGCCGCGGTGGATCTGCTGCACACCCTGGCGTCCCGGCGAGGCTACGAGCTCGCCGAGCCCGACGACCCGGCAGAACCGGCCGCCGACCAGAAATAGATGGCCGACAACGTGTCCGACACCGTCACCGAGTTGGCGGCGGCGGTGCGCTCCGGGGATCGGTCGGTGCTGCCGCGGGCCATCACCCTCGTGGAGTCGACCCGCGCCGACCACCGCCAACAGGCCCAGGAGCTGCTGCTGGCGTTGCTTCCGCACGCCGGCGGGGCCCGACGGGTCGGTATCACCGGCGTCCCGGGCGTGGGCAAGTCGACCACCATCGAGGCGCTCGGAATGCACCTCATCGAACACGGGCACCGGGTGGCGGTGCTGGCCGTCGACCCGTCGTCGACCCGCACCGGGGGCTCGATCCTGGGTGACAAGACCCGCATGCAGCGGCTGGCCGCGCACCCCGACGCCTACATCCGTCCCTCGCCGACATCGGGCACCCTGGGCGGGGTCGCCAAGGCCACCCGCGAGACGGTGGTGCTGCTCGAGGCTGCCGGCTTCGACGTGATCCTGATCGAGACCGTCGGCGTCGGGCAGTCCGAGGTGACGGTGGCCAACATGGTCGACACCTTCGTCTTCTTGACCTTGGCCCGCACCGGAGACCAGTTGCAAGGCATCAAGAAAGGCGTGCTGGAGCTGGCCGACGTCGTGGTGGTCAACAAGGCCGACGGCGAACACCTCGCCGAGGCGCGGATGGCCGCACGGGAGCTGTTGACCGCGATACGGCTCATCTATCCCCGTGAAACCCTTTGGCGGCCACCGGTCTTGACGATGAGTGCCATCGAGGGCACCGGGCTGGCGGAATTCTGGGACACCGTCGAGCGGCATCGGCAGACCCTGATCGACGCCGGTGAGTTCGAGAACCGGCGCCGTGCGCAGCAGGTGGACTGGACCCGCCAGCTGGTGCAGGATGCGGTGCTGGAGCGGGCGCTGTCGGATCCGTCGGTGCGCCGGGTGCGCGCCGAGGTGGAACAGCAGGTGCTCAGCGGTGAACTGACTCCCGCGCTGGCCGCCCAGCGAATCCTCGAGGCCATCTGGAACTAGGACTCTGCGGCCGACGCAATCTAATAACACAACTTATGTGTGCCGGTCGCGGGGTAGATTCCAGTCATGATGCAGTATCCCGACGCTCGCCAGACGGCGCTTCCGGCGAACGTGCATGGCATGGCAGATCCGAACTTCGCCTGGGCCGTGCGTGCTTTCGCCGCGATGTTCCCCGGCCGCCGCTACGGCGGCGGGGCGCTGGCCGTCTACCTGGACGGCAAACCCGTCGTCGACGTGTGGACCGGGTGGTCGGACCGGGCGGGCCGGGTGCCGTGGTCGGCCGACACCGGCGCCATGGTGTTCTCGGCGACCAAAGGCGCGGCGTCGACGGTCATCCATCGGTTGGTCGACCGCGGTCTCATCGACTACGACGCCCCGGTGGCGCAGTACTGGCCGGAGTTCGGCGCCAACGGCAAGGCCGCGATCACCGTCCGGCAGCTGCTGGGCCACCGGGTCGGGCTGACCCACCTGCACGGCGCCACCAGGGCAGACCTACTGGACCACGTCACGATGGAAGCGCGGATGGCCGCCGCGGCGCCGGGACGCGAGTTCGGCAAGTCCGCCTATCACGCGTTGACCTACGGCTGGCTGCTCTCCGGGCTGGCCCGGGCGGTCACCGGCATCGGCATGCGCGAATTGTTCCGCGCCGAGCTCGCCGACCCGCTGGACACCGACGGGCTGCACCTGGGTCGTCCGCCGGTGGATTCGCCGACCGTCGCCGCGGAGATCATCATGCCCCAGCGCAACCGCCGCAACCGGGCGGTGGAGCTGCTGGCGTCCAGGGCGGCCGCGATGCTGCCGTACGGGGGCTTCGGCGCCATCTACTTCCCCGGTGTGATGAGCACCTTGCGCGGCGATATCCCGCTGCTGGACACCGAGGCTGCCGCCGTCAACGGGGTGGCCACCGCCCGCGGCTTGGCCCGGCTGTACGGCGCACTGGCCAACGGCGGGCGGATCGACGGTACCCAGCTGTTGTCGCGCCGGCTGGTGGGCGGCCTGACCGGTCGGCGCAGCTTGGAACTGGACCGGACCGTCGGGTTTCCGTTGGCGTTCCACCTGGGCTACCACGCGGTTCCGTTCGGATCGGCGCTGCCGGGCTTCGGCCACATCGGGTTGGGCGGCTCCCTGGGTTGGGCTGATCCGGCCAGTGGGCTCGCGATCGGCTTCGTGCACAACCGGCTGCTGACCCCGTTCCTGGCGGTCGACCACGCCGGCTTCGTCGGCGCCGCCGCGCTGATCCGCCGGGGCGCCGCCGGGGCCCGCCGCAACGGATACAGCCCGGTCCCGCGGCTCGGGGCGCCGTTCGCCGAACGGGATGCCGCGACCGGATAGCACCCGGCTCGGCCGGCCCCGTTAGGGTGTCCCGAGTGACTGACCGTACGCCGAAGCTCTACATCTTCCCGCACGCCGGCGGATCGCCGCAGTACTACATTCCGTTCTCCAAAGCGTTCGTTACCGATGTCAAACGCATCGGAGTGCAGTACCCGGGCAAAGGCGGTAACCACGACCTCGGTGCGTTCACCAGCATCGAAGATCTCGCCGACCGGGTCTGTGAGAAGCTGCCCACGCCCACCGACGGCCCGGCGGCCTTCTTCGGCCACAGCATGGGCGCCCTGCTGGCATTCGAGGTAGCCCGTCGGTTCGAGGCGGACGGCAAGGCGGTCGCGGCGCTGTTCCTGTCCGCAGCGGGCGCACCGGGGCGTGCGGGTTATGACAACATCGGCGACTCCGACCGGGGGCTGCTCGAGGCGGTAAGCCAGATGACCGGAGTCAATCCGGAGTTTTTGGAGAACGAGGAGTTCGCGGCGAAGATCCTGCCGACGCTGCGGGGGCTGAAGGCCATCGCGAACTACGACTGCCCGCCCGAGGCCCGGGTGTCGTGCCCGATCGTCGCCTTCCGCGGAGACGAGGACGACGTCGCTACCGCCGAGAAGGTCGCCCCGTGGGCCGAGCGCACCACCGCCGAGTTCAGCGTTCGGACGTTCACCGCGCCCGGCCACCACTTTTATCTCAACGATCACCTGCCAGAACTCGTCGGCGAAATCGAGGAGAAACTTGCGGTCTATTGCCGCGGATGACACTCGGCCCGGCGGCGCCAATTCTGTGAAGTACCTGTTGGTGCCGGTGTGACCCCTGGTGCTGGGGACAACATCTGCGTTAACATTCCGAATCTGCTGCGTTGGCCCTGTATGGCAGCCATAAATTCCCTGTCAACAGCGCCTACGTGGTAGCCTCCGCGGGAGGGAAACACCTGGGATGTCGGGGTCCAAGGCGTTTTTGCGAAGGTTCCAAACATCCAGAAGGGGTACCCGTGTCGATGGTCGAATCACCCGCGCCGGCCCTGTCGGCCACGCGATCACGGCGCCCGGATGTACCCGCCCCCACCTTGTGCCGGCGCGGCGGGCAACCGGCCCCCGGTCAGGCTGAAGCACTCAGCTGAGCAGGCCGGGGCAACGCTGCCCGCGGGCCTGACTTCGCAGGGGGAAGCAACCCAAATGTCGCTAATCCACCATATGTCGCTAATCCAATTGCATACCTCCGCTGTGCAGGACAATCGCGCAGCGAAATCGTCAGTTCGGACCACAAACCTGATGACTTTCGACCGGGCCGAACCACTCGGCAGGTGAGGTCCGCGGACCTGACAGCACAAGGAGAAAACATCGCTATGCCGGTTACTCAATCGCACATTCCGACCTTGTTGGCGGACCGGGCCCGGGAAAAGCCGGACGCGCCTGCGTACACCTTCATCGACTTCGACGTCGACCCGGCCGGCTACCGCGAGACGGTGACCTGGTCGCAGCTGCGCAACCGCGCACAGGTGGTTGCTGCCGAGCTGGCGACCTGCGCATCCCCGGGTGACCGCGTGGCACTGCTGGCCCCGCAGAGCATGGAGTACATCGTCGGGTTCTACGGCGCGCTGGAGGCCGGCATGATCGCCGTCCCGCTACCGGTGCCGATGTTCGGTGCGCACGACGAGAGGGTGTCGGCAGCACTGCGCGACTGTTCCCCGGCAGCGATCCTGACCACGTCGGCCTCGGTGGGCGACATCGCCAACTCGATCCGTGACCTCGGCGGTACACCGCCGGTGGTGATCGAGGTGGACGCGTTGGACCTCGACTCCGAGCCGCTGGAGGCGCCCGCCGCCGCCACAGTGCACACCAAGACGGCGTTTCTGCAGTACACGTCGGGGTCCACCCGGACCCCGGCCGGCGTCATGGTCGGGCACCACAACGCGATCGAGAACATGCGGCAGATGATCGCCGACACGTTCGAGAACGTCGGCAAGACCGTGCCGGCCGACACCACCCTGGTGGCGTGGCTGCCCTTCTACCACGACCTCGGCCTGATGTGCGGCATCATCTTCCCGCTGGTGGGGGGCCACCAGGCGGTGATCTTCAGCCCGATGGCGTTCCTGGCCAAGCCGGCCCGCTGGATGCAGCTGGTGGCCAGCTATCCCAACGCCTACACCGGTGTACCGAACTTCGCCTACGAATTGGCGGTGCGGCGTACCTCCGACGAGGACATGGCCGGGCTCGACCTGGGACATGTTCACACCTTCGCGTTCGGTGCGGAACGGGTGCACGCTGCGACGCTGCGCCGGCTCGTCGAGCGGTTCGCCAAGTTCAACCTCAACCCGGCGGCGCTGCGGCCCGGCTACGGCCTGGCCGAGGCGACCGTCTACCTGACCTCGAACACCCCCGGCAACCCGCCGCCGACCGCGCGCTTCGACTACACCAAGCTGGCGAACGGCACCGCGGAGCCCAGCGGGCCCGAAGGCGGCGTCGAACTGGTCAGCTGCGGTGTGCCGCGCGCCTGCACGGTTCGCGTCGTGGACCCGGACACCCAGACGGAGAACCCGGAGGGCACGGTCGGCGAGATCTGGGCATACGGTCCCAACGTCGCCGCGGGTTACTGGCACAACCAGCAGGCGACCGAGGCGACGTTCTCCGGCAAGCTGGTCGACCCGTCGCCGGGTACGCCGCAGGGGCCCTGGCTCAAGACCGGCGACCTCGGGGTCATCTCCGGTGGCGAGCTCTACATCGTCGGCCGGATCAAGGACCTGCTGATCGTCGACGGGAAAAACCACTACCCGGACGACATCGAGGCCACCGTCCAGGAGATAACCGGCGGTCGCGTGGCCGCGGTCTCCATCCCGAACAGCCGGTCGGAGGAGCTTGTTACGATCGCCGAGTTCAAGAACAAGGGGGGCTCGGATGAGGAGGTCCAGGGCAGGCTGAATGAGGTGAGGCGGAAGGTCACGGCAGCGCTGTCGAAGGCACACGGCCTGGCTATCGGCGATCTGGTTCTGGTGCCGCAGGGCGCCATTCCGATCACGACAAGCGGCAAGATCCGGCGCTCCAGCTGCGTGGAGATGTACCAGCGGGACGGATTCGACCGACTGGATGCTTCTGCTCGGTCTGTGTGAAGCGATGAGGGGCTGCTCGCGCGGCTTTCGGGGAGGTTGAGTTGAGCGAGATGAATGGTGTACCGGCCGGGGGGCCGGACCGCCGGGCGATTGTCGCTGAGGCGTTGCGCAAGATTGATGATTTGACGGCGCGGTTGGCGGTGGCTGAGGCCGGGGATACTGAGCCGATCGCGGTGGTGGGTTTGGGTTGTCGTTTTCCTGGTGGGGTGGATGATCCGGCCGGTTTTTGGCGGTTGTTGTGTGCTGAGGGGTCGGGGATTGTTCGGGTTCCGGCGGAGCGCTGGGATGCGGATGCGTTTTATTCGTCGGATCATTCGGTGCCGGGGACGATTTGTTCTCGTGAGGGCGGGTTTTTGACGTCGTGGCGGCCTGATGAGTTTGATGCGGAGTTTTTTGGTATTTCGCCGCGTGAGGCTGATGCGATGGATCCTCAGCAGCGGTTGTTGATGGAGGTGGCCTGGGAGGCGTTGGAGCATGCCGGGATCACCAAGGAGGCGATCCGCGGCACCCAGACCGGCATTTTCGTCGGCATGACCACCAACGACTACGCCCTCAATATCGTCGGCGGTATCCGCCCCGCAGAAATCGATCCTTACGTCCCCTTCGGTAACGCCGCCAATTTCGCGGCCGGCCGGTTGGCGTATTTCTTGGGTGTGCATGGTCCGGCGATCATGTTGGATACGGCGTGTTCGTCGTCGTTGGTGACGATTCATTTGGCGTGTGCGAGTTTGCGGCGCCGCGAGTCGGATCAGGCGCTGGCCGCCGGGGTGAATTTGATGTTGACCCCGCAGAACAGTATTGCGACGTCGCGGTGGGGGATGTTGGCGCCGGATGGGCAGTGCAAGACCTTTGACGCCGGCGCGGACGGTTATGTGCGTTCCGAGGGTGCCGGGGTGGTGGTGCTCAAGCGGTTGTCGGATGCCCAGCGTGATGGTGACCGGATTTTGGCGGTGGTGCGGGGTTCGGCGGTGAATCAGGATGGGCCGTCGTCGGGTCAGACGGTGCCGTCGGGTCCGGCGCAGCAGAAGGTGGTGCGGGCGGCGTTGGCGTCGGCGCGGTTGGAGCCGGGCGATATCGATTATGTCGAGGCGCATGGTACGGGTACGGCGTTGGGTGATCCGATCGAGTTGGATGCGCTGTCGGCGGTGTTCGGTGAGCGGGGTTCGTCGGCGCCGTTGGTGTTGGGGTCGGTCAAGACCAATCTTGGTCATCTTGAATCTGCTTCTGGTGTTGCGGGTTTCATTAAGACGGTGTTGGCGGTGCAGCATGGGTTCATTCCGCGGCATTTGAATTTTTCGCAGTTGACGCCGAATGCGGGTGCGGGGGCGTCGAAGTTTGAGATTGCGGCGCAGGCGATGGGGTGGCCGGCGGTGTCTCGTGCGCGTCGGGCGGGGGTGTCCTCGTTCGGGGTGTCGGGCACTAATGCGCATGTGATCGTCGAGCAGGCTCCGGTTGTCGAGTCGGCGGAGTCTGCGGGGTCTGCTGAGGTGCCGGTGGTGAGCACGTTGGTGGTCTCGGGTAAGTCGCCGGCGCGGATTGCGGCCACTGCCGGGGTGTTGGCGCAGTGGTTGGCCGGTGATGGTGCCGAGGTGCCCCTGGCCGACGTCGCCCACACCCTGCGCGAACACCGCAGCAGCTTCCGCTACAGCGCGGGAGTCTGCGCCCGCGACCGCGACGCGGCCATCGCCGGGTTGGCCGCGCTGGCCGCCGGTGAGAGCGCCCCCGGCGTCGCCGAGCCGCGGATCCGACCCTCAAGCGCCCGACCGGTGTTCGTGTTTTCCGGTCAGGGTTCGCATTGGGCGGGGATGGGTCGTCGGTTGTTGGCTGATGAGCCGGTGTTTGCTGCGGCGGTTGATGAGTTGGAGCCGGTGTTTGTTCGCCAGGTGGGTTTTTCGCTGCGGGAGGTGATTGCCGGCGGCGTGGAGATCTCTGGTGATGCGCAGGTGCAGCCGGTGATCATGGGGTTGCAGTTGGCGTTGGCGGCGTTGTGGCGCTCCTATGGGGTGGTTCCGGATGCGGTGATCGGGCATTCGATGGGGGAGGTGTCTGCGGCGGTGGTGGCCGGGGCGCTGACCGTCGAGCAGGGTTTGAAGGTGATTGCGGTGCGGTCGCGGTTGATGTCGCGGCAGGCCGGTCAGGGTGCGGTGGCGTTGTTGGAGTTGGATGCCGGGGCCGTGCAGGAGTTGTTGGGGCGGTATCCGCAGGTGGCGGTGGCGGGGTATTTGTCGCCGCGGCAGACGGTGGTGGCGGGTTCGCCGGCTGATGTGGATGCGGTGATTGCGGCGGTGGCGGCCCAGGAGCGGTTTGCGCGCCGGGTCAATATGGAGGTGGCCTCGCATACGGCGTTCATGGATCCGATTTTGGCGGAGTTGCGGGCTGAGTTGGCTGATGTGGTGCCGGCGGCGGGGCGGATCCCGTTCTTTTCCACGGTCGTTGATCCGGGCGGGCCCACTCCGGTTCTAGATGCCGACTACTGGGCCGACAATGTGCGCCAGCCGGCCCGGGTCAGCCAGGCCATCAATGCCGCGGCACAAGATCACGGCACCTTCATCGAAATCAGCCCACACCCGATCCTGACGCACACCATCGACGAGAACCTGGAGTCGGTTCCGCACTGCACTGTGGCCACCTTGGTGCGCGACGGCGACGACACCGTGAATTTCCACCAGCATCTCAACGGCGCGCACCCGGTGAGCCCTCGCGAGTTGCCGCATCCGGCTGAGCCGCACCCGGTGCTGCCCGTCACGCCGTGGCGGCACACCCACCATTGGCTCGAGACCGAAAGCTCCTTCACCGCAGCCGAATCCGCACCCAGGCCCGGCGTCCTGCTGGGCACGCACATCAAGATCGGCAGCACACCGACCGTCCACCTGTGGCAGGCGCGGCTGGCTCCGGAGTCCAAGCCGTACCCGGGCAGCCACCGCAACAACGGTGTGGAGCTGGTGCCCGCATCGGTACTGCTGCAAACGCTTTCCGATGCGGCGATCGAGGTGAACGGCCACCCGGCCGTCACCGACATCCGCTTCGAGCACCCGATCATCGTCGACAAGCCCCGGACCATCCAGGTCGTCGCCGACGCCGAATCGATCGTCGTGTCGTCGAAGGTGGTGCCATCGGACCCGGCGTCCGACGACGGGGGTGTGCGCTGGATCAAACACCTCAGCGCGCGCATCGCGCCACGCGGCGAATCCGTCCCGGACGGCGCCGATGCGATGCACAAGAACGGCCACGCCGGAACGCAATTCGATGATGATGCGGTGACCTCACTGTGGCTGGCTTGGGGCAGCGAAGGACGGCCCTTCGAGTGGTCGATCACCTCGGGGCGGTCGACCCCGGTGGAATTGCGGGCCGACATCGAAGCGACGGCATCCGCGCCGGGGACGGTGACGCTGGTCGACGCCGCGCTGCACGTCGCACGCCTGGTGGACGGATCCAACCCCGAGTTGATGGTGCCCGCCGCGGTCGACAGCGTCCGATTCGGTGAACCGCCCGCCGACGGCCGGGCCGGCGTCACCGTGCACCGGCGCGAGGCCGGCGAGGGGGAACTCGTCGTCGACATCGCCGTGACCACACCCGAGGGTGCGGCCTGCGCCGAGATCCACGGGCTGCGTTACACGGCACTGGACACGGCGACCCCCGCCCAGGACCCCAGCGCGATCGCGCACGCGATCGAATGGCAGCCCTGGGACGCGGCGCCCCAGACCCCCGACCAGCCCGCCACCCTGGCGGTGGTCGGCGACGGCGACGCGGCCGAGGCCCTGCGCAGCGGACTGACCGCAGCCGGCCACTGCACGGCCGGCGTCGGCGAGGCCCAGGCCGTGGTCTACGTCGCCGACGCCCGGCCCGACGAGACGGACCTGGACTGCACATCGCGGCTGGTCAGCGAGGTGTCCGGCCTGGTGTCGCGGCTGGCTGAGCGCGACGCCCACCCGCCCGCGCTGTGGATCATCACCCACGGCGTCCACGAGGCCGCCTCCGATGCCGCGGTGCGTCAGAGCTGCCTGTGGGGCCTGGCCGGGGTGATCAGGGCCGAGCAACCGCAGCTGTGCGGCGGACTGATCGACCTGCCCGAAAACCCCGTCGCGATGACCGAGTGCGTCGCGACGCTGTCGACGGTGCTGCGCACCCCGGCGAAATCAATCCTGGTGCTGCGCGACGGTCAGTTCCTCGCGCCGACGTTCACCCCGATCTCCGGCCCGCCGCAACGCGAGCCGATGGTCTGCCAACCCGACGGCGCCTACCTGATCACCGGCGGCATGGGAGCACTCGGCCTGCTGATGGCGGGGTGGCTGGCCGACCGTGGCGCCCGCCGGCTGGTGCTGGCCGGGCGCAGCGCGCTGCCGCCGCGACGGGACTGGGATGGCAAAGAAAATCAGGACCTCGACGCCGACCTCCAGCGCAAGATCGCCGCGATCCGGGCGCTGGAGCGCCGCGGCGTCACCGTCGACGTGGCCGCCCTCGACATCGGTTCCCGAGACGGTGTGGTCGACCTGTTGGCCCGCCGCGACGCCGCGGGAGCGCCTCCGATCCGCGGCATCATCCACGCCGCCGGCGTCACCGAAGGACAGCTGCTGACCGAGGTCGACGACGACCGGCTCCGGGACACCATGTGGCCCAAGGTCGCCGGCGCCCAGGTGCTGCATGAACTGTTCCCGCCGGCCAGCGTGGACTTCTTCTTCATGACCGCCGCGGCCGGTGCGGTGTTCGGGGTGCCCGGACAGGGCGCCTACGCGAGCGCGAACGCCTACCTGGACGGTCTGGCCCGCGCCCGCCACCAGCGCGGCTGCCACAGCGTCAGCCTGGACTGGGTGGCCTGGAAGGGCCTCGGCTTCGGCGCCGAGGCGCACGTCGTGCTGCACGAGTTGGAGCGGATGGGCTCCCGGCCGATTTCACCGGCCGAGGCCTTCGCCGCCTGGGACCACGTGGAGCACTACGACGTCGCCCAGGCCGTCATGGTGCCGCTGCCCTCGACAGGCGAGCCGGGCGGGCCGGCCGACAGCGCCGCACCGACCCGAGACTGGGCGCAGCTGCCCGCCGATGAGATACTCAGCGAGCTGGAATTCGGGTTGCGCAGCATCCTGGCCCGCGAGCTTCGCATGCCCGAGGCCGAACTACAGCTGGACCGGCCATTCGCCGAGCTCGGCCTCAACTCGGTGATGGCCATGGCAGTCCGCCGCGATATCGAAGCCCTGGTCGGTCTGGAGCTCTCGGCGACGATGCTGTGGAACCACCCGACGACTGCGGCGCTGGCGGCCCACCTGACCGGCAAGCTGCTGCCGCAAGAGGACTCCGGCGCCGACCCGGCGGCCACCAATGGCGAGCTGGCCGAGTCGGCCGACAGTGTGTTGAATGAGCTGTTCGACAGCGTGGAATCGGCTCCGGCCGGATGGGACGGGATCTAGTGGGAATCGGGTTCCCCGCATGACCGCAGCGTTTGACGAAGAATCACTGCGTAACTGGCTGGCCGACTACCTGGTCACCAATATCGGCTGCAGCCCGGACGAGATCGATTTCAACTCGTCGCTGAACGACCTGGGTGTCGGATCCCGTGACGCGGTGGTGCTCTGCGGCGAGCTGTCGGAGTTGCTCGGTCGCAAGGTCTCGCCGGTCGAACTCTGGGAGCACCCGTCGGTCGCGGAGCTGGCCCGGTTCCTCATTGAGCCGGAGTCCGCCGACGAGGAGTCCGCACCCGAGCCGGGTCGGTTCGGCACCGACGAGCCCATCGCGGTGATCGGTCTGGGCTGCCGGTTCCCCGGCGACATCAACTCCCCGGAAGCGCTGTGGCAGTTCCTGATCGACGGTGGCAATGCGGTCACGGAGGTACCGGCGGACCGCTGGGCGCCGTTCGACGACGGCTCTCCCGAGACCGCCAACGCGATCGCCCGCACCACCCGCTGGGGCTCGTTCCTGAGCGACATCGCCGCCTTCGACGCCGACTTCTTCGAGATCTCCAGCCGCGAAGCCGTCAAGATGGACCCCCAGCAGCGGCTGCTGCTGGAAGTGGCGTGGGAAGCGTTGGAGTACGCCGGAATTCCGGCGACCTCCTTGCGGCGCTCGCAGACCGGCGTATACGTCGGTGCCAGCATCACCGAGTACGGCTGCCACGCATCCGCCGACCTGACCGGCGTGGACGCCTGGAGCAACGCCGGTGGCGCACTGAGCATCATCGCCAACCGGTTGTCGTATTTCCTGGACCTGCGCGGCCCTTCGGTGACCGTGGACACCGCGTGCTCGTCGTCGCTGGTCGCCCTGCATCTGGCGTGCCGGAGCCTGCGCACCGGCGAGTGTGAGACCGCCATCGCCGGCGGGGTGAACCTGCTGATGTCCCCGGCGGTGTTCCGCGGCTTCGACCAGAGCGGAGCGCTGTCGGTGACCGGCGCCTGCCACGCGTTCGACGCCGAAGCCGACGGATTCGTCCGTGGTGAGGGCTGCGGTGTCGTGGTGCTCAAGCGCCTGTCGGACGCCCGCCGCGACGGCGACCGGGTGCTGGCGGTGGTCCGCGGCTCGGCGATCAACCAAGACGGCCGTTCCAACGGCCTGCTGGCGCCCAACCCGGCCGCCCAGATGGCGGTGCTGCGCTCGGCCTACGCCGACGCCGGGATCGCGCCGCAGGAAGTCGACTACGTCGAAACCCACGGCACCGGAACCCTGCTCGGCGACCCGATCGAAGCCCGGGCGCTGGGCACCGTACTGGGGCGTGGACGCCCCGCGGATGCGCCGTTGCTGCTCGGTGCCGCCAAGTCGAACCTCGGTCACCTCGAGGCGGCCGCCGGCATGGTCGGCTTCATCAAAACCGTGCTGGCCGTGCAGCGAGGCCAGATCCCGCGCAACCTGCACTTCAACGCGCCGAATCCCCACATCGCCTTCGACCAGTTGCGACTGAAGGTCGTTGCCGAACAACAGGACTGGCCGTCCACCGAGCATCCGCGGCGGGCCGGGGTCTCCTCCTTCGGCTTCGGCGGCACCAACGCGCACGTGGTGCTCGAACAGGCGCCGCCCGCCAAAGTCACTGCCCGCGAAGCGGATCCAGCAGTCACCACCCTGGTGGTCTCGGGACGGACCCCGGAGCGGATCGCAGCGGCCGCCGCCGACCTGGCCGCCTGGCTGGACGGGGCCGGCGCCGAGGTCGACCTGCCCGACGTCGCGCACACCCTCAACCACCACCGCGCCCGGCAGGCCCAGTTCGCCACCATCTGCGCCAGGGACCGCGGCCAGGCGATCAGCGGCCTGCAGGCGCTGGCCGCCGGTACGTCGGCCGACGGTGTCGTCGGTCCGCACGACGGGCCATGCGGGCCCGGCACGGTTTTCGTCTATTCCGGGCAGGGCTCGCACTGGGCCGGCATGGGTCGGCAACTACTCACCGACGAACCGGCGTTCGCGCGGGCCCTGGCCGTGCTGGAACCGGCATTCGTCGAACACGTCGGGTTCTCGCTGTGGCAGGTGATCTCCGGCGGTGAACCGGTCAGCGGCGACGCCCAGGTGCAGCCCGTCCTGATGGGGCTGCAACTGGCCCTGACCGAGTTGTGGCGCTCCTACGGGGTGCACCCCGACGCCGTCATCGGTCACTCCATGGGCGAGGTGACCGCGGCTGTCGTGGCCGGCGCACTGAGTCCGGCCGACGGATTCCGGGTGATCGCGGCCCGTTCCCGGCTGATGTCACAACAAGCAGGCCAGGGCGCGGTGGCGTTGCTCAACCTGGACAGCGAAGCCACCGAGGCGCTCATCGCCGGCTACCCCGATGTCAGCGTGGCGGGATACCTGTCGCCCAAGCAGACCGTGGTGGCCGGACCGGTGGCGCCGGTCGACGCGGTGATCGCCGCCGTCAGCGGCCAGAACAAGTTCGCCCGGCGGGTCAACATGGAGGTGGCCTCGCACACCGCGCTGATGGACCCCATCCTGCCCGACCTGCGCGCGGCGCTGGCGGACCTGACCCCCGACGTCGCGACCATCCCGTTCTTCTCCACCGTGACCGATGCCGCCATGCCGGCCGGCGGGATGCCGCTGCTGGACGCCGACTACTGGGTGAACAACGTTCGCCAGCCCGCGCTGCTGACCCAGGCGGTCGCCGCCGCGGCCGGCGAGTACACCACGTTCGTGGAGGTCAGCGCCCACCCGATTCTCACCCACGCGATCGCCGACACCGTGGAAGCACTCGGCGGTCACCACCACAGCGTGGGAACCCTGACGCGCAACGCCGACGACGCGATCAGCTTCCACACCAGCCTCAACCGCACGCACACCGCCCAGCCGCCGCAGACCCCGCACCCGCCGGAACCGCATCCGGTGTTGCCGGCCACGCCGTGGCAGCACAGCCGCTACTGGATCGATACCGTCTCCATCCGCGGCGCCGCGGGGCCGGGGACCACCGCCGTTGACCGGGCCACCGGCAGCCCCGGCGCGCTGCCCACCGACTGGTGGTGCGAGCTGACCTGGCCGCAAGCGGCGGCCGTGACGGCCGCTGACACCGCCGGTGACCCGCGGTGGCTGGTGATCGGTGACGACGAGCTGGGTTCCGAACTCGGCGCGGTGACCACCCTGGGCACCTCGGCGCTGGCCGCCGGCGCCGACCCGGCGGCACTGTCGGCGGCACTGACCGGGGTCACCCATGTGCTGTATGCGCCGACCGTCTCCGCGGACCTGAGCGCGGCACCGGCCTACGACACCTTCAACGCCGGGCGGCGGCTGGCGGCGGCCCTGCTGGACCGGCCGGAGTCGCCGAGGCTGTACCTGCTCACGCGCAACGCCCAACCGGTCGGCGACGGCGACCGGGCCCACCCCGCGCATGCCGTGTTGTGGGGACTGGGCCGCACCCTGGCCCTGGAACACCCCGAGATCTGGGGCCGGGTCGTCGACGTCGACGAGTCCGTTCCGGCGTCGGTGGTGGCCGGGTACCTTCGCGCCGAGGCCGGAGCCGCCGACACCGAGGACCAGATCGTCTACCGCGCCGGTCTCCGCCGCGTCCCGCGGCTGCGCAGGGGCCGCCCCACCGGGGCCGCGGTACCGGTCGAGTTCGACACGGACAGCTGCCATCTGGTGATCGGCGCCACCGGAAACATCGGACCGCAGCTGGTCCGGCAACTGGCGGCCAGTGGGGCCAGGACCATTGTCGCGGTCTCGCGTCGTCCGGGCACACGTCTCGACGAGCTGGCGGCCGAACTGTCCTCGACCGGCACGACGCTGGTGACGGTGGCCGCCGATGCCGCCGACGAGACCGCGATGAGCGCACTGTTCGACCGGTTCGGCGCCGACCTGCCGCCGCTGGCCGGGATTCACGTGGCCGCCTTCGCCGGCGGGCCGGTGACGCTGCGCGACATGACCGATGACGACGTCACCGCCATGTTCCGGCCGAAGCTCGACGTGGTCGCGGTGCTGCACAAGCTGTCGCTACGGCACCCGGTCCGCTATTTCGTGCTGTTCTCCTCGATCTCGGGCATCACCGGATCGCGCTGGCTGGCGCATTACACGGCGACCACCACCTTCCTGGACACCTTCGCCTACGCACGTCGCGCCGCCGGACTGCCGGCCACCGCGATCAACTGGGGGCTGTGGAAGTCGTTGAACGACACCCAGTCCGACGCCGAACGCCAGGTGACCGTGGAGTCCGGCCTGGAGCCGATGGCCGATGAGGTGGCGATCGGAGCACTGCCGTTGGTGATCGGGACGCAGAGCGCCGTGCGGCACACCGTGGTGGCGGCGGACTGGCCGCGGCTGGCCACCGCCTACCGCACCCGCGCGGCACTGCACATCGTCGACGACCTGCTGGCCGTCGCCGAGCCCGCCGACGGATTGGCGCCGGTCACCACCGAGTTCCGCCGCGCCCTAGCCGAAGCCGAACCCGAACAGCGCCTGGAGGTGCTGCGCGACCACGTCACCGCGCAGGTCATCGCCGCGATGGGTCTGGCGTCACGCCACGCTCTGGACCCCACCGCCGGATTCTTCGCCTCCGGCATGGATTCGCTGATGAGCGTCACCCTGCAGCGGGCACTGTCGGACAGTCTCGGCGAAACCCTGCCGGCCGCAGTGGTCTTCGACTATCCGACCATCGAGGCGCTGACCGGATATCTGGCCACGATCCTGCCCGAGCTGGTCGAGGCCACCGAGCAGGACAGCACCGACGCCTATGACGACATGAGCGATGACGAGCTGCTCGCGCAGCTCTCGGAGAGGTTGAGTTGAGCGAGATAGGTTCCGCGTCGGCAGGGAGGGCCGAGTCGGCCGGGGGGTCGGATCGTCGCTCGATTGTCGCTGAGGCGTTGCGCAAGATTGATGATTTGACGGCGCGGTTGGCGGTGGCTGAGGCCGGGGATACTGAGCCGATCGCGGTGGTGGGTTTGGGTTGTCGTTTTCCTGGTGGGGTGGATGATCCGGCCGGTTTTTGGCGGTTGTTGTGTGCTGAGGGGTCGGGGATTGTTCGGGTTCCGGCGGAGCGCTGGGATGCGGATGCGTTTTATTCGTCGGATCATTCGGTGCCGGGGACGATTTGTTCTCGTGAGGGCGGGTTTTTGACGTCGTGGCGGCCTGATGAGTTTGATGCGGAGTTTTTTGGTATTTCGCCGCGTGAGGCTGATGCGATGGATCCTCAGCAGCGGTTGTTGATGGAGGTGGCCTGGGAGGCGTTGGAGCATGCCGGGATCACCAAGGAGGCGATCCGCGGCACCCAGACCGGCATTTTCGTCGGCATGACCACCAACGACTACGCCCTCAATATCGTCGGCGGTATCCGCCCCGCAGAAATCGATCCTTACGTCCCCTTCGGTAACGCCGCCAATTTCGCGGCCGGCCGGTTGGCGTATTTCTTGGGTGTGCATGGTCCGGCGATCATGTTGGATACGGCGTGTTCGTCGTCGTTGGTGACGATTCATTTGGCGTGTGCGAGTTTGCGGCGCCGCGAGTCGGATCAGGCGCTGGCCGCCGGGGTGAATTTGATGTTGACCCCGCAGAACAGTATTGCGACGTCGCGGTGGGGGATGTTGGCGCCGGATGGGCAGTGCAAGACCTTTGACGCCGGCGCGGACGGTTATGTGCGTTCCGAGGGTGCCGGGGTGGTGGTGCTCAAGCGGTTGTCGGATGCCCAGCGTGATGGTGACCGGATTTTGGCGGTGGTGCGGGGTTCGGCGGTGAATCAGGATGGGCCGTCGTCGGGTCAGACGGTGCCGTCGGGTCCGGCGCAGCAGAAGGTGGTGCGGGCGGCGTTGGCGTCGGCGCGGTTGGAGCCGGGCGATATCGATTATGTCGAGGCGCATGGTACGGGTACGGCGTTGGGTGATCCGATCGAGTTGGATGCGCTGTCGGCGGTGTTCGGTGAGCGGGGTTCGTCGGCGCCGTTGGTGTTGGGGTCGGTCAAGACCAATCTTGGTCATCTTGAATCTGCTTCTGGTGTTGCGGGTTTCATTAAGACGGTGTTGGCGGTGCAGCATGGGTTCATTCCGCGGCATTTGAATTTTTCGCAGTTGACGCCGAATGCGGGTGCGGGGGCGTCGAAGTTTGAGATTGCGGCGCAGGCGATGGGGTGGCCGGCGGTGTCTCGTGCGCGTCGGGCGGGGGTGTCCTCGTTCGGGGTGTCGGGCACTAATGCGCATGTGATCGTCGAGCAGGCTCCGGTTGTCGAGTCGGCGGAGTCTGCGGGGTCTGCTGAGGTGCCGGTGGTGAGCACGTTGGTGGTCTCGGGTAAGTCGCCGGCGCGGATTGCGGCCACTGCCGGGGTGTTGGCGCAGTGGTTGGCCGGTGATGGTGCCGAGGTGCCCCTGGCCGACGTCGCCCACACCCTGCGCGAACACCGCAGCAGCTTCCGCTACAGCGCGGGAGTCTGCGCCCGCGACCGCGACGCGGCCATCGCCGGGTTGGCCGCGCTGGCCGCCGGTGAGAGCGCCCCCGGCGTCGCCGAGCCGCGGATCCGACCCTCAAGCGCCCGACCGGTGTTCGTGTTTTCCGGTCAGGGTTCGCATTGGGCGGGGATGGGTCGTCGGTTGTTGGCTGATGAGCCGGTGTTTGCTGCGGCGGTTGATGAGTTGGAGCCGGTGTTTGTTCGCCAGGTGGGTTTTTCGCTGCGGGAGGTGATTGCCGGCGGCGTGGAGATCTCTGGTGATGCGCAGGTGCAGCCGGTGATCATGGGGTTGCAGTTGGCGTTGGCGGCGTTGTGGCGCTCCTATGGGGTGGTTCCGGATGCGGTGATCGGGCATTCGATGGGGGAGGTGTCTGCGGCGGTGGTGGCCGGGGCGCTGACCGTCGAGCAGGGTTTGAAGGTGATTGCGGTGCGGTCGCGGTTGATGTCGCGGCAGGCCGGTCAGGGTGCGGTGGCGTTGTTGGAGTTGGATGCCGGGGCCGTGCAGGAGTTGTTGGGGCGGTATCCGCAGGTGGCGGTGGCGGGGTATTTGTCGCCGCGGCAGACGGTGGTGGCGGGTTCGCCGGCTGATGTGGATGCGGTGATTGCGGCGGTGGCGGCCCAGGAGCGGTTTGCGCGCCGGGTCAATATGGAGGTGGCCTCGCATACGGCGTTCATGGATCCGATTTTGGCGGAGTTGCGGGCTGAGTTGGCTGATGTGGTGCCGGCGGCGGGGCGGATCCCGTTCTTTTCCACGGTCGTTGATCCGGGCGGGCCCACTCCGGTTCTAGATGCCGACTACTGGGCCGACAATGTGCGCCAGCCGGCCCGGGTCAGCCAGGCCATCAATGCCGCGGCACAAGATCACGGCACCTTCATCGAAATCAGCCCACACCCGCTGTTGACGCACTCGATCATCGAAACGGTCGAGGCCGCCGCGGGCGAACCGGCGACGGTGGCGTCCACGCTGCGCCGGGGCGACGACGAAACCCTGAGCTTCCACCTGCAGCTCGCCGAACTGGGCCTCGGCGGTAACGGCGTCAGGGCCGGCAGCTTCGCCGAACTGCCCACCGCCCCATGGCAACACACCCACCATTGGCTCTCCGCACCCGCGCGGTCCGGCCAGGCGCTCGACGTCCACCCGCTGCTGGGTGCCCACGTCGAGCTGCTCACCGGCCGCGACCACATCTGGCAGACCGACCTGAGCGCTGAGCTACTGCCGTGGCTGACCGAGCATCAGGTTGGGGGACAAACCGTGCTGCCGGCAGCGGCGCTGATCGAGATGGCGCTGGCAGCGGGCAGCCAAGCACTCGCGAAGCCCGTCGGGTCGATCACGGTGACCGGCCTGGCGATCGAACAGCCGCTGGTAATCGACGGCGCCATGCAGATCACCACGCAGCTCAGCGGCGCGGAGGCGCAGCCCCGGATCGAGATCCACGCCCGGTCGGCCGGCGAAGCCTGGTCGCGATATGCCCACGCCGAGATCGCAGCGGCCGGGCAGCCGGCCGAGACCCCCTCGGGGCAGAGCGTGCTCACCCTGCCCGATGATGTCGCCACCCATCCCGCCTACCAGCTGCACCCGGTGCTGCTCGATGCCGCGCTGCGGCAACTTGCGGCGGCGATCCCCGGCGGCGAGGCCGATGCCCTCGGTTATGCGCCGACAGCGGTGGCCGCCGTACGGGTGTTCGCGCCTGCGGGACGCCAGGTGCGTTGCCACACCGAGGTGACCGGCGGCGAGGACGGGGCCGCCGTGGGCCGGGTCGTTCTCACCGACGAGGCGGGCGCCACCCTGGCCGAACTCACCGGCATCGAACTGCGCCCGATCGACCCGCGCACGCTGCGGGTGCCGCTGGAGCAGAAGATCTTCGGCACGGAGTGGATCGAAACCGAGGCGCCGGAGTCCTCCGGCGCGGCCGACGGCAGCTGGCTGCTGCTGGCCGAACCCGACGCCGCCGACGGCGGGGCCGAGGACCTGGCCGCGGCCTTCGCCGCGCGGCTGACCGCCGCCAACCGCAAGGTCGTCACCGGGCCGTTCGCCGATCGGCCGGAGCTGACCGAGGCGGTCACGCAGGCCGCCGCCGATCCCGCGCACCCACCTGCCGGCATCGTGGTGTTCCTCGGACGGCGAAACGGCGACATCGCCGACCCGCAGGCACTGGCCCGTGCCCGCGACCTGATCTGGACGGCGTCGACGGCGGCCCGGGCAGCGGTCGAGGGCTGGGCGGGGACCAAGGGCGCGCGGCTATGGCTGGTCAGCCGCGGCGGGCTGGCGGTCGCAGGCGACGAACCGGGCGACCCGGCCATCGGTGCGCTCAAGGGTGTGATCCGCACCTGGCGGTTCCCCGGCGAACTGGCCCGGGTGCTGGCCGACGAACCGGACCTGGGCGCCACCCTGGTCGACCTGGATGCCGAGGCCGGCATCGAGGCCCAGGCCGACACGATGCTGGCCGAGCTGGGAGCCCCGCTGCGCGACGACGTCATCGCCTACCGCCGGCAGCAGCGCCACACCGAACGCCTCACCCGGGCCGCCCTCGACAGCGGGACGCCGCAAGCGGCCCAGGCCACCGTCCGCGCCGACGGCTCGTATCTGCTCACCGGCGGGCTCGGCGGGCTGGGCACCGTGGTGGCCCGCTGGCTGGCGGCCCGCGGCGCCGGGCGGATCATTCTCAACGGCCGCAGCGAGCCCTCCGAACAGCAGCGCGCAGTGCTCGAAGAGCTGTCTGCCCAGACCGAGGTCGCCTTCGTCGCGGGTGATATCAGTTCGCCGGGGGTGGCGCAGCGCCTGGTCGCCGCCGCCGAGGAGACCGGCCGGCCGCTGCGCGGCGTCGTACACGCGGCCGGCGTGCTCGGTGACGGGCTGGTGACGGCCGTGACCCCGGAGAGCCTGGAGAGCATCTGGGCGGCCAAGGCCGCCGGCGCGGCGCAGCTGCACGCCGCCACCGTGGACCGCCGGCTCGACTGGTGGGTGGGTTTCTCCTCGATGGCCGCCCTGCTGGGCCTGCCCGGCCAGCTCGGCTATGCCACCTCCAACGCGTGGCTCGATGCGCTGATGGCCTGGCGGCACGCCTCCGGCCTGCCCGCCACCGCCATCAACTGGGGACAGTGGTCCGATGTGGGCCTCGGAGCCTCGATGACCCTGAGCGTCCTGGATCCGATCAGCCCCGACGAAGGTGTCGAGGCGCTGGACGCGGTGCTCGGCGCCGGCTCCCTCGGGTCCCGGGTCGGGGTGGGACGGTTGCGCATCGACCGTGCGGTCGCCACCTCACCGGAGTTCCGCGACCTGACCTTCTTCGAGGACCTGGTCGGTGACGGCACGGCGGCCGGTGAGACCGGTGGACCGGGAAGCGGGGCGACCGCAGACCCGTCGGCTGCCGGGGCCCCGGACTGGGCGCAGATCCCCCCCGACCAGCGACGCGACGAGCTGGTGGTCAGGCTGCAGGCTATCCTTGCCCGCGAGCTCCGGACATCGGCGGCAGCGGTCGACGTGGACCAGCCGTTCCCGGAGATGGGCCTCGACTCGATGATCGCGATGACGGTTCTGAAAGAGACACAGCAGCTGGTGGGAGTGGATTTGTCGGCGTCGATGCTGTGGAATCACCCCAGCATTTCAGCTTTGGCGACGCATCTGGTGGGATTGCTGTCATCACGGTACGCACCACAGGACGACGCAGTACAAGACGACGGTCATCTGACGTTCGACTCCACCGGCGGTGTGCTGGACGAGTTGTTCGATCAGGTCGAGTCGGCATCGACCGGGAGCGAGAGCGGTAGTTTTTGATGACGACGATCTTCAACAGGATGTCGGCGATGGGTGCCGACAAGCGGGGGGCCCTGACCGAGCAGTTCGAGAAGGCGTCGCGGATCGCCGCCGCCGAACCGATCGCGGTCGTCGGGATCGGCTGCCGATTCCCCGGTGACGCGTCGGGTCCGGAGGCCTACTGGGACCTGCTGGCCAACGGCCGCGACGCGATCACCGAAATCCCCCCGGACCGTTGGGACGCCGACGAATACTACGACCCTGACCCGCTGGCGCCGGGGCGGATGTCGTCGAAGTGGGGCGGCTTCATCTCCGATGTCGCCGGTTTCGACGCCGACTTCTTCGGGATCTCCCCGCGCGAAGCCGAGGCGATGGACCCGCAGCAGCGGCTGATGCTGGAGGTGGCCTGGGAGGCGCTCGAGCACGCCGGGATGTCTCCGGAACGGCTCTCCGGTATCCGCTCCGCGGTGATGATGGGTGTGTATTACACCGAGTACCAAGGAATTTCTGCGTCCAACCCGGATGCGATTGACGGCTACTCGGCCACCGGCAACGCCCACGCCGTCGCCGTCGGCCGCATCGCCTACCTGCTGGGCCTGCGCGGGCCGGCGATCGCGATGGACTCGGCATGCTCGTCGTCGCTGGTCACCATCCACATGGCCTGCCAGAGCCTGCGGATGCGCGAGAGTGACCTGGCCCTGGCCGGCGGGGTCAGCCTCATCCTGCGGCCGGAGACCCAGATCGCGATGGCCAAGTGGGGGATGCTCTCCCCGCGCGGCAGATGCCACACCTTCGACGCCGGGGCGGACGGGTTCGTCCGCGGCGAGGGCGCCGGGATCGTCGTGCTCAAGCGCCTCACCGACGCCATCCGCGACGGCGACCGGGTGGTGGCGGTGGTGCGGGGCTCGGCGGTCAATCAGGACGGCAGGTCCAACGGGCTGACCGCGCCGAACACCATCGCACAAAGTGATGCGATCACCCGGGCGCTGCGCAGCGCCGATGTCGCGGCCGGCTCGGTGAACCTCATCGAAACCCACGGCACCGGAACCGGTTTGGGCGACCCGATCGAATTCGAGGCGCTCGCCGAGGTCTACGGACGCGGCGCCGACCGTTGCGCGCTGGGGGCGGTCAAGACCAACATCGGCCACTTGGAGGCCGCCGCCGGCATCGCCGGGTTCATCAAGGCCGCGCTGGCGGTGCAGCGGGGGCAGATCCCGCCGAACCTGCACTTCTCCAAGTGGAATCCGGCGATCGACCCGTCCCCGACGCGGCTGTTCGTCCCCACCGAGATGACGCCCTGGCCGGCGGCCGAGGGCCCGCGGCGTGCCGCGGTGTCGTCGTTCGGACTGGGCGGCACCAACGCGCACGTGGTGATCGAACAGGGACCGGATCCGGTTCCCGCACCGGCTCCGGCGGACCCGGTGACCACGCTGGTGATCTCGGGCAAGACCGAGCAGCGGGTGGCGGCCTGGGCCGCGACGCTGGCCGACTGGATGAGTGGCCCGGGCGCCGAGGTGCCGCTGGCCGATATCGCCAACACGGTCAACTACCACCGCAGCCGGTATGCCAAGTTCGCCACCGTCTGTGCACTCGACACCGAGCAGGCGGTTGCCGGACTGCGGGCGGTCGCCGGCGGATACCCGGCACCCGGCGTGGTCGGCACGCACACTGCGCCCAGCGGTCAGGGCGGCAAAGGCACGGTGTTCTTGTACTCGGGCCAGGGATCGCAGTGGGCCGGTATGGGCCGTCAGCTGCTGACCGATGAGCCGGCGTTCGCCGCCGCCGTCGACGAACTCGAGCCCGATTTCGTCGAGCAGGTCGGGTTCTCGCTGCGCGGCGTCCTGGAATCCGGGGAGCCGGTGGTCGGTATCGACCGCATCCAGCCGGTGCTGGTGGGCATGCAGCTGGCCTTGACGGCGCTGTGGCGATCCCACGGGGTCGAGCCGGACGCGGTGATCGGGCACTCGATGGGGGAGGTGGCCGCCGCGGTGGTGGCCGGTGCGCTGAGCCCCGCGGACGGCCTGAAGGTGATCGCCACCCGCTCGAAGCTGATGGCCCGACTGAGCGGCCAGGGCGCGATGGCACTGCTGGAACTGGACGCCGAGGCCGCCGAGAAGCTGGTTGCCGCGCACCCGGATATCACCGTGGCGGTGTATGCGGCGCCGCAACAGACGGTGATCGCCGGCCCGCCCGACCAGGTCGACGCGGTGGTCGCGATCGTGGACGCCCAAGGCAAGCTGGCCCGGCGCGTCGAGGTGGACGTGGCCTCGCATCACCCCACCGTGGACCCGATCCTGGGCGAGCTGCGGACCGCGCTCGCCGACTTGGCGCCGTCGGCTCCGAAGATCCCGCTGATCAGCACGGTCGGTCAAACCGGAAGCGACACACCTGCTTTCGACGCCGAATACTGGGTGCACAACCTGCGCAACCCGGTGCGGTTCGGCCAGGCCGTCACCGAGGCCGCGGCCGGTCACGCCAGCTTCATCGAGGTGAGCCCGCACCCGCTGCTGTCCCACGCGATCAACGGGACCCTGGAATCGGCACGGCCTGCCGGCGATCACGTCGTGACCGGCACTCTGCTGCGCGATCAGCCCGAGGCCCTGAGCTTCCACACCAGCCTGGCGACCGTCGCACCGCCGTCGGCCGACGCACCGCAACCCGACGGCGGGGTCGGGCGCGTCGACCTGCCGCCGCGTCCTTGGCAGCATGTCCGGTACTGGGCGGGCGCGAACGCCGCCAGCCGGCACTCGGCGGATGCGCATCCGCTGCTGGGCGTCCACGTCGAGCTGCCGGCCGGCCACGGCCACGTCTGGCAGGCCGATGTGGGCACCGACATCGTCGCGTGGATGGCGCACCACAAGGTGCACGGCCAGGTCGTGATGCCGGCCACCGGTTTCGCCGAGATGGCGCTGGCCGCCGGCGGCGAGGCCCTGGACCTGCCCCCGTCGGCGGTCGCCGTCAACCGCGTCGAGGTCGAGCAGATGCTGCGGGTCGACGAGCGGACCGAGGTCACCACCCGGCTGCTCCACGACGTCGAGGGCTCCGACGAACTGCGAGTGGAGATCCATTCCCGTGCGCCCGGGGGCGCCTGGTCGCGCCATGCGGTCGCCCGCGTCGCCGCCGCGGAGCCGGCCACCGCCCCGTCGCGCCCGGCGACACCGTCCACCGGCGGCACCACGTTGTCCCCGGCGGACCTGTACACGGCGCTGCGCCGTACCGGCCTGCAGCACGGGCCCGCATTCGCGGCGTTGACCCGGATCGTCCGCAAGCCCGGGGGCGCCTCGGAGGCCGAGATCGTGCTACCCGACGAGGCGACCGCACACCGCGGCTACCGGATTCACCCGGTCATGCTCGACGCGGCACTGCAGTGCCTGGCGGCGGCGCTGCCCGACGAGTCGCTCAACGGAGCGGGCGCCGGGGCAGAGGAGGCCACCTATCTGCCGGTCGCGGTCGAGACCATCCGGGTGTTCGGCGAGGTGGGTCGGCGGGCCCGCGGCTACGCCGAGTTGGTCAGCCACGACGACGGCGGAATCCTGGGGCGGGTCACCCTGACCGACGACACCGGCACGATCACGGCTGAACTCGGCGGGATCTATCTGCAGCGGGTGCAGCGCCGCACGGTGCCGCTGCCGTTGACCCAGAAGATCTTCGACACCGAATGGGTCGACGTCCCGGTACCCGCGCAGCCGCCCGCCGCTGCCGACGGTAGCTGGCTGGTGCTGACCGACGGGTCTGAAAGTGAAACGCTCGCAGCTGATTTCGCGCAGCGGTTCGCTTCCGAGAGCCGCCGGGTGATCACCGCGGACCTGCGAAGCGAACCCGCGGTGCGTGAAGCGTTCTCGCGGACCGCCGACGACCCGGACCGGCCCCCGGTGGGGGTGCTCGTTCTGGCCGCTCGGGGGGACTTTGACGGCTCGGAAAGCTCGGATGCACCCGCCCGCGGTCGCGATCTGGTCTGGTCGGTCGTCTCGACGGTGCGCACCATCGTCGGCGGCTGGCACGGCACCGCGCCGAGGTTGTGGCTGGCGGGCCGCAACGGCCTGAGCGTGGGTGACGAGCACGGTGATCCGTCCATCTGCGCCCTCAAGGGGCTGGTGCGGGTGCTGGCCTACGAGCACCCCGACCTGCACACCGCGGTGGTGGACCTGGACGCCGGCAACGCCGACGCCGACCCGGTCGCGGCGCTGATCACCGAACTGGGACTGGCCGGCGCCGACGACGTGGTGGCCTGGCGCGGCGAGCACCGCTACGCCGAACGCCTCAAGCGGGCCACGCTGACCGCCACCGGGGCCCCGAGCGTGCGGCGCGACGGCGCCTACATCCTGACCGGTGGCCTAGGCGGCATCGGCCTGGTGGTCGCCCGGTGGCTGATCGACAACGGTGCGGCCCGCATCGTGCTCAACAGCCGCTCGCAGCCGTCGGAGGAGCAGCGCGCGGTGCTGGCAGAGCTCGAAGAACGGGCCCAGATCGCCGTCGTCTCAGGCGATCTCGCCACCGACAGTGTCGCGGAGAGCCTGGTGGCCGCCGCGGAGCAGACCGGGCTGACGCTGCGCGGTGTCATCCACGGCGCCGCGGTCATCGACGACCAGATCGTGGTCGGCATCGACAAGGACACCCTGGGCCGGGTGTGGGCGCCCAAGGCCGCGGCAGCGCTGCGGCTGCATGTCGCGACCGTCGGCAAGGAGCTGGACTGGTGGGTCGGGTTCTCCTCGACGTCGTCCCTGCTGGGGGCACCCGGTCAGGCGTCCTACGCCGCGGCCAGCGCCTGGCTGGACGGCCTGGTGGCGTGGCGGCGGGCCGCCGGTCTGCCGGCGATCACGATCAACTGGGGGCAGTGGTCCGGCGTCGGGGTCGCTCAGGACCTCAAGTTCAGCGCCCTGGACCCGATCGACCCGGTCGAGGGCATGGAGGCGCTGGAGGCCATCCTCGGCGGTGACCTCTCCCGGATCGGCGTCGCGCGGCTGCGCCTGGATCGGGTGGCCGCGGCCTTCCCGGAACTGCAGCAGCTCGGGTATTTCGCGACGCTGGCCGAAGAACTCGACCTCGACAGCGAGGACGACGACTGGCCGGGTCCCGAAGGGCTGCGCACGCTCGATGCCGCCGAGGCCGCCAAGGTGGTCACCGCCCGGCTGGGCGGTCGGATCATGGCGATCATGGGCTACCCGAAAGACAGTGCGATCGACCCCGCTCGCCCGCTGACCGAGCTGGGCATGGATTCACTGATGGCCGTGCGCATCCGCAACACCGTCCGCGGTGACTTCGGAGTGGAGCCGCCGGTGGCGCTGCTGCTGCAGGGCGCTTCACTGACCGACCTGGCGGCCGACCTGACCCGGCAACTGGGCCTCGCCGCGCCGGAAGCCGCGGACGGCGCCAACGATGTCGGCGGTGTTCGGAGCCGGGCGCAGCAGCGTGCCGCGGCGCGGCAGCGGGCGGCGTCACGGCGAAAAGTAGGAGACCGAACGTGAGCACCAACAACGAAGTGCCGCCCAACGCGATCGCGGTCGTAGGCATGGCCGGGCGGTTTCCCGGCGCCCGCACCCTGACGGCGTACTGGGACAACCTGCGGCGCGGCACCGAATCCATCGTGACGTTGTCCGAAGACGAGCTGCGGGCCGCCGGCGTCAGCGACAAGGCGCTGGCCAACCACAACTACGTGCGGCGCGCCGCGCTGCTCGACGGCATCGAGGAGTTCGACGCGGGCTTCTTCGGGTTCACCCCGTTGGCCGCGCGCACCATGGACCCGCAGCACCGGCTGTTTTTGCAGACGGCCTGGCACGCCCTCGAAGACGCCGGTTACCAGCCCGGCGAGCTCGAGGGCTCGGTCGGCGTCTATGGCACCAGCACCACCAGCGGCTACCTGCTGCACAACCTGATGTCGCACTACGACCCGAACCAGATCATCGGGCAGGGCGTCAGTTTCGACATGGTCAACCTGTCGCTGCAGAACGACAAGGATTACCTGGCCACCCGGGTGGCCCACCAGCTCAACCTGCGCGGGCCGGCACTGTCGGTGCAGACGGCCTGCTCCTCGGCGCTGGTGGCGGTGCACCTGGCCTGCCAGAGCATTCTCAACGGCGAATGCGACATGGCGCTGGCCGGCGGGTCGTCGCTGCGTGTTCCGCACCACGTCGGGTACTGGCACGAGCCCGGTTCGATGGTGTCGGCGACCGGGCACTGCCGGCCGTTCGACGTGCGGGCCGACGGCACGATCTTCGCCAGCGGGGTCGGCGTGGTGGTGCTCAAGTCGCTGGCCGACGCGGTCGACGACGGTGACCGTATCCACGCGGTGATCCGGGGCTCGGCGCTGAACAACGACGGCGCCGTCAAGATGACCTATGCCGCGCCCACCGCGGCCGGGCAGGCCGACGTGATCGCCGAGGCGCACGCGGTCGCCGAGGTCGACGCCTCCACCATCAGCTACATCGAGTCGCACGGCACCGGCACCCCGCTGGGCGACCCGATCGAGATCGAGGGCCTGCGACAGGCTTTCGCGGTCTCGGAGGAGCAGCGGTCCGGACCCTGCTACGTCGGCTCGGTCAAGTCCAACATCGGGCACCTGGAGTCGGCAGCCGGCATCGCCAGCCTGATCAAGACCATCCTGTGCCTCAAGCATCGGGCGATCCCCGCCACGCTGCACTACACCAGCCCGAACCCGGAACTGCATCTCGACGACGGGCCGTTCCGGATCCGCGGCGAGTTCGGGCCCTGGGAATCCGACGGCATCCGTCGGGCCGGTGTCAGCTCGTTCGGGGTCGGCGGCACCAACGCGCACGTCATCGTGGAGGAGTGGGCGGAGGAGTCCGCGCAACCCGCGCCCCGGCCGGGGCCCCAGGTGCTGCTGCTGTCGGCACGTACCGCTGAGGCGTTGCAGCAGGGGCGGTCGGACCTGGCCGAGGAGCTGGCTTCGGCCGGAGATGACGGTTCGGACACCGATGCGGCGAACCTGACCGACGTGGCCTACACGCTGGCCCGCCGGAAGCCGGAGAACCTCCGGCTGGCCGCGGTCGTCGCCGACCGCGCCGACGCCGCCGCCGTGCTCGGAACCGAGGAGAGCGAGAACGTCTTCATCGGCGAGGGTGTGACTGATGCGCCGGAGACCGACCGGGTGGTGTTCTTGTTCCCCGGTCAGGGCGCGCAGCACATCGGGATGGCCCGCGGGCTCTATGACACCGAGCCGGTGTTCGCGGAGTACTTCGACCGCTGCATCGCCGGATTCGACGCCGAACTGGGCTATGACCTGCGTGCGGTGATCTTCGAGGGCACCTCGCGCGACCTCGAGCGCACCGATCGCACCCAGCCCGCGCTGTTCACCGTGGAATACGCGCTGGCGAAACTGGTCGAACACTACGGGGTGCGTCCGGCGGCGCTGGTGGGCCACAGCATCGGCGAGTACGCCGCGGCCACCGTCGCCGGTGTCTTCGATCTCGACACCGCGATCAAGGTGGTGGCGATGCGGGCGCGGCTGATGCACGCCGCCCCGCGCGGCGTCATGGTGGCGGTGCCGCTGAGCCCCGACGCGGTCGGGCCATACCTGACCGGCGAGGTCGACCTGGCCGCGGTCAACGATCCCGACGGCTGTGTGGTCGCCGGGAGCGAGGCGGCCGTCCGGGAGTTCTCCGAGTCGCTCAAGCAGGCCGGGATCAACGCGCGCCGGGTGCGCACCTCGCATGCGTTCCACTCCCGCTTGATGGAGTCGATGATTCCGGAGTTCACCGGTTTCCTGTCCCGTCAGACACTGCGCGAGCCGCAGATCCCGCTGCTGTCGAACCTAACCGGCACTCACATGGCGGCCAGCGAAGCCACCAACCCGGCGACGTGGGCACGCAGTGTGCGGGCGACGGTGCGCTTCGCCGACGAGATCGACACCCTGCTGAACGATCCGCACCGCGTCCTGGTGGAGGTCGGCCCCGGGGCCACGCTGACCGCTTCGGCGGCCCGCCATCCCAAGTTCGCCGCCGGGCACCGGACCGTCCGGCTGATGCGCCACCACGCCCAGAACCGCGACGACCGGGACGCCTTCCTGCTGGCGCTCGGCCAGCTTTGGGCTGCCGGCGTCGACGTGGACTGGTCGCCGCTGCGCGGTGACTACCAGCCCAAGCGCGTCACGGTGCCGGGGTATCCGTTTGAGCGTCAACGGCATTGGCTGGAGCACAACGCCGGTGCCACCTGGGTGTCCGGCGCCGCGGCGACCAACGGGGCCGCGGCGGGCGGCTCGGGCGGCTCCGACCGTGCCGGCGGCTCGGCCGGGCCGTCGATGGAGGCGACGCTGCAACGCATCTGGGCGGTCTGCCTGGGGGTCTCTTCGGTCGACCGCAATGCCAACTTCTTCGACATCGGCGGCGACTCGCTGGTGGCGATCAGTGTCGCGATGGCCGCCTCCCATGAGGGGATGGACCTCACCCCGCAGGACCTCTACGACAATCCGACGGTTTCGGCGCTGGCCAAGGCACTGACCGCCCGCTACGCCGCCGGCGGGTTGGGCCGCCAGTCTCTCGGCGACGTCGAGCACCCGCCGGTTCCGCCGAACATCACCTACTTCCTGGAGAACGGTGTTCGCGAGCACGGTCACTGGCGCATTCCGCTGATCCTTCGGCTGCGCCCCGACGTCGCGGTCGAGGACGTGCGTTCGGTGCTCACCGCGGTGGTCAATCACCATGACGCGCTGCGGTTGCGCATCACCGAGCGCGCCGGCACCTGGGAACAGCACGTCGCCGAACCCGGCGACTTCGGTGAGATCAGCACCCATTCGCTGCCAGAGGGTCTGACTGCCGAGCACGACGCGGTGCGCACCATGTTGACCGAACACATCCGCGAGCAGGATCTGTCCTGCCCGCCGCTGACCGCGCTTTACATCCGGGGTTCGGCGGGCGACGTGTGTTATCTGGGGCTGAGCCTGCACGCGGCCGTCGGCGACGAGGCGTCGCGCGACATCCTGCTGACCGACATCTTCACCGCGTTCGGCCAGAAGCTGGCGGGCAACGACATCGAGCTGCAGCCGGTCGGCGTCGGATGGGCCGAATGGTCGCAGCGCTGCGCCGGACTCGCCACCCATCCGGCGGTGTTGGAGAGCCGCGAATACTGGTTGCAGGCAACCAAAGCCGCCACCTTGCGGGTAGGCGCGGAGGTCTCCGAACCGCCGGCGGCGGCCGATCTGGCCAAGCTCACCTCGACGCTGGGGGCGGCCGAGTCCAGCGAGATCGACGACGCCCGCCGCCGGCTGCGGGTGCCGATCAACGAGATCCTGCTGGCCGGGCTGAGCCGGGCGCTGGCATCCACAGTCGGTGAGGGCACGGTGGCCGTCGACATGGGGGGAGCGGGCCGTTCGGTACTCAAGCCCGACGTCGACCTGCGGCGCACGGTGGGGTGGTTCACCACCGTCTACCCGGTGGCGCTGAGGTGTTCCACCGACGCGAAGACCAGCGCACGGCAGCTGCTGGAAGAAGTCCACCAGACGCTGGGCGGGGTGCCGCATTACGGGATCGGCTACGGGCTGCTGCGCTACCTGTATGCGCCGACCGCGCGGCTGTTCGGGTCGGTCCCACCCGCCGACATCCACTTCGCATACGTCGGGGCGCTGCCCGAGCTGCCGTCGGCCGGTGATGCACCGGTGCAGTTCGACCCCGACATCGCGATGCCGGTGCGCGAGGGTCTGCCCGGCCTGGGGCACGCGTTGGAGTTGCGGGCCTACCGCACCGCCGGAGTGCTGCACCTGGACTGGTGGTACGACGGCCGGCGGATCGAGGAGTCCGCGGTGCGCTCGATCGCCGACCACTTCTCGACGGCGGTGATGGACCTGGTCCGCGAGGCCATCGCCGAAGACGACATGGAGTCCACCGACGACGAGATGACCCTGGTCGAGCTGTCCTAGGTTAGGAGAACCGGAAAGTGTTTGCCACGTCGGTCATTCGGAAGCTTGCGATCAGTGAGGAGATGCTCGCCGAGACCCACAATTTCGTGGGTCTGGCGGCGCACGTCACCGGTCCGGTCGACATCGACCTGCTCTCGGAGGCCTACGAGGCGCTGCTGGAGGCGCACCCGATCCTCACCGGGCGACTGGAGCGCTTGCCCGACGGCCGGCATCAGTTCGTCACCGACGATCTGATGCCCGACGGCATCGAGGTCATCGAACTCGCTCGCCCCGACGCTGAGCCTCCCGCACCGCATTTCGACCAGACAGAATCGCTGGTGGCGATGCGGGTGATCATTCGGGACGGGCAGGCGCAGCCGACCCTGTATGTGCATCACGCCGTCGCCGACGGTCATCACATGTACGCACTGATCGAGGAGATGCTCTCCTTCTACACCGATCTGGTCACGACCGGAAGAATCGGCGCGATCAATGTCGAGCCGGCACCGCAGTCGATCGAAGCGGTGCTGGCCGACCGGGGGATCGAGAAGCAGAAGCGGTCCGGGATCGAGCGCTTCATGCCGGCGCTGTTCGCCTACGACCTTCCGCCCACCCGCCGGGCCGTCACCGACCAGACACCGTCCTCGCCGGTACGGGTGCCGATGGCCTCGTGCCGGCTGACCGAAAGCCAGACCAACGACGTGGTCGCCTTCGGCCGGGCCCACGACCTGAGCCTGCACGCGGTGCTCTCGGCGGCGGTGCTGATGGCCGAATGGCAGCTGCGCGGCAAACTGAGCATCCCGGTGCCCTACGTCTACACCGTCGACCTGAGATACTTTCTGTCACCGCCGGTTTCGGCCACCGGCTGCACCAACCCGATCGGGCTGGCCACCTATCTCGCCGAGATCGACGCGAAGACCGACCTGGTCGACATGGCCCGCGACATCGCCGAGAACTTCCAGAAGGACCTCGACGAAGGCGTCATCCAGCAGTCCCGGTTGCACTTCAGCCCGCAGTACGTCGGCAACCCGCCCGGCATGCCGGACGTCGTGGTGCTCAGCAACAACGGCCTGGTGCCGCCGGTGCGGACCCCACCGGGGGTGGAGGTGACCACCACTCACGGTGAGCTGTATTTCGCGGTGAGTGCCGGCATCGACATCTACTTCACCCAGATCTTCGCCGGCCAGCTCAACATCGAGTACCACTCGCACGGGCCCGAGCCGGAGCGCTCGGTGGAGACGATCCGCGCCCTGCTGTGCGATATCGCCGCGCAGCACGCGGCCGCAGCCGGCGTCAGCTGACCGGGCCGAAAGCGTAGCGGTGGTACTGCAGCATTCCGCGCAGCGGCGGCACCGCGCGAGCCACCCGGCTGGATCGCCGGAATGGGGCGGGCACCCGGCTGAAGGTCTCCGCGTCGAAGAGGTTGGCGGCGGCCAGCAGCCGGACACCGGTCACCTTCTCGAGGATGTCGCCGGGGGCGTTGACCGCCCAGTGCAGTGTGGCACCGGACTGGCGCTGCAGCCGGTGGGTCTTCTGCGTCTTGATCCCGAACCAGTTGTAGAAGTCGATCTGCAGTTCTCCGGCGGGGAAGCGGTCGACAATGCTCTGCAGCAGCGCCACGCCGTCGGATTCGGTCAGGTACATGCTGATGCCCTCGGCCAGCAACAGCACCGGGCGATCGGCGGGGATCTCGTCCAGCCAGGACGGGTCGGTCGCCGAGGTCGCCATCAGGTGATAACCCGGGCGGTCGGGATAGATCTGCTCGCGCAGTGCGATCACCGGCGGTTGGTCGACGTCGTACCACGCCACCTCCGGCCCCGGGTTGATCCGGAAGACGCGGGCGTCCAGGCCGCAGCCCAGATGGATGACGGTGGCGCCCGGGTGCGCGGCCAGGAACTGGCGCGCCCAGATGTCGTACTGGGCCGTGCGCACCGTCACCAGCGGCGCCCACCGGCCGGGGGCTTTCAGAGCGTCCCAGTCGAAATCGATGCGCGCGACCGCCTCCTTGGCGAAGCGATCGCCCAAGACCGGGGAGTCGAAATCGGCGTCGAGTGCCTTGAGGTACAGCGTCGTCAGCATGGTCGCGGCGGCACCGTGCAGGTCGACGGGGATCTTGTCTGCCACGTCGGCGAGCCTAATACGCTGGACGGGCACTCGATGCACCGCACGGTCGAACCCGGCGCTTCAGCGAGGCTCGACGGAGGAGAGTCGAAGCTGGGACCGCCGCATGAACCAGGAGGCACACATGGCGGATGAGACCAAGGACGGCGGGCGGGCGCCGCGGATCCTGTTGCTGTATTACAGCTTCACCGGGCAGGCGCTCAAGGTGCTGGAGACAGCCGGCGAGGTGTTCGCCGAGCACGGCTGCGAGGTGGTCAAAGCCGGGATCGAGTTCACCGATCCGCGCTACGCACAGCGGTTCTCGCGGTTCCCGATGCGGCGAGTGTGGCCGGACATGCTCAGCGTGCTCAAGGCCCAGCAGCGCGGCGAGACCGGCGAGATCCGCACCCCCGATGCCGTGCGCGAGGGCGACTACGACCTGATCTGCATCGGTTCGCCGACCTGGTGGAAGGCGCCGGCCATGCCGATCCGGTCCTTTCTGCAAACTGAAGAGGCGCGAAAGCTGTTGGACGGCAAACAGTTTGTAGTGTTCACCGTGTGCCGCGAGTACTGGCAGGAGAACTACGCCGAAGTCGCTCGGCTGGGGGAGCAGTGCGGTGGCCGCTACACCGACGAGATTCACTTCACCTATCCCGGCGACCCGCTGCGCTCGATGCTGTCGCTGACCAGCTATCTGGGCAGCGGGCGCTACCGGAAGCGCTACCTGGGTCTGCGCCTTCCTCCCACCAACGTCCAACCCGAGCAACTGGACCGGGTCCGCAAGTTCGCCGCGGACCTGGCCGCCCGCTTGTTCGGCAGATAGCCGACAGCAGGGAGAGAAAGGCACAGATGCCCCGTTCCTTCGACATCGTCTTCGAGTCGCCCGCGAGTGTCGAGCAGGTGCATGCCGCGTTCGGCTCGCGCGACTACTGGCTGGCCCGTAACGCCGAGTTCGATGGCGGCGAGAAGACACTGGACTCACTGACCGTCGACGCGGATGGTGTGGTGCGGGTGGTGGTCACCGAGGATCTGCGCCACGGCGCGCTGCCGGGGATCCTGACCAAGGTCTACCGCGGTGACCTCAATATCGTCACCACCGAGGTCTGGACTCCCACCGGGGACGGCCGGGTCAACGGCGACATCGATGTCGCCGTTATCGGGGCGCCGGGCCGCGGCGGCGGCACCGCCGTGCTGCAACCTGCCGGCAGTGGTTCGCGGATGGACCTGACCGGGACCATCGAATTCAAGATCCCGCTGGTGGGCGGGCCCATCGAAAGCTTCCTGGCGAAGGAGTTCGCCCAGGGAATCCCGGAGATCCAGCGGTTCACCGCGGAGTGGCTGAGCGACAGGAACGGAAAATGACAGGGCCGGATGCGCCGCGGTTCACACCCACCCATGTACCGGGCACGGCGGAGGCGCTGGCCCGCCTCGACATGCCGCTGGGCGAGGCCATGATGACCCAGCGCGCGGTGCGGCGGGTCTACTCCGACCCGGTGGACGACGCCGTGGTGCTCAAGTGCATCGAGCTGGCCCAGCGGGCCCCCACCGGCAATGACGGGCAGAACTGGGAATTCATCGTCGTGCGGGACCGCCGCGTCAAGGAGGAACTTGCCAAGCGCTACCGGCAGGCGTGGAAGGTCCAGCGCGGGCTGGTATTGCGGCGCAGGCTCAAGACCGACCCGGCGATCGCCGGCATCGCGCGGGCCATGGAGTGGCAGATCGACCACTTCGCGGAGATACCGGTGCTGGTGGTGGCCTGCCTTCGCCTGGGTGCCCGAGAAGGGCGGCTGCCGGTGGTGCGGATGCCGCACATCGCCGAGTCTGCTTACTGGGGGTCGATCTACCCCAGCGTGCAGAACCTGCTGCTGGCCGCGCGCGCCATGGGGCTGGGTGCCTCGCTGATCACGCTGCCGCTGTGGAGCCAGCGGGCGGCGCGGCGCATCCTGGGCCTGCCGCACGCGGTCACGCCGTGCTGCATCGTTCCCCTGGGCTGGCCGCGCGGCCGCTACGGCCCCACTACCCGCCGGCCGGTCGGGGAAGTGGTCCACCTGGACAGCTACGGCAGCCGCGCATGGCTGGAAAAATAACCCGTTTTCGGATCAATTAGTCCATTTTTAAGGCGGAAAAGCCGCCCTATCTGTATCGGATATCGCGAAGTTCTGTTTTTATCGTTGTGCGCGTACCAATTGATGTAGATTCGCCCGATCCTGTGCGAAACGTTGGTCGGGGAGTCACAGAGATGGAGAAGCACACATCTGATACCAAGGTTGCCGCTGTCGCGGCGGCTGGGGTGGTTGCCGCGCTGGTCACGCCGGTGGCGGCGCCGGCGGGGGTCACCACCGGCGAGCGGGAGATCACGTTGGTCAATGCCGCCGATTCGCTGGTCAACATTCCGCTGAATTTGTTCCAGGCCATTGTCAACATTCCCAACACCGAGGTGGGGGCGTTGACCATCCTGGGCAACGCGCTGATGTACAGCGGGAACTGGTGGTCGCCGAGCGCCACCAATATCTGGGGCGAGGATCCCGGCGATCCGGGACATTTCATGGGCCTGATCGACCTGGCGTTTCCGTTCACGGCGATCTCCGGGCAGGGTAGCCCGGAACCCGGCGCCCCCGGCTTCGACTGGGACGCGGCGGCCGGCCACTTGGGGCTGGGGCAACAGCTCACCCTGCTCGCTGATGCGGAAATCCCGACGAGCGCCTCCAGCGACGCCGACTACAGCGCACCGCTGCTGCCGTCGAGTGAGATCACCGGCTCCTCGTTCCTCGACCACAACGCCTGGTTCTTCGCCACGCTGACCGGCCTGCAGCCCTACCCGCTATTCCAGAACTGGTTCGCAGTGCCGCTGTCGGATCTGATGGACGGCTATACCTTTCCCACGGTGATCAACCCGTCGATGGGGATCGGCACCGACAGTGCGGGAAACGCCGACGGCTCGGTGCCCGGCGATTCGGTCCTGGGTTTCGCGGGCACCCATCCGGCGACCCCGGGAGACATCGCGAACCTGCCGCAGGACGCCGCGACGCAGTCGCAGGGAATCCACGTGATTCCCGGCACCGATGAGGTCGTCAACGGCAACGGCTTTCCGGTGCACCTGATGCCGTGGTCCAACGAGACGTTCACGTTGGACCTGATGTATCCGTTCCAGAATTTCTTCAACAGCCTGCAGGTGCCGGTTGACCTGAACACCTACTTGAGCGGATTTCATATCCCCACGTTCGAAGAGTTCGGCCGGGCACTGCAGACCCTCGTCGCGGGCCTGATCATCGCTTTCGACCCGTCGTCGCCCGGGGACCCGTTCTGCGGGACCACCTGCCTGGCGAATCCGTCGACCACGCCCCTGGCGCTGGTGACCGGAATCGACAAGATGTGGCCCGGCAACCCTTACCTGGAGCACTGGCTCGCGCTGGCCACTGCAGACAGCCCACTGAATGCGTTCTACGGCACGGCCAACGGGCCGACACCGCACCAGGTCGATGTCAACAACGCGGTGTCGCAGTCGCTGCAGCAGTGGTTCGATGTCGGCAACGCGGCGCCGGATCACCCGCCGGCCAACATCGACACCCCGATCGCGGTGCCGCCGTCACCGGTGATGCAGCAGCTCATCGACTTCATGGCGGAGTCCGGGGTGCAGCGATTCTTCGCGGACTGGGCGAACCTGGCCGGCTACCAGCCGGTGGACTTCGATGACTTGATCCCGGTACTGGGGGCCGGTCCCGATATCGGCGACATCGCTAGCTCGGGATCGGGAACCGCGGACGGGTTCGCCGGACTGCTCGACGCCGTCGGCTTGGGGGATCTGGCCGCGCTGCTCTAGGTCGGTACCGAGCAGCCGCCGTGGCGATGGCAGCCACGGTGTCACGCGGTCAGACCCCGCCCACGGCCCGACCAGCACAGACCAGCCGATGACAACGATTATGAGGGACTGAGCGGACCGTAACGCAACACCCGTGTAAATTATCCCGTGCTCGCTTAGACACCCAGCCGTGACGCGGTTATGCTGTCACGGTTCGTGGGGACTAGAGGGGGAACTGTGATAGATGGTGTGACGCGTCAGCGCGGTGGTGCACATCGCGCGGCGCCGAAGCGACGGTACGCGGTCGCTGGCGCAAATCGTGCTCAGCGGCGGGCTGCGGCCGCCGGTGCGCATCGCGCGGTGCCTCAGCGCGGATTAGCGACCGCCGGTGCGGCGGTTGCGGCAGCAAGTGCCCTCGCGATCGCCCCGGTTGCGCCGGTCGCGCCGTGGGCGTCGGGTCTGACGGCCGCCGAGCGGGCGGTACAGCTCGCGGCGGAGGCCTCGATCCTGAACATCCCGTTCAACCTCTTCCAGGACTTCGTCAACATCCCATACAACGAGGTGTCGGCCACCAACGTGCTGGCCAACTCGTTCTTCTTCACCGGGAACTGGTTCACCCCCAGCGCCACCAACATCTGGGGAGAGGACCCGGGCGACCCGGGCCACTTCATGGCAGTGATGGACTACCTCTTCCCATTCGCACCCCAGCTATCTGGCCTGTACGACCCCACGATCGACCCGGATGCCCTGGCCAACGGCACCGCGGGCTGGGGCCAGCAGTTCGCGATGTTCGCCGCGGCCCTGCTGCCGGTCAGCGCGTCGTGTGACTCGATCCAGTGCTACCCGATGTCGCCGGTCGAGCCGATCACCGGGGTCACCGGTTTGGACGCGATGCTGAACTTCTTCGCGAAGTTCACCAACTTCCCCAATGACGACAACCAGCTGGACCTGTTCAAGTACTGGCTGAAGGTGCCGATCCAGCAGATGCTCGACGGCTACAAGTTCCCCGACACCCCGTACAGCGACCCCGACAACCCCACCTCCGGCGGTATCGCCAACCCGGATGCCGGTGTCGGTGAGGGCGGCGCGGTGCCGGGCGGGCCCATGTACGGCGGGCAGCCATGGTCCGGTGAGGCTCAGCCCGGCTTCGGCTACCCGGGAACGCATACCATTCTCGACGGGAACGGCGACCCCGTCACCGATGAGTACGGCAACCAGCTCAACCTGATGCCGTGGGCGGGCCTGACCTTCAAGTTGGACCCGTTCGGCCCCATGCAGAAGTGGTTCGACAGCCTGATGCAACCGGTCGACTGGAGCGTCAACGGCGACGACCCGCTCACCGGCTTCCACTTCGCCAGCTCGGACGATGTCTTCCAGGCCATGAAAGCCCTGATCGCCGGGATGGTCGTCGACTTCAACCCCTACGTCGCCGGCAGCCCGATGTGTCCGGGACTGTGCAATATGCCGCCGGTGTCCCCGCCATGGGGGGTGACCACCCTGGACCTGGTCAAGTCGATCCAGGCCGTCGGCGCTCCCAACCCGCAGATCCAGCAGTGGATCGATCTGACCGAGCAAGCGGGCGACAACGCCGTCGGCAACGCCAACGGCGGGACCGACGAGCAGATCTTGGCCGGTATTTCTGCGCTGCAGACCGGCATGTTCACCTTCGACGCGGACACCCACAACCAGATCATCGACTCGCTCGCGGCCATCAATCCCTGGTTGCCGGCACTGGTCGTCAACGGAGGGATCCTGACCGATCCGGGTCTGCTGGGGCCGTGGCCGATCAACCCGGAGACCGGCCACTACATGCCGCCGACCTGGAACCCCGACCTGCCGTTGGACATGCAGGAGATCGGCGACTACGGCGGCAAGAACTCGCTGCTGGTCTGGGACGACTTCCTGCACGCCCTGGACCCCGAGCACGACAGCGTCTATCTGGGGCTCACCGACCTATGGACAGAGATGTCGAGCTGGTTCAGCTTCTAGATCGGCACACCACGGCAGCCCGGCCCGCGTTTTGGCGGCCGGGCTGTCGTGCGCTTCCGGACCGGCGGACTTCGGTGCGATGCGTTGCACTTATTTAATGCTTTGGTAGATTACTTGCGTCTCTTAGAGCTACCTCGGCCCACTGCAATCGGAGGATCGTCGGGATGGTTGCTGGCCTGCGCTCGTGGTGTAGTGCTGGGCTGGCAATCACCACCGCGGGTTTCATCGCGGTCACTCCGGTCGCATCGCCCGTCCCGGAGGCCGCGGTGGCACACCTCGCCGGGCGCCTCACCGCCGATGAGTCGTTGCTGAACGTTCCGCTGAACCTCTTCCAAGCCCTCCTCAACGTTCCGGCGAACGAGATCCACGCGCTGGACACCCTGTCGAGGTCGCTGTTCTTCAGTGGCCCGTGGTTCGTCGGCAGCCCGACCAACATCTGGGGCGAGGACCCCGGTGACCTGGGGCACTTCGAGTCGGTCATCCAGCTGCTGGTGCCCTTCCCGGAGCTCTCCGGCGCCGGCCACGAGGGGGACTTCTTCTATCCGGGTCTGGGCCAGCAGCTGTCCATGCTGGCCAATGTCGAGATCCCGGTTCACCCGAGTTGTGCCAGCCTGGATTGTCTCCCGGCCATTCCGACCAGCCCCATTACCGGGTTCACCTGGATCGACCAGGCGGTGTGGAGCCTGCTGATCATCACGGGGGTGCAAAAGTTTCCGCTGATCGAGAACTGGTTCCAGGTTCCGTTCTCGGACATGATGGACGGCAATTCCTACTATTTCGACCCGAATTCACCGGGCATGATCAACAGCGGGCTGGCCCACGACGGGTTCCACTGGGAAGGCAGTCGCACCCTCGAGCAGCTGGGCCTGAACCCCGAGGACTACCCGAACATCGACCCGAACACGCCGTTGATGCCGTGGGCCGGATCGTCCTACGAGATGAACTTCGACCAACCGTTCATCAACTTCTTCAACAGCCTGATGCAGCCCTTCGACCCCGAGAAGTTCCAGCTGCCCGACCTGGTGGAGTTCGGCAGGGTGATGCAGGCGGTGCTCGCCTCGATGCTGGTGGCGTTCAACCCGTTCATCCCCGGCAGCCCGCTCTGCCCCGGTCCGTGCCTGCTGCCCGACCCGGACGGCAACATCCTCAACGCCGAGGACTGGAACATGCCCAGCTACTTCCTGCTGGCCAAGGCGGTCGGTGACCTGTGGCCGGGCAACCCGGTGATCGACCAATGGCTGGCCGCCTACGACGAGGGCACCGCCAATGTGTCGACCTCGGAGATCATCGACTACGAAGCGTGGCTGTGGCGGCTGGGTACGGTGCTGCTGGACCTGAAGAATCCGCTTCCGCCCGACGTGGTGATCGACACCAGCGACTTTCTTCCCAGCGTCGAGCAGATCCACGACTTCCTGGGTGACTACCTGTACAACATCGCCGACAACGTCGGGATCCTCGGGCCCTTCGATATCCAAGGGCTCTGGGATGCGTTGTTCGCCGTCACGGCCTAGTCGCCACCGGGTCGCCCGGTGGAGCCGGCCGACCCTGGCCTGCCACGGGCGACTTGCCGTCGCGTCCTAGGCCCCGATCAAACCGGACAGGTCCGGCAGGTACGGGTACAGATCCGGCAGCTCGGACTCCGGGAGCATCCCCAGATCGACCTGGGCGGCGATCCAGCCCTGCTCGAAGCCGAGTTGGAGATTCTGCGTCAGGGTCTCCCAGTCGATCGGCGGCATGCTCCACGACACGGGTGTGACGACGTCGGCCACATCGGTGCGGTCATAGCCCAGGTCGACCAGCACCCGCAGCGCCGGCTGAACCAGGTCGGCCATCGCCGGGCCGAACACCGGGAACGCCCGGATCCCGTCGAGCAGCGGCAGGTTCTGGGTCGGGATGAGGAAGTAGTCGGTGTTGACATCCTCGGCGGTCGGCAGCTGTACCGCGTCGGCGATCGAGTCGGGGTCGAACGTCGTCGGCCACCCCGGCAGCAGCGCCGGGTGCAGGTAGACGTAGCCGGCCATCGCGTTCGCCAGCGCGAAGAAGTTCAGCGGGTACTTCGGGAAGTCGGTCGCCCCGCTGTACTCGATGGTGTAGATGTCGGTGTGGTAGATGCCGTCCGGAGGCGTGACCGGCATCCCCGAGCCCTCGAAGCGGGTGAAGAACCCGCCGTTGGGATTGCCGAGGTTCTCCAGCAACACGAAGCTCAGCTGCTCCGGATCCGGCTGTTCGCCGGGCGGCAACGCAAGCAGGTTGATCAGCTCCTGAGTGGCCACCGCGGCGCTCATCGAGTAGCCCCAGACGGTGATGTTGTCACCGTTGGCCAGGTGCTCCATGATCGCTTTGTCGAGGTCGTCGACGCCCTGGGTCAGACCCGGGCCGTAATCGGTCTCCGGCGTGGTCACCCCGACGGGGGTGTAGCCGGGGAACGTCGGCTGACCGGGAAACGGATTCTGGGGGTTGAGGAAATCGGCCATGACCTGGTCGATGTACGAGTCCTTCGGGGTGGGCTGAAGAGCCGACCCCAAGATGAGCGCGGTGTCCTCGCCGAGCGCGACCCCCGCGCCGAGCATCGAGGTCAGCCCCATCAAGCCGGCGCAGCTCCCCGCCAACAGACCCGCCGTCAGCCATCGATAGCTGTAATGCGTCATCAAATCCCCCATTTACCTCAGACACACGACCGTGTCAGCGTACACAGGAACTCACCCCAGCGCCTGTCGAGGTGACGGGAATTTGCGTGCGGGTCAGATCTTTGCCGGGGGGATGTCTGCGGCGCACCGGACGATAGGGTGGGTCACGTGGCTTTACCAGCACCCGGACCCGGCCGTGCGGCCATCGTCACCGGCGCGTCGTCGGGGATCGGTGCGGCAGTGGCTCGCGAGCTCGCCAGGCGTGGTCACCAGTTGATTCTGGTGGCGCGCAGCGCCGACCGGCTGCACGCGCTGGCCGAGGAGCTGCATCCCCACCCGGTGCACGTACTGCCGGCCGATCTGTCCAGCCGCACCAACCGGGCCGCCCTGCCGGACCGGGTCGCCGACTTGGGCCTGGTCCCCGATGTGCTGGTCAACAATGCCGGTCTGGCGGCGGTGGCCCTGGTCGCGGAGGCGGATCCGGAGCGCCAACTCGGCCTGGTCGAAGTCGACGTCGCCGCGGTGGTCGATCTGTGCACCAGGTTTCTGCCGGGCATGGTGGAGCGAGGACGCGGTGCCGTCCTGAACGTGTCGTCGGTCGCCGGGTTCGGGCCGCTGCCCGGGCAGGCGAGCTACGGCGCCGCCAAGGCATTCGTCGCTTCCTACACCGAGAGTCTGCGCAGCGAATTGCGGGGCACCGGCGTCAGTGCCACCGCGCTGTGCCCCGGTCCGGTGGACACCCACCTGGACATCGCGGCCGGGTTCCGCGCGGGGGAGCGCCGGCAGGTGCTGCCCGCGGTGATGTGGAAGTCGGTGGACACGGTGGCTCGGGCGGCGGTCGACGGCCTGGCCGCGGGCAAGGGCCGGGTGACGCCCGGGTGGGCAAACCGGCTGCTGGTGGTCGCCTACCGGGTCGTGCCGCACGGCCCGCTGCTACCGTTGCTGGCGCGGCGCACTCCACTGTCGACACGCAACACGGGTAGGGGGAAGTCCCGGTTATCGTCGACGTCAGGGGACGGCCGTGCGCCGGACAGGGGGAGCAGTGTGGTGCTTGAGGTGATCGACAAGGGCTGTGTGAGCGACGCCCATCCGGTTCCTTTGCTCTTCGTCCACGGCGCCTGGCACGGCGCCTGGTGCTGGGACGAGAATTTCCTCGGATACTTCGCCGACCAGGGGTATCGCGCGCTGGCGGTCAGCTTCCGCGGGCACGGCGGCAGTTCCACCGACAAGCCGCTGCGGACCTGCAGCGTCGAGGACTACATCGAGGACGTCAGATCGGTCGCCGACACGCTGCCCGAGGAGCCGGTGGTGATCGGTCACTCCATGGGCGGGCTGATCGTGCAGAAGTACCTCGAGACCCGCGACGCGCCGGCCGCGGTCCTGATGGCATCGATTCCCCCGCGGGGCAACTACGGGTCGAGCCTGCGCTGGCTGCGCAACCACCCCTGGCATGCCATCAAGGTCGCGATCACCGGCAGGTCCTTGCCCTACATCAACACGCCCGAGTTGGCCCGGGAGAAGTTCTTCTCGGAGCGCACCCCCGAGGAGCAGGTGCTCGAATGTGCGGCGCGGCTGCAGGAGGACAGCGCCCGGGTCAGCATCGACTGCCTGATGCTCAAGCTGCCCCGCCCGGACCGCGTCACCACACCGCTGCTGGTGCTGGGCGCCGACCAGGACGGCGCTCACACCCGCAAAGAGGTCGAGGCGACGGCGCGTGCCTACGGCACCGAGGCGGAGTTCTTTCCCGACATGGGCCACAACATGATGCTGGAGCCGGGCTGGGAGTCGGTGGCCGAACGCATCCACAGCTGGCTCGGCGGCCTCGGACTCTAGCGCCGCCGCCAGAGCCGGTCAGTCCTTGGCGAAGCTGTACAGCCGGTAGACGAATTCGCCGTTCTTCAGCGCGCCGTTGAAGGTCCAGTCGGTCGCGGCACTGGCGAAGCGGGCCAGGCTGCCGTGGTGGGCGATCATGTCCTGCTTGCGGGCCAGGTTCTTCTCGTTGCCGCGCAACACGTCCATGCTGATGTCCTCCTGGGACACCAGGCGCAATCCGGTGTCGGCCAGTTCGGCATCCCAGCGGGCCAGCTCACTGCGGCGGCGGAAGTCGGTGTAAAGGAAGTGCCCGCCCGGAGCCAGCACCCGCGCCGCGCCGTGGAAGAACTTGGCCGGGTGCGGGTAGAGGTGTGATGCCTCCACTTGGAACACCACGTCGAACGAGCCGTCCTCGAACGGCAGGTTCTCGGCGTCGCCCTGCACGAATTCCATCCCGGGCAGCTGGTGGCGCTCCCGGCAGAATTCGATGGCGGTCTCGTTGAGGTCCAGGCCGGTGTAGGAGGCGGGCTTGAAGGTGCGGGCGACATACGACGCGCCGCCACCGTGGCCGCAGCTCACCTCGAGCACCCGCTTGCCGGTCAGATCAGCCTGGGCGGCGGTGCGGTGGTACTGCTGGATGAAAAACCGGTTGGGCTCGTCCGAGGCGTCCAGAGGTATCCCCATCGGCGGGTCCTCTTCGTAGCCGTAGTTGAGGAACAACCAGTCGTCACCGCTGAGCATCTTGGTCTGGGTCGCGAACCGCTTCGTCACGAACGAGGTGAACAGCAGGTGGTAGACGAACGGGTTCGTCATGACGCGGTGGGATACCGGGTTGAATATCAGGCGGTTCATCGTGGCCACCGAGGCAGTATGTCACGGATGGGGTTTCGAACCGGCGGCTGGGTCGGGGGGTGCGGAACGTCAGTCATGCAGCCCGCGCATCAGGATTCGATCCCACATCCGGTCGGTCACCAGCGCCCGGGCGAGCACGGTGGCCTTGCCGGAACTGCCGACGATATAGCGGGGTCTGGGGTTCTTCGCCCGCACCACGCGCAGCACGGCTCGGGCGACGGTGTCCGGTTCGATCATCACGCCGCGCTTCGCCGACAGCCGCCGGGTGTTGTCGGCATAGCGGCGTTTGAAGTCGCCGTAGGGGTCGTCCGGGGCGTAGGCGTGCTGCGCCTCCTGCTGCGAGGTGACGAACGGGGTCCGCACCGCGGTCGGGTCGAGCAGCACCACTCGTACGCCGAACGGCGCCACCTCGGCGCGCAGCGACAGTGACAGCGCCTCCATGCCGTATTTCACCACGTGATACCCGCCGGCCCCCGGGCTGGCGAACCGCCCTCCGGTGCTGCCGATGTTGACGATGATGCCGCTCCCGCGCTCCCGCATGCCCGGCAGCACGGCCTGCGACAGGTGGAGTGCTGCAACGATATTGGTTTCGAATAGCAGGCGTAGATCCGCCAGCGCCACCTGCTCGAGCGGGCAGGTCAGCGGAAAGCCGGCGCAATTGACCAAGACGTCGACTCCGCCGTCGATCTCGCCGACCAGCTGTTCCACCGCCGCCTCGTCGGTGACATCGAGGGCGCGCGCGATCAGGCCCCGCGACGAAAGAGCCTGCAGCGCTTCGGGATTGCGGCCTACCGCGAACACGCGGTAACCGGCGGCCTGCAGCCGGTCGGCCGTTGCTTCCCCGATCCCGCTCGTCGCCCCGGTGACCAGCGCGTTCGGCTTGACGCTCATCGGCTGCCGGTGGACCGCAGGCCGGCCGCGGCCCCGTCGGCCCCGGCTTCGGCGAGCACCAGCTCGACGGGCAGGTGCTCGAGCCCTCGCATCGTGGCGTTGACCAGGTAGCGGTGCTCTCCGGCCAACCGGATCTCCTTGACCCGCGGGATCATCTGGGTCAGCACCCGCCCGACTTCGATGCGGGTCAGGTGCGTGCCGAGGCAGTAGTGGGCACCGCCGCCGAACGCGAGGTGGTCGGTCGGATTGCGATCCAGATCGAAGGTGTCGGGGTCGGGGTAGTGCGCGGGATCGCGATTGCCTGCCGCATACAGCACCAGCACCCGCGCACCGGCGGGGATGGTGTGGTCGCCGACCCGATAGTCGCGGGTCGCGGTCCGGTAGAACCCTTGCACCGGCGAGACCAGCCGCAGCTGCTCTTCGATCGCGGCGGGGATCAGCTCGGGGTGCTCGCGCAGCCGGGCGTAGACGTCCGGGCGCTGAGCCAGCGTGAGGAACAGGCCCGAGATCAGGTTGGTGGTGGTCTCACTGCCGGCGCCGACGAGCATCGACGCGCTCCAGAACACCTCGTCGTCGGAGAGGGTGTCCTCCCCGCTCGGAGCCGCCAGCATCGAGATCAAGTCGTCGCCCGGCGCGGCGCGCCGCGCCTTGATCATCGGGTCGAGGCTGCGGTGCATCGCGATGACGGCCTGGCTCGAGCGCATGTTCAGGGCCATGCCGCGCGGAGTCAGCGGTGCGAACGCCGCCTCGTTGATGGTGTCGGCCCATTCCAGGAACTGGTGGCGGTCCTCCTGGGGGATCGCCAGCATCATCGTGATCAACCGGTTCGGCAGCGGTTTGGCCAGATCGTTGACGATCTCGACCCGCCCGCGGGTGATCATCTCGTCGACGAGTTCGTCGGCGACCCGGTTGATGTTGACCTCCCACGCCTTCATCGCGCGCGGGGTGAAGGCCCGCGACACCGACCGGCGCAGCCGGGTGTGCACCGGCGGGTCTTGGGCGTTCATCGTCTGCAAGCGGACCCGGAAGCGGGCCTGGCTCTGCGCCGAGGACAAGGCCTCGTCGTCGCGCAGTGCCTGCCGGACCTCGTCGTAGCCCGGAATGATCCAGATGCCGCGTTTGCGGCTGTACCAGACCTTGGGACCGGTCAGCAGGGTGCGATAGCCCGGGTAGGGGTCGAGCATCGTTTCGCGAGCGAAGGGGTCGAAGTCGGTCAGCGGGGCGGTCTCGCGGCCGGTCAGGGCGTAGCGGTAGGCGGTCGCCCGGTCCCTCGCCACCCCGACCAGTCCGTCGATGCCGATCTTGAACAGGCTGGCGCGGAAGCGAAGCCGACGCGTCAAGTCCCTCTGGTCCATCTGGCTAGCCCCTCGTCACGATCGTCGTGTTTGCAGCGCGATCGGCCCGCGATCGGGCCGACAATGACTGCAGCCGTCACCCTAACCCGGTTTCGCCCCGCCGGTTCAAGGGACATCAGCCGGAAAACAGAGCGCCGGAGCGGGGGAACAAGTCCCGGCCCGCTCCGGCGCTGCGAACAGTTCGGTGGAGTCAGTCCTTGACGAGGTCGAAGATCCGGTAGGTGATCTCGCCACGGTCCAGATCGCGGTAGAACAGCGATCCCTCGACCACCGCGAACTCCCGGCCGAAGCGCCGCAGGAAGAACGGCAGCCGCTCGTTGATCAGCTCGTTGGAGCGCGGCGAGTTCGCCGCCAGCCCGCGGACGACCTCCCGGCTGATGTCGCGCTCGTTGACCAGGCGCAGCGGCGGCTTGGCAAGGGTCTGCTGCCAGGACTCGATGTCCTCTTTGGCGCGGAAGTCGGTGTGCAGGAAGTGCCCGCCCGGACGCAGCACCCGGCCCACCTCGCTGACGAAACGAGCGAAGTCGGGGTAGATGTGCGAGGCCTCGACGTTGACCACCGCGTCGAAGGAATCATCGGGGAACGGCAGGTTCAGCGCGTCGCCCTGCACGAAGTCCAGGCCCGGCACCTGATGGCGCTTCTGGCAGAAGGCCACCCCTTCGGGGTTGAAGTCCAGGCCGGTGTAGGAGGCCGGCTTGAGGGTCCGGGAAATGAAGGACGCGCCGCCGCCGTGGCCGGAGCTGACCTCCAGCACCTTCTTGCCGGTCAGGTCGATCTGGCTGGCGGTCTGGTGGTAGAGCTGGATCGAGTAGCGGTTGGGCTCGTCGGCTTCATCGAGCTGAAGGCCCAGCGGCGGGTCCTCCTCGTAACCCCAGTTGAGGAAGACGACGTCGTCGTGCCCCATCCGTCGGGTCATGAACGGGTACCAGTATTTGAAGGCCTTCTTGTAGAGCGGCATCGCCGAGATCCGGTACACCAGATCGGCACCGACTTTTTCCAAGGTCTGAGATGGGGAACGCACCATACCGAAAGTATGGCACAGCTCAGGAGGTGCTTTAGACCCCGGTAACCTGCACCGGCACCTGCGCGCGCCGCGGCTCGCCGCGGTAACGCGACGGCGCTCCGTTGATCTTGCAGACCCGCCACATCAGCCGTCCGGCGGGCGTCATCAGGCCGATGTCGCTGCACAGCATGCGGATGTCGGCGAACCTGTCCTGCAGCTCCTGGCGGGACTCCGGGGAGCCGGACAGCAGCTGCTTGCGCACCGAACGCGGAACGTCGAACTGCCGGAAGAAGCTGCGCGGCGGCACCACCATCGGCTTGGCCAGCAGCCGCATCACGAACGGTACGTACAGCGACATCCACAGCCGGTTGATCCGCCACACCTTCGGCACGCGTTTACGTAGGTAGGCGTCCGCGAAGGAGATGTGGCGGGCCTCTTCGGCGATGTGGATGGCCATCACCTTCTCCACCACCGGATGCCCGGAGCCGGCCTCGCGCAGCGCATTGGTCTGCAAAACATCGACGGGCACCTCGCCGGCCAGGACACCGAAGAAGAACACGTTGGGGAACGGCCCGGCGTACAACGGCATCAGCGGGGACAGCCAGCGCATCCACCACTGCATCCCCGGCACGTCGAATCCGATGCGGTTGACCAGCTCCTGGAACATCAGGACGTGGTTGCACTCCTCAACGGACTCGTGCATGCAGTAGCGGTGTTCGGGCGAGCCGTTGGGCACCCGGGACGCGTACTGGACCAGACCTCGGATCAGCATGCTCTCGAACTGCAGTGTGACCTTGGCGATGTTGGCCTGCCGCCACATCCCGATCGCGATCTGCTTGTCCAACGGTTGGCTGCGGTACCACTCGGTGCGTCCCAGCGGGTCGTCTTTCAGCACCCACCGCGGGTCATCGGCGGTGATGGCGTGTTCGGGCGCGTCCCAGTCGATGTCGGTGAACGGATCGAAGCGGCGTCGTACCGAGCTTTCCGACAGGCTTGCCAGCGTCGCGGTGTACTGGTGGTCGTCGGTGACGTCCATGTTGCGGCGGTATCGCGCAACGGCACGAACGACGGCGAAAAATACCAAGCCGGCAATCATCAGGCTGCCCACCAGCCCGAAGATGTCGATCCAGATCGGCATTTTCGCTACTCTCCCGTCTTTGGGCTGCGCGCAGAAAAGTCCGCGGCTGGCCCGAAGCTTACCGCCGAGATTGGCAGAACACTAAGACCCGTCGCACTGTCGTGGTGTGATTGCCGCCATCCCGCGACCGCTAAGCGTCCATTACTTTACCTGCGGCGGTTGGTGTTCGCATGTGGTTGACCTGCGCGCACAGCGGCGCGTCGCCGGATTGCGGTAGCGTGTTCTGTTTATGGGGACCCAGCAGGACCAGCACTATGAGGCCGTCATCGTGGGCGCGGGCTTCGGGGGAATGGGCGCGGCGATCCAACTCAATCGGCTGGGCTACCAGAACATCCTGATCGTCGACCGCGAAGACGGCCTCGGCGGAACGTGGCGGGTCAACCACTATCCGGGCCTCTCGGTCGATCAGCCCTCGACCACCTATTCCTATTGGTTCGAGCCCAACCCGTACTGGTCGCGGTTGTTCGCGCCGGGCCATGAGGTCCAGGCCTACGCCGAGCACGTCGCCGACAAGTACGACGTGCGCCGCTTCATGCGCTTCAACACGTGCGTCGACGGGGCCCAGTGGGACGAGGACGCCAAGGTGTGGCGGGTGGGCCTGGCCGGCGGTGAGACGCTGACCGCGCAGTTCCTCATCGTGGCCACCGGCTTCCTGTGCCAGCCGAAGATCCCGGAGATCCCCGGAATCGACACCTTCGCCGGGCGCATCATCCACACCGCGGCCTGGGATCACGAATACCCCCTGGCCGGGCGGCGCGCGGCGATCATCGGAACCGGCTCGACCGGGATCCAGGTCATCCCGGAGCTGGCCAAAGTCGTCGCCGATCTGACCGTCTACCAGCGCACCCCGATCCTGGTGACACCCAAGTCCGACGTGGTGTTCCCGCCGGTGGTGCAGCGCATGTTCGCCCGCGTGCCGTTCACCCAGCGCATCGTGCGATGGATCACCGACAATGTCACCGACTTCATGATGGTCCTGACGATGTGGCGCTACCGGCGGTTCAAGTTCCTCAACAAGGCGATGGCGGCCCAGTCCACCCTGCATCGGCTGATGTCGGTGCGGGACCGCGAGCTGGCCCGCAAGATGCGCCCCGATTTCGACTTCGGCTGCAAGCGCCCGTCGATCTCCAATGATTACTACCCGACGTTCACCAAGCCGCACGTGCACCTGGAGACCGCCGGTATCGAGCGGATCGAACCGGACGGCATCGTCTCCGTCGACGGCACCAAACGCGAGATCGACACCTTGGTGCTGGCGACGGGCTTCGACGTCTGGGAAGGCAACCTGCCGGCGATCGAGGTGGTCGGGCGCGGTGGCCGGAACCTGGGTAAGTGGTGGCGCGAGACCCGATTCCAGGCCTACCAGGGCATGACCGCGCCGCAGTTCCCGAATTTCATCAACATGGCCAGCCCGTTCGCCTGGGTGGGCCTGTCCTGGTTCAACACCGTCGAATACCAGATGCGGCACATGAACCGGCTGTTCGGGGAGCTGCAGCGGCGCCAAGCGCGGACCTTCGAGGTCACCGAGGAGGCCAACACCCGGTTCTACGAGCGGATGATGGACCTGCTGGACAGCTCGGTGTTCCACCTGGGCAACTGCGCGACGTCGAATTCCTACTGGTTCAACCACAACACCGGGGAGGCCCCGCTGTTCCGGCCGACGTCGGTGCGCACGGCGGTCAAAGAGCAAGATCACTTTCCGCTGTCGGACTACGTGATCGGGTAGCTTCCGATGCCGCGGCCCTGAACTGGGGGTTACAGTGATCGCTTGGGGGAGATCGTCTGGTGAGGGGCTTTGCAAAAGTGACGAAAACGCACCACCTGAGCCTTAGCCGGCTGTCTGCGGCAGGGTTGGTCCGCAAGTTTGCACTGCCGATCATCCTCGGCTGGGTGGCGATCACGCTTCTGGTGAGCCTCGCCGTCCCACCGCTGGAGCAGGTCGCCAAGGACCATCCGGTGTCGCTGAGCGCCAAGGATGCGCCGTCGATTCAGGCGATGGCGCGGCTGGGACACGACTTCGCCGAATCCGACACCGACAGCGCGGCGATGATCGTCATCGAGGGGGAGGAGCCCCTCGGCGACGCCGCCCATCACTACTACAACGAGCTGATCGCCCAGCTCAACGCGGACACCAAGCACATCCAGCACATCCAGGACTTCTGGGGCGACCCGCTTACCGCGGGCGGAGCCCAGAGCGCCGACGGCAAGGCGGCGCTGGTCCAGCTGAACCTCGCCGGCAACCAGGGCGAAGCCCTGGCCAACGATTCGGTCGAGGCCGTCCGCGACATCGTGCACCGCACACCCGCGCCGCCGGGAGTGCGGGCCTATGTGACCGGCCCCGCGCCGATGGTCACCGACATGAACACCAGCGGCGACCGCGCGGTGCTGAAGATCCTGGTGGCGACCGTGTCGGTGATCTCGCTGATGCTGCTGCTGTTGTATCGCTCGTTCAGCACGGTCGCGCTGCTGTTGGCGGTCGTGGGTATCGAACTGGCGGCGGCCCGTGGAATCGTCGCTTTCTTAGGCCACAACGGGTGGATCGGACTGTCCACCTTCGCGATCAACATCCTGGTGACGTTGGCGATCGCCGCCGGCACCGACTACGGCATCTTCTTCATCGGCCGCTACCACGAGGCCCGGCACGCCGGCGAGGACCCCGAAACGGCGTATTTCACCACCTACCGCGGGGTCGCCCATGTGGTGCTGGCCTCCGGGTTGACGATCGCCGGCGCCACGTTCTGCCTGAGCTTCACCCGGTTGCCGGTGTTCCAGACCATGGGTATCCCGTGCGCGGTCGGCATGCTGGTCGCCGTGGCGATCGCGCTGACGCTGGTCCCGGCGGTGCTGACCGTGGCCAGCCGCTACGGCCTGCTGGAACCGCGGCGCAAGATGTCCGATCGCGGCTGGCGCAAGGTGGGTACGGCGATCGTGCGCTGGCCCGGCCCGATCTTCGTGGCGGCCAGCGCGGTCGCGCTCATCGGTCTGTTGGCGCTGCCCGGCTACCGGGTCAGCTACAAGGACCCGTCGTTCATTCCGTCGGACACCCCGGCCAACCTCGGTTGGGCGGCCGCGTCGCGCCACTTCCCGGAATCGCGGTTGCTGCCGGAGGTGTTGCTGGTCGAATCCGATCACGACATGCGCAACTCGGCGGATTTCCTGGTGCTCAACAAGCTGGCGAAGAGCGTCTTCGCCGTCGAGGGTGTCGCCCTGGTGCAAGGGGTTACCAGGCCGGAGGGCACCCCGCTCGGGCACACCTCGATCCCGTTCCTGCTCAGCATGCAAAGCGCCGGGCAGATGCAGAACCTCGACTTCATGAAAAACCGGGTCTCCGACATGCGCAAGCAGGCCGATGATCTCGAGGGCACGATCGCGTCGCTGCAACGGATGTACGGGCTCATGCAGCAACTGGGCACCAATACCCATGAAGCGACCGGCGTTTCGCAAGAGGCGATGGATCTGGCTCAGCAGATGCGCCACCACATGGCCGATTTCAACCAGAACTCCAAATTGCTGCGCGAAACGGTCGACACGAACGACTGCCGCGGGGACCCGACCTGCCTGTCACTGCGGTCGGCCTACGCCTCGATGGACGGCGCCACCCAGCTCACCGACAAGCTCAACGAGCTGGCGCCGGTGATGAGCAACGTCGACGTGGTGACGCCGCAGCTGCTGGAGATGATGCCGGCGCAGATCGCCGCGCTGCGCAGCCTGCAGACCATGATGTTGACCCTGCACAGCACCATGTCCGGGATGATCGCGCAGGTCGAGGAGGTCGGCGGGGACTCGGCCGCGATGGGCCAGGACTTCGACGCGGCCAAGAGCGACGACTCGTTCTACCTGCCACGGGAGGCCTTCGACAACCCGGACTTCAAACGCGTGATCCAGCTGTTCCTCTCACCGGACGGCCACGCGGCGCGCTTCTTCATCACCCACGACGGCTATCCGGCGACTCCGGAGGGCATGGCGCGGGTGAACACGATCAAGAAGGCCGCCACCGAATCCCTCAAGGGGACACCGCTGTCGACGGCCAAGGTTTATGTGGCCGGCACCGCCGCACTCTTCAACGACCTGCAGGGGATCGCCGACTACGACCTGCTGATCGCCGGGATCACTTCGCTGGCAATCATTTTCATCATCATGCTGCTGATCACCCGCAGCTTCGTCGCCTCGCTGGTGATCGTCGGGACGGTGCTGGCCTCGTTGGGGGCCTCGGTAGGGCTGTCGGTTTTGGTGTGGCAGTACATCTTCGGCATCCACCTGCACTGGCTGGTGATGGTGATGTCGGTGATCATCCTGCTGGCGGTGGGCTGTGACTACAACCTGTTGCTGGTCGCCCGGTTCAAGGAGGAACTCGGCGCCGGGATCAAGACCGGCATCATCCGGACCATGGGCGGTACCGGCAAGGTCGTCACGGCCGCCGGGTTGGTGTTCGCCTTCACCATGGCGTCAATGCTGGTCAGCGACCTGCGGGTGGTGGGCCAGGTGGGTACCACGATCGGACTGGGTCTGCTGTTCGACACCTTGATCGTGCGCTCCTTCATGATGCCGTCCATGGCTGCGCTGCTGGGCAGGTGGTTCTGGTGGCCGCTGAACGTGCGTGAGCATCCGGCGCGCGCGACGCCCGGGGCACTACCGGTCATCGCGGCCGAGGACACCGCCACCGACGACGCGGACGACGGCGAGGACACCGGCACCGTCACCGACGACGCGGCCGAGGGCGAGGATGCGGGGGCTACCGGCGCCGCCGACGCCGGCCCCGATGCCGAGGCCGTGGACGACCCCGGTGCCGCCGAGGCGCCCGACGAGGTGGTCTCGGCGACCGCGGAGCCGGCCGATGCGCCCGACCGGACGTTCGAGGACATGGTGGCCACGGCGTTCCCGGAACTGTCCGGCCTGCCTCCCACGCCCGTCGAGGATCACACCACCGAGGTGCTGGCCGCTGTTCAGCTGCCGGAGGACGAGAACGACCGCTGAGTTGGTGCCGGCCGGCTCTGGCCAGGACGCCGCCCCATGGACTAGCATTTAAACAAGTCCTGGTTGTAAAAAATACTGTGCGGGTTCCGGATTGTCTCAGGCGGCGTCCGCACCGGTAGAGGAGGCGGCGGATGAGCATCGCGGATCGCACCGTTCAGACCACCTGGGAGGGGCCGCTGGCCTCCGGGGCGGGCACCTTGGGCCAGGGCAGCAGCGGTGCTCTCGACGGACTTCCGGTGACCTGGGCGGCCCGCACCGAGCAGCCCGGCGGTAAGACCAGCCCGGAAGAACTGGCCGCCGCCGCGCACTCCTCGTGTTTCGCAATGGCGTTGTCGCTCAAGCTCGGTGAGAACACGACCCCGCCGCAGCAGCTCGACGTCAGCTCGACGGTCACCCTCGAGGAGGTTGACGGGCTGCCCACCATCACCACGTCGAAGCTGACCATCCGTGCGAGGGTGGCCGGTCTGGACGACGCCGACTTCGCCCGGGTCGTCAACGACGCCGCCGCGCTGTGCCCGGTGTCGCGACTGTTCGCCGGGGCTGAGATCAGCCTCGACGCCGCGCTGGTCTGAACGGAGGGGCCAGCAACATGTCTGACGAAAACCTCTCGGCGGCACTGGAACGCGAGCACCAGGAGATCGACGCCGGCATCGGAGCCTTCCTGGATAAGCTGGACGCCGGCGGCATGGACGCCGACGCCCTCCGTCACACCCTGGCGGTGCTGCGGCGTCACATCTATCTGGAGGAACAGCTGCTGTTCCCGCCGATCAGCAAGGGCGCCCACATGATGGCGGTGTTCGGGATGATCCGCGGCCACGGCGAGATCTGGCGCACCATGGACGAACTCGACAAGGTGCTCGCCGGCCCGGGCGAGGGCGACCGCGACACGTTGCGGGAAGTGTGCCAACGGCTTTCGGCACTGCTGGCCGAACACAACAAGGTGGAGGAACCGGTGATCTATCCGGCCGCCGATACCGGACTGCCTCCGGAGCAGGCTGCCGAACTGGCCGAGTTCATCGAAGCGGGCCGGATGCCCGACGGCTGGGTCTGCGCAAAAGCCGCCGTGTGAGATGGATGGGAGAACACCGTGGCCGCCGAGAAACCCGACATGCCCCCGTCTGCTGTCCTGGAGCGTGAGCATCACGAGGTCGATGCCGGTCTCGAGGGATTCCTGACCGGACTGATCGGCGGCCGGGTGGACGCCGAGGCGCTGAATGCAGCTCTGGAGGACCTGCGCCGCCACATCTACCTCGAGGAACGCATCCTGTTTCCGCCGATCCGGCACGCCGGCATGGAGATGCCGATCGCGGTGATGATGACCGAGCACGGCGAGATCTGGCGCACCATGGACGCGCTGGCCGGACTGGTGGCCGGCGGTGACACCGAGCGGATGGGCGCGCTCTGCCGCTTACTGCTCGACCAGCTCGCGGTGCACAACTCCAAAGAGGAACAGGTCATCTACCGCGCGGCCGACACCGCGCTGGAACCGGATCAGGCGGCGGAGCTGATGGACTTCATCGAAACCGGGCTGATGCCCGATTGCTGGGAGTGCCGGGAGGCGCGCTAGAGGCCGACACCCAGACCGAGCCCGATCGCGATCGGGATCAGCGCCATGTTGGCAGCAAGCGGAAGGCCGATCGCCTCGATGAGGTTGCCCGCCTCGAGCCGATCAAGGAATACCGCCACGTCGTAGGCCGGCAGGGAGATGGTCAACGCGGTGAGCACGTCGGCGATCGGAAGCAGCTGGGCCAGCGGGTCCGGGGCCGCATCCGAGGATCCGAGGTTTAAGGCGTTGAGCACCTCGGTAAGCGTCGCGGCATTCGGATCGTCGAGAAAAATGGCCGGGTTGACGGTCAGGTCGCCGACCGCGTACGCCGACCGCAGCAGTGGACCGGTCACCGGATTCTCGGCGATGGTCGCGAACACGTCGTAGTTTTCCGGGTCGAGCAGGTCCCTGGCGGCGGCGAGGATGCCCTCCGGAATTCCTCTCGCCAGGGCGTGCCAGACCTCGGCCCAGTCCAGATCGGTCGGAAACAGTCCGAACGGGGTTTGAACGTCCGCGGGACCCTGGCTCCAGCCCTCGGTGATGCTGCCGTAGCCGAGGTTGACCAAGATCTTCAAGTCCGGTTCCACCAGATCCGCCAGCGGATTACCGATGAACGGTAGGAAGCGCACCAGATCCAGCAGCGGCAGATGCTCCTGCGGAATCATGTAGTAGTGGGTCAGCGAATCGGCGGCCGTCTGCAGCGGGATGGCGCCGGCGATCTGATCGGGCTGAAGACCCAGGTAGGTGAAGTGCTCGAGAACCAGACCCGCCAGGGCGTTCAAGACGGCGAACGGGTTGAGGGGGTATTGGGGGAAGTCGGCGAAACCGTCGTATTCGAGTGTGTAGACATCGGTGGGGTAGAGGTCCGGGGTGGGGTAGCCGAACGTGATGCCCAGGCTCGGGATGGACGGATTCGACCCGACCGGGAAATCGAAGCGCTCCAGCAACCCGCCGTTGGGGGCGGCGGTGTCGCCGACCAGCACGAAGTGCACATCCTCGGCCGGCACACCCTGTTCGGCGAGCCGACTCATCGCCAGCGAGGACAGCGCGGAGCTTTGCGAATAGCCGAAAACCACCACCGGATTCACCGCGTCCACACCTCCGCCGGCGACCAGGCGGCTGACCGTCTCACTGAGTATCTGCGCGCCCTGGGTTTCCGAGACGAAGGCGGGCAGGCTCTTGACGCCGGTCGTCGGGTAGAAGCCCTCCGGGGTGAACAGCGCTTGCGGTGTGCCGGTGAACCCGTGCGGTTGTAGGTAGAGGATGTCGGCGGCGTCGACGTAGGTCGGTGCCGGCAGCGGATTGCCGCTGCCGCCCATGATCAGCGCCGTGCCGCCTCCCAAGCCGTCTGCCGACCCGGTGAGGTGCACCGCGGGACTCGCCGAAGCCGTGGGCGCCGCCGGGCCGACCGCGGCGAGAGCGGTGGCGACCACCAGCGCGAGGCCGACCGGCACTCGCCGCGTCCGGCTCATTGTTGCGCCGCCAGCAGTGCCGAGAGGCCGGCGTGATAGCCGGCCAGGCTGTGTCGCCAGCCGATATCGATGGCCCCGCCGCTGTCCACGGCGATCTCGGCGCCCACGTGCACATACGGTGACGGCGGTACCAGCGGCACGATGTCGAGGAAATTCACTACCCGATAGCAGCATTCGATCGCGGCATTGAACGCGGCGGCGAAGTCGGGCAGGCCGGTCCGCGGTCCGCCGAACGTCGTCACCCGCGGCTCGATGGTGCGCCCGTCGAGCACGGTGCGGGCGATGTCCGGTGCCGCCAGAACCGCCAGCGCGGCACCCAGGCTGTGCCCGGTGATCAGGATGGTCTGGCAGCCGCGGGCCGCCGCGGGAAGGTTGGCGGCGATGCTGTGGCGGACGCAGCCGTAGACGTCCTGGAATCCCGCGTGCACCTGTCCGAACCCGGCGGTCCAGCGAGGCTCGCCGGAGGAGGGGCGAAGCTGGGACCCGCGCATGGACGCCGCGACCGGCGCGTACGGCGCCGGGAGGAAGTCGAAATCGGCGATCCAGTCGGCAACATCGGCGCTGCCGCGAAAGGAAACGAACACGGTGCCGGAGGCGGTGTCGTGCCCCATCAGTCCGAAGATGTTGGTGTCCTTGGCCATCGCCTTCGCCGGGTGCCGCTCGGGCAGCGCGGCCAGGTGGGCGGGATCGGTTTCGATCAGGGCGGTTTGGGTGAAGCCCGTCGGCAGTGCCAGCGCAGCACCGGCCATCACGGTGTAGGCCGCCTGTGCCAGCGGCAACACCACGTCGCGGGCATGTGACGCGCTGAATCCCACGGGGAAAAGTGTAGAAGCCCGACCGTGTTATGGACGCCAGATCCGCTGCGCAGTGCCGGCGGAAGGCCGGACCGTCAGCGGGCGGTGAGGCGGGTGACAGCGCTCCAGCGCGCATTGCCCGGATTGCGCGGGTCCGGCTGGGGTAGCCGGGCGGCTACCCGATACCAGAATGGCAGTCGACGGAATCGGTTGGCCGCCAACAATATCGATTCAACTTCGAGGGGCGTCCAGCCGATCTGCTCGAAGTAGGCGAGCCCGTTCTCGGCTCCGAACTTGAACGGTGCGTTGGCCATGATGGCGGCGGTCTTGCGGTCCATCCATTTCCGCAGTCCCGCACCCCAGAATTCCAGCAGCCACCACGCGATCTGCGGTCGCTTCAAGGATTGCGCCAGGGCCACGACATCGTGGTCGTCGAGATACATCAACAAGCCCTCGGTCAGCACCAGGGCCTTGCCCGCGCCCGCCAGCGCGTCATCGAGAAAGGCGTCGCGGGCGGCGGGATCGGCGAGGTCGACCGCATACCGGGCCAGCCGGCATCGGGGCTCCTGGTCGTGCAGCGCCTGCTCCTTGTCGGCCAGCAGTCCCGGGAGGTCCGCCTCCACCCACTGCAAGTCCGCCGGAAGGTCCAGGCGGTAGGGCCTGGTGTCCAGGCCGGCCGCCAAGTTGAGCACCCGGTCGCAGCCCTCGTCGATCGCCGTGAGCACCAGATCGTCGATGAGCTTGGTCCGGGCCACCAGCGCCCAGCCGATCGGCGGGGCCGCCGCGGCGATGGCGTGGCCGCGCTGCCCGGCGAGCCGATCGGCCAGCGGGTCGTCGAACATCGCGTCGGGGCGGCGGGATTCCTCCGCCCGATAGGCGGCGATCCAGCGTGCCGTGTCGGACACGTCGGCGATGAGGGGCTCGGTCCCGGCTGCGGGTCGCATCACGCGACTCACACTACCCCCAAGTGGGTCGTATGACGCAACTCAGGTGGCTATGCTGGTCGCATCATGCTTGACCGCGAATATCCCGACCAGCTCTGCTCCGTGGCTCGTGCCCTCGAGGTCATCGGGCAGCGGTGGTCGCTGCTGCTGGTTCGCGACGTCTTCTTGGGCCGGCACCGCTTCGACGAGCTCTGCGCCAGCACGGGGATCACCCGCAGCGTGCTGACCGCGCGGCTGACGCACCTGGTCGACGAGGGTGTACTGCGCCGAGAGTGCTACCAGAGCCGGCCCGAGCGATTCGAATACCACCTCACCGAGAAGGGGCGGGCGCTGCTGCCCGTGCTCGCCCAGCTGATGCTGTGGGGCGACCGGTACTACCCCGGACCCGACGGGCCCCCACTGCTGCTGGAACATCGCCACTGCGGCGGGCATCCGCAGGACGTGCTGCGCTGCGATCAATGCGACCACGCGCTGACCGCCTCCGACGTCCGGGCGCGCCCTGCCGGCTGAACCCCTCTCCGGCGAATCGGCGGCCCTCCGTACAATCGGCTCATCGGCAATGATCCGGCCATCACCGGGGAGCCTTCGGAAGAACAGGCCTCGGCCCCGAACGACGGGCCTCAAACGACGGGCCTCAGTAGAACCGAACGGGTAGGCCCGTCACAGCCTTGTTGAGCGGTCGCGCCGGCAGCGCGGCAAGCGGGGTGGTACCGCGGTGCTCGCGCAACCGGCGCGGCGTCGTCCCCGAGCCGGGAGCGCCGTGGGAGACGACAGAGACGTGAGCGAACGCAGCTATCCGAAGCCGGCCGCCGGTGCCCCCGACTTCCCGGCGGCCGAAGCCGAGGTCCTCGATCACTGGGCCGCCGACGACACCTTCCGGGCCAGCATCGCCCGCCGCGACGGCGCCGAGGAATACGTGTTCTACGACGGGCCGCCGTTCGCCAACGGCCTGCCCCATTACGGGCATCTGCTCACCGGCTACGTCAAGGACATCGTGCCGCGGTATCGCACCATGCGCGGCTACAAGGTGGAGCGACGGTTCGGCTGGGACACCCACGGGCTGCCCGCCGAACTCGAGGTGGAACGTCAGCTCGGCATCACCGACAAATCGCAGATCGACGCGATGGGTATCGCCGCGTTCAACCAGGCCTGCCGGGAGTCGGTGCTGCGCTACACCGCCGAATGGCAGGCCTACGTCACGCGGCAGGCCCGCTGGGTCGACTTCGACAACGATTACAAGACCCTCGACCTGCCGTTCATGGAATCGGTGCTGTGGGCGTTCAAGCAGCTGTGGGACAAGGGATTGGCCTACGAGGGCTACCGCGTCCTGCCGTACTGCTGGCGTGACGAGACCCCGCTGTCCAACCACGAACTGCGGATGGACGACGACATCTACCAGAGCCGTCAGGACCCGGCGCTGACCGTCGGGTTCGCCGTGGGCTCCGGGGGACCGGTCGATGACCTGGCCGGCGCGTACCTGTTGGTGTGGACCACCACGCCGTGGACACTACCCGCCAACCTGGCCGTCGCGGTCAACCCGGAGGTGACCTATGTGCAGGTCGCGGTGGGGGAGCGTCGATTCCTGCTCGCCGAGGCCCGGCTGAGCGCCTATGCGCGCGAATTCGGCGCCACCGACGGCCAAGAGCCACCCGTGTTGGGCCGCTATCGCGGTTCGGAGCTGGTCGGGCTTCAGTACCGGCCGCCGTTTCCCTACTTCATGGACTCGGCGGACGCCTTTCGGGTGCTGGCCGCCGACTTCGTGTCGACCGACGACGGCACCGGGCTGGTGCATTTGGCGCCGGCATACGGCGAGGACGACAAGAACACCACCGACGCCGCCGGCATCACCCCGGTCACCCCGGTGGACGCCAAGGGCCGCTTCGATTCCAGCGTCGCCGACTACGCGGGCCAGCATGTGTTCGACGCGAACAAGGCGATCATCGCCGACCTGAAGAACGGCACCGGACCGGCGGCGGTCAATCAGCCGGTGCTGCTGCGTCACGAGACTTACGAACACCCCTACCCGCACTGCTGGCGGTGCCGTAACCCACTGATCTACAAGGCGGTCTCGTCGTGGTTCGTCCGGGTCACCGAATTCCGGGACCGCATGGTCGAACTCAACGAGCAGATCACCTGGTATCCCGAGCATGTCAAGGACGGCATCTTCGGAAACTGGCTGCGCGGCGCACGCGACTGGTCGATTTCGCGAAACCGCTACTGGGGCACACCTATTCCGGTGTGGAAGTCCGATGATCCGGCTTACCCGCGAATCGATGTCTACGGCAGCCTCGACGAGTTGGAGCGCGATTTCGGGGTACGCCCGGACAATCTGCATCGGCCGTACATCGACGAGTTGACCCGGCCCAACCCCGACGATCCGACCGGCGCCTCGACGATGCGGCGCATCCCCGACGTACTCGACGTGTGGTTCGACTCCGGGTCGATGCCCTATGCGCAGGTGCATTACCCGTTCGAGAACTCCGACTGGTTTCAAACCCACTACCCGGGCGACTTCATCGTCGAGTACATCGGCCAGACCCGCGGCTGGTTCTACATGATGCACGTGCTGGCCACCGCGCTGTTCGACCGGCCGGCCTTCAAAACCTGTGTGGCGCACGGCATCGTGTTGGGTTCCGACGGGCAGAAGATGAGCAAGTCGCTGCGCAACTACCCCGACGTGAACGAGGTGTTCGACCGCGACGGCTCCGATGCCATGCGCTGGTTCCTGATGGCCTCGCCGATCCTGCGGGGCGGCAACCTGATCGTCACCGAGCCGGGCATCCGTGAGGGTGTGCGCCAGGTGATGCTGCCGCTGACCAACGCCTACAGTTTCCTGGCGCTCTACGCGCCGAAACCCGGGGTGTGGCGCACCGATTCGACCCATGTGCTCGACCGCTACATCCTGGCGAAGCTGGCCTCGCTGCGCGACGACCTGACCGTTGCGCTGGACGGCTGCGACATCTCCGGGGCGTGTGAGGAGCTACGCCAGTTCACCGAGGCGCTGACCAACTGGTACGTGCGCCGTTCCCGGCAGCGGTTCTGGGACGAGGACCCCGACGCCATCGACACCTTGCACACCGTGCTGGAGGTGACCTGCCGGCTGGCCGCACCGCTGCTGCCGCTCACCACCGAGAAGATCTGGCGGGGCGTCACCGGTGAGCGGTCGGTGCACCTGACCGACTGGCCCGAGCCCGGCAGCCTGCCCGCGGACGCCGAGCTGGTGGCGGCGATGGACCAGGTACGCGAGGTGTGTTCGGCCGCGTCCTCGCTGCGCAAGGCGCACCGGCTGCGGGTCCGGCTGCCGCTGCCCAGACTCACCGTGGCCGTCGAGGGCCCGCAGCGACTGGCGCCGTTCACCGACCTGATCGCCGACGAACTCAACGTCAAGGCCGTCGAGCTGACGGCGGACATCGACCGCTACGGCCGCTTCGACCTGGCGGTCAACGCCAAGGTGGCCGGTCCGCGGCTGGGCAAGGACGTCCAGACCGCGATCCAGGCCGTCAAGGCGGGCGAGGGCGTGATCAACCCGGACGGCACCCTTAGCGCCGGGCCGGTGGTGCTGCGCGAGGGCGAATACACCTCCAAGCTGGTGGCCGCCGATCCAGAGTTCACCGCGGCGCTGCCGGACGGCGCCGGACTGGTGGTGCTCGACGGCACGGTGACCGAGGAACTCGAAGCCGAAGGCTGGGCCAAGGACCGCATCCGCGAACTGCAGGAACTGCGCAAGAGCACCGGACTGCAGGTCTCCGACCGGATCAGCGTCGTGATGTCGGTCCCCGACCGGCGGCTGGGGTGGGCGCAGGCGCATCGGGATCTGATCGCGGGCGAGATCCTCGCCACCGGGTTCGAGTTCGGCGACCCGGGTGCCGGCGCCGCCGAGATCGGCGACGGTGTGCGGGTGTCGATCACCAAGGCCTGATCGGCACTCCGGCCCGGTGGCGAGGCGAATTTCTCGCAGCCAGATTCTTTTGGTCACCGCCGGGCGCCCCGCGCGCGGAACCACACCGGGTCCCGACGGCGAAGGATCGGTATTCGCGCTGATCACGGTGCTGAAACGGGCACGGTGCGCAGGCCTGCGCCCGCCGCAGCAGGCGCGTTCGAACCGGTGCGCGAGCGGTCGAGAACACCGGTCTCGGCCGCCCGGGGACCGGCCCGCCGCTGGCTAACCTTCTGATCACATCACCCTGAGCGCAATTGGCCGCCTGACCGTGGCTGATTGATCGTCGGTGGGTTGTTAGGCGGCGTCGCGGTCCGGGGGGCGCGTCAGTGATCGGGAGCGAAGGAGAGCTATGGATTTCGGGGCCCTGCCGCCGGAAATCAACTCCGCCAGAATCTACTCTGGCCCGGGGTCGGCTCCCATGCTGGCCGCTGCGACGGCCTGGGACGCGCTGGCCACTGAATTGCACTCCACCGCGACCGGTTACGGGTCGGTGGTAGCCGACCTGGCGAGTTCGGCGTGGCACGGACCGTCCTCGGCGGCGATGGCGGCCGCGGCAGCTCCGTATGAACAGTGGATGAGGGCCACCGCAGCGCAGGCAGAGCAGGCGGCGTTGCAGGCCAGAGCGGCCGCGGGCGCCTACGAGCTGGCCTTCAGCGCCACCGTCCCACCGCCGGTGGTCGCGGCCAACCGGGCGCTGCTCATGTCGCTGGTCGCCACCAACTTCCTGGGGCAGAACACGCCGGCGATCGCCGCCACCGAGGCCCAGTACGCCGAGATGTGGGCCCAGGACGCGGCCGCGATGTACGCCTACGCCGGCTCCGCGGCGGCCGCCACCCAGCTGACCCCGTTCACCGCGCCACCGGAGACCACCGATCCCAGCGGACAGGGCAGCCAGGCGGCGGCGGTGGCCAACGCGGCACAGTCCTCGGCGAGCTCGAATGCGCAGTCCGCACTGTCACAGCTGATGTCGCAGGTGCCGAGCACCCTGCAAACCCTGACGACCAATCCGACCGCGCTGTCCACAGCGGCAACACAGGCGACGTCGGGCCTGAAGAACGGCATGGACAGCATCACCAACCTCATCAAGGTCATCGACGGCCCCTATTCGCCGCTGGGCATCCTGCGGCTGTTCAAGAACTGGTGGCAGGTCAGCTCCAGCCTGGTGAGCATGAACAACGGCGCGCAAAGCCTGGGGTCGTTCTTCAACCCCAAGCCCATCACCGGGGCCTTGTCGCCACTGCTGGCGAGCGAGCTGCTGACCGGTGGGCCGGCGGTGAACCCGGCGAGTGCGACGGCGGCGATCGGCCGTGCCGGCATGGTCGGGTCGCTGTCGGTGCCGACCAGCTGGGCCTCGGCCGCTCCCGGGGTGGCTCCGAGCGTGCAGACCGTCGCGTCGGTCTTGCCCAAGGCCGTGTTCGACGCGGCCCCCGCGATGGCCGTCAACGGCGAGAACGGCATGTTCGGCCAGATGGCGGCCTCGAGTCTGGCGGGCCGCGCGCTCAGCGCGCCCGTCGGTCATGCCGTGGGCGCGGCCTCCACCCGCACCATCGGCGCTGTCACGCAGGTCACCAACGCCGTGGCGGCGGGCCCGGACATCGCCACGACTGCCACCATCATCGTCATCCCGCCGATCCAGAAGTAGCCGAAGGAGTCGCGGCACATGGTTTTTCACAGCTTCGCGGCGCAGCCGCCGGAGATCATCTCCGGTCTGATCTATTCGGGTCCGGGTGCTGCGCCCCTGCTGAGTGCGGCCGCGGCATGGTCGGGGCTGGCCACCGAACTGCACGGCGCCGCGTCCTCGTACGGCGCGGTGCTCTCGGGGCTGAGCGGGGGATGGCAGGGCCCGGCCGCGGCAGCCATGGCGGCGGCCGCCGCCCCGTATGTGACATGGCTGTCGACGACGGCGGCACAGGCCGAGGAGACCGCCGGCCAGGCCAGGGCCGCCGCCAGCGCCTACGAATCCGCCTTCGCCGGAATCGTTCCCCCGCCGGTGATCGCCGCCAACCGCAGCGAGCTCGCCTCGCTGGTGGCCGGCAACATCCTCGGGCAGAACAGTGCCGCCATCGCGACCGCCGAAGCCCAGTACGCGCAGATGTGGGCGCAAGACGTCGCCGCGATGGTCGGCTACGCGACGGCGTCACAGTCGGCCACCGAGCTGACGGCCTTCACCGCGCCGCCGCGGACCACCGCAGACGACGGTGCGGCCGGCCAGGCCGCCGCAACCGCCCAGGCGGCGCAGGCCTCGGCGGGCACTACGGCCCAGTCGACGCTCGCCAAGCTGGCGCAGGCCATCGCCGGGTCCCCTTCGCAATACTCCGACGGGGCCGGGGATGCGCTGAACGTCGCGGCCGGGGACCCGGAACTGGCGGGGCTCTACGAGTCGTTCTGGAACTTCCAGTCCTCGGTGGGCTCGGAGGCCACCTGGACCAACGCGGTGGGCGGCACCACCAACCTGGGTATGACGCAGGTCAGGCTCTTCCACAAGATCCAGGGCCCGCCGGCGATCCCCAAATCCGCGCTGGGTGGCGGGCTGATGAGCGCCGGCCCGGCAGCCGTCCCGGCTGCGGGTCTGGCCCGGGGGCTGGCCACCGCGGCCTCGGCGAGTGCCGGCAGCGCCTCGACGGTGGGTGCCCTGTCGGTGCCCCCCAGCTGGGCCACCGCGGCCCCGGCGATCAAGCTGGCCTCCGTTGCCGTGCCGAGCGCCGCGATGGGGGCGGCTCCGGCGGCGCAGCTCGGGGGCCTGTTCAGCCCGGCGGCGCTGGGCGCCCTGACCGGGGGTGCGCTGGGCGGCCCCGCCACCCGGGCGGCCACGCCGGGCGTCAGGGTGGTCGCGGCCAACCCCAAGAACCGCGACGCTCCGGTCAAACTCGATCAGGTCATCGCCCAGCTGCAACAGACGCCCGACGTGGTGCAACACTGGAACGTCGATGAGGCCGGGCTCGACGACCTGGTGGCCAAGCTGTCACTCAAGCCGGGAATTCACGCCGTGCATGTCTGCGCCGAGGACGAGGCGGTGCCCACCGGCCCGCAATCGGCGCTCGGCTGACCCGGTTCGGACGGCCGGCGTATTTCGCCACCACAGGAGGACCGCATGAAAGTGTTGTTCGCCCCGCTTTTCGCGGTGGCGGCGATCGTTGCCGCCGCACCCGCGCATGCCGAACCGGGTGTCGTCGAGGCGAGCGCCGTCGACCCCACCGATTTCATCGCCTCGCTGCACCAGGTGGGAATCACCTTCAATGACCCGGCGCAGGCCGTGGCGGCCGGCCAGGCGGTCTGCGGGCTGGCGGCCAACGGCGAAACCGGGCTCGAGCTTCTCACCGACCTGCGCGAGGCCAATCCCGCCCTGACCATCAACGGTGCTGCCCAGTTCGCGGCGATCGCCGCCAAAACCTACTGCCCGCAGCAACTCGCGCCGGCCAAGTCGGCCAAGTAGGCCAAGTAGGCCACCGTCTCAGAGCTTGACCGCCCGCCAGCGTTGGCGCCCGCCGCCGACCGACACCTCGATATCGCTGAAACCGCTGCGCTGCAACCGTTCCGGAAGCGTCTCGGGGGACACCGGGTTGTAGGTGTCGCGAATGTGCAAGAGGCGGAACGTCGCCGAATGCACGCCGTCACTGCCGGCGAACACGCCGCCCGGCCTGAGCACGCGAAACACCTCGTCGAACAACCGATCCTGCAGTGCGGGCGTCGGGACGTGGTGCAGCATGGTGAAGCACACCACCGAACTGAACCTGTCGGCGGGCAGCGCGGTGTCGGTGCCGTCGCCGTTGATGATGCGCGCCCGCGAGCCGTATTTCTGTTGCAGCCGCTCGGCCATCGGCGGATCGATCTCGACCGCGGTCAACTGCGGCGTCATCTGCACCAGGCAGCGCAGATTGGCGCCGTAGCCCGGGCCGATCTCCAGGGTGTCGTCCCCGAGGTCCACGCCGGCGAGCGCCCACGGCAGCAGCTTGCGTTCGACGCTGCGGGCCCAGTACTGCGAACTGCAGCACAGCCGGTGAACCAGATTCATCGCCATGGCATCTCACGCTAGTCCGGCGGCGACCCGCCGCGCCGCAGTTGCGGCCCAATAGGATCGACCACTGTGGACGCGCGGTGGGTCCTGCACCTGGACATGGACGCATTCTTCGCCTCCGTCGAGCAGCTCACTCGTCCGACGCTGCGCGGGCGGCCGGTGCTGGTCGGCGGGCTGGGGGGCCGCGGCGTGGTGGCCGGGGCCAGCTATGAGGCGCGGGTATTCGGCGCGCGCTCGGCGATGCCGATGCACCAGGCGCGCCGGCTGGTGGGCGCCGCGGCGGTGGTCTTACCGCCGCGCGGCGCGGTATACGGGGTGGCCAGCCGCCGGGTCTTCGAGACGGTGCGCGCGGTGATCCCGGTGGTCGAGCAGTTGTCCTTCGACGAGGCGTTCGGTGAACCGGCCGAGCTGGCCGGGGCCGGCGGCGAAGACGTGCAGCGGTTCTGTGAGCAGTTGCGGGCCCGGGTGCGCGACGAGACCGGCCTGGTGGCCTCGGTGGGGGCCGGTTCGGGCAAGCAGATCGCCAAGATCGCCTCGGATCTGGCCAAACCCGACGGGGTGCGGGTGGTTGCGCGCTCCGAGGAACGGCTGCTGCTGGACGGGTTGCCGGTGCGCCGGCTGTGGGGGATCGGCCCGGTCGCCGAGGAGAAGCTGCACCGGCTGGGCATCGCCACCATCGGGCAGTTCGCCGCGCTGACCGACGCCGAGGTCGCCGACATTCTGGGCGCCACGATCGGGCCCGCCCTGCACCGATTGGCCTGCGGGATCGACGACCGCCCCGTAGCCGAACGCGCCGAGGCCAAACAGATCAGCGCCGAATCCACCTTCGCCACCGATTTGACCACCCTGGAGCAGTTGCGCGCCGAGGTCGGGCCGATCGGCGAACACGCCTACCGCAGGCTGTTGCGCGACGGCCGTGGCGCCCGCACGGTGACGGTGAAGCTCAAGAAGGCCGACATGAGTGTGCTGACCCGCTCGGCGACACTGCCCTATGCGACCACCGACGCCGCCGTGCTGACCTCGGCGGCAGCCCGGCTGCTGCTCGACCCGCAGGACGTGGGACCGATCCGGCTGCTCGGGGTGGGGTTTTCCGGGTTGACCGACGTCCGCCAGGAGTCGCTCTTCCCGGATCTGGCCTTCCCCGAGCCCGCCGCCTCGGAGTCACCGGAAATACCTGCGGCAGAGCCGATTTCCCTGCCGGCTCCGGCGCTGTGGCGGGTCGGTGACGACGTCGTCCACCGCGAGCTCGGGCACGGTTGGGTGCAGGGGGCCGGCCACGGGGTGGTCACGGTGCGATTCGAGACGCGCAGCTCGGGCCCGGGGCCGGTGCGGACGTTTCCGATCGACGAGCCGGGGCTGGCCCGTGCCGATCCGGTCGACAGCCTGGACTGGCCCGGCTACGCCGGCGCGGCGGCAGTCCAGGACGAGCCGTAGATCAGCCCCACCGGCCGATGACGTCGGATACCGGCTGCCCGGCCGCGAGTGCCGCCATCAGCAGGATCCGGGCCTGTGGCGGCCGCAGTCGCGGCACCATCAGCGCGCCCGCGTCCACCAGGGCCCGGCCGGGGCCGTAGTCCGCGCCGACCCGCCCGTCCGGAACCCGACTGGACACCGCGACGACGAGTCCGTCCCGACAGTGCCGCCGCACGCCGTCGACCACAGGCGCCGGCGCATTGCCCGACCCGAGCCCGGCCAAGACCACCCCGCGCGCCCCGGCGGCCGCGCAGGCATCCAGTGCGACGACGTCCGCACCGGCATACAGCGCGACGATATCGACCCGTGGCACGGTGACCGGCGCACCGAGGTAGGGCCGGGTCTTGCCGCTGGACAGGGCGACCCGGTCGTCGACAACGGTGCCCAGCAGCGACCCGGTGAAGCCGGTCAGGCCGGTGATGGTCGCCTTCTGCAGTCCCAGCGGTGCCAGCACCCGGCCGGCGAAGCACATCAGCACCCCCAGCCCGCGCGCCGCCGGGTCCGCAGCCAGGATCAGCGCGTCGCGCAGGTTACCGGGGCCGTCGGCGTCGGGAGCATCGGCGCTGCGCTGCGCCCCGGTGAGCACCACCGGCGCGTCGCCGGTGTAGCCGAGTTCCAGCCACAGCGCGCCCTCTTCGCAGGTGTCGGTGCCGTGGGTGACGACCACCCCGTCGGCCCCGCCGTCCACGGCGGCGTTGACCGCGGAGAGGAGCGCAGCCCAGTCGGCCGGCCCCAGCTCCGAGCTGTCCTTCGCCATCAGGTCCACGACGGTGACGTCGGCGGCGCCGGCATCTGCGAGCAGATCCGAACCGCTGCGGGCCGGCCGCAACGCCCCGTCGCCCTGGGTGCTGCTGGAGATGGTCCCGCCGGTGGTGATGACGGTGAGGCGCGTGGACACCATGCCGCGATCATGCCGCACGCGGGTTAAGGGATGATGGGGGGCGTGACTGACGAGACAACCGACTCGACCGAGCCGGCCGCCGATCAGGCGCCGGAGCCGGCCGCGCCGCCCCGGCGGCTGGGCCTGCTGCTGTCGGTGGCCGCGGTTGTGCTGATGGTCGACGTCGTCACCAAGGTGCTCGCGGTGAAAATGCTGACCCCCGGCCAGCCCGTCTCGATCATCGGCGACACCGTCACCTGGACTCTGGTGCGCAACTCCGGTGCCGCGTTCTCGATGGCCACCAGCTATACCTGGGTGCTGACGCTGATCGCCAGTTCGGTGGTGCTCGGCATCATCTGGATGTCGCGGCGGCTGGTGTCGCCGTGGTGGGCGGTCGGGTTGGGCATGATCCTCGGCGGGGCACTGGGCAATCTGGTGGACCGGTTCTTCCGGGCGCCCGGCCACCTTCAGGGCCACGTCGTCGACTTCCTGTCCATCGGGTGGTGGCCGGTGTTCAACGTCGCCGACCCCGCGGTGGTGGGCGGTGCGATCCTGCTGGTCGGACTCTCGGTGTTCGGCTTCGACTTCGACACCGTGGGCCGCCGCCGCGCGGATGACGGGGCGAAGCGGAGCGATGCCGAGGAGTCGCGCCCTGAGCACCGCCCCGGTGACCAGACCTGATGCGGTCGTGACCGAACGGTCCATGCCGGTGCCGGAGGGGCTGGCCGGTATGCGTGTCGACGCCGGACTGGCCCGCCTGCTGGGTCTGTCCCGGACCGTCGCCGCCACGCTGGCCGAGAACGGCGACGTCGAACTCGACGGTGCCCCCGCCGGCAAGTCCGACCGGCTGGTCGCGGGCGCATGGTTGCAGGTCCGGCTGCCCGAGGCGCCGGCCCCGTTGGAGAACACCCCGGCCGAGGTCGAGGGCATGACCATCCTGTACTCCGACGAGGACATCGTCGCCGTCGACAAACCCGCCGGGGTGGCCGCCCACGCGTCGGTGGGTTGGAGCGGGCCGACGGTGCTGGGCGGGCTGGCCGCGGCCGGCTACCGCATCACCACGTCCGGGGTGCCCGAACGCCAAGGCATCGTGCACCGCCTGGACGTCGGCACCTCGGGGGTGATGGTGGTGGCGCTCTCCGAGCGCGCCTACACCGCCCTCAAGCGCGCCTTCAAGGCACGCACCGTCGACAAGCGCTACCACGCGCTGGTGCAGGGGCACCCCGACCCGTCCAGCGGCACGATCGACGCGCCGATCGGCCGCCACCACGGTCACGACTGGAAGTTCGCGGTCACCGCCGGCGGCCGGCACAGCATCACCCACTACGACACGGTGGAGGCGTTCGTCGCCGCCAGCCTGCTCGACGTGCACCTGGAAACCGGTCGCACCCACCAGATCCGGGTGCACTTCGCCGCCCTTCGGCATCCCTGCTGCGGCGACCTCACCTACGGCGCCGACCCGACCCTGGCGAAAAAGCTCGGGTTGGAACGCCAGTGGCTGCACGCCCGCTCGCTGGCCTTCGCCCATCCCGGCGATGGGCGCCGTATCGAGATCACCAGCGAATACCCGGCAGACCTGCAGCACGCCCTGGACGTTCTGCAGCGCTGATTCAGGGCTTGCGGGCCTCGACGAGCACCCGGGTGGCGTGGGCGACGAACGGGCCCTGCGCCTCGATGAGCTCGTGCATCTGCCGGAGCCGGTCCAGGTGGGCGTCGACCGAGAAGTCCGGCACCGTCCAGATCACCTTGCGCAGGAAGTAGATCACCGCGCCGACGTCGAAGAACTCCGCCCGAAGCCGCTCCGACCGCAGGTCGATGATCTCCATACCGGCAGCCACCGCGTCGGCACGGACCGCCTCCGGCTCGTATTGGGCGCCTTTGCGCGGCATCGGCCCCAGAAAGAACTCGGTGAGCTCCAGCATCGTCGCCGGCCCGATCTGCTGGGCGAAGTAGCGGCCGCCCGGCCGCAGCACCCGGGCGATCTCGTCCCACCAGGTCGCCAACGGGTGGCGGCTGCTGACCAGATCGAATGCGCTGTCGCCGAACGGCAGTGGCGGGCGATCCGGCACGGTCACCACCACCACGCCCCGCGGATGAAGCAGCTCGGTGGCGCGTGCGGCGTTCGGCGGCCATGACTCGGTGGCGGCCATGGTGGGCGGAAACCCGCCGAACTGTTCCAACTTCTCCAGGCCCGCCAGCACCTCGCCGCCACCGGTGTGCAAGTCGACCGCAGCCCCCACACCCGACAGTCGACGCGCCAACTGACGCTGATAGCCCCAGGACGGGCGCTGTTCGGTGGCCCGGCCGTCCAGCCAGGAGAACTCCCAGCCGTCGACCGGCGCGGCGACGGCCTCGGCTACCAGCTCATCGAAGCTGCGCGGCATCGCAGCTGTTAGCTGGAGCCGTTCGCCGACTTCGGCGGCCGGATCTTGAAGGAGATCCGCAGCTTGGTGCGGTAGACGATCCCACCCTTGTCGTCGAGGGTCAGGTCCTGCTCGACGACCTGGGCGACACGGATGTCGTCGATGGTCTGCTTGGCCCGGTGCACCGCCTCTGCCGCGGCGTTCTCCCAGGACGACGGACTGGTCCCGATGATGTCGATCACCCGGTACACGCTCATGTATGTAGCTCCTCCGCTTCAGACGCACCTCAACGTAATGCACGTCGGCGGCCGCTGTCCGCAGAAACGCGCGCGTGTGAAGACACACCCGCCGACACGCCGAGCACCGTCGGTGGCCGGCCATAGACTGGCGGTCCTATGGGATCTTCGTTCGTACACCTGCATAACCACACCGAGTACTCGATGCTCGACGGTGCGGCGAAGATCGCCCCCATGCTGGCCGAGGCGCAACGGCTGGAGATGCCCGCGATCGGGATGACCGACCACGGAAACATGTTCGGGGCCAGTGAGTTCTACAACGCCGCGACCAAGGCCGGCATCAAGCCGATCATCGGGGTGGAGGCCTACATCGCCCCGGGTTCGCGTTTCGACACCCGCCGGGTCCACTGGGGCGACCCCGGCCAGAAGAGCGACGACGTGTCCGGCAGCGGGTCCTACACCCACCTGACCATGGTCGCCGAGAACGCCACCGGGTTACGCAACCTGTTCAAGCTGTCCTCACTGGCCTCCTTCGAAGGCCAGCTGGGCAAGTGGTCGCGGATGGACGCCGAACTGATCGCCGAGCACGCCGAGGGGATCATCGCCACCACCGGATGCCCGTCGGGGGAGGTGCAGACCCGGCTGCGGCTGGGCCAGGACCGCGAGGCGCTGGAGTCGGCCGCGAAATGGCGGGAGATCTTCGGCGCCGGGAACTACTTCCTGGAACTGATGGATCACGGCCTGTCCATCGAACGCCGGGTGCGCGACGGTTTGCTGGAGGTGGGCCGCAAGCTCGGCATACCCGCGCTGGCCACCAATGACTGCCACTATGTCACCCGCGACGCGTCGTCGAACCACGAGGCGCTGCTGTGTGTGCAGACCGGCAAGACGCTCTCAGATCCGACCCGGTTCAAGTTCGACGGGGACGGCTACTACCTCAAGTCGGCCGCCGAGATGCGGGCGCTGTGGGACGACACCATCCCCGGCGCCTGTGATTCCACCTTGCTGATCGCCGAGCGGGTGCAGTCCTACGCCGACATCTGGACCCCGCGTGACCGGATGCCGGTGTTCCCGGTTCCCGACGGACACGACCAGGGGTCCTGGCTGCGCCACGAGGTGCAGGCCGGCCTGGAACGGCGCTTTCCGGCCGGGGTGCCGGCGGAATACACCGATCGCGCCGCCTATGAGATCGATGTCATCTGCGGCAAGGGATTCCCGTCCTACTTTCTGATCGTCGCGGACCTGATCAGCTACGCGCGCTCGATCAATATCCGGGTGGGTCCGGGCCGCGGCTCGGCGGCCGGGTCGCTGGTCGCCTACGCGCTGGGCATCACCAACATCGACCCGATCCCGCACGGCCTGCTGTTCGAACGGTTCCTCAACCCGGAGCGTCCGTCGGCACCCGACATCGACATCGACTTCGACGACCGCCGCCGCGGCGAGATGGTGCGCTATGCCGCCGAGCGGTGGGGCAGCGACCGGGTCGCTCAGGTGATCACGTTCGGCACCATCAAAACCAAGGCTGCGCTGAAGGATTCGGCCCGTGTGCACTACGGACAGCCGGGTTATGCGATCGCCGACCGGATCACCAAGGCACTGCCGCCGCCGATCATGGCCAAGGACATCCCGCTGTCGGGCATCACCGACCCGTCCCACGAGCGGTACAAGGAGGCCGCCGAGGTTCGCACGCTGATCGACACCGATCCCGACGTGCGGACCATCTACGAGACCGCGCGCGGACTGGAGGGCTTGGTCCGCAACGCCGGCGTGCACGCCTGCGCGGTGATCATGAGCTCCGAGCCGCTGATCGACGCGATCCCGCTGTGGAAGCGGCCGCAGGACGGCGCCATCATCACCGGCTGGGACTACCCGTCGTGTGAAGAAATCGGCCTGCTGAAGATGGACTTCCTGGGCCTGCGCAACCTGACGATCATCGGTGACTGCCTGGAGAACATCAAGGCCAATCGAGGGGTGGACCTCGACCTCGATTCCCTGCCGATGGACGATCCGGCCACCTATGAGCTGTTGGGCCGCGGCGACACCCTGGGGGTGTTCCAGCTCGACGGCGGCCCGATGCGTGACCTGCTGCGCCGCATGCAGCCCACCGAGTTCAACGACATCGTCGCGGTGCTGGCGTTGTACCGGCCGGGCCCGATGGGCATGAATGCCCACAACGACTACGCCGACCGGAAGAACAACCGCCAGGCGATCAAGCCCATCCACCCCGAACTCGAAGAGCCGCTGCGCGACATCCTCGCCGAAACCTACGGGCTGATCGTCTACCAAGAGCAGATCATGTTCATCGCGCAGAAGGTGGCCTCCTACACGATGGGCAAGGCCGATGCGCTGCGTAAAGCCATGGGCAAGAAGAAGCTTGAAGTCCTGGAAGCCGAGTACAAGGGCTTCTACGAAGGGATGACGGCCAACGGGTTCTCCGAGCGTGCAGTGAAAGCGTTGTGGGACACCATCCTTCCGTTCGCGGGGTATGCGTTCAACAAGTCGCACGCGGCCGGCTACGGCCTGGTGTCGTACTGGACGGCCTACCTGAAGGCCAACTACCCGGCCGAATACATGGCCGGGCTGTTGACTTCGGTCGGTGACGACAAGGACAAGGCCGCGGTGTACCTGGCGGACTGCAGGCGCCTGGGCATCACGGTGCTGCCGCCCGACGTCAACGAATCCGAACTGAACTTCGCCTCGGTTGGCAAGGACATCCGCTACGGGTTGGGTGCGGTGCGCAACGTCGGCGCCAATGTGGTGGGGTCGCTGATCAGCACCCGAACGCACAAGGGCCGGTTCACCGATTTCTCCGACTACCTCAACAAGATCGATATCGCCGCCTGCAACAAGAAGGTCACCGAATCGCTGATCAAAGCCGGCGCCTTCGACTCGTTGGGGCATCCGCGAAAGGGCCTGTTCCTGGTCCACACCGACGCCGTCGACTCGGTGCTGGGAACCAAGAAGGCCCAGGCGATGGGGCAGTTCGACCTGTTCGGCGGGGGAGATGGCGACAGTGCCGGCGCCGACGCGGTTTTCGGCATCCGGGTGCCCGACGAGGAGTGGGCCGACAAGCACAAGCTGGCCCTGGAACGGGAGATGCTCGGGCTGTATGTGTCCGGGCATCCGCTCAACGGCATCGCGCACCTGCTGGCCGCCCAGGTCGACACCCAGATTCCGGCGATCCTGGAGGGTGACATCCCCAACGACACCCAGGTGCGGGTGGGCGGCATTCTGGCATCGGTGAATCGGCGGGTGAACAAGAACGGAATGCCGTGGGCGTCAGCGCAGTTGGAGGATCTCACCGGCGGCATCGAGGTGATGTTCTTCCCGCACACCTACTCCGCCTACGGCGCCGAGGTCGTCGATGACGCGGTGGTACTGGTCAACGCCAAGGTCGCCATCCGCGACGACCGGATCTCGCTGATCGCCAACGAGCTGGTGGTGCCCGACTTCTCCGGCAATGCCGCGGACCGGCCGCTGGCGGTCAGTCTGCCGACCCGGCAGTGCACCATTGACAAGGTCACCGCACTCAAGCAGGTGTTGACCCGCCATCCCGGCACGGCACAGGTTCAGCTGCGGCTGATCAGTGGGGAGCGGATCACCGTGCTGGAACTGGACCCGTCACTGCGGGTGACGCCGTCCTCGGCGTTGATGGGCGACCTCAAGGCGCTGCTGGGGCCCGGGTGTCTGGGCGGATAGCGGCGATGCGGTCAGGCATCCGCCGGTGCCACCCGCACGATCACGCTGTCCGGCCATAGCGAACGAGTCCTGGTGCGCCGCAACTTGTCCCGGACACTCAGGTCGCGGTGCACGTTGGTGACCCCGGGGATCGGGATCATCGGAATCACGTTCCACTGCCAGCCGTAGCGCCGATGCAGCGTGGCATTGGCCGCCTCGGCTTCGCCACCGGAGAGAATCGTGGCCCGCCCGGCAACGGTCGTGGCGTCGTGACGGGGCCGGCCGCGATAATCGCAGGCGGTCAACTCGACATCCGGGCGCGACGCGAGCCGCCGGGTCTTGGGGCCGATCTTGGTCCGGAACACCAGGGTGTCGCCATCGAGCGCGAACCACACCGGCGTGAGGACGGGCGAGCCGTCGCGGCGGAAGGACCGTAGCAGCGCGTAGCGGGCTTCGCCCAGCACGTGGAGTCGTTGTGCAGACATGACGCCAGTGAACAACCTAGAGTTGGCTCTAAGTCAAGGATGAGGGGATGTGTTGTCGGACCGGCTGACGATCGGTGAGGTGGCCCGTCGGAGCGGAGTCGCCGCGACAACCCTGCGCTACTACGAGCAGGTCGGTCTGGTGGCGCCGCCGGCACGTGTCGGCGGTCAGCGTCGGTACGACGACTCGGTGCTGGCCCGCCTCGAGATCATCGGCCTGTGCAAGTCGGCCGGATTCGCCCTCGATGAGATCCGGCTGTTGTTCGCCGACGACGTGCCCGGACGTCCGGCGAGCCGCGCGTTGGCGCAGGCCAAGCTCGCCGAGATCGACGCCCAGCTGGAATCCCTGTCCCGCGCCCGGGCGGTGATCGAGTGGGGAATGCGGTGCACCTGCCCGTCCATCGACGCCTGTACCTGCGGGATCCATCCGCCGCCGGCACCTGGCGGCGCCGGGATGGGGTGTGAGCCGCAGCGGGGTGTCCCGGCCCGGCCGGAGAGATAAACCTCAACGTAACGTTTAGGTAGGTTTCCTATAACAACACAGCATCACCGGTGTAACGTCTGAAACTTCACACACAACATGTGTGGCTCAGGGGGAAAGGGACCATCTGTGATGTCTGTGCGAAACCGTGTCGTCTCGCTGCTCGGGGGAGCAGCGGCCGCCCTGTTCGCCGGGTTCGTCATGCCGGTGGCGCTCGCGCACGCCGGTGTCGCCGACACCGGCCCTTATGAGACCTGTGCGGGGACGACATGCCTGGTGATGGGCGACTACGAACCCGGTTCCTGGACCTACAGCGGCTTTCGGCCTTTCTTCACCGACTGGAAGGGGGAGCAAGCGTACAACGTCGAGGTGACCGGAGCCGACGGCTCCACGGTCAGCGCGGGCAGCTATGACATCAAGGTGGAGGATTACTGGTCGCAGTTCATGTCCAGCTCCACCTATATCTACGGCGACTTCACGCCGGCCGATGCCACCGTCGACCCGGGCCCGTTCGGCGACCTGACCGGAACCGCCATCTACAGCACCACGTTCGGCAGCACGACCCAGGTGACGATCAACGACGCGGCCAACGGCGCAAGCTACTGGATCGTCACCACGCCGAACTACGTGAACACCGTGGTGACAATGGACGGGGCGTCGCAGGACTACATCCAGTACGCCGGAGATGCGGCCCCCACTCTTTTGTGGAATAGTCTCGATAACTCCAGTTATGTCCCGGTGCCGGACTACCTCATCCCCGATGACCCGTGGTACGGCCTCGACTTCGATCCCAGCGAGTACGCCGCGCTGGCGGGATTCTAGAGCACAACGTAGGGTGGCCAGGCCGAACGCCGCCCGAAAACTCAGTATTAACAAAAAAACTCATCAGACTCTGATGTGGACCCGATAACGCACGTGTAACGTTTGGTCACCTGAGCGTCACAGGTATGCAAGTGCAACAAGCTTAACGGAGGCAGTCATGTGGAAATCGCGTCGTCTTCTTACCCTGATCGGGGTAGGCGCCGCTGCTGGGTTCGCCGCATTGGTGCTGCCGATGTCCGCGGCGAACGCCGCCGGGGACCCTTTCACCGAGGGCGGCCCCTGGGAGACCTGTGACGGGGCGGTCTGCCTGGTGATGGGTAGCCCGCTGGACGGCGACTGGAAGTACGAAGGTGTCCGTCCCGTCATCACCGACTGGAAGGGCGACCAGCCCTACACCGTGCAGTACACCGGGGAAGACGGCAACGTGATCGACACCGGTACCTACAACATCAAGATCGAGGACTACTGGAACTCGTTCTTCTCCACCTCGGCCTACCAATTCGGTGACTTCACGGTCAACCCCGACCTGCCCGAGGACTTCGATCTCAGCGACCTGGGCAATTTCGGCTACCTCGCCGGGTCGTCGATCTACCAGATCCACATCGGAGATTTCACCAACCTGACGATCAACGGGGTCGGACCGCACGAGCTGAACTACTGGGTCATGTCTCTCGGCGACACCAGCTACACCGTGGTGACCGATCCGATCAACTTCACCTCGGCGGGCCTGATCGAGTTCGCCGGCGAAGGCCCGATGCAGATATGGAACAGTCTGTTCCACTCGTGGACCCCTGAGGTGCCGGACTACCTGATCCCCCCGGACCCGTTCGCCAGCCTGGACTTCGACCCGTGCGACTTCCTCGGCGCAGTCTGTGACGGTGTCTGACCTCCGGCGGGCTCAGAACTTGTAGCGCAGCACCCGCGCTTTGCCGGCCAGTGATTTAAAGCGGCCGGCAAGCCGGGTGACCGCTCGGGCCGCGCCGGGAAACGAGTCGACTTCGGCGGCATGCGCCAGGCAGGCCTGCTCGACGAGACGCAGTCGCGGGTCCCAGCGCTCGGGTGTGTGCGGGTCGGTGAAGCCGGGGTTGGCCCAGACGTGGCGAAGCATGCTGAACATGCCCCGCGGTGCGAGCTTCATCGCCAGCGAGCTCATCGCGCCGACCCGGCCGTAGTCGTTGAACGCCAGCTCGCCGGTCTCGAAGTGGTCGATGACGCGTCCCAGCAGGGCGATGACCTGCTGTTCGGTGAGAAAGGCGAACAGGCCGTCGGCGATCACCATGGTGGGCCGGCCGACCGGGATGCCGGCCGTCCAGTCCTCGCTGGTGAGATCGGCCGCGAGGGCGTGCTCTGCGGGCCGGGTCGGCAGCAGTTTGCCGCGCAGCGCAATGACATTCGGTAGATCGATGCTGTACCAGTCGACGCCCGCCGGCGGCTGCACCCGCGCCAGCGGTTCGTTGAGCCCGGCGCCGAGGTCCACCACGACCGCGTCGGCGTTCGCCGCGGTATACCTGCGGACCCGCTCGTCGAGCATCTTGGCTCGCAGTGCCGTCTGCCGCACCACGCTGGCCGGGATCCGGAATCCGGCGAAGTCGTAGTCGATCAGTCCGACGACCCGGTCCGAGAACTCGTCGCCGAGGATCGGCGTGGGCGAGCGGTTGTCGAGGGCGCGGGCGTACGCGGTGAGAAACGCTGTCTGCTCGAGGCGGCTGAACTCGGTGACGGCAATCGGCATGGGCTTCACCGTAGGCGACGCGACGCGATCCGACACGTAAGGGCAAAGCGGACCAACGCCGCCGCGCCGCCGCTAACGTCGTCGCCATGGAATCGCAGCAGGCGACCACCCTCGCGGTGGCGGCTGAAGGGGCGCGTGGCTCGATCACCTTGAACCGGCCCGACAAACTCAACCCGCTGAGCACCGCAACGCTCGAGGAACTGGTGGCCGCGGCCCGCTGGTTCGACGCACGCCCCGCGGTGAAGGTCGTCGTCATCGCCGGCAATGGCCGGGCCTTCTCGGCCGGCGCGGACCTGGCTGCGTTCGCGGCCGCCGCGAACGGCGCGGCGGCGATGCGGGAGGCCGCCGATGCCGGGCGCCGCATGGCCGATGCCATCGAGGCGATGCGGGCGGTGACGGTGGTGCGGCTGCACGGCCACTGCGTCGGCGGCGGGGTGGTACTGGCCGCAGCCTGCGACCTGCGGGTGGCCGCCGAGAACACCCGTTTTTCGATTCCGGAAGTCGACTTGGGCATCCCGCTGGCCTGGGGCGGTGTCCCGCGGCTGGTGCGTGAGATCGGTCCGTCGCTCACCAAGGAACTGGTGATGACCTGCCGGCCGTTCGACGCCGCAGAGGCGAAGGCAGCCGGATTCGTCAACCGGGTGGTGCCCGAGGCGGACCTCGACGCCGCGGTCGACGAGCTGGTCGAGCAGCTGGTCGGCAAGTCTGTGCTCACACTCTGCGGCACCAAGCGTCAGGTCAACGCGGTGGCCGAGGGAATGGTGGCGACCGTGCGCAGCTGGAACGACGCCGACGCGCTGGTGACAGCCCTGCACGATCCCGAGTCGCAGGCTGCGGCGATGGCCTATCTGGAAAAGGTGAGCCGCCGTTGAGGCGGAGGCGAACAGGAGGACGGGATGGCGGATAGTCAGCCGGTGTCGACGCTGTGCGAGGCGTTTCAGCGCACCGCCGCCATCGACCCCGACGCGGTGGCGTTGCGGACCGTCGGCGGCGGGCAGGCGTTGACCTGGCGTGACTATGCCCTCCAGGTGCGGCAGGTGGCGGCCGGGCTGGCCGGCCTGGGGGTGCGGCGAGGCGACACGGTATCGCTGATGATGGCCAACCGGATCGAGTTCTACCCGTTGGAGGTCGGGGCTCAGCACGTCGGCGCCACCTCCTTCTCGGTGTACAACACGCTGCCCGCCGACCAGCTCGGTCACCTGTTCGCCAACGCGGGCACCAAGGTGGTGATCTGCGAGCCGGCCTATGTCGAGACCATTCGTGCCAGTGGAGCGTCCATCGAACACATCGTGTGCCTCGACGGGCGCCCGGTCGGCACCCTGTCGATGGAGGATCTGCTGGCTGCTGCCGACGACGACTTCGACTTCGAATCCTCCTGGCGGGCAGTGCAACCCGATGACGTCGTCACGCTGATCTATACCTCGGGGACCACCGGACCGCCCAAAGGGGTGGAGATGACGCACACCAACCTGCTGTTCGAGGCGGCCGCCCTCGACGCGGTGCTCGGGGTGCGCTTCGGCGACCGGATCACCTCGTATCTGCCCTCGGCGCACATCGCCGACCGGGCGATGGCGCTCTACAACTCCGAGACCGCCGGCGTACAGGTCACGGTGGTGCCCGACGCCCGCCAGATCGGCGCGGCCCTGCCCGACGTGCGACCCACGATCTGGGCCGCGGTTCCGCGGATATGGGAGAAGCTGAAGGCCGCAATCGAATTCACCGTCGCGGGGGAGCCCGACGAGAACCGCCGTGCCGCCCTGCAATGGGCGCTGGCGGTCGGAGCGAAGCGTTCGGCGGCACTGATGGCCGGCGAACCGATTCCCGACGACGTGGCCTCGGAGTGGGCACAGGCCGATGAGCTGGTGCTCTCCAAGCTGCGGGCCAAGGTCGGGCTGGACGAATTGCGGTGGGCGGTGTCGGGCGCAGCGCCGATTCCCAAGGAGACGCTCGGTTTCTTCGCCGGGATCGGCGTTCCGATCTGTGAGGTCTGGGGTATGTCGGAGCTGAGCTGTGTCGCCTCGACTGCGCATCCGCGCGACGCCCGGCTGGGGACCGTAGGAAAGTTGTTGCCGGGACTGGAAAGTCGTATCGCCTCTGACGGTGAGTTCTTGGTGCGGGGGCCGCTGGTGATGCGCGGCTACCGCAGGGATCCGGCAAAGACCGCCGAGGCGATCGACCCCGACGGCTGGCTGCACACCGGCGACATCCTCGAAGAAGACGCCGACGGCTACCTGCGGGTGGTCGACCGCAAGAAGGAGCTGATCATCAACGCCGCGGGCAAGAACATGTCGCCGGCGAACATCGAGAACGCCATCCTCGCATCCTGCCCGATGATCGGGGCGATGGTCACCATCGGTGAGGCGCGGCCCTACAACACCGCGCTGATGGTGTTCGACGCCGACTCGGTCGGACCGTATGCCGCCGCGCACGGATTGGCCGAGGCGACACCGGCCGCGCTGGCCGCCGACCCGGGCGTGATCGGACAGATCGCCACCGGAGTGAGCGCCGGCAACGCCAGACTCTCCCGCGTCGAGCAGATCAAGCGTTTCCGGGTGCTGCCTACGCTGTGGGAACCCGGCGGCGACGAGGTGACGCTCACCATGAAACTGAAACGGCGGCCGATCGCCGCGAAGTACGCCGACGAGATCGACGCGCTCTACGCCGACCAGCCCGGACCGCACATCCACCAGCCGGCACCTTAGGGGAGAGGGCCACGACACCAACGGTTTTCACCTTCGGCCATGGCACCGCGGACGCAGCGGAGATCACGGCCCTGCTGACCGGTGCCGGGGTGGGACATCTCGTCGACGTGCGCACCGCGCCGGGCAGCCGGCACAATCCCGACACCGCCCGCGAGGCGATGCAGCACTGGCTGCCCGAAGCCGGCGTCGGCTACCGGTGGGAGCCGCGCCTCGGCGGTTGGCGACGGGTCCAAGGAGACAGTCCCGACGTCGGGCTGCGCAACGACTCGTTCCGCTCGTACGCCGGTTACATGCGTTCCGACGACTTCCGGGCCGGAATCGACGAGCTGCTGGCCGATGCGGCCCGTCAGCAGGTCGCGGTGATGTGCGCAGAGACCGTGTGGTGGCGTTGCCACCGCAAATTGATCGCGGACTACCTCACCCTGGTGCGCCAGGTGCCGGTACGTCACCTGATGCACGACGGGAAGCTGCGGGAGCATCGGCCGACAGCCGAAGCACGGATCGACGGAGACGTGCTGGTGTATGACGGCCCACCGCCCGAAACCGGCTGACCCCCGATCAGCGGCGCGACGGGAGCAGCGGGCCCAGGATCAGCCACACCGCGGTGCACACGGCGGCCGCGCTCAAGACAGCGGCCGCGGCACTGGCGGTGGCGGCGCCGACGCCCACCAGGGTCACCAGCCCGATTGCCAGCGCGACCACCTTGTAAGCCGGCCAGGGCACACCCGCGATCACTACCTGCTGCGGGGGACGCTCGGCGGTGGTCATAGCGTTAACGGTACGCGATAACCAATTGTTGGGCTAGCCGAAATCTCATGGTCGGGGCGTCGTGTCGGGGCATCCCGCTAGGCTGACGGCATGCCATTGAGCGGAGAATACGCACCCAGCCCGTGGGATTGGTCCCGGGAGAACGCCGAGCAGTACATGAACTCCGGCGGCACCGAGGGCACCACGATGAAAGGCATGCCCGTCGTGCTGCTGACCACGGTCGGCGCCAAGACCGGCAAGCTGCGCAAGACCCCGCTGATGCGGGTGGAACACGAGGGCCAGTACGCGATCGTCGCCTCACTCGGCGGCGCCCCGAAACACCCGGTCTGGTACCACAACGTCACCAAGAATCCGCGGGTCGAACTGCAGGACGGCACGGTCAGCGGGGACTACGACGCCCGTGAGGTGTTCGGCGATGAGAAAGCGCAGTGGTGGGAGCGTGCGGTGGCCGCCTACCCCGACTACGCCGACTATCAGAAGAAGACCAACCGCCAGATCCCGGTGTTCGTCCTGACCCCGGTGGGCTGAAGCCGCTGCTGGGTGGCACCATATTGCGGTGTCCGCCGAACTGCGCCAGAACCGCAATGGTCCCCACTCCGGCCCCTTGAAGGCGGCCGATGTCGACGCGGCGGCCAAGCGAATCGCCGGCGTGGTCGCACCCACCCCGCTGCAGTACAGCGACCGGTTGTCGAGCATCACCGGCGCGAACGTCTACCTCAAGCGCGAAGACCTGATGTCGGTGCGGTCCTACAAGCTGCGCGGCGCCTACAACCTACTGGTCCAGCTGACCGAGGCGGAGCTGGCCGCAGGCGTGGTGTGCTCGTCGGCCGGCAACCATGCGCAGGGGTTCGCCTACGCCTGCCGCTCGCTGGGCATCCGCGGCCGGGTCTATGTTCCCGCCAAGACGCCGAAGCAGAAGCGTGACCGGATCCGCTATCACGGCGGCGATTTCATCGAGCTGATCGTCGGAGGGGCGACCTACGACCTGGCCGCCGAGGCGGCACTGGCCGATGTGGCCCGCACCGGCGCCACCCTGGTGCCGCCCTACGACGACCTGCGGACGATGGCCGGTCAGGGCACCATCGCCGTCGAGATCCTCGACCAACTCGGCGGCGAACCGGATCTGGTGGTGGTTCCGGTCGGCGGCGGCGGCTGCATCGCCGGCATCACCACCTACCTGGCGGAGCGGACCACCGACAGCGCGGTGCTGGGCATCGAGCCCGCCGGAGCCGCCGCGATGATGGCCGCGCTGGCGGCCGGAGAATTGGTGACCCTCGACCACGTCGACCAATTCGTCGACGGCGCCGCCGTCAAGCGGGCCGGGGCACTGCCCTATGCCGCGCTGGCCGCCGCCGGCGACATGGTCTCGGTCACCACCGTCGACGAGGGCGCGGTCTGCACCGCCATGCTCGACCTCTATCAGAACGAGGGGATCATCGCCGAACCGGCGGGCGCGCTCTCGGTCGCCGGCCTGTTGGAGGCCGATATCACCCCCGGTTCCACGGTGGTGTGCCTGATCTCCGGCGGCAACAACGACGTCTCGCGTTACGGCGAGATCTTGGAACGCTCCCTGGTGCACCAGGGCCTCAAGCACTATTTCCTGGTCGACTTTCCCCAGGAGCCGGGTGCACTGCGGCGGTTCCTCGATGAGGTGCTCGGTCCCGGCGACGACGTCACCCTGTTCGAGTACGTCAAACGCAACAACCGCGAGACCGGCGAGGCCCTGGTCGGGATTCAGCTGGGGTCGGCGGCGGATCTGGACGGGCTGCTGGCCCGGATGCGCTCCTCGCAGGTCCACGTCGAGCCCCTGGAGCCGGGGTCGCCGGCGTATCGCTACCTGCTCTGAGCCCGGTTCGGCGCAACTGCACGGCGACGTGGCTCACCGGCTCTTGCACAAGATGATCAGCGAGCGTGCCGTCACGGTCACGGCCTGACCGGCTTCGACCTCGAGTTCGGTGCTGCCGGTGGGATCGGCGGTGTCGATCACCGCCTGCCAGCCTTGGGCGTATTCGGCGTTGGGGGTGACGAAGTCCAGCGGTGTCTCCCCGGCGTTGAAGCACAGCAGAAACGAGTCGTCGATGATGCGCCGGCCGTGGGCATCGGGTTCGGGCAGTGCCTCGCCGTTGAGGAAAACCATGACGCACCTGCCGAATTCGCTGTCCCAGTCCTGCCGGGTCATCTCCTGGGCGGCCGGCGTCAGCCAGGCGATGTCGCGCACTTCGTCGCCGCCGCGGATCGGCCGGCCGTCGAAGAACCGGCGCCGGCGGAACACCGGGTGTGCGGTGCGCAGGGCGGTCAGCGTCCGGGTGAACGCCAGCAGGTCGGCGTTCTTGTCGCTCAGCGACCAGTCCATCCAGGACAGCTCGGAGTCCTGGCAGTAGACGTTGTTGTTGCCGCGCTGGCTGCGGCCCATCTCGTCGCCGTGCGCGATCATCGGGGTGCCCTGGCTGATCAGCAGGGTGGCCATGATGTTGCGGACCTGGTGCGCGCGCAACGCCAGGATGGCGGGATCGTCGGTCGGCCCCTCGACACCGCAGTTCCACGACCGGTTGTAGCTTTCGCCGTCGCGGTTGTCCTCACCGTTGGCTTCGTTGTGTTTCTCGTTGTAGGACACCAGATCTGCCAGCGTGAAACCGTCATGGCAGGTGACGAAGTTGATGCTGGCGCTGGGCCGCCGGCCGGTCGCCTCGTACAAATCCGAGGAACCGGTCAACCGGGAGGCGAACTCGCCCAGGGTCTCCGGTTCGCCGCGCCAATAGTCGCGGACGGTGTCGCGGTACTTGCCGTTCCACTCTGTCCACAGGCCGGGGAAATTGCCCACCTGATAGCCGCCTTCACCGACATCCCACGGCTCGGCGATCAGCTTGACCTGGCTGACCACCGGATCCTGCTGCACCAGATCGAAGAACGCGGAGAGGCGATCGACGTCGTGCAGTTCCCGGGCCAGCGTCGAGGCGAGGTCGAAACGGAATCCGTCGACGTGCATCTCGGTCACCCAGTAGCGCAGTGAGTCCATGATCAGCTGCAGGGTGTGCGGGTGGCGGGCGTTGAGGCTGTTGCCGGTGCCCGTGTAGTCGGTGTAGTGCCGTAGATCGTCCTCATCGAGCCGGTAGTAGGCGGCGTTGTCGATGCCGCGGAAGTTGATCGTGGGGCCCAGGTGGTTGCCTTCGGCGGTGTGGTTGTAGACCACGTCGAGGATGACCTCGATGCCCGCCTGGTGGAAGGTTCGCACCATCGCCTTGAACTCTGCCACCGCCCCGCCGGCCTGGCGGCTGGCAGCGTAGGAGCTGTGCGGCGCGAAGAATCCGAATGTGTTGTAGCCCCAGTAGTTCCGCAGCCCCAACTGCAGCAGACGGTGATCGTGCAGGAACTGGTGCACCGGCATGAGCTCGATCGCGGTCACGCTCAGCGATTTCAGATGCTCGATGATCACCGGATGCGCCAGCCCGGCGTAGGTGCCGCGCAACTCTTCCGGTATCCCGGGGTGGGTCTGGGTCATGCCCTTGACGTGGGCCTCGTAGATGATCGTCTCGTGGTAGGGGGTGCGCGGCGAGCGGTCGGAGGCCCAGTCGAAGAACGGGTTGATCACCACGCTGGTCATGGTGTGCCCCACTGAATCGAGCGCCGGGGGAGGGCCGGAACTCTCGGGGTCGTTCAGGTCGTAGGAGAACAGCTCCGGACCGAAATCGAAATCGCCGTTGAAGGCCTTGCCGTACGGGTCCAGCAGCAGCTTGCCGGGGTCGCAGCGGTGCCCCGCGGCAGGGTCGAACGGCCCATGCACCCGGAACCCGTAATGCTGGCCCGGCCCGACACCGGGCAGATAAGCGTGCCAGATATAGCCGTCCACCTCGTCGAGACCGATCCGGGTCTCGGTGTTGTCGGTGTCGTCGATCAGGCACAGCTCGACGCGCTCGGCGACCTCGGAGAACACCGCGAAGTTGGTTCCGGCTCCGTCGTAGACAGCGCCAAGGGGGTAACTGTGGCCGGGCCAGACCGCGGGGACCGGGCTCACCACCATCCGGTGGCCGGACCCATCTGCCGGCCGAGTTCGCCGGTCATCGTGCGCATGTAGGTGGCCGACAGGTGGTGGGAATCGTGATAGATCAACACATTGCCCTCCACGGCGCGACAGATCTCTTTGTCGCACACCGCATCGGACAGATCCAGCGGCTTGAGCAGCGGGAACCGCTCGACGAAATCGAGGGTGGGATTGCGGTCGACGAGAACCTCGGAGCGTTTGATGCCGCAGGACACCGCGTCACCCCCGGAGGCCAGACAGTCCGCGGGCTGGAACGGTTGACCGTCACGCACCAGCCACGGTGTGTCACGCACCCCGAGAATCGGGATCTTGTGCTCCGACAACTTTTTCCAGATACCGATGTAGGTTCCCGGCATCACGTCGCCGGGTTTGATGTTCCACGGCCGGGTGGCGGTGGTGAACACGAAGTCCGGGTGGTCGGCGATCAACCTGTCCATCGTCTTGCCCACCCACTCGTAGCACTGCGGATAGGGCGCGTTGTTGCCCATGATCAGCGGCACCTTCTCGGTGGACAACGGGCAGCCCATCTTGAGGTAGGTCACCACCTTGAAGTGATGCTTCTGGCCCAGGATGTCCAGGGCGGGCAGCCAGTGTTCGGCATGCGATCCGCCGGCCAGCGCGACGGTTCGGGTGGCCTCCGGGTCACCGTAGGTGCAGTTGATCAAGGCCGGGTTGGTGAAGGTGCTGATGCACCCGTCCCGGGTGGAGCGCGGCAGATCCTTCTTGGCCTCCAGGATGGTGGGCCGCATCCGCAGCTTGGGCACTCGCTGATGCTTGATCAGAGCGCGGGCACCCGGGTAGTCGTCCTTGCTGAGCTTGGCCAGCTCCGTGCCGCTGGCGCGCTGAACGGTGACGTGTTCGCGCCAGGTGAACGAGGTTGCGGTCAGGGCCACACCCAGCAGCACCACCGTCGAACCCAGCGCCAGAGTCGGCCGTTTCCACCAGCCCGCCGACGGCTTGCGCCACGGAATGGTCAGCACCGGAGTCGGGCCGGCTCCGGCCGGCGCACGGTAGCGCAACGGGTCCTCGACCAGCCGGGTGGTCAGGTAGGCCAGCACGCCGGATAGCAGCAAAATGCCCGCGCCTTCGAGCACCGAGGCATGCCGGTGGCCGGTGTAGGACAACCAGAAGATCAGCAACGGCCAGTGCCACAGGTACAGCGAGTACGCCATCGCCCCCAGCGTCACCAGCGGCCCGGCGGCCAGCCACCGGTTGGGCCACGGCAGTTTTCCGTTGGTGCTCGGGTGGGCGTGCCGGTTGGCCCCGGCCAGGATGAGTGCCACCGTGGCGCCGACCGGCACCAGCGCCCAGGGGCCGGGGAACTCCTGCACGCCTTCGATCAGCGCGCCGCAGCTCAGGATCGCCGCCAGCGCCAGGGTGGCCACCGCGGTTCGCAGCCACATCGGCCAGCGGATGTAGGGGATGAGCGCCCCGGCCAGCACGCCCAGCAGCAGTTCCCAGGCGCGGGCGAAGCTGTTGTAGTAAGCCAGGGCCTGGTTGGACTGGTGCGCGACGATCGCGTACCAGAACGACGCCACGGTCAGCGCGGTGAGCAGCACCACGAAGGCGGAGCGCAGGCGGGTGCGCAGCAGGCGCCGGAAGGCGTACGCGAAGCCGAAGATCAGCAGCAGGAAGCTGAGGTAGAACTGGCCCTGCACCGACATCGACCAGATGTGCTGCAGCGGACTGACCGCCTCACCGGCGCGCAGGTAATCCGAGGCGGTGCGGGCCAATTCCCAGTTCTGGTAGTAGCCGAGGCTGGCCAGGCTCTGGTCGGCGAAGGTCTCCCAGCGGGTCTGCGGCTGAATCCAGATGGTCAGCGCCGCGCAGCCGGCCAGCACCACCACCAGGGCGGGCAGCAGCCGGCGAACCAGCCGGATCAGGTCCGGCACCGGTGACAGCGACGAGGACGGGTTCAGCGCGACCCGCAGCAGCTTGCCGCCGAAGAAGAATCCGGACAGCGCCAGGAAGACATCCACCCCGCCGGACACCCGCCCGAACCAGACATGGAACACCGCCACCAACGCGATCGCGATGCCACGCAGCCCGTCGAGGTCGTGGCGGTAGAACCCCGTTTTACGGGTTCCCATCGCGGCGACCGACCCCGGCGCCGGACCGGATCCGGAAGCGGGTGCCGCAGCAGGTGTTGCCGCCGGTCGCGGCGGGGACAGGGCAATCATGATCGCCCGATAATCTACCTAACGGGACTGGCGAAACCGCATTCCAATCGCTGTGACGTCGACCGGGTGTCTAGGGAATCACCCGGGTCAAATAGGGAACCATGTTGGAGGTGCGGGCCGGCGAGACCGTGACCGCGGGGCTGGTGCCCTCGATCATCTGGTTGTTGCCGAGGTACAGCGCGACACTCTGGCTGCCGCCCGGCCCGTAGCAGAGCAGGTCACCGGGACGGGCCTGCGCCGGCGGGACCTTCTGCCCGACGCTGCACTGCTCGCCGGAGGTGCGCGGCATCTTGATCCCGGCGCCGGCGAACGCGTACTGGATCAGGCCGGAGGCGTCGAATCCGACGGTGGTGGTGTCCGGGATGTCCGCGGTGGGCGCCATCGGCATTCCCGGCAGACCGGGAGCGGCGGCGGTGCCGCCCGGGAGGCCGGTGCGGCCCGAGACATCGGTCAGGGCGCTGCGGGTGGTGGCGGCCCTGGCCCGGGCACTGTTGGTGGGGCCGGAGACGTCCCCGCCGCCGTAGACGTAGGGCACCCCGCGCTGCGACAGCGCGCGCTGGATCACCCGGTCGATGAGTGGGCTTTGACCGGATTGCGAGATCGGGTCGGCGCCGGCGGGTCCGGCGGCGCTCAGCGCCGGGGCCAAGGCCGCAGCCAGTGCGATCGCGGTGGCACAGACGCGTTTCATCGGAACCCCCTTCTCGGGTCGTTTACCACAGCAGCATCATTCGCCACTTCTGTCACATAGCCTACCGGCGCTTACGCTGCTTGCGCCGCGGCTGGTGAGAAATTCCGCAACCTGTGACCGAACGGTTACGCCGTACCCGCCGGCATTACTGTCGTCAGTCATGGCCGCGTTGACTCCCGAGCAGATCAGCGCCATCGACACCGCCCACCTGTGGCACCCCTACAGCACGATCGGCACCCAGACGCTCGCCCCGACGGTGGCGGTGGCCGCCCGCGGCACATACCTGACCCTGATCGTCGACGACGCACCGGTCGACGTGATCGATGCCATGAGCTCCTGGTGGACCGCGATCCACGGCCACGGTCACCCGAGCCTGGACGCCGCGATGACCGCGCAACTGGCCACCATGAACCACGTCATGTTCGGCGGGCTCACCCACGAACCCGCCGCGCGGCTGGCCCGGCTGCTGGTCGACATCACCCCATCCGGGCTCGACACGGTGTTCTTCTCCGACTCCGGTTCGGTGGCGGTGGAGGTCGCGGTGAAGATGGCGCTGCAGTACTGGCGCGCCCGCGGACGTCCCGGCAAGCACCGGCTGATGACCTGGCGCGGCGGCTACCACGGCGACACGTTCACCCCGATGAGCATCTGCGACCCCGAGGGCGGCATGCATTCGCTGTGGCGCGACGTCTTGACCGCGCAGGTGTTCGCCCCGCAGGTGCCCCGCGACTACGACCCGGCCTACAGCGCCGCGTTCGAGGCGCAGCTGGAACAGCACCGCGATGAGCTGGCGGCGGTGGTCGTGGAGCCGGTGGTGCAGGGCGCCGGCGGGATGCGCTTTCATGACCCGCGCTACCTGGCGGATCTGCGCGAGGCCTGCACCCGCCACGGCGTGCTGCTGGTCTTCGACGAGATCGCCACCGGGTTCGGCCGCACCGGTGAGCTCTTCGCCGCAGACCATGTGGGCGTCAGCCCCGACATCATGTGCGTCGGCAAGGCCATGACCGGTGGCTACCTCAGCCTGGCCGCCACCCTGTGCAGCACCGAGATCGCCCACACCATCAGCGGCGGGGAGGCCGGCGCACTGATGCACGGCCCCACCTTCATGGCCAACCCGCTGGCCTGCGCGGTCTCGGTGGCCAGCACCGAACTGCTGCTGGGCCAGGACTGGCGCTCCTGCGTGGCCGGGATCGGTTCCGGGCTGGCCGCCGCCCTGGAGCCGGCCCGTGACCTGCCCGGCGTCGCCGACGTGCGAGTGTGCGGCGCCATCGGGGTCATCGAGTGCGACCGGCCGGTGGACCTGGCAGTGGCCACGCCCGCCGCGCTGGCGCAGGGGGTATGGCTGCGCCCGTTCCGCAACCTGGTTTATGCGATGCCGCCTTACATCTGTACCGCCGACGAGATCGCCCGGATCGGCGCCGCGATGGTCGGTGTGGTGCGTGCCTTAACCTGAACGGTGTTCAACCGTCGTCGAAGGAGCACAGCGTGACCCGCACGGAGCTGTCGCCGCTGGCCTGGCTGGCCGAGGTGGAACAGCGGCGTCTGCAGGCCGGGCTGCGGCGTTCACTGCGGGTGCGGCCGGCCGTCGCCACCGAGCTGGATCTGGCCTCCAACGACTACCTCGGCCTGTCGACACACCCCGCCGTCATCGCCGGTGGAGTCGAGGCGTTGCACACCTGGGGTGGCGGTGCCGGTGGTTCCCGGTTGGTGACCGGCAACACCGAGCTGCACCAGCACTTCGAGCAGCAGCTGGCCGACTTTGTCGGTGCCCCAGCCGGTTTGGTGTTCTCCTCGGGGTACACCGCCAACTTGGGTGCGGTCGTCAGCCTGTCCGGTCCGGGCTCGCTGCTGGTCTCCGACGCCTACTCCCACGCATCGCTGGTCGACGCCTGCCGGCTGTCCCGGGCGCGGGTGGTTATCACGCCGCACCGAGACCTCGACGCGGTCGCAGCGGCCTTGGCCGACCGCGATGAGGAGCGCGCCGTCGTACTCACCGAATCGGTGTTCAGCGCGGACGGCGCGCTGGCCCCGCTGCGCGAGCTGCACCAGGTGTGCCGCCGCCACGGTGCGCTGCTGATCGTCGATGAGGCGCACGGGCTCGGGGTGCGCGGTCAGGGCGGCCGCGGGCTGCTGCACGAGGCCGGGCTGGCCGGGGCCCCCGATGTGGTGATGACGACGACGTTGTCCAAGGCGCTGGGCAGCCAGGGCGGCGCGGTTCTGGGGCCGGCCGCGGTACGCGACCACCTGATCGACTCCGCACGGACCTTCATCTTCGACACCGGGCTGGCCCCCGCGGCCCTCGGCGCCGCGTCGGCCGCCCTAAACGTGCTGGCCAGCGAGCCGTCGCGCGCCACCGACGTGTTGCGCCATGCCCGCACGCTGGCCGGGATCTGCGGTGTGTCCGAACGGCCGGAGTCCGCTGTGGTCTCGGTGATCCTCGGCGACGCCGAGGTGGCGGTGGCCGCCGCGACCGCCTGCCTGGACGCCGGGGTGCGGGTGGGCTGCTTCCGGCCGCCCACGGTGCCAGCCGGAACGTCGCGCCTGCGCCTGACCGCGCGCGCGTCGCTGACCGCCGACGACCTCGAGCTGGCCGGCCGGGTGCTGACCGGGGTGTTGCGCGAGCACCGCGGCGCGGTCCGATGACCGTCCTGGTCATCACCGGCACCTGCACCGGTGTCGGTAAGACCATCGCCACCGCGGCGTTGGCCTGCTGCGCCCGGCAGGCCGGCCTGGACGTGGCGGTATGCAAGCCGGTGCAGACCGGCACCGCCGACGGCGACGACGACCTGGCCGAGATCGGCCGGCTCTCGGGGGTGACCGAGTTGTGCGGGGCGGCCCGCTACCCGGCGCCGCTGGCCCCGGCCGCCGCCGCCGAAGAGGCCGGGACGGTGTTGCCCTCCGGCGCCGAGCTGCTCGCGGCGATTCGCGCCGCAGACCGGCCCGGCCGGCTGACCCTGGTCGAGGGGGCCGGCGGGCTGCTGGTCGAGCTGGCCGCCGACGGTGTCACGCTGCGCGACCTGGCGGTCGCCCTGGACGCCGCCGTGCTGGTGGTGGTGAACGCCGAGCTGGGCACCCTCAACCACACCGCCCTGACCCTGGAATCACTTGGCGGGCAAGGGTTATCGTGCGCCGGGCTGGTGATCGGCAGCTGGCCCGGGCAGCCGGGTCGCGCCGCCGTCGGTAATCGGCCGGCATTGGCCCGGCTGGCGCCACTGCGCGCTGCGCTGCCGGCCGGTGCTGCGGCCCTGGACGGTGCGGCGTTCGCCGAGATGAGCCGCACCGCCTTCGACGACGGCTGGGTGCGCACACTGGTGGGCTGAGCGATGGTGCACTCGATCGAGCTGGTCTTCGACGCCGAGACCGAGACGACGATCCGGCGGATCTGGGCGGACCTGGCCGCGGCCGGCGTGCCCAGCCAGGCGCCGGCCAGCCGCCCGCACGTCACCCTGGTCGTCGCCCAGCGCATCGATCCCCGGGTCGACGCTGAGCTGGCCGCGGTCGCCGAGCGGCTGCCGCTGAGCTGCCTGCTGGGCGGAACGCTGATCTTCGGGCGTTCACACGGTGTGCTGGCCCGGCTGGTGGTGCCGACCATCGACTTACTGGAGTTGCATGCGCAGGTGCACCGGGCGTGTGCGCCGCACCTGATCCCCGGGCCGATGCCCAACGTGCTGCCCGGCCAGTGGACCGGCCACGTCACGCTGGCGCGCCGGGTGGGTCCGGCTCAGTTGGGCCGCGCCCAGCGCATCGCCGGGCGCTCCGATATCGTCGGCCGGTTTGTCGGCCTGCGCCGCTGGGATGGCAACGCCCGCAACGAATACCCGATCTAGACCGCGAGACCGGCTCGCACCGCCAGGCCGTCGATGAGCAGTCCCAGCCCGAAGGCGAAGGCGCCGCCCGGGTCGGTGTCGGGCGTTATCTCGGCTGCCCCGGCGGCGTCCCACTGCAGCCGGGATTGCTCGTCGGCGGTGAATCCCAGCACGTAGTACACGACGGTGCGCGCCACCTGTTGGGCCTGATCCGGGTGCACGCCCGCCGCGGTGGCGGCCTCTGCCAGCAGCGCGAGCACGTCCGCGGCGGCCTGCGATTGGCCCGCGGCCAGGCTGGCCGACACCAGCTCGGCGCCGTCGGTGTGGGACAGCAGCGCATTGCGTAGGCGTTCGCACACCGTCCGGATGCGCCACTGCCAGCTGCCCGGTCCCGGGTCCGCGCAGGCCGGCGCCAGCACCCGGTCGGCGACCGCTCCGAGCAGCTGCTGCTTGTTGGCGAAATGCCAGTACAGTGCGCTGGGGCTGACGTTCAGCTCGCGCGCCAAACGGCGCATCGTCAGGTCGGCGATGCCGTAGTTGTCCAAGATGGTGGCCGCCGCGGCGACCACGTCAGGTTTGTGCAGCTGCACCCCGCTAGCCTAACCTGAACACCGTTCAAGTCTTGAGGGGAGCACGTGTGACCGACGACATCCTGGCGCTGGCCCGTGAACAGGTACTGGAGCGCGGCGAGGCGTTGCGGCAGGAACAGGTTCTCGAGGTGCTGCAACTACCCGACGACCGGCTCGAGGAGTTGCTGGCGCTGGCCCACGACGTGCGGATGCGCTGGTGTGGTCCCGAGATCGAGGTCGAGGGCATCATCAGCCTGAAAACCGGTGGCTGCCCGGAGGATTGCCACTTCTGCTCGCAGTCCGGGCTGTTCTCCTCGCCGGTGCGCAGCGCCTGGCTGGACATTCCCAGCCTGGTCGAGGCGGCCAAGCAGACCGCCAAGACCGGCGCCACCGAATTCTGCATCGTCGCCGCGGTGCGCGGGCCCGACGAGCGGCTGCTCGCCCAGGTCGCCGCCGGTATCGAGGCGATCCGCAACGAGGTCGACATCCAGATCGCCTGCTCGCTGGGCATGCTGACCCAGGAGCAGGTGGATCAGCTGGCCGCCATGGGCGTGCACCGCTACAACCACAACCTGGAGACCGCCCGGTCGCACTTCCCCAATGTCGTGACCACCCACACCTGGGAGGAGCGCTGGGAGACCCTGCGGATGATCGGCGAAGCGGGCATGGAGGTGTGCTGCGGCGGCATCCTCGGCATGGGGGAGACGCTGGAGCAGCGCGCGGAGTTCGCCGCCGAGTTGGCCGAGCTCGGGCCCGACGAGGTGCCGCTGAACTTCCTGAACCCGCGCCCGGGCACGCCGTTCGGGGATCTGGAGGTGCTGCCGGCCGCCGACGCGCTGCGTGCCGTGGCCGCGTTCCGGCTGGCGCTGCCGCGCACCATGCTGCGGTTCGCCGGGGGCCGCGAGATCACGCTGGGCGACCTGGGTGCCAAGCAGGGCATCCTGGGCGGCATCAACGCCATCATCGTGGGCAACTATCTGACCACGCTGGGTCGTCCCGCCGAGACCGACCTGGAACTGCTGGACGATCTGCAGATGCCGATCAAGGCACTCAACGCCTCGCTGTAATGGTCCGCGATCTGCCGGTTGTCGGGGCCGGCGTCTACAACGTCTACACCGGCGTGCAGATCGAGGACCCCGCCGGTGAATCGGTCCCGACGGCCGCCCAGTTGGGCCTGGAGCCGCCACGGTTCTGCGCATCGTGCGGGCGCCGGATGACGGTGCAGGTCCGGCCGGATGGCTGGTGGGCCAAGTGTTCTCGGCACGGGCTGGTGGATTCGACGGATCTGGACACCCAGCGATGACGGCCACCGGAGCACGCGCAGAGCCGGCCGCCCCCCGGGTGACGCGGCGCCGCGCAGCCATGATCGTCGCCGGCGGTCTGGCCGCGGCCGGGCTACCGATCGGGGCGTTGTGGGCCTGGATCGCGCCCCCGATCCACGGCGTGGTGGCCCTGACCCGCGGTGGTGAGCGGGTGCAGGCCTACCTGGGCAACGAAGCCGACCATTTCTTCGTCGCACCTTTTCTGCTGCTGGGCATTCTGGGCGTGGTGGCGGTGGTGTCGGCCGCGCTGGCTTGGCAGTGGCGGGCACACCGGGGCCCGGGCATGGTCGCCGCCCTGTCGGTGGGCCTGACCGCCGGCGCGGGGCTGGCGGCGCTGACCGGCGCCGCGCTGGTGTATCGCCGCTACGGCACGATCGATGTGGACGGCGCGCCGGTGTCTCCCGAGCACCGGGTCCACTACGTCGCCGAGGGGCCGCCGGTGTTCTTCGGGCACACCCCGTTGCAGATCGCCGCCACGTTGCTGTTACCGGCGGCGACGGCAGCGCTGGTCTACGGCCTCTGCGCCACCTGGAGCAGCCACGATGACTTGGGCGGCTATCCGCCAGAGCCCGCCGACCGCCGAAACAATCCGGCGGTTCAGCGAGGCTCGACGGAGGAGAGCCGAAGCTGGGACCGCCGAAACAATCCGGCGGTTCAGCGAGGCTCGACGTAGGAGAGGCGAAGCTGGGACCGCCGAAACAATCCGGCGGTTCAGCGAGGCTCGACGGAGGAGAGCCGAAGCTGGGACGGCCGAATCGATCCGGCCGTCACAGCGGAAGACGGCGCATCGCCCCGCCGGTGAGGACCCGCGCGGCCACCAGGCCCAGCCGGGCCAGGCCCAGGTAGGTCTTGGGGTTCAGCAGTGCCGGCCACTGGCTCTGCACCGCGCCGTCGGGCAGCGGCCGGTCGGCGAAGCGGTCCCGCAACCAGTCCAGCACCATCGGAGTCGACAGCGGGTGCAGCAGGATGTGCTCGCTGAGCAGGTCGCGGTGATAGGTCAGCCGGGCGCCACCGGTCGCGTAGGTCTCGGCGAGCGTGTCGATGTCGTTGACGGAGATCACCTGGTCGTGGATGGCCTGCACCATCAGCACCGGGGGAGCCGGCACCGCGGTTCCCAACCGGGTGTCGTCGAACACGTGCTGCACCGCGGGGTGCTCGATGAGCTCGTCCAGCGGCCTGTCGATGTAGGAGTCCAGGGAGCGGTAGCGCAGGCGCAGCACCGCCGCGGCGGTCGACGCAGACTCCAAGGAGTGCAGCAGCGCACGGCCGCTGACCGTGGCGTGTTCCTCGATGACCTTGTCGAGTTCGGGATAGACCCGCGCCAGCGCGGCGATCATGATGGCCGGCAGGCCTGACCAGAACGAGCCGTTCAGCCGTTGCAGGGTGTTGCCTAGATCGCCCACCGGTGAGCCGAGCGCGACGCCGACGAGGTTGAGTTCGGGGGCATAACCGCCGGAGACCTCGGCAGCCCAGGCGGTGGCCAGGCCGCCGCCGGAGTAACCCCACAGTGCGACCGGGTCCGCGGGGGACAGGTCCAGCTGTTCGGCGCCCTGCGCGGCGCGCACCCCGTCGAGCACGTAGTAACCCGGCTCGTAGGGCGCCCCCCAGTGCCCGTCTCGGCCCTCGTGGTCGGGGATCGACACCGCCCAGCCCTGCGCCAGGATGGCGGCGATCAGGACGAATTCGAGCTGGGTGAACGAGCCGTGCGCCTTGGCGCGTCGGCGCAGTGCGTAGGACGGGAAGCAGCGGCCGTCCACCGCGTCGATCGCGCACTGGTAGGACACGATCGGGCACGGGCGGCTGCGGTCACGGTCGCCGGGGGCCAGCACCGTCGTCACCGCCGCCTGCGGCACGTTGTTGCGGTCGACGGTGCGGTACAGCAGCTGGGTGGCGACCAGCTGCTGGGGAATCAGCCCCAAAAAGGCCAGTTCGACCTCGCGAGAGCGCAGCACGGTGCCCGGAACGGCGTGCTGGAAGCCGGCCGGCGGCTCATAGAACGGGTCCTCGGCCGGCTGCAGCGGGCGCTGGCCGGATTGCAGTGGCTGGTGGGGGGCTTGCCCGATCCACTCGACAGAGGTTTCGCGGGCCAAGCTGTCCAGGTCCATCCAGGCATTGTGGCTTAAGAAGGCGTTAAGAATCCAGTCCGACTCACCCTGGAGGCCGCAGCGCCGCGAATTCGTCGGTGACCCGCAGTTCGGCGTCGGTGAACCGGTAGCGGGCAGCCGGGCGCCCCCCACTGCGTCCGGAGCGGGCGGTGGTGCCGGTGCGGGTGATCACGCCGCGCCGAACCAGGACCCGCTGCAGGTTGGTGGCATCGACCTGGTACCCGAGTACCACGCTGTAGATGTCGCGCAGCGTGGAGAGAACGAATTCCGTTGGTGCTAAGGCGAACCCGATATTCGTATAGGACATCTTGGCGACCAGCCGGCTGTGGGCGTGCGCCACCATGGTTGCGTGATCGAACGCCATCTCGGGGAGATCGTCGACCGGATGCCAGTGGGTGTCGGCCGGCAGCTCGGGATCGGCCGGGGAGGGCACCAGGCCCAGAAACGTGGAGGCGATGGTGCGCACCCCCGGAACCCGGCCTGGGTCGGAGAACACAGCCAGTTGCTCAAGGTGGGCGATCTCACGTAGGTCGACCTTCTCGGCCAGCTGGCGGCGGGCGGACGCCGTCACATCCTCGTCGTTCCGCAACAGTCCACCCGGAAGGGACCATCTTCCGAGCTGGGGTTCTCGCGCGCGCTGCCAGAGCAAGACATTGAGCCGGGGGTGGCGCCGGTCGAGGCCGCCAACCTGGAAGACCGCGGTGAGTACCTCGTGCGCGGTGCTAGTATGAACCATGTTTTCGATTGTAAGTCGAAAACCTAATCCGCGAGAGGAGTCGCGCATGACCACCCTCACCGACACCGGTGTGCAGGCGGGCAGCCTGGCCGACCGGATCATCAATTCCCCGGCCGGCTACAGCGGTATCGAGCCCGACGAAGAGTGGGTGGCCGAGATCCTCCGGCTCAAAAAGGAACGCAACGCCACGATCCTGGCGCACAACTACCAACTGCCGCCGATCCAGGACATCGCCGACCACGTCGGGGACTCCCTGGGCCTGGCCCGCATCGCCGCCGACACCGACGCGGACACCATCGTGTTCTGCGGCGTGCACTTCATGGCCGAGACCGCCAAGATCCTCTCCCCGGACAAGACGGTGTTGATCCCCGACGCGCGAGCCGGCTGCTCGCTGGCGGACTCGATCTCCGCCGAGGACTTGCAGGCCTGGCGCGACGACCACCCCGGCGCGGTGGTGGTGTCCTACGTGAACACCACCGCGGCGGTCAAAGCGCTCACCGATTACTGCTGCACCTCGTCGAACGCCGTCGACGTGGTCAACGCGATCGACCCGGACCGCGAGGTGCTTTTCTTGCCCGACCAGTTCCTGGGTCAGCACGTCCAGCGGGTCACCGGACGCAAGAACATGCACGTCTGGGCTGGCGAGTGCCACGTGCACGCGGCGATTAACGGTGACGAGCTCGAGGAGAAGGCGCGGGCGAATCCGGATGCCGAGCTGTTCGTGCACCCCGAGTGTGGATGTGCGACGTCGGCGCTGTACCTGGTCGGCGAGGGCCACTTTCCCGAGGAGCGGGTCAAGATCCTGTCCACCGGTGGGATGCTCGAGGAGGCTCGGCGCACCCAGGCGCGAAAGGTGTTGGTGGCCACCGAGGTCGGCATGATCTACCAGCTGAGCAAGGCCGCGCCGCAGGTCGACTTCGAGGCGGTCAACTCCAAGGCGGCCTGCAAATACATGAAGATGATCACCCCGGCGGCCCTGCTGCGCAGCCTGACCGAAGGCGCCGACGAGATCCACGTCGACCCCGAGACCGCGCGTCTGGCGGCGCGTAGCGTGCAGCGCATGGTCTCGATCGGACACTCCGCGCCGGTCAGCAAGTGACAGGTGGTCGCGGCTGGCAGCAGCGGACCGATGTCGTCGTCATAGGCACCGGGGTCGGCGGGCTGGCCGCGGCCCGCGCCGCGCGCCGCGCCGGACGGGACGTGGTGGTGCTCAGCAAGGCCGACACCGGTTATGCGGTGACCGCGACGCATTACGCCCAGGGCGGGATCGCGGTGGTGCTGCCGGGCACCGACGACTCGGTGGAAGCCCACGTCGCCGACACGATCGCCGCCGGGGGAGGATTGTGCGACGCCGACGCGGTGACCTCGATCGTGGCCGACGGCTATCGCGCGGTCGCCGAATTAGCCGGTGCCGGTGCGCAATTCGATCGCGCACCGGACGGCAGCTGGGCGCTCACCCGCGAGGGCGGGCACTCGCGGCGCCGCATCATTCACGCGGGCGGGGATGCGACCGGAGCCGAGGTGCAGCGAGCACTTGATCACGCCGCGGCCGGCCTGGACATCCGTTGGGGCCAGGTGGTGCTGCAGATCCTGCGCGATGCCGACACGGTCACCGGGGTGCTGGTGGCCAATGCCGACGGGATCGGGGTGATCCACGCCCCGTCGGTGGTGCTGGCCACCGGCGGTGTGGGCCACCTGTACCGGGCGACCACCAATCCCGGCGGCGCTACCGGCGACGGGCTGGCGCTGGCGCTACGGGCCGGGGTCGCGGTCAGCGACCTGGAATTCATCCAGTTCCACCCGACGATGCTGTTCGCCGGCGGAAACGGCGCCACCGGCGGACGCCGCCCGCTGGTCACCGAGGCGGTGCGCGGCGAGGGCGCGCGGCTGATCGACTCCAGGGGTGCCTCGGTCACCGCCGGGGTGCACCCGATGGGCGACCTGGCGCCGCGCGACGTGGTGGCCGGCGCCATCGACGCCAGGCTGCGCGAGACCGGGGACCCCTGCGTCTTCCTCGACGCTCGCGAGATCGCCGGCTTCGAGGGCCGGTTTCCGACCGTCACCGCGGCCTGCCGGGCCGCCGGCATCGACCCGGCCAGCCAACCGATCCCGGTGGTCCCGGGCGCGCACTACAGCTGCGGCGGGGTCGTCACCGACATCCATGGTCGCACCGAGCTGCCCGGCCTGTTCGCCGCCGGCGAGGTGGGCCGCACCGGCATGCACGGCGCCAACCGGCTGGCCTCCAACAGCCTGCTGGAGGGCCTGGTGGTGGGCGACCGCGCCGGATCGGCGGCGGCCGCGCACGCCGTCTCGGCCGGGCGCGTGCAAGCCGGTGCCCCCGAGCGGGGCGGGCACGCCGTGCTGGATCGGCCGATCCTGCAGCAGGCGATGTCGCGCGATGCCTCGGTAGTCCGCGACGCACCCGGGCTGCAGCGGCTGACCGACCTGTTGTCGACCGCGCAGGAACGCATCATCACCGACCGGACCGGCTTCGAGGACGCCGCGTTGATGTTGGTGGCTCAGGTCGTCGCCGGCGCCGCCCTGGCCCGCACCGAAAGCCGGGGTTGTCACCACCGGGCCGAGTTCTCCGGCGCCGACCCCGGTCAGGCCCGCAGCGCCACCGTCCGGCTGCGCGGCGGCGCGGTGGCGCTCGAAACGCCGGCGGGGGCGGCCTCATGACCCGCTCGGTGACCCTGTCGGAGACCGAACTCGACGAGGTGCGCGCGGTCATCGCCCGGGCGCTCGACGAGGACCTGCGCTACGGACCCGATGTCACCACCGCGGCGACGGTACCGGCCGACGCGGTGACCGAGGCCGCGCTGGTGCCGCGGGTGGCCGGCGTGATCGCCGGGGTCGACATCGCCCTGCTGGTACTCGATCACGTACTCGGGCCCGAGGGCTACCGGGTGCTGGACCGGGTGGCCGATGGAGCCCGGCCGGAGGCCGGCACACCGGTGCTGAGCCTGCAGGCCCAGACGCGCGGGCTGCTGACCGCCGAACGCACCATGCTCAACCTGATCTGTCATCTGTCCGGGATCGCCACCGCCACCGCGGCCTGGGTGGACGCGGTGGACGGCACGTCGGCGCGGATCCGCGACACCCGCAAGACCCTGCCGGGACTGCGGGTGCTGCAGAAATACGCGGTGCGGGTCGGCGGCGGGGTGAACCACCGGATGGGGCTCGGCGACGCCGCGCTGATCAAGGACAACCATGTCGCCGCCGCGGGATCGGTGGCCGCGGCGCTGCGCGCGGTCCGTGCCGCCGCCCCCGACGTGCCCTGCGAAGTCGAGGTCGATTCGCTGGAGCAGTTCGACGAAGTGCTCGCCGAGGGGCCCGAACTGGTGCTGCTGGACAATTTCGAAGTCTGGCAGACCCAGATCGCCGCTCAGCGCCGCGACTCCCGGGCACCCGGGGTGCTGCTGGAGTCCTCCGGCGGGCTGACGCTGGGCAGCGCTGCCGCCTACGCCGCCACCGGCGTCGACTACCTGGCCGTGGGCGCCCTCACTCACTCGGTCCAGGTGCTCGACATCGGCCTGGACATGTAGGACTGAAGGCTGTTGCGGCTCAGGCGATGTCGGCGACCAATACCGCCACTTTGCGGTTCTGCAGCCGCACCGCAAGCGGCAGGGAGTGGTCCGCGGCCCCGGCCGGCACGACCCGCGGATTGGTGAGATGCACTTCGCGGCGGAACAGTCGCACGTCGGCCTCCCCGGCGGCCAGCACGTTCTTGACCCAGTCGGCCTTGCCGTGTCCGAGCGCGATCGCCAGCAGTTTGCCCTTGCGGTAGGTCGTCACCACCGTCTCGTAGGGCTTGCCGGACTTGCGGCCCCGGTGCTTGATCACCGACGTGCCCGGAAGGAACCGGGACAACGGCTTGACCACCGGGTTCATGTATTTGATCTGCAGCCTGTCCAGCCACGGCGGGAAGATTACCGGCAGCTTGGAGGTGTCATCGGCACCCTTATCGACAGCCATCGCGACTCCGTTTCTCGTGGTGTTTCAGATGATGTCTGCGACCAGTATCCCGACCCACCGGGAGCCCACCCGGGTGATCCACGGCAGGCCGCTGGTGTCGCCGCCGACCGGCACGATCCGCGGGTTGGTGATGCGCACGTCGCGCCGGAACAGGTGCACGTCCGCTTCGCCGGCGGCCAGCACGTTCTTGACCCAGTCGGCCTTTCCGTGGCCGAGCATCACCGCCAGTCGCGGGCCCTTGCGGAACGCGCGTACCACGGTCCGGTACGGGGTGCCGGACTTGCGGCCGCGATGGTCGATCACCGCGAAGGTGGGGAGGTGGAATCGTTTGACCACCGGGCTTTCGATCGTGCGCTGCAAGTAATCCAGCCAGTCCGGGAAGATGTAGGGCACGCCGGGCACGCTCTTGGGGTGGTCCTTGGTGGGCATGCCGGCGGCTCCGTTCGCGAGGTCACAGCTGTGCACCACCCTAGCCGTGAGCCCGCGGCCGGCCCTGCCCGCACCACCCCCGCGAGGCCGCAGCGGCGGGTCTGCCGAGCGCGGCAATATTGACTTGGACCGCTCTGGGACAATGGACGACGTGAACACCGCCCTGCTGGCACGCATCGACCTGCGTGGCACCGATCAGTCGAACCTTTCCAGGGCTCGGCTGCGCGCCGCCCTTCCGCGCGGCGGTGTCGACGTCGAGGCGGTGTTGGCGCGGGTTCGCCCGATCGTCGAGGCGGTCGCCGAGCGCGGGGCCGCCGCAGCGCTGGAATTCGGGGAATCGTTCGACCAGGTGCGCCCGGCAGCGGTGCGGGTGCCGGCAGCGGCGCTGGAGACCGCCCTGGCCGGCCTGGACCCCGTCGTGCGCACCGCGCTGGAGGTGGCGATCGGCCGCGCCCGCGCGGTGCACGCCGACCAGCGGCGCACCGACACCACCACCACACTCGGTCCCGGTGCGGCCGTCACCGAACGCTGGATTCCGGTCGAGCGGGTCGGGCTCTACGTTCCGGGCGGCAACGCCGTCTACCCGTCCAGTGTGGTGATGAACGTCGTCCCGGCCCAGACCGCCGGGGTGGACTCACTGGTGATCGCCAGTCCGCCGCAGGCCGCCTTCGGCGGGCTGCCACACCCGACGATCCTGGCCGCAGCCCGGCTGCTCGGTGTCGGCGAGGTGTGGGCGGTCGGAGGCGCCCAGGCGGTGGCGCTGCTGGCCTACGGCGGCACCGACACCGATCAGGCCGAGCTGGCCCCGGTCGACATGATCACCGGGCCCGGCAACATCTACGTGACCGCCGCCAAACGGCTGTGCCGTTCGCAGGTCGGTATCGACGCCGAAGCCGGCCCCACCGAGATCGCCATCCTCGCCGACCACACCGCCAACCCGGTGCATGTGGCCGCCGACCTGATCAGCCAGGCCGAGCACGATGAACTGGCCGCCAGCGTGCTGGTCACCAGCAGCCCCGAGCTGGCTGACGCCACCGACCGGGAGGTGACCGCGCAGCTGGAAACCACCGTGCACCGCCAGCGGGTGGCGACGGCGCTGGGCGGGCGCCAGTCGGCGATCGTGCTGGTCGACGACATGGACGCCGGGATCCGGGTGGTCAACGCCTACGCCGCCGAGCACTTGGAGATCCAGACCGCCGACGCTGCCGCGGTTGCGGCCCGGATCCGTTCGGCCGGAGCAATTTTCGTCGGGCCGTATGCGCCGGTCAGCCTCGGCGACTACTGCGCGGGCTCCAACCACGTGCTGCCCACCGCGGGTAGTGCGCGCTACTCCAGCGGGCTGTCGGTGCAGACCTTCCTGCGCGGTGTCCACGTCGTGGAGTACACCGAGGCCGCCCTGAAGGATGTCAGTGGGCATGTGATCGCACTGGCCGGAGCCGAGGATCTGCCCTCGCACGGCGAAGCGGTCCGGCGGAGGTTCGAGCAGTGAGCGACAACAACCGGCGGCCGGGCTGCGACATCACCCTGGCCGACCTGCCGCTGCGTGATGACCTGCGCGGTAAATCGCCCTACGGCGCACCGCAACTGGTGGTGCCGGTGCGGCTGAACACCAACGAGAATCCGCACCCGCCGAGCGCGGCGCTGGTCGACGACGTGGCGCGCTCGGTGCGCGACGCCGCGGCCGATTTGCACCGCTATCCCGACCGCGACGCGGTGGCGCTGCGCACCGACCTGGCCGGCTACCTGAGCACCCAGACCGGTGTCGAAGTGGGGCCGGAGAACGTGTGGGCGGCCAACGGCTCTAACGAAGTTCTGCAGCAGCTGCTGCAGGCGTTCGGCGGGCCCGGCCGCAGCGCGCTCGGATTCGTCCCGTCGTATTCGATGCACCCGATCATCTCCGACGGCACCCAGACCCAGTGGCTGGCCGCGAACCGGGCTGAGGACTTCGGGCTGGACGTCACTGTCGCAGTCGCGGCCATTGACGATCGCCGACCCGACGTGGTGTTCGTCGCGAGCCCGAATAACCCTTCCGGGCAGAGTATTTCACTCGATGATCTGCGCAGTGTGCTCGACGCCGCGCCGGGGATCGTCATCGTCGACGAGGCCTACGGCGAATTCTCGTCGCAGCCCAGCGCTATCGCGCTGATCGCCGACTATCCGACGAAGCTGATCGTCACCCGCACGATGAGCAAGGCGTTCGCGTTCGCCGGCGGCCGGCTCGGATACCTCATCGCCGCCCCGGCGGTGATCGAGGCGATGCTGTTGGTGCGGTTGCCCTACCACCTGTCGGTAGTCACCCAGGCGGCCGCACGTGCCGCGCTGAGACACGCCGACGAGACGCTGGGGAGCGTCGCCCAGCTCATCGCCGAACGCGAACGGGTCTGCGCCGCGCTGACCGCCATGGGATTTCGGGTCATCCCCAGCGACGCCAATTTCGTGCTGTTCGGTGAATTCGCCGACGCACCCGCGACCTGGCAGCGCTACCTGGACGCCGGCATCCTCATCCGCGACGTCGGCATCCCCGGCTACCTGCGGGCTACCACCGGACTTCCGGAGGAGAACGACGCACTGCTCGCCGCCAGCAAGCAGCTTGCGGCCACTGAACTCGCCCAACCCTCATTAGGAGCATCATGACCCGCCGCGCCCGGGTGGAACGTGCCACCCGCGAATCCGACATCACGGTCGAACTCGACCTGGACGGCACCGGCATCGTCGACATCGAGACCGGCGTGCCGTTCTTCGATCACATGCTGACCGCGCTCGGCAGCCACGCCAGCTTCGACCTGACGGTCCGTGCCAAAGGCGATGTCGAGATCGAAGCGCACCACACCGTCGAGGACACCGCGATCGTGCTCGGCCAGGCCCTGGACCGGGCACTCGGCGACAAGAAGGGCATCCGCCGCTTCGGTGACGCGTTCATCCCGATGGACGAGACGTTGGCGCACGCCGCCGTCGACGTGTCCGGGCGGCCTTACTGTGTGCACACCGGCGAGCCGGATCACTTGACGCACACCACCATTGCCGGATCGCAGGTGCCCTACCACACCGTCATCAACCGCCACGTGTTCGAGACGCTGGCGTCCAACGCCCGTATCGCGCTGCACGTGCGGGTGCTCTACGGACGCGACCCCCACCACATCACCGAGGCGCAGTACAAAGCGGTCGCCCGCGCCCTGCGCCAGGCGGTGGAGCCGGACCCGCGGGTGACCGGTGTTCCCTCCACCAAAGGCGCCCTGTGAGCAGATCCGGCAAACCCGCGGTGGTGATCCTGGACTACGGCTCGGGCAACCTGCGTTCAGCCCAGCGTGCCCTGCAGCGGGCCGGCGCGGCAGTCGAGGTGACTTCTGACGCCGAGGCCGCGGCCTCCGCCGATGGTCTGGTGGTTCCGGGTGTCGGAGCGTTCGCGGCGTGCATGGCCGGACTGCGCAAGGTGCACGGGGAGAAGATCATCGCCGAACGGGTGGCGGCCGGCCGCCCGGTGCTGGGGGTCTGCGTCGGGATGCAGATCCTGTTCGCCCGCGGCGTGGAGTTCGGGGTGGAGACCGCCGGCTGCGGGCAATGGCCGGGTGCGGTCACCCGGCTCGACGCCCCGGTGATCCCGCACATGGGCTGGAACGTCGTCGACGCCGCCCCCGGCAGCACGCTGTTCGCCGGGTTGGACGCCGACACCAGGTTCTACTTCGTGCACTCCTACGCCGCGCAGCGGTGGGAGGGCCGTCCGGAGGCTTTGGTGACCCGCGCGACCCATCAGGTACCGTTCCTGGCGGCTGTCGAGGACGGGCCGTTGGCCGCCACCCAGTTTCACCCTGAAAAGAGCGGGGATGCCGGGGCGACACTACTGAGCAACTGGGTGGAGGCACTGTGAGTACATCGTTGGTCTTGTTGCCCGCCGTCGATGTGGTCGACGGGCGTGCGGTGCGACTGGTGCAGGGCAAGGCCGGCAGCGAAACCGAATACGGCTCGGCTCTGGAGGCCGCACTGGGCTGGCAGCGCGACGGTGCGGAGTGGATTCACCTCGTCGATCTGGATGCCGCATTCGGCCGCGGCTCCAACCGCGAACTGCTCGCCGATGTGGTTGGCCGCCTTGAGGTGAAGGTCGAACTGTCCGGTGGCATCCGCGACGACGACTCGCTGGCGGCGGCGCTGGCCACCGGCTGCACCCGGGTGAACCTGGGCACGGCCGCCCTGGAGAACCCGCAGTGGTGTGCCCGGGCGATCGCCGAACACGGGGACCGGATCGCTGTGGGCCTGGACGTGCAGCTCGACAACGGGGCGTACCGGCTGCGGGGGCGCGGCTGGGAGACCGACGGCGGTGAGCTGTGGCCGGTTCTGGAACGTCTTGACCGCGAAGGATGTTCACGTTTCGTCGTCACCGATGTGACCAAGGACGGCACCTTGGGCGGGCCCAACCTCGAGCTGCTCGGTGAGGTCGCCGACCGCACCGAGGCGCCGGTGATCGCCTCCGGCGGGGTGTCCAGCCTCGATGATCTGCGGGCCATCGCCACCCTGGTGGACCGCGGGGTCGAGGGCGCGATCGTCGGAAAAGCGCTCTACGCGGGGCGGTTCACCCTGCCCGAGGCGCTGACCGCGGTGCAAGGCTAGGCGCGCACGTGGCGCTGGACACCGCGGATCTGGACGCTCTGGTCGCCGAGGCGTCGAAAATCCTGGATGTCGCGGCGCAGCCCTTTCTCGACGGCCACCGCGCCGATTCAGCAGTCCGCAAGGGCGGCAATGATTTCGCAACCGAGGTGGACCTGGCACTGGAGCGCCAGATCACCGACGGGCTGGTCTCGGCGACCGGGATCGGCGTACACGGCGAAGAGTTCGGCGGTCCGCCGATCGACTCGCCGCTGGTGTGGGTGCTCGATCCGATCGACGGCACGTTCAACTACGCGGCCGGGTCCCCGATGGCAGCGATTCTGCTGGGCCTGCTGCGCGACGGTGAGCCGGTGGCCGGTCTGACCTGGCTACCGTTCACCGACCAGCATTATACCGCGGTGGCGGGCGGACCGCTGCTGCGCAACGGGGTGGTGCAGCCGGAGCTGAGTCCGACGGCGCTTTCGGACTCGCTGGTGGGCATCGGCACGTTCAACGTCGACTGGCGGGGCCGTTTCCCGGGCCGCTATCGGCTTGCGGTGCTGAAGGGCCTGAGTCGGGTGACCTCGCGGCCGCGGATGCACGGCGCCACCGGAATCGACCTGGCCTACGTCGCCGACGGCACCCTCGGCGGCGCGCTCAGTTTCGGCGACCACATCTGGGACCACGCCGCCGGGGTGGCACTGGTGCGTGCGGCCGGCGGAATCGTCACCGACCTGACCGGAGCGCCCTGGACGTCGCAGTCGCGCTCGGCGCTGGCGGCCGCACCGGGAGTGCACAGCGAAATCCTCGACATCCTGACCGCGGCCGGCGTACCGGAGGACTACTGAGATGGGCCAAGCAAGCGATGTGGCGGTGCGGGTCATCCCGTGCCTGGACGTCGACGGCGGCCGGGTGGTCAAGGGCGTTAATTTCGCGAACCTGCGCGACGCCGGCGATCCGGTCGAGCTCGCCGCCGCCTACGACGCCGAGGGCGCCGACGAACTGACCTTTCTCGACGTCACGGCCTCCTCATCGGGCCGGGCCACCATGTTGGACGTGGTCGCCCGCACCGCCGATCAGGTGTTCATTCCGCTCACCGTCGGCGGCGGGGTGCGCACCGTCGCCGACGTCGACGTGTTGCTGCGGGCCGGCGCCGACAAGGTCTCGGTGAACACCGCCGCGATCGCCCGACCGGAACTGCTGGCCGAACTGGCCCGCCAATTCGGCTCCCAGTGCATCGTGCTGTCGGTCGACGCCCGCACCGCGCCCCTGCGCCCTGATGGGTCCAAGCCCACACCCTCCGGGTGGGAGGTCACCACCCACGGCGGCCGGCAGGGCACCGGTATCGACGCGGTGGAATGGGCGGTCCGAGGTGTCGAACTCGGTGTCGGGGAGATCCTGCTGAACTCGATGGACGCCGACGGCACCAAAGCCGGTTTCGACCTGCCGATGCTGCGCGCGGTGCGTGCGGCGGTGAACGTCCCGGTGATCGCCAGCGGGGGAGCGGGCGCGGCGGAGCATTTCGCCCCGGCGGTGGCCGCGGGCGCCGATGCGGTGCTGGCGGCCAGCGTCTTTCACTTCCGCGAACTGACGATCGGGCAGGTCAAGTCGGCGATGGCGGCCGAAGGGATCACAGTGCGATGACTGCGATGGAGCTCGACCCGGCGATTGCGGCCCGGCTCAAGCGCAACGCCGACGGCCTGATCGCCGCGGTCGCGCAGGAACGGGGCAGCGGCGACGTGCTGATGGTCGCCTGGATGGACGACGACGCCTTGGCGCGCACCCTGGCAACCCGTGAGGCGACCTATTTCTCGCGGTCCCGGGGTGAGCAGTGGATCAAGGGTGCGACCTCCGGACACACCCAGTATGTGCACTCGGTGCGGTTGGATTGCGACGGTGACACCGTGTTGCTGGAGGTCGACCAGACCGGCGGGGCCTGCCACACCGGCGACCACAGCTGCTTCGATGCCGAGGTGTTACTGGGTCCCGCGGATTGATTCGCAGCGGGGTGTCGAGCGGTATGCTGGCCGACTGTGAACTCCGACGAACCGGACGACTCGTACCCGTTGGACCACACCTCTTCGGGTTGGGAGTTGGAGCGGGTTTCCCAGCAGATCGACGCCCACTACGCCCAGGGCACTGTCAGCGATATCGAGGCACACCTGCCGCGCGCCGGGTCGCGGATCGTCGCGCTCACCAAGCAGTTGAGCGAGTCGCAGGCTACCTTGGAGTCGACATCGGTGCGGTTCAACGAGTTGGCCTCGGCCATCCCGGGAGACATCGTGGATCTCAGTGACCGGCTCTCCGGAATTCTCAACGGCGCCACGGCCGAAGCCGACGACATCCGGGCCGAAGCCCAGCGCTTCGCCGATGAATTGCGCGGCGCCGCCGAGAAGGAAGCCGCCGCGATTCTCGACGACGCCGAAGCGCAGCGCCGGGAGGCGGCGGAATTGCGGGCCGAGTTGGAGACTCAGCACAAGCAGCTGCGGCTGCATGCCGCACAACTGCGTCGACAGGCCGTGATGAGCGCCGCCGAGATCATGAAGGAAGCCGAGAACCACGCCTCGGAGATATTGACCGAAATGAACAAGGCGATCAATACACACGTGGCCGACGCGCAGCTTCGCCTGACCGAACTCATGGATGCACGCGCAAAAATCGTCGACCAGATTCAGCGTTCGACCACCCAGGTTAAACGCGAATCCCTGCCCCCGGCCAAAGAGTCCTGGTTTCGCGAAAATCGTCCACGCTGACCTGGCGTCAGGCCATAATGCGAGCCGGTGACAGTGCACCGCAGGTCTGGTACGCTGCGTCGCACGGCAACTTGGGTGAACCGGTCCATTTAGCCTCGCGCACAAGCCAACTCGGGCTAGCGTGGTTGCCCGTCGAACCAATGCCCGACCCAGTCAGGTGCTAGGAGCAAATCGGTGGCGCTAGAGATTCCGGAATTCGAAACGCAGATGCGCGGATTCGACCGCAACGAGGTTTCCGACTACATCGCACGCCTGCATCATGAAATCGAGATCCTGCAGGAGCGAACAAAATCCCTCGACGCGGTCAAGGCGCAGACGCGATTTGATCGCGAACAACTCACCGCTGAGGTCACGCGACTGCAGAACGACATCGTGCGTATGACCGCCGAGGCCGAGGCCGAGCGTCAACGCCTGACGGCCGAACTGGCCGAATTGCGGACGCAATTCGAGCAGGTCACCGGTCCGGTCGATTCCGTCGAGGGCATGTCGGATCGCATTGCGCGGATGATGCGCATCGCCTCCGAGGAGGCGCGGCGCACCAAGGAACTGGCTCGCCAGGACGCCGAGGCGCTGACCGGAGAACTCCGCGAGCAGCTGGAGGCCGCCCGCCAGGACCGGGCCGCCGCCAGTGAGGCCCTGGCGGAGTTCCAGGCCTCCACCAATGCGCGCCGGGCCAAGATTCTCGAGACCGCGACGGCCGAGGCGGAGGAGATCCTTCGGATCGCCCACGAGGAGCGCAGCCGGATCGCCCAGGAGATCGAGGACGCCGAACGCAGTCGCCGCGAGGTCTACCAGCGCCTCGCCGAGGAGGACGAGCGCAACCGCCGGGCAGCACAGGAATCCCTCGACGAGCAGATCAAGCTGGCCTGGGAAGAGGACGAGCGCAACCGCCGGGAGGCCCAGCGCCGCCTGGACCAGAAGATGCAGGCGGCCTGGGAACAGGCCGAGGCCAACATCGCCAAGCTCGACAAGGAGGCCCGCCTGGAGGCGTCGACGCTGATCGCCACCACCAAGCGTGAAGCGAAATTGATCACCGAGCGCACCCAGGCCGAGGTGGATCTGTTGGTGCGGGAGCGTTCCGGGATCGTCACCCACCTCAACGAGATCCGGAACTGGATCGACACCGCCGTCGGCGAGCACCGCAAGGTGGCCGAGGACGTCCCGGCGGAGGAGGCGGCCGCGGCCGAGGACGAAGCCCCCGACACCGAGCCGGACAACGAGCAAGACGCCGACTAAGGACGCACCGGGGCTTGTCCGCGGCTCCTAAGCCGACGAACGGGCGCGCAGCACCTCCAGCGCCTTGTCGGCGTGGGTGTCCATCGAGAATTCGCTGGCGATCACCTCGAGCACGGTGCGGTCGGTGTCGATGACGAAGGTGGTCCGTTTCACCGGCATCAACTTGCCGAGTAGGCCGCGTTTGACGCCGAACCGGGCAGCCACCGTGCCATCGGTGTCGGACAACAGCGGGTAGTCGAAGCCCTGCTGGTCGGCGAACTTGGCCTGCTTGGCCACCGGGTCGACGCTGATCCCCACCCGCTGGGCCCCGACCGCGGCGAACTCGCCGGCCAGGTCACGGAAGTGGCAGGACTCCTTGGTGCAGCCGGGCGTCATCGCCGCCGGATAGAAGAACAGCACCACCGGCCCGTCTGCCAGTAATGCGCTGAGCTTGCGTGGTGTTCCGGTCTGGTCGGGCAGTTCGAAATCGGCCACGGTGTCGCCAGTTTTCATGGCCGCCAGGCTACTCCTGGCCCGATCGCCCCATCTGGGAAGATCATGAACGTGCACACCGCTAGCTCTTCCCCTGCCGGCACCGCGTCGCGGGCGGATTTCCGGGCCCTGGCTGCCGAGCACCGGGTGGTTCCGGTGACCCGCAAGGTGCTCGCCGACGCCGAGACCCCGCTGTCGGCCTACCGCAAGCTGGCGGCCAACCGGCCCGGAACCTTCCTGCTGGAGTCCGCGGAGAACGGGCGGTCCTGGTCGCGGTGGTCGTTCATCGGCGCCGGGACCTCCTCGGCGCTGACGGTGCGGGACGGTGAAGCGGTGTGGCTGGGCGCGGCCCCGCAGGGCGCCCCGACCGGCGGGGACCCGCTGGCGGCCCTGCGCGAGACCCTGACGCTGCTGGAGACGGCCGCCATTCCCGGGCTGCCGCCGCTGTCCAGCGGCCTGGTGGGCTTCTTCGCCTACGACATGGTGCGCCGCCTGGAGCGCCTGCCCGAGCTGGCCGTCGACGACCTGGCGCTGCCCGACATGCTGCTGTTGCTGGCCACCGACATGGCCGCGGTCGATCACCACGAGGGCACCATCACCTTGATCGCCAACGCGGTCAACTGGAACGGCACCGACGAGCGCGTCGACGAGGCCTACGACGACGCGATCGCTCGGCTCGACGTGATGACCGCGGCGCTGAGTCAGCCGCTGGAGTCCAGCGTCGCCACGTTCGACCGGCCCGAGCCGGTCTACCGAAGCCAGCGCACCCCCGAGGAGTACGGGGCGATCGTCGAGCGGCTGGTCGGTGAGATCGAGGCCGGCGAGGCGTTTCAGGTGGTGCCGTCCCAGCGTTTCGAGATGGACACCGATGTGGATGCGATCGATGTCTACCGGATGCTGCGGGTGTCCAATCCGAGCCCGTACATGTATCTGCTTCAGGTGCCCGACGATGGTGGGGGACTGGCTTTTTCGATCGTGGGTTCCAGCCCGGAGGCGTTGGTGACGGTCCAGGACGGCCGCGCGACCACCCATCCGATCGCCGGAACGCGGTGGCGCGGCGGGACCGAGGAGGAAGACCAGCTGCTGGAAAAGGACCTGCTGAACGACGACAAGGAGCGCGCCGAGCACCTGATGCTGGTCGACCTGGGCCGCAACGACCTGGGCCGGGTGTGTGTTCCGGGAACGGTCCGGGTGGTCGACTACAGCCACATCGAGCGCTACAGCCACGTCATGCACCTGGTGTCCACGGTCACCGGAGAGCTCGCCGAGGACCGCTCCGCACTGGATGCGGTGACCGCGTGCTTCCCGGCCGGTACCTTGTCCGGCGCACCCAAGGTCCGCGCGATGGAGTTGATCGAAGAGGTCGAGAAGACCCGGCGCGGGCTGTACGGCGGCGTCGTCGGCTATCTGGACTTCGCCGGCAACGCCGACTTCGCGATCGCGATCCGTACCGCCCTGCTCGCCCGCGGCACCGCCTACGTGCAGGCCGGCGGCGGGGTGGTGGCCGACTCCAACGGCCCCTACGAGTACACCGAGGCCTCCAACAAGGCCCGCGCGGTGCTGGCCGCGATCGCCGCCGCCGAGACGCTGACGGCGCCGGGGTCCGATGACTGAGGTCCGGCCCCGTCGCGGCACCGTGGCGCTGCGGGTGGCACAACTGCTGCTGGTGGTGGCCGCCGGCGGCCTGTGGGGCGCATCCCGGCTGCCGTGGGTGCTGATCCGCTCGTTCGACGGGCTGGGGCAGCCCAGGCAGGTCGCGGTCACCGGGGCGTCGTGGTCGACGGCGCTGGTGCCGTTGGCATGGGTGTGCCTGGCCGCCGCCGTCGCCACGGTCGCGGTGCGAGGCTGGCAGCTGCGTGCGCTGGCCGTGTTGATGGCCGTGGTGAGCCTGGCGGCCGGATATCTGGCGCTGAGCATGTGGGTGGTGCGCGATATTGCGCTTCGGGCCCTCGACATCGCCGAGATCCCGCTGACCTCGCTGCTGGGAACCGACCGCCGCCTCGCCGGCGCGGTGTTGACCCTGCTCGCCGCCGTGGGTGTCCTGGCCGCTGCCGCGCTACTCATGCGCGCGGCGGCGCAGGACCGCGGCGGCGACACCAAATACGCGACGCCGGCGGCGCGCCGGGCGGCCGCCGCGGACGCCGGCTCCGGCCCGGCGGCCACTGCGGGTGCCCCGGAGATGTCGGAACGAATGATGTGGGACGCGCTCGACGAGGGTTGCGACCCGACAGAAGCGCCGCCCGGCGCCGACCCCGAGGGCCGGTGACATCCCGGACCGTGACGGTGGTTACCCTTCGAGGGAGGTCGATCAAGGTCCGAGACAAGCGGGAGAGGAACCGGCAGACATGAGTTCGGCAACCGTGCTCGACTCCATCATCGAGGGAGTCTGCGCCGACGTTGCCGCCCGGGAGGCCGTCGTCAGCCTGGCGGAAGTCAAGGCGGCAGCCGAGGCCATGCCCGCGCCGCGGGACGTCATGGCGGCACTGCGAGAGCCCGGCATCGCGGTCATCGCCGAGGTCAAGCGCGCCAGCCCGTCCAAGGGCCAGCTGGCGCCCATCGCCGACCCTGCCGAACTCGCCTGCTCCTACGCCGAGGGCGGTGCCCGCGCGATCAGCGTGCTGACCGAACAGCGCCGGTTCAACGGCTCGTTGGCCGACCTCGACGCCGTGCGCGCCGCGGTGTCGATCCCGGTGCTGCGCAAAGACTTCATCGTGCGGCCCTACCAGATTCACGAGGCCCGCGCTCACGGCGCCGACATGCTGTTGCTGATCGTCGCGGCGCTCGAGCAGCAGGCCCTGGTGTCGATGCTCGACCGCACCGAATCGCTGGGGATGACCGCGCTGGTGGAGGTGCACACCGAGGAAGAGGCCGACCGGGCCCTGACCGCCGGCGCGAAGGTGATCGGGGTCAACGCCCGCGACCTGACCACGCTGGAGGTCGACCGGGACTGTTTCGCGCGGATCGCGCCGGGACTGCCCACCGAGGTGGTCAAGATCGCCGAGTCCGGAGTGCGCGGCACCGCGGACCTGCTGGCCTACGCCGGAGCCGGTGCGGACGCCGTCCTGGTCGGTGAGGGACTGGTCACCAGCGGCGACCCACGGGCGGCCGTTGCCGATTTGGTCAGTGCGGGTAAGCATCCGTCCTGCCCGAAGTCGGCCCGCTAAATGTCGGACACCACGCAGCCGAATCTTCCGCGTGCCAGCGCCGGAGTGGCCGAACCGAGCGGGCACGACCCAGACGCCCGCGGGCACTTCGGCGTCTACGGCGGCCGGTACGTCGCCGAGGCGTTGATGGCGGTCATCGAGGAGGTCACCGCCGCCTACGACAAGGTGCGCAACGACCGCGAGTTCCTCGACACCCTCGACAACCTGCAGACGCACTACACCGGCCGCCCCTCACCCCTGTATGAGGCGCAGCGACTGACCGCCCACGCCGGCGGGGCACGCATCTTCCTCAAACGGGAGGACCTGAACCACACCGGCTCGCACAAGATCAACAACGTGCTCGGCCAGGCCTTGCTGGCCCGGCGCATGGGCAAGACCCGGGTGATCGCCGAGACCGGTGCCGGCCAGCACGGGGTGGCCACCGCCACCGCCTGCGCCCTGCTGGGGCTGGAGTGCGTGATCTACATGGGCGCCGTCGACACCCGCCGCCAAGCCCTCAATGTGGCCCGGATGCGGTTGCTGGGCGCGGAGGTGGTCTCGGTGGAATCGGGCTCGCAGACCTTGAAGGACGCCATCAACGAGGCGTTCCGGGACTGGGTGACCAACGCCGAGGCCACCTACTACTGCTTCGGAACTGCGGCCGGGCCGCACCCGTTCCCGACCATGGTGCGCGACTTCCAGCGGGTCGTCGGCATGGAAACGCGGGTGCAGATACAGCAGATGGCGGGCCGGCTGCCCGACGCCGTGGTGGCCTGCGTGGGCGGCGGGTCGAACGCCATCGGCATCTTCCACGCCTTCCTCGACGACCCGGCGGTACGGCTGATCGGCTACGAGGCCGCCGGTGACGGTGTGGCCACCGGTCGGCACGCCGCGACGTTCGCCGGTGGATCCCCCGGGGCGTTTCAGGGATCGTTCTCCTACCTGCTGCAGGACGAGGACGGTCAGACCATCGAGTCGCACTCGATCTCGGCGGGGCTGGACTACCCCGGGGTCGGCCCCGAACACGCCTGGCTGCGCGAGACCGGGCGGGCCGAGTACCAGCCCATCACCGACGCTGAGGCGATGGATGCATTCGGAATCCTGTGCCGCACTGAGGGAATCATTCCGGCGATCGAATCCGCGCACGCGGTGGCGGGCGCGCTGAAACTGGCCGCCGAGCTGGGCCCGGGCAAAATCGTCGTGGTGAACGTATCCGGGCGCGGCGACAAGGATGTCGAGACCGCCGCCAAGTGGTTCGGCCTGCTCGACGACGGCGGCCCGCAATGAGCGGTCACGCCGGCGACCGGCTGGCCTCGATGTTCGCCGAGTGCCGAGAGGAGGGCCGGGCCGCGCTGATCGGCTACCTGCCGACCGGCTACCCGGATGTGCCGGGCTCCATCGCCGCGATGACCACACTGGTCGAATCGGGTTGCGACCTCATCGAAGTCGGTGTGCCGTACTCGGATCCGGGCATGGACGGACCGACGATCGCGCGGGCCACCGAGACCGCCCTGCACGGGGGGGTCCGGGTGCGTGACACCTTGACCGCGGTCGAGGCGATCGCGAGTTCCGGTGGCCGCGCGGTGGTGATGACCTACTGGAATCCGGTGCTGCGCTACGGGGTCGACGCGTTCGCTCGCGATCTGGCATCGGCCGGCGGCCTGGGGCTGATCACCCCCGATCTGATCGTCGACGAGGCGGACGAGTGGCTGGCGGCATCCGAGCAGCATGCGCTGGATCGGATCTTTCTGGTGGCGCCGTCGTCGACGCCGCAGCGTCTGGCCGAGACGGCACACGCCTCGAGCGGATTCGTCTACGCTGCCTCCACGATGGGCGTCACCGGCGCCCGTGACACGGTGTCGAACGCGGCGCCGGAACTGGTCCGCCGGGTGCGGGAGGTCTCTGATATTCCGGTCGGGGTGGGCTTGGGTGTGCGGTCGGGTGCGCAGGCCGCCGAGATCGGCGCCTACACCGACGGCGTGATCGTCGGTTCAGCACTGGTCACCGCACTCGCCGGCGGCCTGGCCGCGTTGCGATCCCTCGGTGAGGAACTCGCGGCGGGTGTGCGTCAAAAGGATTCGTAGAGATGACATTGAACTGGCTGACGTACTTTCCCAGTCCCGCGCGTGGCGTCTGGCATCTCGGCCCGATCCCGATCCGTGCTTATGCCCTGTGCATCATCATCGGCATCGTCGTCGCCCTGCTGATCGGTGACCGGCGGTGGCGGGCACGCGGCGGTGAGCCGGGGGTCATCTATGACATCGCGCTGTGGGCGGTGCCGTTCGGGTTGATCGGCGGGCGGCTGTATCACCTGATGACGGACTGGCGGACCTACTTCGGTGAGGGCGGCGCCGGATGGGAAGCGACGCCGCGCATCTGGGACGGCGGCCTGGGGATCTGGGGTGCGGTGGCGCTCGGCGGTGTCGGCGCCTGGATCGGCTGCCGTCGTCGTGGAATTCCACTGCCCGCCTTCGGTGACGCCGTCGCGCCCGGCATCGTGCTGGCGCAGGCGATCGGGCGCATCGGCAACTACTTCAACCAGGAGCTCTACGGGCGGGAAACGACGCTGCCGTGGGGCCTGGAGATCTTCTGGCGCGAGGACGGCGCCGGGGTACGCGATCCGCACCTGCTTGACGGGATTTCGACCGGCGAACTGTACAAGATCGTCCAGCCGACGTTCCTGTACGAATTGCTCTGGAATCTCCTGGTGTTCGCCGTGCTGATCTACGCTGATCGGCGATTCCGCATGGGGCACGGTCGGCTTTTCGCGCTCTACGTCGCCGGTTACTGCATCGGGCGCTTCGGGATCGAACTGTTGCGGGACGACGCAGCCACCCACATCGCCGGGATCCGGGTGAACTCGTTCACCTCGACATTCGTGTTCATCGGCGCGGTGGTGTACATCCTGCTGGCAACCAAGGGCCGCGAGGATCCGGACGTCATCCGCCGCGCCTGGGAGCAGACGGCGCCCGAGGACCGGGAGGCCGTTGCCGCCGAACCGGAACCGGAGGCCGAAGAAGAGCTGGAGTTGGTGGCGGTCGCCCCCGCCAATGGCGTCGGGTCAGTGGTCCGGCTGCCGAAAAGGCTTACCGGTGAGGGCGAATCCGAGTCGGCGGTCGACGAGGTCGACGAGGCTGACGACGTTGTCGCCGAAGACACCGACATCGCCGAAGACACCGTAGACACCGACATCGCCGACGAGGCCGACGTCACCGCAGACACTGCAGCGGCCGACTCCGAGAACGAGGCCGCAACCGACGAGAACCCCGACGTCGACACCGACCAGGATAGCGACGCCGGCGAGGTCGAGGACGCCGACGAGAGCGAAGACGCTGACGAGGCCGACGAGGCCGAAGCACCCTCCGAGGAAGATCTTGAGCCCGCGTCGGAGGCCGACGAACCGGCGGATACCGATGCGGACGAGGCAGACCAGCCCGACGAGACCGCCACCGACACCGACGGCAACGACGACGAAGTCGAACCCGAGGCGGCACCAGAAGAAGACGTCGAAGCCGAGGTGGAGACCGACACCGAGCCCGGCGACGATGACATCGACGACTCAGGCCAGGACTCCGACGCCGGAACCGAGCCGGACTCCGAGCCCGAGCCCGAAGCGGACTCCGCCGAGGACTCTGACCAGGCCTGACAGCGGTCCCACCGCCCGGGTCGGCATTTCTGGCATCCTCGCAGACATGACCGAACCGTCCTGGCCTCCGGCCGGGCCACCGGGCAGCTGGCAGCCCTACCAGCAGCCCCCGGGCTTTCCGCCCCCGTATCCGGGCTACCCGGACATGTGGGCGCCCTTCGGCCGCCACCCGGTGACCGGGCAGCCGTACTCGGACAAGTCGAAAGTCACCGCGGCGCTGCTACAGCTGCTCGGGCTCTTCGGTTTTCTCGGGTTCGGCCGGATGTATCTGGGGCACACCGGTCTGGGTTTGATCCAGCTGTTGATCGGTGTGTTGGCCACCGTCACCACCTACGGTATCGGTATCGGCGTGCCGATCATCTCGAGCATCATCGAGGTGATCCTCATCTTCAGCGGGCGGGTGCACGACAAGCACGGTAGGACGCTGCGCGACGGTACGCCCTAACCCGTTGGCGCCAACCGTTCCTGAGGAAGGCGGCTCAGCCGGTCCGACTATGCTGACGGCGTGAATCGACGCGGCAAGATCGTCTGCACTCTCGGACCGGCGACCCACTCCGCGGAGATGGTCAGGGCGTTGGTCGACGCCGGCATGGACGTGGCCCGGCTGAACTTCAGCCACGGCGACCACGAAGACCACCAGGCCTCCTACGAGTGGGTGCGCCTCGCCTCGGACGCGACCGGGCGGGCGGTCGGCGTGCTAGCCGATCTACAGGGGCCCAAGATCCGGCTGGGGCGTTTCGCCGACGGGCCCACCTTCTGGGCGACCGGTGAGACGGTGCGGATCACCGTCGCCGACTGCCCCGGCGACCATGATCGCGTTTCCACCACCTACAGGCAGCTGGCCGCCGACGCCGCGCCCGGTGACCGGGTTCTGGTCGACGACGGCAAGGTGGGCCTGGTCGTCGAGCACATCGACGGCGACGACGTGGTGTGCACGGTCACCGAGGGCGGCCCGGTCAGCAACCACAAGGGCATGTCCCTACCGGGCATGAAGGTCTCGGCGCCCGCGCTGTCGGAAAAAGACATCGAAGACCTGGAATTCGCTCTGAAGCTCGGCGTCGACATGGTGGCACTGTCGTTCGTGCGCTCGCCGTCGGATGTCGAGTTGGTGCACGAGGTGATGGATCGGGTCGGGCGCAGGGTGCCGGTGATCGCCAAACTCGAGAAGCCCGAGGCGATCGACAACCTCGAAGCCGTGGTGCTGGCGTTCGACGCGGTGATGGTGGCCCGCGGTGACCTGGGGGTGGAGCTTGCCCTTGAAGAGGTGCCGCTGGTGCAGAAGCGTGCCATCCAGATGGCGCGGGAGAACGCCCGGCCGGTGATCGTGGCGACCCAGATGCTGGAGTCGATGATCGAGAACTTCCGGCCGACCCGCGCCGAGGCGTCCGATGTGGCCAACGCGGTGCTTGACGGCGCCGACGCGGTGATGCTCTCCGGTGAGACCGCAGTGGGTAAGTACGCCTTGGAGGCGGTGCGCACGATGAGCAGGATCGTGTGCGCAGTGGAGGAGAATTCCACTGCGGCACCACCGTTGACGCATGTGCCGCGCACCAAGCGCGGGGTGATCTCCTATGCCGCCCGCGAGATCGGCGAACGCCTCGACGCCAAGGCATTGGTGGCTTTCACCCAGTCGGGTGACACCGTGCGGCGGTTGGCCCGGTTGCACACCCCGCTGCCGTTGCTCGCCTTCACCGCGCTGCCCGAGGTGCGCAGTCAACTCGCAATGACCTGGGGCACTGAGACTTTCATCGTCCCGCAGATGCAGTCGACCGACGGGATGATCCGGCAGGTCGACAAGGCGCTCCTGGATCTGGGTCGCTACCAGCGCGGTGATCTGGTGGTCATCGTCGCGGGCGCCCCGCCGGGCACCGTCGGCTCGACCAACCTGATCCACGTGCACCGGATCGGGGAGGACGACGTCTAGTGCCGAACGAGCCGAACACGGACTTCGAAGAGTTGATGGCCGTCCTGGACCTCAACGCCACTGAAGACGACGTGTTCGTCGGATCGCACCCCAGCAAGACGCCGTTGCGTACCTTCGGTGGACAGCTGATGGCGCAGTCATTCGTCGCCGCGAGCCGCACCGTCGCCGGCCACCTGCCGCCCGGCGCGCTGTCGGTCCACTTCATCAATGGCGGAGATCCGTCCCGCGACATCGAATTCCGGGTGCACCGGCTCCGCGACGAACGCCGGTTCGCCAACCGCCGCGTCGACGCGCTGCAGGGCGACACCCTGATCGCCACCGCGATGGTCTCCTACCTGTCGGGTGGTCGCGGGCTCGAGCACGGGGTGGAAGCGCCCGCGGTCGCCGATCCGGAGACCCTGCCCAGGGTCCGCGAGGTGCTCGAGGGCTACGAGGAGGTCGTGCCCGGTTTCGTCAACGCGCCCCACCCCATCGAATGGCGCTACACCAATGATCCGGCCTGGGTGATGCGCGACAAGGGGGAGCGGCTCGACCACAATCGGGTCTGGATGAAGGCCGACGGGGAGCTGCCCGAGGATCCGGTGCTGCACACCGCGCTGATGGTGTATTCCTCCGACACCACCGTGCTGGATTCGATCATCACCACCCACGGGCTGTCGTGGGGCTTCGACCGGATCTTCGCGGCGAGCGCCAACCACACCCTGTGGTTTCACCGGCCGGTGCGTTTCGACGACTGGGTGCTGTACTCGACGTCATCACCGGTGGCCGCCGATTCACGCGGGCTGGGCACCGGACACTTCTTCGACCGATCCGGCCGGCTCGTCGCCACCGCCACCCAGGAGGGCGTGCTGATGTACTTCCCGAGCGCCAAGCGCTAGCCCGACGGCGCCCGGTTTCGCCGCGCTCGCCACCGCTGCTAGGCGGGCATCAGCGCCGAGTCGGAGGATTCCTGTACCAGGGGCGGCGCTTCGGCGGAGCCGAACTTGTTCTCGAAATGCTCACGGAACCGATCGGTGCACTGTTGCTGCGCGGCAGTATCCGAACCCGCCTTCGTCATGCAGTCCACGTAGTCCCCGCCGCCCGCTGTCCGCCAGATGCCGACGTAGACGAAGATGCAGCCGATTCCGGCCACCACGGCCAATACACCGAGCACGATGCCGGCGATAGCGACCCCGCCGTTGTCGGCTTCCCCGCGCTTGGCGCGGCTGTGACCGACGAATCCGAGCACGATCGCGACGATGCCCAGTAATACCCCGCCGACCACCGACAGCGCGGTCACGATTCCGGCGATCGCTACCACCAGGGCCGCGATGCCCGCACCGTTCCTGGGCGCGCCATGCGGGCCGGGCGGAGGGTAGCCGGGGTACTGCCCGGGCGCCGGGTAAGGGTAGGGGTAGCCCGGCGGGGGATAGCCACCGCCGGCCGGTGACCAGGACGGTCGAGACTCAGGTGACAGCGAGGGCATCCCGGACTCGGGCATTGCGCGGACTCCACATCAGAGCATCAGACAGGTGTCAAACGGGTTAGAACTCAGGGTACCCGCGTTGGTGTCGACGGGTCCTGGAGTTGCCGGGCCGGTTATCTGCCCACTGCCGCGTCGATCCTGCGGGACGCGCTCCGGATCTTGAAGGCCGCCACGATCTCGACGATCCCGATGACGATCAGCCAGCTGCCGACCACCAGCGCCAAAATCCACAGCGAAGTGAACGGCGCCGCCAACGTCACCAGCCCGGCCAGCAGGCTCAGGACGCCCATGAAGATCTGCCAGCCGCGGCCCGGCAACACCGGGTCGCTGATGGCCGCCACGGTGGTGGCCACACCGCGGAAGATGAAGCCGACCGCGATCCAGATAGCCAGCAGCAGCACCGCGAGGGCTTCCTCGTCGGAGTTGAAATGCCGGAAACACAACACCGCCAGAATCACCGCCGCGGTGCCACTGAGGAACAGCAGCACTCGTCCGCCCGCGGATATGACGGGCAGGCTGAACGCGAAGATCAGCTGGGCGACCCCGGTGATCAGCAGATAGATGCCGAACAACACGGCGGCAGCCAGGATGGTCCGGCCCGGCCAGGCCAGGATCAGCACACCCAGGGCCAGGGCCAGAACACCGGAGACCAGTGTCGACTTCCACAGATGTGGCAGCAGACCGGAGGGGGTTGTTTCCATGGCCGAAGTCTGGCACAAATGCCGCGCTGCGACCCGGGTATTCGGCCGCGACCGGCTTCTAGACGGCCGGCGCCACACGCGAGGCGTAGGTCTCGGCCAGGAATTGCTCGACGGCCAGTGCGGTGTGGGCGGCCCGGGGCGAGCCGAAGATGTCGAAGGCGTGCTGGGCCAACGGCAATTCCGCGTAGACCACGGGGCTGGTGCTGACCTCGCGCAACCGGGCGGTGAAGGCGCGCGCCTGCTCGACCGGCACCAGCGAGTCGTTGACCCCGTGCAGGACGAAAAACGGTGGGGCGTCAGCGGATATGTACGTCATCGGTGACGCGGCGCGGTAGGTGTCCGGGAATCGGCGCCGGCTCTGCTTGAACACGTAGGCGCTCAGCGCCGGCGTCAGCAGCGGATGCAGATCAGTGTCGCCGGTGAAGTCGTAGATGCCGTAGAAGGGAATCGCCGCCCGCACACTGGTATCGGCGTCGGCGAAACCCGGCTGGAAGCGCGGGTCGCCCGCGGTCAGCGCGGTCAGCGCGCACAGGTGCCCGCCCGCCGAGCCGCCGGTGACCGCGACCCAGTCCGGGTCGCCGCCGTAGTCGGCGATGTGGGCTTTGGTCCAGGCCAGGGCGCGTTTGACGTCGATGATGTGATCGGGCCAGGTGGAACGCGGGCTGAGCCGGTAGTTGATCGACACACACACCCAGCCCCGCTCCACCAGGTGAGTCATCAGCGGATGCGCTTGGCCGCGTTTACTTCCCACCATCCAGGCGCCCCCGGGGACCTGCAGCAGGACCGGCGCGCGGCCGTCGCGCGGCAGGTCACGATGCCGCCACACGTCGAGGGTGTTGCGGCCGCCGTATTCGCCGTAGGGAATGTCGGCGTCGGTGGCGTAGTCACGGTAGACCCGCATCATGCGCACCAGGCCGGGCGCCTTCGCGATGTCGCCGTCCGGGCCCGGCCGCTTCCAGAGGTCCGCGCCGTCGGTGCGCCGCCCGGCACCGAGTTCGGCATCCAGCGCCGCGGTCAACGGCCGGTTGGCGGTGCGCCCGGCATGATTGAGCCCGAGCAGGCCCAGCCAGGACAGCGCCGAAACCAGCCAATTGAACCGCCGTGCCCGCGGCGGCAACCACCGCGACACCGCTGCCAGGGCCGCGGATTGCCCGGCGATCAGTTGCAGCGGAAGCTCCGAGGCGAACAGACCGAACGCGAACGCATACAGCGACGGATAGCCGTGCTTGGTCAGCGGGCGGTAACCGTTGAGGGTGGTGGCGAGTCCGGCGAGCGAGCCGAGCACAGCCAGAAGCCTCGTCATTGCGCTCCTCTGCGTTGTGGGACAACCTGGTCCGGCACCCTACCCAAGCCGGCTCGGTGACTCGCTCAGCGTGCAGGGACCGACAGCAATGACCGGGGTGCCGGACCGCGGGAGGCAGGCGGACGCTCGCCGACTAAAAACCAGGTGTGCACGACACCCTTGCCCTTGACCTTGACGTCGCCGCGCTCCTCGAACACGAAGTCGTCGCGCAATCGGTCGTAGACCTCCTGCGGTACTTGAATCCGGTCCTGGGCGCCGGTCGACTCCATCCGAGAGGCCAGGTTGACCGCGTCACCCCACACGTCGTAGAAGAACCGGCGATTTCCGACCACACCGGCAACGACCGGGCCGGTGGCCAGGCCGATCCGCAACGACACCGGCCGGCCCCGCGGATCGCGCAGTTCGGCGACGGTGTCGGCGATGTCGAGCGCCAGCCGCGCCAGCGCATGCAGGTGATCCGGTCTGGGGTTGGGGACTCCGCTGACCACCATGTAGGAATCGCCGCTGGTCTTGATCTTCTCCAATCCGTGCCGGTCGACGAGCCGGTCGAGCCCGGAGTAGAGCTCATTGAGGAATTCCACCAGCGGGCCGGGTTCGGTCTGGCTGGCCCGCCGGGTGAAGTCGGCGATATCGGCGAACAGCACCGAGGCGTCCGGATAGCTGTCGGCGATCACGTCCACGGCCGGGTTCTTCAGCCGGTCGGCGACCGCCGTCGGCAAGATGTTGGCCAGCAGCGCTTCGGAGCGTTCGTACTCTGCCTCCATCGCCGCTTCGGCGTGGGCGATCTCGCGCAGCGCGAACCAGATGGTGGCGACCACCATGAAGCACGCCGAGACCACCACCAACACGAAGGACAGGTTGCGCAGCCAGGCCGGCTGATTCAGATTGTCGGGCGGGACCAGGAACTGCAGGGCGATGGTCAGGGCCGCACCGACGCCCGCCACCGCGGCGGCCAGCTTGATCCGGTCCACGCCGAGGATGAGCACGCTGATCGACGCCGAGGCCAAGAAATAGAACTGGATGCCCGATCCGGTCCCGACCACCCAACAGACCACGAAGGTCGTCAGGTAGGCGATGGCGACGAACGTCAGTGGCGCGATCAGCTCGCCGTAGTGGTAGAGCAGCGGGGTCAGCACGAAGGCGGCGGCGGCCAGCAGGTTCAGCGCGCCGATCCACCAGTAGGTCGGGTCGGCCCAGATCTCCAGCAGCCCGAAGCCCGCGCTGATGCACGCGGCCAGCCCGGCAGACACCTTGAGGATCCGCAGCCGCTGCGACAGCCGCGCCGCGTAATGCCGGGTGCGGGCCGGGATGCAGTGCGAGCGCCGGTAGGGGCTTGGGCCTCGGCCGGCACCGCGAGGAACCGCTTGACGGTCACAATCGACAGCCTAATCCGGTGAGCTGCGCCGTTGGCGGTTTCACCGGCGGCTAGGGTCGGTGGCCATGGTGCTGCGTTCGGTCGCCCTGTTCGTGCTGGCCGCCGTCGCGGAGATCGGCGGCGCCTGGCTGGTGTGGCAGGGCGTACGCGAGCATCGCGGCCTGCTGTGGGCCGGCGCGGGCGTGATCGCCCTCGGGTTGTACGGCTTTGTGGCGACGTGGCAGCCCGACGCACATTTCGGCCGGATTCTGGCCGCCTACGGCGGGGTCTTCGTGGCGGGCTCGCTGGCCTGGGGTATGGCGTTCGACGGATTCCGACCCGATCGCGCCGATGTCCTCGGTGCGCTGATCTGTCTGACCGGGGTCGCGGTGATCATGTATGCACCGCGCTGATCGTGGTGCCCTCGGTGAGATTCGAACTCACACTGTACGGGTTTTGAATCCGTTTCCTCTGCCAGTTGGGATACGAGGGCGTGGGCGCTTGCGCGCGGGTCTTTACCTTAGACGATGCCCCCGAAGGGTTGCCGCCGGCGGCCGCCACGACAGAATGGGGTGATGACTGCGTCGACATCCGAGAGCGCCCCGCGCCCTGCCCGCCGGGTTCTGATCGCCGAGGACGAGGCGCTGATCCGCCTGGATCTCGCCGAAATGCTGCGGGAAGAGGGCTACGAGGTGGTGGGCGAGGCCGGCGACGGGCAGGAGGCCGTCGAGCTGGCCGAGCTGCTGCGCCCGGATCTGGTGATCATCGATGTGAAGATGCCGCGCCGCGACGGCATCGACGCGGCCTCGGAGATCGCCGGGAAACGCATCGCGCCGATCGTCATGCTCACCGCGTTCAGCCAGCGCGAATTGGTGGAACGCGCCCGCGCCGCCGGGGCGATGGCCTACCTGGTCAAGCCGTTCTCGGCCAGCGACCTGGTCCCGGCGATCGAGCTGGCGGTCAGCCGGGCCGAGGAGATCACCGCGCTGGAACGCGAAGTCAGCACCCTGTCCGAGCAGCTGGAGACCCGCAAGCTCATCGAGCGGGCCAAGGGGCTGCTGCAGTCCAAGCAGGGCCTGAGCGAGCCCGAGGCGTTCAAGTGGATTCAGCGGGCGGCGATGGACAAGCGGACCACGATGCGGCAGGTCGCCGAGGTGGTGCTGGAAACCCTCGACACGGCGGCGAACCCTCCGGCCTGACCCCCGTTGCGGTTGCGCAACCAGTAGGCTCGATGACGTGCAGCGCAGAATCATGGGCATCGAGACCGAGTTCGGTGTCACCTGCACCTTCCACGGCCACCGGCGACTGTCACCCGACGAGGTGGCACGGTACCTGTTCCGCCGGGTGGTGTCATGGGGCCGTAGTTCGAATGTGTTCCTGCGCAACGGCGCTCGATTGTATCTGGACGTCGGCAGCCATCCCGAGTACGCCACCGCCGAGTGCGACAACCTGACTCAGCTGGTCACGCATGATCGGGCCGGGGAACGGGTGCTCGAAGACCTGCTGATCGATGCCGAGCAGCGGCTGGCCGATGAGGGCATCGGCGGCGACATCTACCTGTTCAAGAACAACACCGACTCGGCCGGCAACTCCTACGGCTGCCACGAGAACTACCTGATCGTGCGGGCCGGGGAGTTCTCCCGGATCTCCGATGTGTTGCTGCCGTTTCTGGTGACCCGCCAGCTGATCTGCGGCGCCGGCAAGGTGCTGCAGACTCCCAAGGCCGCAACGTTCTGCTTGTCGCAGCGCGCCGAGCACATCTGGGAGGGCGTGTCGAGCGCGACCACGCGCTCCCGCCCGATCATCAACACCCGCGACGAGCCGCACGCCGACGCCGAGAAGTACCGGCGGCTGCACGTCATCGTCGGCGACTCCAACATGTCCGAGACCTCGACACTGCTCAAGGTCGGCAGCGCTGCCTTGGTGCTGGAGATGATCGAGGCGGGGGTGCCATTCCGGGACTTCTCGCTCGACAACCCCATTCGAGCGATCCGCGAGGTCAGCCACGACGTCACCGGCCGCCGTCCGGTGCGCCTGGCCGGGGGCCGTCAGGCCGGCGCCCTGGACATCCAGCGTGAGTACTACGGGCGCGCGGTGGAGTACGTGCGGACGCGGGCCAGCAACCCGCAGCTCGAGCAGGTCATCGACTTGTGGGGCCGCCAGCTCGACGCGGTCGAAACCCAGGATTTCGCGAAGGTCGACACCGAGATCGACTGGGTGATCAAGCGAAAGCTGTTCCAGCGCTACCAGGACCGCTACGACATGGAGTTGTCCGACCCCAAGATCGCCCAGCTGGATCTGGCCTACCACGACATCAAACGTGGCCGCGGCGTGTTCGATCTGCTGCAGCGCAAAGGCCTGGCGGCTCGGGTCACCACCGACGAGGAAGTCGACGAGGCGGTCGACACCCCGCCGCAGACCACCCGCGCCAAGCTGCGCGGCGAATTCATCAGCGCCGCACAGGCGGCGGGGCGCGACTTCACGGTCGACTGGGTGCACCTCAAGCTCAACGACCAGGCTCAGCGCACCGTGCTGTGCAAGGACCCGTTCCGGTCGGTGGACGAGCGGGTCAAGCGGCTCATCGCCAGCATGTAGCCGGCCCCAGGTCACATACGCGCCGGCTGCCCACATCCGACCGACCCGGCACCCGGCACCGCCTATTGTCTATTTTCATGGCGACCGCCAAAGTCGAACGACTCCTGAACCTCGTGATCGCGCTGCTGTCCACCCGCGGTTACCTCACCGCGGAGAAGATCCGCGCCACTGTGATCGGCTACGGTGACAGCCCCAGCGACGACGCGTTCTCCCGGATGTTCGAGCGCGACAAGAACGAGCTACGTGACCTGGGCATACCGTTGGAGACCGGCAAGGTCTCGGGTCTGGACACCGTCGAGGGGTACCGCATCAACCCCGAGGCCTACGCGCTGCCCGCCATCGAGCTGACCCGCGAAGAGGCCGCCGCGGTCGCGGTCGCAGTCCAGCTGTGGCAGTCGCCGGAGCTACGCGCCAACGCCCAAGGTGCGGTGGGCAAACTGCAGGCCGCCGGAGTCGAAGTGGATCCGGATCGCGCCGACGTGCTGGTCGCCCCGCCGGCGGCACTGCCCGGTATCCACCGCGCCGAGCCGGTGTTGGAGGCGCTGACCGATGCCGTACAGGCGGGGCAGGCCGTCCAGTTCGGTCACCGCCCGTCACCGGTCGCGCCCTACGCCACCCGCACCGTGGAGCCGTGGGGTGTGGTCACCCACCGCGGCCGGTGGTATCTGGTGGGCCACGACCGCGACCGCGACGCGGTCCGCACCTTCCGGATGTCGCGCATCGCCGACGACGTCACGCCGATCGGGCCGCCGGGCGCGGTCACCCGCCCCGACTCCGTCGATCTGCGCCAGATCGTGGCGGCCGCCGTGGGGGAGGCGCCCAGCGGTCTCCAGGCCCGCATCTGGGTCGCCGACGGCCGGGCGGTGGCTCTGCGCCGGGCCGGCACGGTGCTGGGCCGCGAGTCCTCGGGTGGGCGCGACGGCGACGTCATCGGCGTCGACATCGGCACACACGACCGGCTGGCCCGGGAGATCGCCGGTTACGGGGCCGACGCCGTCGTCCTAGCCCCGCCTTCGCTGCGCGAGGACGTCGTAGCCCGGCTCACCGCCTGCGCCCGGGAGGTGCCGGCGTGAACAACCTGTCGCATCGGCTGGTCCGGCTGTTGAACATGGTGCCCTACCTGCAGGCCCGTCCCGGGATTACCAAGAAGCAGGCCGCCGCCGAACTCGGCGTGAGCCTCGCGCAACTGCAGGCCGATCTGCATCAGCTGGTGATGTGTGGCCTACCCGGCTACGGGCCCGGGGATCTGATCGACGTGACCTTCTACGAGGACCGGCTCGACGTCCACGAGTCCGCGGGAGTGGATCGGCCGTTGCGGCTGACCTCGCCGGAGGCCACCGCCGTGCTCATGGCACTGCGGGCGCTGGTGGACATGCCCGGCATCGTCGACCCCCGAGCGGCCCGCGCCGCGATCGCCAAGATCGAGAACGCCGCCGGTCAGGCCGCCCACCCGGCCGCCGAACCCGTGGCTGAGGATGACCCGGTCGCCGGGATCGTCCGCGACGCCGTGCACCGCCATCGGGCACTGGCCCTCGACTACTACGCCGCCTCGCGGGACAGCTCATCGCACCGGATCGTCGACCCGATCCGGGTGGTGCTGATCGCCAACCACAGCTACCTGGAGGCGTGGTGCCGAGAATCCGCGGGCGTGCGGCTGTTCCGCTTCGATCGCATCGACGGCGCCGAGGTGCTCGACGAGCCGTCCGCGCCGCCGGTACCGGCGCGGCAGGCCGAGACCGATACGTCGCTGTTCGACGCCGACCCGTCGATGCCGGTCGCGACGGTGCGGGTGGCGCCCTCGGTGGCCTGGATGTTCGAGTACTACCCGATGCGGCTGGTGGGTGAGTTGGCCGATGGTTGGCGAGAGGCCGAGATGACGTATGCCTCCGACGAGTGGTTGACGCGGCTGCTGCTGGGGATGGGCGACGAGGTGCAGGTCTTGGCGCCCGAGTCACTGGCGACCCGGGTGCGCGAGGCCGCGGTGGCCGCCCTTGCGGCCTATGCCGGGGCCGACAGCGGCTAGCGTCTCGGTGGCGCGCGGAGGCGGGCCGAGCTGGGGTGCTGCGGTAGCATCGAGGCGACGTCTGGAGGTAACCGAAGTGGGCAGTCTCAGTCCGTGGCACTGGGCGATCCTGTTGCTCGTAGTGGTCGTGCTGTTCGGCGCCAAGCGGCTTCCCGACGCGGCACGGTCGCTCGGCAAGTCGCTGCGAATCTTCAAATCAGAGATCCGCGAACTGCAGGGCGACAGCAAGTCGGAACCATCGGCCACGCCATCACCCGTACAGTCCGAACGCGTCGAGCCACCGGCTGACCCGCGGTCGGCCTAGGCTCTCGTCCCCGCAGCGCACGAGCGCCCCGTGATGGTGCGTGCCACCAGCTTCGTCAAGCGGCTTGACCCACGCCAACGGCGCAGCCGCACCAATCCCGACGGGACGATGTCGCTCGTCGAACACATCCGCGAACTGCGTACCCGGCTGTTGTTGTCGCTGGCCGGGATCGCCGTGACCACCGCCTTCGGGTTCGCCTGGTACTCGCACGGCTTCCTGGGGCTGGAGAGCCTCGGCGAGTGGCTACGACATCCCTATTGCGCGCTGCCCGACTCGGCGCGGGCGCAGATCGCTGCGGACGGGCACTGCCGATTGCTGGCCACCGGGCCGTTCGATCAGTTCATGCTGCGGCTCAAGGTCGCTGTCGCCGCCGGCGTGGTACTGGCCTGCCCGATCTGGTTCTACCAGCTGTGGGCCTTCATCACGCCGGGCTTGTACCGCAAGGAGCGGCGCTTCGCGGTGGTGTTCGTCGTATCGGCCGCCGTGCTGTTCGTCGCCGGCGCCGTCCTGGCGTATCTGGTGCTGGCCAAGGCGCTGGGTTTTCTGCTGACCATCGGCAGCGACGTCCAGGTGACCGCGCTGTCGGGTGAACGCTATTTCGGGTTCTTGATCAACCTGCTGCTGGTGTTCGGAATCAGTTTCGAATTCCCGCTGCTGATCGTGATGCTCAATCAGGTCGGCGTGCTCAGCTACGCCCGGCTGGCGGAGTGGCGGCGCGGGCTGATCTTCGCGGTGTTCGCCTTCGCCGCGGTCGCCACGCCGGGCTCCGATCCGTTCTCGATGACCGCGCTCGGCCTGGCACTGACGCTGCTGCTGGAGTTCGCGATCCAGATCGCCCGGCTGCACGACAAACGCAAGGCCAGGCGGGAGGCCGCCGCGCCGCTCGGCGACGATGAAGCCTCACCTATCGAGCCCCCCGCACCCGTCGCCGCGCCGCATGAGTAACCCCACGCCGCACCCGGGGCGAGCCCCAACCCCGCGAGCGTGCGTGTTTGCACCGCAACGCGCCGGTTTTGTTGTGCAACTGTGCACGCTCGCGCGGGTCGACAGCGACCACGACGGCGTGCCGGCATGACCGAGCTGAGCCTGTTCACCGAGCAACTGCCGTTCGGGCTGGACGACTTCCAGCGCAGGGCCTGTGCGGCCCTGCAGGAGGGTCGGGGCGTGCTGGTGTGCGCCCCGACCGGCGCCGGTAAGACCGTGGTCGGGGAGTTCGCGGTGCACCTGGCCCTGGCCGGAGGCGGAAAGTGCTTCTACACCACGCCGATCAAAGCGCTGAGCAACCAGAAGCACACCGACTTGGTCGCTCGCTACGGCAAAGAACGGGTGGGCCTGCTGACCGGTGACCTGTCGGTCAACGCCAACGCGCCGGTGGTGGTGATGACCACCGAGGTCTTGCGCAACATGCTCTACGCGAATTCCCCTGCTCTGCAAGGTCTTTCGCATGTAGTGATGGATGAGGTGCACTTCCTGGCCGACCGGATGCGCGGCGCGGTCTGGGAGGAGGTCATCCTGCACCTGGCCGACGAGGTGCGGCTGGTCAGCCTGTCGGCGACGGTCAGCAACGCCGAAGAGTTCGGCGGCTGGATCCAGACCGTCCGGGGGGACACCACCGTCGTCGTCGACGAACACCGGCCGGTGCCGCTGTGGCAGCACATGATGGTCGGCAAGCGACTGTTCGACCTGTTCGAATCCCGGCCCGACACCGACGGGCGGGGCGCCGCCGGCCGGCCCCGTGTCAATCCGCAACTGTTGCGCCACATCGCCCATCGCCGGGAGGCCGACCGGCTCACCGACTGGTCGCCGCGCCGCCACGGGGGACGGGGCGGCCCCGGGCGGCCGAGCTACCGGCCCCCGATGCGCCCCGATGTGATCGCCGTCCTGGAATCGGCCGGCCTGCTGCCGGCGATCACCTTCGTGTTCTCCCGGGTCGGCTGCGATGCCGCGGTCAAGCAGTGCCTGCGCTCACCGCTGCGGTTGACCAGCGAAGAGGAGCGGGCCCGCATCGCCGAAGTGATCGACCACCGCTGCGGCGACCTCGCCGACGACGACCTGGCCGTGCTGGATTACTACGAATGGCGGGAGGGGCTGTTGCGCGGACTGGCCGCCCACCACGCCGGGTTGCTGCCGGTGTTCCGCCACACCGTCGAGGAACTGTTCACCGCCGGCCTGGTCAAAGCCGTGTTCGCCACCGAGACCCTGGCGCTGGGCATCAACATGCCCGCCCGCACGGTGGTGCTCGAACGCTTGGTCAAGTTCAACGGCGAGCAGCACGCCGCCCTGACCCCGGGCGAGTACACCCAGCTGACCGGCCGGGCCGGCCGGCGCGGCATCGACGTCGAGGGCCATGCGGTGGTGTTGTGGCATCCGGGGGAGAGCACCGCCGATCCCGAACAGGTGGCCGGGCTGGCCTCCACCCGCACCTTCCCGTTGCGCAGCTCGTTTGCGCCGTCCTACAACATGACGATCAACCTGGCCCAACAGATGGGCCCCGAGCAGGCCCATCGGTTGTTGGAGCAGTCGTTCGCCCAGTATCAGGCCGACCGATCGGTCGTCGGCCTGGTGCGCGGCGCCGAACGCGGCGAACGGACCCTCGACGAGATCGCCGCGGAGCTCGGCGGCCGTGATTCGGCGGTACTGGACTACGCCCGGCTGCGGGCGCAGATCTCCGAACGTGAACGCGCCCAGGCCCGAGCCTCGCGGTTACAGCGCCGTCGCGCCGCCAGCGACGCCCTGGCGGCGCTGCGGAAGGGCGACATCATCACCCTCACCCACGGCCGCCGCGGTGGCCTGGCGGTGGTGCTGCAAGCCGACCGCGATTCGGACGAACCGCGGCCGCTGGTGCTCACCGAACACCGCTGGGCGGGCCGGATCTCCTCGGCGGACTACTCCGGTGCCGTGCCGCCGATCGGCACCATGAACCTGCCCAAGCGGGTGGAGCACCGTCAGCCCCGGGTCCGCCGCGATCTGGCCTCGGCGTTGCGGTCCGCCGCAGCCGGGCTGGTGGCACCGGGCCCGCGCGGGCGACGCGGCAGCGGGTCCCAGGACGACCCGGTGGACCCCGAACTGGCCGCGCTGCGGCAACGGATGCGTGACCATCCCACCCATGCGGAGCCGGATCGCGAGGTCAAGGTGCGCGCCGCCGAGCGCTACCTGCGGGTGGAGGCCGACAACGCGCAACTGCGCCGGAAGGTCGAAGCGGCGACCAACTCACTGGCCCGCACCTTCGACCGGATCGTCGGGCTGCTCACCGAGCGCGGCTTCATTCGCTCTGGCGACGGCGATCCGAAGGTGACCGCCGACGGCCGGATGCTGGCCCGGATCTACAGCGAGAGTGACCTGCTGGTGGCCGAGTGTCTGAGGACCGGGGCGTGGGACGGTCTCGGGCCTGCCGAACTGGCCGCGGTGGTCTCCGCGGTGCTCTACGAGTCACGCGGTGCGGACGGCCCCGGCGGACCGCCCACCCTGCAGCCGCCGACCGAGCCGGTGCGCCGCGCCCTGCATCAGACCCGCAAGCTCTCGGCGGTGCTGCGGGCCGACGAGCGCCGCCACGGCATCACCCCGAGCCGTGAACCCGACGACGGCTTCGTCGCCGCGGTGTATCGCTGGGCGCGCACCGGTGACCTGGCGTCGGCATTGGACGCCTCGGACGCCGCCGGCGCCGGCTCGCCGCTGTCGGCCGGGGACTTCGTGCGCTGGTGCCGTCAGGTCCTCGACCTGCTGGATCAACTGCGCAACGCGGCGCCCGGCGCCGAATTGCGGTCGACCGCGAAACAGGCCATCGACACGGTTTTGCGGGGAGTCGTCGCCGTTGACGCCGGGTAGGCTGGTCCGGGCGCTACGGTGGAGAGCCGGCGGTGATCAGCACCCGCTACGCGAGAGGACTTGAGGAACAACGATGAGCGGACCGCAGGGATACGACCCGACGCAGCCGTGGCAGCCTCAGCAGCCTGGACAGCCCGAAGAGCAGCCGGGCACCGGGGCGAGTCCGGCAGCCGGCGCCGAGCAACAGTGGCAGCCGCCGGCCTACACGCCGTCGCAGTACCCGCAGCAGACGTCATACCCGTCGACGCCGCAGTATCCCGGCTATCCGCAGCCCGAGCAGTACGGCCAGCCGGGCCAATACGGCCAACCCGCCCAGTACGGCCAACCCGCCCAATACGGGCAGCCGGGCCAATACGGCCAACCCGCCCAGTACGGCCAACCCGGTCAGTACGGGCAGCCGGGCCAGTACGGCCAACCCGGCCAGTACGGTCAGTACCCGCAGCAGCCGGGCCAGTACGGCCAGCCCGGGGCCGGGAGCAAGCGCCCGACCGCACTGGTCGGCACCGTGCTCGCCGCCTGCTTGGGGATCGCCGCCCTGGTGGTGCTGGTACTCGGGTTCTGGAAGCCCGGGTTCTTCGTGACGACCAAGCTCGACGTCGAAAAGGCGCAGCAAGGTGTGCAGCAGATCCTGGCCGATCAGACCAACGGCTACGGCGCCAAGAACGTCAAGGACGTCCGGTGCAACAACGGTGAGAGTCCGGTCGTCAAGCAGGGCGACACGTTCAACTGCGAGGTCAGCATCGACGGAACCAAGCGTCAGGTGACCGTCACCTTCCAGGACAACTCGGGCACCTACGAGGTCGGTCGGCCCAAGTAGTCCGGGCGAAGCTGGGACCGCCGCGTTAGCCCGCTCAGTCCGGCAGCGTGTCGAGGGCTCGCTGCAGCCGGGCGATCGAGGATCCGACGCCGAGGCGCTCGGCCAGTTCGGCGACCCGTTCCGGGTCGGCGGCAACCCGCGGCAGGGTGTCGGTCGGCGTCGACAACGTGACCGGGGCGTCGGTGGCCACCCGCACCACCGGGCCGGCAGCCTCGATGTAGTCCTGCCCGGCCCGCAGTTTGGCCCGAACCCCTTTGGCCATCGGCGATTTCGGGTCGGCGGCGGCGGCCAGCACCGCCACCAGTGAGCCGTACTGGGTCAGCAGACCGGCCGCCGTCTTTTCCCCGATCCCGGCCACTCCCGGCAACCCGTCGGAGGGGTCACCGCGCAGCAGCGCCATTTCGGCGTAGGCGGCGCCGGCCCGCTCGACCGGCAGGCGGTAGCGCTCGGCCACCTCGCCCGGGCCGAACAGCGTCGCTTTTGCCAGACCCTGCCCCAGATAGAGCACCGACACCGCGACGGGCTGATCGGCGACTACCTGCAGTAGGTCGCGGTCGCCGCTGACGACGATCACCGGGTCGCGGCGTTCGGCGGCCGCCAAGGTGCCCAGCACGTCATCGGCCTCGAAGTCGGGCGCGCCGGCGGTGGTGATGCCGAACGCGTCGAGCAGCTCGGCGATCATCTCCACCTGCGGGCTCAGCTCGTCGGGCACCTCTTCGACATCGGAATCGTCGGGCACCTCCTCGGCCACCCGGTGAGCCTTGTAGGACGGGATGAGGTCGACCCGCCACTGGGGCCGCCAGTCCAGATCCAGGCAGACCACCAGGCGGTCGGGCCGCTGCCGGGTGATCAGGGTGGCCACCGAGTCGAAGAAGCCGCGCACCGCGTTCACCGGCCGGCCGTCGGGAGCGGTGATCGAGGACGGCACCCCGAAGTAGGACCGGAACCACATACTGGCACCGTCGAGCAGCAGCACCGGAGCAGTCATGGGTCTCACCCTATTTGCCGCCGGTTAGCCTGACAGACGTGACTTCCCGGTTCGACAGCAGCGTCTATGCCCATCGCCTGACCGTCGCGGCCGCCGCCACCGCCGACGCGGGCCTGGCCGGCATGGTGATCACCCCGGGTTACGACCTGCGTTATCTGACCGGGTCACGCGCCCAGACCTTCGAACGGCTCACCGCGCTGGTGCTGCCCGTGTCCGGGCCGCCCACCATGGTCGTGCCGCGGCTGGAGTTGGCGGCGCTACGCGAATCCGCCGTAGCCGACCTGGGTATTGCGGTGCAGGCCTGGGTCGACGGGCAGGACCCCTACCGCCTGGTGGGCGAGGCGCTGGGGGCCTCGCCGGTGGCCGCCGCGGTCACCGATTCCATGCCGGCCCTGCATCTGCTGCCGTTGATCGACGTGCTCGGGAACACCCCGGTGTTGGCCACCGAGGTGCTGCGCGAGCTTCGAATGATCAAGGACCCCAGCGAGATCGACGCACTGCGTACGGCCGGTGCGGCGATCGACCGGGTGCACGCTCGGGTGCCGGAGTTTCTGGTGCCCGGCCGCACCGAAGCCGACGTGGCCGCAGACATCGCCGAGGCGATTGTCGCCGAGGGCCATTCGGAGGTGTCCTTCGTCATCGTGGGTTCCGGGCCACACGGGGCCGACCCGCACCACGAGTGCTCAGACCGCAAGCTGCGGGCCGGTGACATCGTCGTCGTGGACATCGGCGGCCCGGTCGAGCCCGGATACCATTCCGACTCGACCCGAACCTACAGCCTGGGAGAGCCCGATGCGCAAGTGGCGCAGCGGTATTCGGTACTGCAACGAGCGCAGCGCGCGGCGGTCGACAGTGTTCGCCCCGGGGTGACGGCACAGCAGATCGACGCAGCGGCGCGCGACGTGCTGGCCGAGGCGGGACTGGCTGAGTACTTCGTTCACCGCACCGGGCACGGCATCGGCTTGTCGGTGCATGAGGAGCCTTACATCGTCGCGGGCAACGACATCGCCCTGGCCGCCGGGATGGCGTTCTCGGTGGAGCCGGGCATCTACTTTCCCGGTGAGTGGGGCGCTCGGATCGAAGACATTGTGATCGTCACCGAGGACGGCGCCGAATCACTGAATAATCGGCCGCACGAGTTGGTCGTGGTGGCCGTCTAACGGTTACCACGGTCGAGCAGATCGGCCGAACCGAGCACCCGCTCCACCTGTACTTCGATCACCACGCGCTGCGGATTCACCCGCGGCGTCCGGTAGCGCTGGGCGTAACGCAGTTCAGCATCGCGAACCGCGGCGGGGGCGTTGTTGACGGTGGCGCTGCCTTCCAGCGAGAGCCAGCGTGCCCCGTCGACTTGACTCAATACGGCGACCCCGGCCCGCTCGGCGTTGACCGCCTTCTGCGAACCGCCGGTGGTGATCACCCGGGCGACGTGGGTCTTCGGGTCGAAGGTGAAGCCGACGGCCACGACGTGCGGAGAGTTGTCGGCGCGCAGGGTGGTCAGCATCGCCAGGTGACGTTCGGTGAGAAAAGCCAGTGCGTCACTGGTGAGCCGGGTCGTCGCGTTCGCCATCACCGCCCACGCTAGCGCAGGCGATAATCGCAGCCGTGAACGACACGGTGGACGGACCGGTGGTGATTTTCGGCGGGCGCAGCGAGATCGGCGTGGAACTGGCGTGCCGGCTGGCGCCCGGTGCCACGGTCGTGCTGGCCGCCCGCGCTGCCGACCGGCTCACCGCCCAGGTCGCCGCGGTGCGCGACGCGGGCGCCGCGGCGGTGCACACGAAAGAGTTCGACGCCGACGATCTCGCCGGCCACGGCCCCCTGGTGGCGGCCCTGATCGCCGAGCACGGCCCGATCGGCACCGCCGTGCTGGCCTTCGGGATCCTGGGCGATCAGGCCCGCGCGGAATCCGATGCCGGGCACGCGGTGGCCGTGGTCCACACCGATTACGTCGCACAGGTAAGTTTGCTCACCCACCTGGCCACGGCGATGCGCATCGTGGGCCGGGGCCGCATCGTGGTGTTCTCGTCGATCGCGGGGGTGCGGGTACGCCGTGCCAACTACGTCTACGGCTCGGCCAAGGCCGGCCTGGACGGGTTCGCCCACGGACTGGCTGACGCCTTGCACGGAACCGGTGTAAGACTGCTGATCGTTCGTCCCGGTTTCGTCATCGGGCGGATGACCGCGGGGATGAAGCCGGCTCCGCCTGCCAGCACGCCGGCCCAAGTAGCGGCGGCGACCGCTCGCGCACTTGAGCGTGGCCGGCGCATGATCGCGGTGCCCTGGATGCTGCGGCCGATGTTCGTCGCGATGCGACTGGTGCCCCAGTTCATCTGGCGCCGGATGCCGCGCTGACCGGGGAAAACGATCGTAATCCGATAGTCGTAGCGTTGTCGGAAACTGGCACTCATATAAGAAAAGCCGAGAAATTTGGTCCTGCGGTCTGGCCTAGGCCCTGATAACAGGACTATGGTCTAAAACCATGGACGATCGTGATAAAGACCCGTCGGTGGTGTTGCCCTATCTGATCGGTCGGCCGCTGGCAGCGACCGAAGTCTATGAAGCCTTCGGCTACCGCAAGTCCGCCTACTACAAGGCGGCGCACGAAGGTCGGCTCATCACCGCCGACAACCTGCTCCGGGTTGCTCAGCACTTCGGCTTGAACGCCGTCGACCTGCTGGTCCGCTACGGGCTGATCTCGGCCGACGCGGTGGCCGCCTACATGGATTCCGCGCAGCCGAAGGTCGCGCTGCCCAAGATCGCCGAATTGCACCCGGTCGCGGGCCGGCCGCCGCTGTAGCCCGAGCAGTCCAGTCCACCCCTTCATCAGGTCTCCCGGCGCCGCCGCCCCGGGCGGGTAGATTCAGGTCCGTGGCCCCGACGTTTGCTGAGATCGCCAAGTCCGACTACCTGCTGCTGACCACGTTCACCAAGGACGGCCGACCCAAACCCACGCCGGTGTGGGCGGCCGCCGACGGGGACCGACTGCTGGTGATCACCCAGGAGTCGTCCTGGAAGGTCAAGCGCATCCGTAACACCCCGCGGGTCACCCTCGCGGTCTGTGACATGCGGGGGCGGCCCAAAGGTGAGGCGATCGAGGCGGTGGCCACCGTATTGGACAAGGCGCACAACGGTGCGGTCTACGCCGCGATCGGCAAGCGGTACGGGATCATCGGCCGGGTGTTCAACGTGTTCAGCAAGCTGCGGGGCGGCATGCGCAACAACGTCGGTCTGGAGCTGACCGCCGCCGAGTGAGGCCACGACTCGGTCACATATAATGTACTTTGATCATTAAAATCGGCATTGTTGGGTTGGACCCACCGACAACCTAGGAGCTCTCGTGGCCGCCTTCACCTCAGACCAGATCCTCGGCGACATCGTCACCGCCGACCCGTCGACCACACGCATCCTGAGCAAGTTCGGGATCGACTTCTGCTGCCACGGTCAACGGACGCTCCAGGATGCCTGCGCCGCCGACGGCGTCGACGCCGACGAGCTGCTCGCGGCGCTCAACAGCGCCGGTGAGCCCGCTCAGCGCGCCGACTGGGCCGACTTCGACGACGCCTCGCTGATCGCTCACATCGTCAGCACCCACCACAGGTTCCTGTGGGACGAGTTCCCGCGGCTGGCGGAGCTCGTCGACAAGGTCGCCCGGGTACACGGCCCCAACCACGGCGAGCTGGCACGCGTCCGGGAGATCTTCCACCAGCTGCGCGCCGGCATGGAGCCGCACCTGCGCACCGAGGAGACCATGCTGTTCCCCGAGATCAGCCTGCATGCAGGGCGCCCGGATCGGCCGCTGTCCGAGGAGGTGCGCAACGAGCTGGCCGAAAACCAGCAGGAGCACGACAACGCCGGCCACCTGCTCGCCCAACTTCGGGAGCTCACCGACGGCTACACCATCCCGGCGGACGCCTGCGCCAGCTACACCGCGATGCTGGCCGGCCTGGCGGACCTGGAAAGCGACATTCATCTGCACGTGCACAAGGAGAACAACGTGCTGTTCCCGCGGGTGCTCGCCGGAGCCGGCAGCCCGGCGTGAGCTCAGCCGGTGGCGCGTAGGTGTTCGCCGAAGAATGCGAACACCCGCGCCCAGGCATCAGCGGTGGCGGCGTCGTTGTAGCCGAAGCCCGCGATGCGGATCAGCGGTTGGCCGGGCAGCTTGTTGGCGAAACTGTGCCCCGCTCCGGGATAGACCTTGATGTCGTGCGGGATGTGCTTGTGCTCGGCGACCCGGCGTAGCCGATTGGGGGCGCCGATCCCCATCGGATCACGGCCGCCGAAACTGGCGACGATCGGGCAAGCGCCCTCCAGGGTTTCCTCGAGATGGCGCGGCAGCGGGGTGCCATAGAACGGGGCGGCGGCCCCGAAACCCTTGGGCGACAAGATCAATGCAAACTGTCCACCCATGCAGAAACCGGCGACGCCCACCTTCCCGGAGCACTCCGGCATACCGAGCAGGTGATCGCGGGCGGCCAAGATGTCGTCCAGGGCGCGGCCCCGCTGGGTCAGCAGCTCGCGGAACACGCGGGTGATGCAGCGCGCCCGGCCGCCGCGCGAGTACAGGTTCGGCGACACCGCGAGGTAGCCCGCGCCGGCGATCCGCTCGGAGATGGCTTCCATATCCGCGGCGTAGCCGATCGCATCGTGAATCACCACCACCCCGGGCCACGGCCCAGGCCCATCCGGGATGTCCAGCAACGCCTCGATGGGCCCGTCGGGCGTGGCGAAATCGATATTCATCGCATCAACGTATTCCCCGGTCCGCCAGGAGGGAACCTTCTTCGGCTCCCCAGACGTTGGGGTGGCATGGCGAGCGCTGTGTTGCGGATGTTTCTGGTCTACGTCCTGGCCGAGTCGGCCGCGGTTGCCGCATTGATCTGGGCGATCGGATTCGGCTGGACGACGCTGCTGCTGCTGGGCGCCTTCGTGGGCGGGCTGGTGCTGTCGGCAGGACAGCTCCGGCGCCAGATCGGGCGACTGCGTTCGGGAACCGGTCCGGCGGCATTCGCCGACGGCGGCCTGATCGCGGCGGGCACCCTGCTGGTGCTGGTCCCCGGCCCGCTGACGACGCTGGTGGGTCTGGTGCTGCTAGCGCCCCCGACCCGGACCGCCGCCCGGCCCCTGCTGACCGCGGTGGCCGCCGCCGGGCTCGGCCGGCACACGCCGCTGGCGGCTGCCACGGTCGCCGGCGGACGCTGGTATGCCGCTCGACACGCTCCCGGTCGCCGGGCCGACTACATCGATGCCGAGGTCGTCAACGTCACCGACGTCACCGATGTCCGACCCGTCCCACCGCCCGCCCTGTCGGTCGGCTGACCCGGCGCCACCGCCACCCCGTACTTTTTACGGCGTGACAGTCATGCCCGGGGCGCCCACCTTGCTGCTGTTGGGCGGCCGCATTCACAGCCCCACGCATCCGGACGCCACCGCGATGGCGGTCCGTGACGGAATGATCGCCTGGCTGGGCAGCGACGCCGTCGGCCGCGAGCAGTTCCCGCGGGCCGAGGTGGAAGACCTCGATGGGGCTTTGGTGACACCGGCTTTCGTCGACAGCCACGTCCACGTCACCGAAACGGGGCTGTGCCACACCGGTCTGGATCTGCGGGCGGCGACCTCCCAGCGGCATTGTCTGCAGCTGATCGCCGATCATGCGGCGGCCCACCCCGGGCAACCGATCTGGGGCCACGGCTGGGACGAAACCGGTTGGCCCGACGGTGGCGCCCCGGACACCGCGGCGCTCGACGCGGTGGTGGAGGACCGGCCCGCCTACCTGTCGCGGGTCGACGTCCACTCCGCGCTGGCCTCGAGCGCGCTCCGCAACCGGGTTCGGGAATTTCCGGCGGAAGCCGGGGCCGCGGCGCCGCTGTCCGGTGCTGCCCACCACCTGGTGCGTGCGACAGCCCGCAACCTGCTCACCGCCGAGCAGCGTGGGGCTGCCCGTGCCGCCGCACTCGACGCCGCGGCCGCTGCCGGGATCGTCGCCGTCCATGAGTGCGCCGGACCGGACATCGGCGGCCTCGATGACTGGCGCGAGCTACAGGCCTTCAGCGAACGCCGCGAGGGTGTCGAGGTCATCGGTTATTGGGGTGAACCGGTTACCAGCGCCGCCCGGGCGCGAGAACTACTCGCCGACACCGGCGCCCGCGGTCTGGCCGGCGACCTGTTCGTCGACGGGGCGCTGGGCTCGCACACCGCCTGGCTGCACGAGCCCTACGCCGATGCCCCGGAGTGCACCGGGGTGCGCCACCTGGACGCCGACACCGTCGGGGCTCATCTGTGGGCGTGCACCGAGGCGGGGGTGACCGCCGGATTCCACGTCATCGGCGATGCCGCGGTGTCATCGGTTGTCGCGGCCTTGGAACAGGTGGTGGAGCACTTCGGGGTCGCGGCGGTGGCGCGCTGCGGGCACCGGCTGGAGCATCTGGAGATGGTCAGCGCCGAGCAGGCCGCCAAGCTGGGATCCTGGGGGGTGATCGCCAGCATGCAACCCGTTTTCGACACGCTCTGGGGCGGAGACAAGGGCATGTACGCGCAACGGCTGGGGGCGCAGCGCGCCGCGCGGCTGAACCCGTTCGCGCTGTTAGCATCCCAAGGCGTGCCCCTCGCGTTCGGTTCCGACAGCCCGGTCACCGCGCTCGATCCCTGGGCCACGGTGCGCGCGGCCGCGCACCACCGCACACCGGGCAGCGCGGTCTCGATGCGGGCGGCGTTCGCCGCGGCGACCCGGGGCGGCTGGCGGGCCGCCGGCGTCAACGACGGCCTCAGCGGAACCCTGGTGCCCGGCGCACCGGCGTCCTACGCGGTATGGGAGGTCGCCCGCCTGGCCGTCGAGGCGCCCCGCGACTCCGTTCAGCGATGGTCGACCGATCCGCGCTCCCGGGTACCTGCGCTACCTGTGCTGGAACCCGGTGAGGCGCCGCGGTGTCGGCGCACGGTGCACCGGGGTGTGGTCCTGCATGGCTGAGGACGCGGAGGATCCGGAAGGCCCGGAAACCGCCGAAACCCGGGAACCGGCCGCACCGAACCGGTTGGAACGACTGGGCATTGCGGCGGCCGATCGCTGGGCCCAGCTGGCGGCGTCGGTGGTCGCGGGCATGCTGCTGCGCGCCGGTTTCCCGCCACTGAACTGGTGGTGGGCGGCGATCATCGCGTTCTCGCTGTTGGCCTGGGTGCTCATTCGCCGCGAGACGACCGTCGGCGGCGGTTTCGGGTACGGCCTGCTGTGCGGCCTGGCGTTCTACCTGCCGCTGCTGCCCTGGGTCGGCGGTCTGGTCGGGGCCCTGCCCTGGTTGGTGTTGACCCTGGTGTGTGCGCTGTTTCCCGCCGCCTTCGGATCGGCCGCGGTGGTGGTGCGCAGCTTGCCGGGCTGGCCGATCTGGTTCGGGGTGTTGTGGGCGGCCCAGGAGTGGGCGAAGTCGGTGATCCCCTTCGGCGGTTTCCCTTGGGGCGCCGTGGGTTACGGCCAGACAGCGGGGCCGCTGCTGCCGCTGGTGGCCCTCGGCGGGGTTCCGCTGCTCTCGACGGCCGTGGTGCTGACCGGCTGCGCCGGCACCGCGCTGGTCCTGGAGATCGTGCGGTGGCTGCGCGAGGAACCGCCCACCGGGCCGGCTCGCGACGCCTTCCGCCCGCCGGCCGTGCTGCTGCCCGGCCTGTGCATCTGTCTGGTGCTGCTGGCCGCGATCGTGGTGTGGCCCGGCGTGCGCCGCTCGGGTGCGGGAGCCGGTGACGACCCGGCGGTCACGGTGGCAGCGGTGCAGGGCAACGTGCCGCGCCTGGGACTTGACTTCAACGCCCAGCGCCGTGAGGTACTGGACTATCACGTCCGCGAAACCCTTCGGCTGGCCGAGGACGTCGAGGCCGGCCGAGCCTCGCAGCCGCTGTTCGTGATCTGGCCGGAGAACGCCTCCGACATCGATCCGATGACGAATGCCGATGCCGCCCAACAGATCACCGTCGCCGCTCAGGCCATCGACGCCCCGATCCTGGTAGGTACCGTGCGGGCGGCACCGGGCTGGACCCGCGACAACCCGGCGGCGGTGAACTCGGTGGTGGTGTGGGATCCGCGCACCGGGCCGGGGGAGAGCCACGACAAGCGGATCGTCCAGCCGTTCGGGGAGTACCTGCCGTGGCGCGGGTTCTTCCAGCACCTGTCGGGCTACGCCGACCGCGCGGGATATTTCATCCCGGGTCATGGCGACGGGGTGGTGCATGTCGCCGGCGTGCCGGTCGGGGTGGCGACCTGCTGGGAGGTGATCTTCGATCGGGCGCCCCGGGAATCGGTGCTGGCCGGCGCACAGCTGCTGGCCGTGCCGTCCAACAACGCCACCTTCGACGAGACGATGAGTGAGCAGCAGCTGGCGTTCGCCAAGGTCCGCGCCGTCGAGCACGACCGCTACGTGGTCGTCGCCGGAACAACCGGCATCAGCGCCGTGATCGCACCGGACGGTCGCGAACTGGCCCGCACCGGCTTTTTCGAGGCCGCCTACCTCGACAGCCATCTGCGGCTGAAGACGTCGCTGACCCCCGCAACCCGGTGGGCGCCGATCCTGCAATGGGTGCTGGTCGGCGCGGCCGTTGCGGGTCTGCTGGCGGCCATACGGCAAAATAGACCCTTCGTGCGCGGTCGAAAGCGGCGTTGGTTCAGCAGGCGTCCCACCGGCGCCGAGGTAAACGGGAGGAGCGGCGCCGATGAGTGATCGTCCCAGCCTGCACACGCTGGTGGTGATACCCACCTACAACGAGCTGGAGAACCTGCCGATCATCCTGGACCGGCTGCAGCAGGCCCGCCCCGATGTGCACGTTCTCGTGGTCGACGACGGCAGCCCCGACGGAACCGGACGGTTGGCCGACGAGCGCGCCGCCGCCGACCCCGCGCGCCTCCACGTCATGCACCGCACGGCCAAGGCCGGCCTGGGCGCGGCCTACCTGGCCGGTTTCGCCTGGGGTCTGGCCCGCCATTACGAGGTGATCGTCGAGATGGACGCCGACGGCAGCCACGCCCCCGAACAGCTGTACCGGTTGTTGGACGCCATCGACGCCGGCGCCGACGTGGCGATCGGTTCGCGCTACGTCGACGGCGGCGCGGTACGCAACTGGCCGGTGCGGCGCCTGGTGCTCTCCAAGACCGCCAACACCTACGCGCGGCTGCTGCTGGGGGTGGGAATCCACGACATCACCGCGGGCTACCGCGCCTACCGTCGCGGCGTGCTGGAGAAGATCGGCCTGGACGCGGTGGACTCCAAGGGGTACTGCTTCCAGGTCGACCTCACCTGGCGGGCGGTCAACAACGGCTTCACCATCACCGAGGTGCCAATCACGTTCACCGAGCGTGAGCTGGGCGTCTCGAAGATGAGCGGGTCCAATATCCGCGAAGCGATGGTCAAGGTCGCGCGGTGGGGAATCGGCGGCCGGGTGAACCGCCTGCGGGGTGCCCGCGGCTAGCTCGCCGCGGCACCCCGATCGAAACGACGCGGTGTCAGCCGCGCCGCTTCGTCTTGATCAGTTCCAGACGTTCCTTGAGCAGCTCTTCGAGCTCCTCGATCGAACGGCGCTCCAGCAGCATGTCCCAGTGGGTGCGCGGCGGCTTGACCTTCTTCGGTTCGGGCAGGTCGCCCTCGACCAGAGTGCCCTCCAAGCCGTTGCGGCACATCCAGGTGCCGGGGATCTCCGCGTCGTCGGCGAACGGAACCTCGAACTCTTCACCGTTCTCGGTGCGGTACCGCGCGATGCGGCGCGGCGCCAGGTCATGGTTGCGGTCGGTCTCGTAGCTCACGGCCCCCAGCCGACTGCCCCGCAGAACACGATCAGCCATCGACCCACACTCCTTATGCCTTCAGTGAAAAATGTCTCGCGAATGTCAACGCGAACGGGCCCTGTGCAGTTCCCGGCGCGTGCCGCGCAACCTCCAATGATACCGGGAACACCGCCGGCACCGGACTAAGGTGGGCAGACGTGCCACGCAGTCCCCGCCCTCAACCGTGCCGGTGGTGCGGCCGCGACGTGGGCGACGCCGGTATCGGACGGCGCCGGCAGTATTGCCGGCAATCCTGCCGGCAGCGCGCCTACGAGCAGCGCGCCCTGATCAGCAGCGGTAAGACAGCCGCGCTGGCACCCGACGCCGTGGTGCTCTCCGCCGAGGAAGCCACCGCCTTATCCGACCGGGTGTATCAGGTGCGCTGCGCGGCCGAGGACATCGCGACCGCGCTGTCGGAAGACGCTCCACGCGATGAGCTGCGGCAACTGTGTGACACGCTGCTGCACGCCGTGGAATCCGCCGACCGTTGGCGCTGATCGTCAGCTTGCGCAGCTGAAGAGCTTGCCGACATCCGCGGGCGGCGGCACCGGGCGCAGGCAGCCGAAGACGCCGATGTCCTCCGGACTGAACCGCACCGCCGAACGGTGGGCGTAGTTCACACAGAACAGCCCGACTCGATCCGCCCGACACCGGTAGTCACCGAAGGACAGCGTCGATCCGTCGGGCAACTCGGCTCCGTCACCATGCACGAACCGGCCCGGATCGCCGTGCACGGACCCGATCCGCAGCGTGTTGCCGCCGTAGTCGACCCAACCGGCCTTCCACTGCCCGTAGATCTCTTGGGGCTGCGGCGACGGATTGGCCAGATCGACCACGCAGGCCAACGCGCCGTCGGCGGAGTCGGCGTCGGTCATGCAGTAGGTGGCGCGGTGCGGCGCGGCCGGCACCGTGAAGGCGACTTCGTCGATGAGGTCGGTGCTGACCCCGTCGCGGGTCGCGCTGTGGTAGCCCGCGGCGTCGACGGGCCGGCCGGCCTCGATCCAGGCGATGACATCGGCGATCGGCGCGCCCGCCTCCGGCGGGGCCGACGGCTCGGCTGCAGTCGAGGTCGGCGACGCCGGGGACGACGGGGACAGCGTGGAGGTTGCCGGGGTGGTCGGGCGGGTCGGGCTGGGCTCGGGCTCGCCGACCGTCGCGCGGGAACACCCGGCGATCAACAGCAGTACCGCGACGAGCCCGGTGAGACGCATGCCGTTAGGCTAACCGCCCTGCCTCAACCGGCGGCCCAGCCTCACCTCTCCTTCGTCGAGGTTCGCTAACCGCCCTGCCTCAACCGGCGGCCCAGCTTCACCTCTCCTTCGTCGAGGTTCGCTAACCGCCCTGCCTCAACCGGCGGCCCAGCTTCACCTCTCCTTCGTCGAGGTTCGCTAACCGCCCTGCCTCAACCGGCGGCCCAGCTTCACCTCTCCTTCGTCGAGGTTCGCTAACCGCCCTGCCTCAACCGGCGGCCCAGCTTCACCTCTCCTTCGTCGAGGTTCGCTAACCGCCCTGCCTCAACCGGCGGCCCAGCTTCACCTCTCCTTCGTCGAGGTTCGCTAACCGCCGGGCGGTTCGCTACCGTTCGGCTCATGCATAACCACCCTGTGCAGGCCAGCATCGCCACCGGCGTCGTGGAGGGTTTCGCACGTGACGGGGTGCGCAGATGGCGCTCCATCCCGTATGCGCGCCCCCCCGTCGGCCCGCTGCGGTTCCGGGCGCCCCAGCCGGCCCTGCCGTGGTCGGGGGTGCGGCACTGTCACGGGTTCACCAACTGCGCGCCGCAGGAGCGGATGTACACCATCCTCAGTCCGGGCCGCTTTCAGCCGACCAGCGAGGACTGCCTGACGCTCAACGTGGTGGCACCCGATGAGGTCGGTGCGGGCCCGTTGCCGGTAATGGTGTTCATCCACGGTGGCGGCTACATCCTGGGCAGCTCGGCGACCCCGATCTACGACGGGGCGGCGCTGGCCCGGCGGGGCTGCGTGTACGTCTCGGTCAACTACCGGCTCGGCGCGCTCGGCTGCCTGGACCTGTCGTCGCTGTCGACCCCCGAGATCACGGTGGACAGCAACCTGTACCTGCGTGATCTGGTGCTGGCCCTGCGGTGGGTGCGTGAGAACATCGCGGCCTTCGGCGGCGACCCGGACAACGTCACGATCTTCGGGGAAAGCGCCGGCGCGCACATCGTCGCCACCCTTTTGGGGGTGCCCCAGGCCGACGGCCTGTTCGCCCGCGCGATCGCCCAAAGCCCCGCCGCGGGAATGGTTCGCAGCCCCGAGATCGCAGCGGAGTTCGCCCGCCGGTTCGCCGGGCTGCTCGGGGTGCGCCCCGCCGATGCCGCGCACACCCTGCTGCGGGTGTCACCGGCCGAATTGCTGGCGGCCCAGGCCCGACTGCTGGCCGAAGGCACCCGCGACATGCTGGGCGCTTTCCCGATCGGCCCGGTTTTCGGTGACGATCTGCTGCCGCTGGATCCGGTCGAGGCGATGCGGCGGGGTTCGGCCCACCGGGTGCCGCTCATCATCGGCAGTAATGCCGATGAGGGCCGGTTGTTCACCCGGTTCCTCAAGATGCTGCCGGTCGACGAGCCGACGGTCGAGGCGGTACTGGCCGGCGCCGAGGCGGGCGTGCGGGATCGCATCATCGCCGCCTACCCGGATTACCCGAAGCGGGCGGCCTGCATCCGGCTCGGCGGTGATTTCGCCTTCAACGCCGCGGTGTGGGAGATCGCCGAAGCTCACGGCGCTCATGCACCCACCTACGTCTACCGCTACGACTACGCGCCGCGGATGCTGCGCTGGTCGGGAATGGGCGCCACGCACGCCACCGAACTGTTCGCCGTGTTCGGCGTCTACCGCAGCGGCGGATTGGGCCGGCTGCTCACCGCCGGCGCCGACCGCCGGGTGGCGTTGCGGGTCAGTGGACAGCTGCAACGCCGCTGGCGGGCGTTCAGCCGGGAAGGGGCGCCGAGCGACGACTGGCCGGTCTACACGCCCGCCGACCGTGCCGTGATGGTGTTCGACCACAAGACCCGGGTGGAATACGACCCGGCGCCGGAGCGCCGGATGGCCTGGGAGGGCTTCTCGCTGGCCCACTGACCGCGAAAACCTATACGCGACACCGTCAAGTCAGGCGGTCGGGTGGTGACCTTCAGAGGCAGCGGATCAGGAGCGGATCACCCGGGTACCGCCGGCCAGCTCGTCGTGCTTGCCCTGTTTGGTCGGGCTGCCGCTGATCGTCAGCGCGATCACGACGTAGGCCACGAAGGCCGCCAGCGGGCCCAGGTAGGGGAACACGGCCAGCACGGTGAACGAGTTGCGGATGGCCGACTGCCCCAGCGTCGGCTTGGACACCCCGTCGGGCCCGCGCACGGCCAGGCCGAGCAGCCGCTTGGCCGGGGTGGTGCCCTGGGTGACCTCGAACAACACGAAATAGCCGTAGGTCAGCACCCCGGAGAACAGGCCGGTCACCAGAAAGGGATAGTCATCGGCGAACACGAACAGCGACAGGGCGAACGCCACGATGCTGACCAGCACACCGTCGAGGAACCGGGCCCAGAAGCGCCTGCCCAGCCCACCCGGTTTCTGGCCCCACGCCGGCGGCTGAGTCGATCCGGGCTGCTGTCCCCAGCCCGGCGGCGGCGGATAGGCGCCGGGTTGACCGGGACCGGGCCCGTAGCCGGGGACATTCGGGTTGAAATCGCCGGTTGTCATCAGATCCGCTCCTGATCCTCGGGTGTTCGCCAATGTACCGTGACGGGCGAGGACCTGATCGGATTCTGCGCACGGCGAAACGGCGGATTTCGTAGGACCATGTACCAGATCGTGGTGGTGCTCGTCGTTGCGTTGCACCTGGTGTTCGTCGGCTATGTCGCCGCCGGCGGGTTTCTGGCGCTGCGATGGCGGCGCACCATCTGGATGCATGCCGCGGCGGTGTTCTGGGCGGTTCTGATCCTCACCGCTCACCTGGACTGCCCGCTGACGTGGCTGGAGCGCAGGGCACGCGCCGGCGCCGGAATGACACCGCTGCCATCGGAGGGCTTCATCGCCCACTATCTGACCGGAGTGCTCTATCCGGCCACGTGGACCACGGCTGCCGAGGCGGCGGTACTGGCGGCTGTCGGCGTCTCGTGGGCGCTGTATGGGCGGGCCGCGGTGCGGGACCGGCGATACGGTGGTGGTCATGCGGGCGCTGATCATCGTCGACGTGCAGAACGATTTCTGTGACGGGGGCGCACTGCCGGTGACCGGCGCCGCCGCTGTCGCGCGCGGCATCACCCGTCACCTTTCCACCGCGGCCGCAGGGGAGCGCTACGACCACGTGGTGGCGACCCAGGATTGGCACGTCGACCCCGGCGGTCACTTCTCTGCGCACCCGGATTTCCTGACGTCCTGGCCGCCGCACTGCCGTGCCGGAACCGCCGGCGCGGAATTTCATCCCGCACTGAACATCGAGAGGGTCGAAGCGGTTTTCCGAAAGGGCGCATACGACGCCGGGTACAGCGGGTTCGACGGCGTCGACGGCGACAACACCGCCCTGGGCGACTGGCTGCGCCGACACGACGTGGACAGCGTCGACGTGGTCGGCGTTGCCACCGACTACTGTGTGCGCCACACCGCCGAAGATGCGATCCGCGCAGGGTTTTCCACCACGGTGCTGACGCAGTTGACCGCGGGAGTCGCCGCCGACTCGACGGCCGCCGCACTGGCGGCGATGCGCAGCGCCGGTGTCGTCGTTGTGGAGGCAGCCTGATGACCGACTCGTTAGCGCACGATCTACTGGCCGCGGTCGAGCAGTCGCCGGCCGCGGCGGCCGCCCATGACCGAGCCGGCTGGGTGGGGCTTTTCAGTGCCGACGGACAAGTGGAAGACCCGGTGGGCTCGCGCCCGCACGTCGGTCCCGAGCAGATCGGCCGCTTCTACGACACGTTCATCGGCCCGCGCGACATCACCTTCCACCGCGACCTGGACATCGTGCACGGCACGACCGTCATCCGGGACCTTGAGCTCGAGGTCGCGATGGGACCGGCGGTGATCATGCACATTCCGGCGATCCTGCGCTATGACCTTTGCCAGGACCTCACCGAGGCCGACGGCCGGTGGGCGTTGCGGCGGTTGCGCGCCTACTGGGAGTTGCCGGCGATGATGCGCCAGTTCCTCGGCAACGGCCTGCCGGCGGTGTCCGCCGGGCTGCAGCTGTCGCGATCGCTGCTGCGCAACCAACGCTTCGCCGGTACAGCCGGATTCGCTGCCGGGTTTCGCCGGCCGGCCGCTGCGGGCAAACGCCCGGTGCGTTCGTTCCTCACCGCAATGGCGTCCGGTCAGCAGGCCGTTGCTCGGGCACTGCTATCGCCCAGTGCCACAGTGACTTACGGTGACGACACCGCCGTGGACGCCATCGAACTCGGTACCCGGCTGGACGGCGCGCGGCCGACGAAGCTGCTGGCGGCCGGCGGCACCGTCGCGGTCTCGACCACGTCGGCGCAGCAACGCGGCGTGCTCTTCGCCGATGTGGACCGGCGTGGCCAGGCGATCACGGCCATCCGGTACTTCGCAGAAGACTGAGTCGCCGGGCCGGCGAGGATAAGCTCGACGACGTGCCAAGCTTTCGAATCGCCGAAGTCGCCGAACTGCTCGGGGTCAGTGACGACACCGTCCGACGCTGGATCGATTCCGGTCGTCTCTCGGCGACATCGGGTGCCGGTCCCCGGATGGTCGACGGGGCCGAGCTGGCGCGGTTCGCCCAGGAGCGCGCCTCCGTCGAACCGGTCACGCGCAATCCGGTGGTCGGCCAATCCGCCCGCAACCGGCTGGTCGGGCTGGTCACCAACGTGACTCGCGACACGGTGATGGCGCAGGTCGACGTTCAGGCCGGCCCGTTCCGGCTGGTGTCGCTGGTCAGCCGCGAGGCCGCCGACGAACTGCAGCTGCAGCCCGGCAGCCTGGTGGTCGCCTCGGTCAAGGCCACCAACGTCGTCCTGGAACTGCCGCGCCGGGCCGGTTCGGCCGGCAACACCGACCCGGCGGCTGAATTCGGATAGGTCAGGCCAGCAGCACTATCAGTGATGCCGTGGCCAGCAGCAGGTAGGCGGCTGGAAAGGCGATGTTGTACAACACTCCGGCCCGCACATGCGTCACGACGGCCCCGATGAAGAAGGCGACCAGCCCGGCGGCGGCGGCGACCCCGATCTGCGGGACGCCCGCCAGTCCGATGATCAGCCCGACGCCTCCGGCCAGCTTCAGTCCGCCCAACAGCGGCAGCCACGAGCGTGGAACTCCCACCTGTGCCGAGTTGGCCAATACGAACTGCGCCGGAATGAAGTCGGCGATGGCGATCGCGATGGTGACGATCGCGGTGACGGTGATGACCGCAAGGTAGACGCTCGATACGCTCATGATGTTGCTCGTCCTTTCGTCGGCGGATGTGACTGTCCCGGTCCTTCCGTGTCCATGACGACTGCCGGACGGGAAAGGTGACCCATGAGCAACGCGGAGAATCTGGCCCGCCAGTTCGAAGAGCACCGCCACCACCTGCATTCGGTGGCGTTTCACCTGCTCGGTTCGGCCGCCGATGCTGAGGATGCCGTTCAGTCGGCCTGGCTGAAGGCCAGCCGCGCCGACTTCGAGGCCGTGGACAACGTGGCGGGCTGGCTCACCACGATCACCGCCCACACCGCCGTCGATCAGTTGCGCACCCGTGCCCGGCGAGGCGAGCGGCCCCTGCCCGACACCGGACACGTAGACACCGCCCGCGGCCTGGTCGCACCCGCCGCCGACGAGCAGGTGCTGCGTTCCGAGGCGGTCAGCCGCGCGCTGCTGGTGGTGCTGGATCGGTTGTCGCCGGCCCAGCGGGCGGCCTTCGTATTGCACGACGTGTTCGACGTGCCCTTCGAGCAGGTCGGCGAACTGCTCGACAAATCCCCGGATGCCGCCAAGAAGCTGGCCAGTCGGGCCCGGGCGCGGCTCCACGCCGCCCCGGCCCCCGAACCGCGTCGCCGTGCCGAGCACCTGCAGATCGTGACGGCGTTCCTGGCGGCCTCCCGCGGCGGCGACATCCCGGCACTGCTTGAACTGTTGGCGCCCGACGTGGTGCGCCGGGTCGATGCGGTGCTGGTACCGGCGGGTGTGCCCACCGAAATGCGCGGCGCCGCCGAGGTGGCGACGGAGACCCGGCGCTTCACCGTCCGTGCCCGCGCCGGTGCGGTGGTGCTGATCGACGGCGCACCCGGCATCGCGATCGCTCCGGGGGGCCGGCTGTGGGCGGTGCTCCGCATCGGTATCGGTGACGACGGGCGCATCCACAGCATCGACATCGCCGGAGAGCCGCAGCGGCTGGGCCTTATGACACTGCAGCTGCCGGGAATGGATCGGTGATGAGTGCGCGTGACGGCCGATCACCGGTGCCCGGTTCTGCTTTGATGGTTCACGCGAACCGATTCGGCAGTTAAGGGGAATCCCATGCCTGAAGAAGCGAAGGCTCCCGAGGAGACGCCGGTGGCGGTGACAGCGCGCGGCATTTCTATGACCGGGCCGTGGGGGAGGGTATTCGGGCCGCTGGACCTGGATATCGAAGCCGGCGGGGTCACGGTGCTCATCGGCCCGCCCGGTTCGGGACGCACCGCGCTGCTGATGAATCTGGCCGGCCGGATGAAACCGTCGACGGGAACGGTGACGGTGTTCGGGCACCAGCGGGCCCGCGACATCTTCGGCGTCTCCGCCCTGGCCGGAATCGAACAACTCGACGCGATCTTCGAATCGGTGACAGTAGGCGACCTCATCACCGAACAGCTCCGCTGGAATTCCTCGTGGTGGCGGCTGGTCCGCCGCGCCGGGGAAGCCGAGCGCGATGCGGTGTGCGGGCCGGTCTTCGGTGAGCTGCCACCGCCGGAACTGCACGCCTACGTCGAGCAGCTCGACGAACTGACCGGGCTGCTGCTGCGCATCGCGCTGGCCAACACCGCGCGGCCACCACTGTTGGTGGTCGGCAGCATCGATCAGGTCACCAGTGACCGCGATCGGACAACCCTGATCCGGCGACTGGTCGCACTGGGGGAGCAACAGACCGTGATCACCGCGTCGGCCAACGAGGTACCCGAGGGCTCGGGGATCGCAGCACAGATCCACGTCGAGCATCTGGAGCCGGCCGAGCTTGTGCACAGCACACACGGCCGACACGAGAAGGGGCAGGAGTAGACCATGCTCGCCGGAATGTCGTTGGGCACCGACCTCAAACGCTACTCACGTGGCACCATGCCGCGGCTGGCCCTGCTCACCATCATCGTGCTGCCCCTGCTCTACGGCGCGATGTACCTGTGGGCGTTCTGGAACCCGTTCGCCGCCATCGACAAGATCCCGGTGGCCCTGGTCAACGAGGACACCGGCGCCACCGTCTCGGGCAACCAGTTGCACGCCGGCGACGAAGTCACCCGCGCACTGGTCGACTCCGGCCAGCTCGATCTGCATCAGGTATCGGAAAGCCAAGCCGCCAAGGGGGTTTCCGACGGCACATACTATTTCTCGATCACCCTGCCGGAGGACTTCAGCGCGGCCGTGGTGTCGCCCGCGGGGCCGCATCCGCAGAAGGCGCAGATCCAGTTCCGATTCAACGACGCCAACAACTATCTGGCTTCGGTCATGGGCCAAAACGCCGCCCGCGAGGTCCTCAACGAAGTCAGCGCCAAGGTCGGCCAACAGGTGATCGGCACGGCGCTGACCCAGGTGACCGACGAGGTCAAAAAGGCGGCCGACGGCGCCGATCGGCTCTCGCAGGGCTCGAAGGCATTGGCAGACAATCTGGGAACGGCACGCGACGGTTCGGCGGCACTGGCCGACGGCAGCCGCCGATTGTCGCAGGGGGTCCAGCAGGCCACCGACCCGCTGCTGAAGCTGACCGACGACCTCGGGGCCATGGGCTTCGACCCGAACGCCGCCGGTGCCGCCGCGACCGCGTTGAGCGGCAACATCACAACGGTGTCCGACCGGATCGCGGCGCTCAACGTCAACTACCAGCAGGCCGCCGGCATCGTCAATCAGGTCGTGGACGCACTGCGCGGCAACCCCGATCCGGCCGTTCGCGGGCTCGGTGACACCCTTGCCGGCGCACAGCGCCTGCTGGCGATCAAAGGGCTCGACCCGGCCACCGACGAGGGGCTGGCCCAGCTGCGCGCCAACGCCCAAAAGCTGGAGAATGACCTGGCCGATCCGGGCAGCGGGTTGCGCACGTTCATCAGCCATGCCCTCGACGGGGGGCTCAAATCCGATCTGGTCACGCTGCGCAACGGCGCAACCGACCTCGACGCGGGCGCACACAAACTCAGCGACGGGCTGGCCCGGTTGACCGAGGGCGGCGATCAGCTCAAAGACGGTGCCGCCCAGTTGGCGTCGGGACTGGGCGAGGCGGATCAGCGCGCGTCGACCGTCACCGACCAACAGCGCGTCGAGATTTCGCAGATCCTGGCCAGCCCGGTCGGTGTCGATATGGACTTCACCCATCACGCCGCCACCTTCGGCACCGGCTTCGCCCCGTTCTTCCTGCCGCTGGCCTTGTTCATCGGTTCGCTGATCGTGTGGATGCTGTTGACCCCATTGCAGACCCGGGCCATCGTCAACGGTCTCGGTGCCCTGCGGGTGGTGCTCGCCTCCTACTGGCCGGCCCTGCTGTTGGGTCTGTGCCAGGTGCTGCTGATGTATGCGGTGGTGCACTTCGGGGTCGGGTTGCAGGCGAAGTATGCCGCGGGCACGGTCGCTTTCCTGGCACTGATCGCCGCGTCGTTCCTGGCGCTGATCCAGGCGTTCAACGCGGTGCTCGGTGTCGCGGTCGGACGGGTGTTCACCCTGGCCTTCCTGATGTTCCAGCTGGTGTCCTCCGGCGGGGTGTATCCGGTGGAGACGACGGCGAAGCCGTTCCAGATTCTGCACCCGTATGACCCGATGACATACGCGGTCAACGGTTTACGTCAGCTGACCGTCGGCGGTATCGATGCCCGGATGTGGACGTCGGTCGCCGTGCTGGCCGGGATCCTCATCGTGTCGCTGGCGGCCAGCAGCTGGGCCGCCCGTCGAGATCGCCAGTACACCCTCGAACGCCTCTACCCGCCGATCGAAGTGTGACGGTTTTCGGCGTGCGACCTTCGGGCGTAAACCCGTTGCGGCGACGCACCGTGCTGCGCGGTGCCGCGGCGGTGGGGATGGCCGCCGCCGTGCCGTGGCCGTCGGCGTGCGGCGCCGACGACGACGCGGTGACGTTCTTCTTCGCGGCCAACCCGGAAGAGGCCGACACCAGGATGCGCATCGTGACGGCATTCCAGCGCGAACATCCCGACATCCGGATACGCACCGTGTTGGCCGGGGGAGATCCCACCCAGCAGATATCGACGTTCTGCGCCGGCGGCCGGTGCCCGGATGTGCTGATGGCCTGGGAGTTCAACTATGCCGGGCTGGCCGACCGCGGGGTGCTGGCGGACCTGAACCCGCTGCTGGACGCTGATCCGGAGTTCGCAGCGGCCCTGCGCACCGACAGTATCCCGGCACTGTATGAGACCTTCGGCTTTAACGGCGGCCAGTATGCCCTGCCCGAACAGTGGTCGGGAGCCTTCCTGTTCTACAACACCAGGATCTTCGCCGAGGCCGGTGTTCCGCCGCCGCCGGGCCGCTGGGACCGGCCGTGGACGTTCGACGAATTCCTCGACACCGCAACCGCACTGACCCGCCGCTCGGCCAACGGCCGAGTCACCCAATGGGGGTTCGTCGACACCTGGTCGCCGCCCTACTCCGCGGCGCTGTTCGGGATGAACAACGGCACGCCGTGGGCCGTCCCACGATTCGACCCCACCCATCTGAACTTCGACGACGACGCCTTCCTCGACGGCATCCAGTTCTACGCCGACCTGTCAGGTGTGCACCGGGTGGCGCCTGCGGCTTCCGACACCCAGGCGATATCCACCATGGGACTGTTCACCGCGGGCCAGGCGGCGATGGCGCTCGGCGGTCATTGGCGATACCAGACCTTCGCACAAGCCGAGGAGCTGGATTTCGACGTGGCGGTCCTACCGACCGGGCCTGCCGCGGCAGCCAAGGGGATGGCCGCCCGCTCGGCGATCGGCAGTACCGGACTGTCCATCGCCGCCGCCAGCCGCCACCGACGCCAGGCCTGGGAGTTCGTCAAATTCGCTGCCGGGCCGGTGGGGCAGACCCTGATCGGGGAGTCCGGTCTGTTCGTGCCGGTGCTGCGATCTGCGATCGCCGCACCCGGGTTCAGGACGGCCCACACCGGTATCACCAACCTCGACGTGCTTATCGGCGGCCCGGCCCACTCCGAGGGCCTGCCGGTCTCCCCGGAGTGGCAGAAGGTGCATGCGCTGATGGACCGCGCCATCGGGCCGGTGCTGCGCGGGAAGCGGCCCGCGGCGACGCTGAAGGCCGACCTGTCGCCCCAGATCGACGAGGTGTTGGCCACCGCATGAACCCGACACGCAGGCGCGCACGAGCGGGACGATGGTTCATCGCCCCGAATCTGGCGGCGGTCGCGGTGTTCATGGCGTTCCCGCTCGCATTCTCGCTCTACATGAGCGTCCAGCGCTGGGATCTGTTCAGCCCTCCGACGTTCGTCGGCGCGGCGAACTTCCGTGACCTGTTGACCGATGATCCGCTGTTCGGCATCGCGGTACGCAACACGACGGTGTTCACCGTCGGCACCGTGGTCCCGACGGTGTTGATCAGTCTGGCGGTGGCCGGATTGTTGAACCGCACGATCAGGGGCATCGGGCTGTTCCGGGCGATCGCCTTTCTTCCGCTGGCTGTGTCATCGGTGGTGATCGCGGTGGTGTGGCAGTTCGTGTTAAACACCGACAGCGGGTTGCTCAACATCATGCTCGGCTGGTTCGGTATCACGCCGGTGCCGTGGCTGACCGAACCGCACTGGGCGATGGCTTCGCTGTGTCTGGTCAGCGTGTGGAAGAGCGTGCCCTTTGCGACGGTGATCCTGTTGGCAGCCATGCAGGGTGTGCCGGAGTCGCTGCACGAAGCGGCCCGTATCGACGGCGCCGGGGAGGTTCGACGTTTTGTGTCCATCACGGTGCCGATGATCCGCGGCGCACTGTGGTTCGTGGTGGTGATCTCGGTCATCAACGCTTTTCAGGCATTTGACCTGGTTTATGTCCTCACCGGCAGCAGCGGCGGCCCGGAGACCGGTACCTACGTGTTGGCCATCATGCTGTTCCAGCACGCGTTCGCCTTCCTGGACTTCGGATACGCATCCGCACTGGCGTGGGTGATGTTCGCGGTGCTGCTGACGCTGACGATCGTCCAACTGCGGCTGTCGCGCCGCAACGCGATGGACCAATGACGGCCCGCACCGGCCGCCCGGTTCGGCACCGTATCGGCAGACTGCTCGGCGTCTACGCCGGCCTGGCCGGTGTCGCGGCATGTGCACTGTTCCCGATCCTGTGGGCGTTGTCCGGGTCGCTGAAACGCCAGGCCGAGATCAGCCAGCCGATGCTGTTTCCGGCCCACCCACAGTGGTCGAACTATCTGGATGTGTTCGCCCGAATGCCGTTCTGGCGGATGCTTTTCAACACCGTTCTGTACGCCGGTTGTGTGACGGCCGGGCAGGTCTTCTTCTGTTCTCTGGCCGGCTACGCCTTCGCCCGGCTACCCTTCACCGGCCGCGACACGTTGTTCGTGCTCTACCTGGCCACCCTGATGGTGCCGTTGACGGTTACGGTGATTCCGCAGTTCATCTTGATGCGGGTGTTCGGGTGGACCGACACCATGTGGGCGATGATCATCCCGGGATTGTTCGGCAGCGCGTTCGGCACCTATCTGATGCGGCAGTTTTTCGCGACGCTGCCCGTCGACTTGGAAGAGGCGGCCATTCTGGACGGGTGCTCGCCCTGGCAGGTGTACTGGCGGATTCTGTTGCCGCACGCCAAACCTGCGGTGATGGTGCTGGCGGTGCTGACCTGGATCAACGTCTGGAATGACTTCCTGTGGCCACTGTTGATGATCCAACGCAAGAGCATCGCCACCCTTACCCTCGGGCTGGTGTGGATGCAGGGGGAGTACGTCGCCGAATGGCCCGTGCTGATGGCGGCGTCCATGCTGATGCTGGCGCCGTTGATCGTGATCTACGCGGTGGCGCAGCGCGCCTTCATCAACGGTATCGCCGCCACCGGGTTCGGCGGACGGTAGTCGGGGGATCGTAGTGGCTTCAGTGACTTTCGACTCGGTGACCCGGCGCTATCCCGGGGCCGACCGCCCCGCGCTCGACGCGTTGAACCTGTCCATCGACGACGGCGAGTTCATGGTGTTGGTGGGGCCGTCCGGATGCGGCAAGACGACCACCCTGCGGATGCTGGCGGGCCTGGAACCCGTTGATGCGGGCCGGATCCATATCGGCAGCACTGACGTAACCGAGACCGATCCGGGCGCTCGTGACCTCGCCATGGTGTTCCAGAACTACGCGCTGTACCCGCACATGACGGTGGCGCAGAACATGGGATTCGCGCTGAAGGTCGCCAAGGTTCCGAAAGCCGAGATCCGTACCAGGGTGCTGGAGGCCGCGCAACTGCTGGGCCTGCAGGCGCACCTGCAGCGTCGGCCCAAAGACCTGTCCGGGGGCGAGCGGCAGCGGGTCGCGATGGGCCGGGCGATCGTGCGCCGCCCCCAGGTCTTCCTGATGGACGAGCCGCTGTCGAACCTCGATGCCATGCTGCGCGTGCAGACCCGCAATCAGATCGCCGAACTGCAACGCCGGCTGGGCATCACCACCGTCTACGTCACCCACGACCAGGTGGAGGCGATGACGATGGGTGACCGGGTGGCCGTTCTGCGCGACGGGGTGCTGCAGCAGTGCGCGCCGCCGCGTGAGCTGTACCGAAAGCCGGCCAACGTGTTCGTCGCCGGGTTCATCGGCTCCCCGGCGATGAACCTGTTCACCGTGCCGGTCGTCGACGGTGCGGTGTCGGTGGGGGGTTACGCGCTGACCTTGCCGCCGGAAATCTCTGCCGCCGCAGCCGAGTTGACCGTCGGTATCCGGCCTGAACAGCTGCAGATCGCCGACCGTGGGATCGGTGTGGAGGTGGAGTTCGTCGAAGAACTCGGCGCCGACACCTATCTGTACGGCCGGACCGTCGACCGCCCGGCACCGCAGTCGGTGGTCGCGCGGGTGCCCGGCGGCACCGAGATCCAGCGGGGGAGCCGGCTATCACTGCACCTCGACGCGGCGGACCTGCACTTCTTCACCACCGACGGCGCCCGGCTGGGCTGAGGGCCGGCGTCAGTGCGGCGCTTTGCGCGCCTCCGGCCCCAGCGTGACCGCCAAATGATGCAGCATGAGCACGAACGTGATGGCCCACGCGGCCAGCGCTATCCAGCTCTGCACCGAACCGATGTGGTAGACGATCGGAAGGTGGTCGGCCTGCCCCAGGTAGTGGCTGCCCACGCCGTACATGCCCAGCGGGAAGATCACGCTCCACCACGGCGCTTCATAGCGCAGTGGGATGCGATGCACGACATGGCGCCACACCCCGGCGGCGATCAACGCGGGGATCAGCCAGGTGCCGAACGCCCAGAACAGCACCGATGTCCCGGCGATCAGACCTCGGGTGGCGGTGACCATCGGCGCCTCGGCCATCTCGACGATCCGCGCGCCGGCCAACACGGTGATCGCCGTGGCACCCATCGCCACCCAGTACTGCGGAATGAGATCCTCGGGCAACAGCGGGTAGAGCAGCAGCCGCAGGGCGACGAAGATGCCGGCGGCGCCGTAGAGGAACACCCCGATCGACCAGGAGACCACCGCCAGCAGCGCCAGGCTCTGCCGCCAGGGCTCTTCCACCTCCACCTCGAGTACCGCCGCGAGCACCGCGATGGACTGGCTGGCCACCACCCAGATGAACCAGGTGCCGTTGGCCCGCCGTACCACCGGACGCTCCGAGGTGCCCAGCACGGCGGTCCACGGGATCAGGTAGCCGAGCACCAGCCAGGCCAGCGAGCTGACCATCAGCAGGCCGACCGCGACATCGTCGTGCCCGTCGATGACGAGCCGTGCCCCCAACACGTTGGTGGCCGAGACGAAGGTGAACAGCCCGAACGCGCGCCCGGAATCAGACAGGTCGGCCCGGAATTCGTGGGGGAAGGCGATGACGCGCACCGCTGACACCACGACCAGGACCAGGTAGGACAATGCCGTCACCCACAGCAGCAGCACCGACACTCGGTAGGCGTTCTGGTGGTACATGGCCATCGACACCATTCCGCTGGCCATCACCAGTGCGAAGTAGCCGGGATTGAGTGTCCGTACCGCCTCCCGGGTCCCGATCACCGGCATCGTCGTCGTTGCACCCACCCCGTTCAGCCCCTCTCTTCGCGCGCCGAAAGCGTGTCTCGGTATACCACCGGGCCGCTTCCGGCGAGGGTCAGTTGGGGCCAATCGACATCGATCTCTACGCTGCCGGTCACCAGACCGGAAGTAGATCGCGCGGCGATGTTTTCGGATCAGTCGAGCAGCTGCCGCAGCACGTATTGCATGATGCCGCCGTGCCGGTAGTAGTCGGCCTCGCCGGGTGTGTCGATGCGCACCGTGGCATCGAACTCCACGTCACCGGCTTTGACGTGCACGGTGTCGGGGATGGTGTCGCTCAGTGCGGTCACGCCGGTGATGTCGAAACTCTCCTCACCGGTCAGGCCGAGCGAATCGGCGTCGGCGCCGTCGGGGAACTGCAGCGGGAGCACTCCCATCCCGATCAGGTTGGAGCGGTGGATGCGCTCGTAGGACACCGCGAGCACCGCCCGCACCCCGAGCAGCACGGTGCCCTTGGCGGCCCAATCGCGAGACGAGCCGGAGCCGTATTCCTTACCGGCCAGAATCACCAACGGGACACCGGCGTCAAGGTAGTTGACCGACGCGTCGTAGATGGTGGTCACCGGGGCATCCGGCTGGGTGAAGTCACGCGTGAAACCGCCTTCGGTACCCGGCGCCAACTGGTTGCGCAGCCGGACGTTGGCGAACGTACCGCGGATCATCACCTCGTGGTTGCCACGCCGGGAGCCGTAGGAGTTGAAGTCTTTGCGCTCAATACCGTGTCCTGACAGGTATTTTCCGGCGGGGGAGTCGTAACGGATCGATCCGGCCGGGCTGATGTGGTCGGTGGTGACCGAGTCACCCAGTTTTGCCAGCACCCGCGCCCCGGTGATGTCGGTGATCGGCGCGGGCTCGCGGGTCATGCCATCGAAGTACGGCGGCTGGCGTACGTAGGTGGAATCGGGGTCCCAGGAGAAGGTGTCGCCCTCCGGCACCTCCAGCGCGCGCCAGCGTTCGTCACCGGTGAAGACATCGGCATAGCTGGCGGTGAACATCTCGGCCTGCAGGTTGTCGTCGACGACGGCGGCGATCTCCTCGGTGGTCGGCCAGATGTCACGCAGGTACACCGGCTCTCCGTCACTGCCGGTACCGATCGGGTCGGTCAGCAGGTTGACCCGCAGCGTGCCGGCCAGTGCGTAGGCGACCACCAGCGGCGGGGAGGCCAAAAAGTTCATCCGCACCTCGGGGTGGATCCGGCCTTCGAAGTTGCGGTTGCCCGACAGCACCGAACACACCGTCAGGTCGTTGTCGACGACGGCCTTGCTCACCTCCGGGATCAGCGGGCCGGAGTTGCCGATACAGGTGGTGCAGCCGTAGCCGACCAGGTTGAAGCCCAGCTTGTCCAGGTACGGGGTCAGGCCGGCCCGCTCGTAGTAGTCGGTGACCACCCGTGATCCGGGTGCCAGCGTGGTCTTGACCCACGGCTTGCGGGACAGGCCTTTGTCGACGGCGTTGCGGGCCAGCAGCGCCGCCCCGACCATCACCGACGGGTTGGACGTGTTGGTGCACGAGGTGATGGCGGCGATCACCACGTCGCCCTGGTTGATGTCGGTGCGGGTGCCGTCGGAGAGTTCGACGGCCACGCTGGCCGACGGCCAGTCGTCGGCGGCGCAATCGCTGTGCGGTGTGCGCGGCTTGCCCTTGGGGCTGCTGGTGTCGCCGAAGGCGATCGGGTCGCTGGCCGGGAAGGAGTCCGCGGAGGCCTCATCGAGGTCCGAGAGAGCCTGTTCGGTTGTTTCGACACCGCCGAGCAACGCACACACGGTCTGGGGGGCCACGCGCAGCGGAATGCGGTCCTGCGGGCGCTTCGGCCCGGCGATCGAGGGCACCACGCTGGCCAGATCCAGTTCCAGGATTTGGGAGAACGCCGGTTCGTGCTGCGGGTCGTGCCACATGCCCTGTTCTTTGGCGTAGGCCTCCACCAGCTTGATCTGGTGTTCGGAGCGGCCGGTGAGCCGCAGGTAGTCGCAGGTGACGCGGTCGATCGGGAAGATCGCGCAGGTGGCACCGTACTCGGGGCTCATGTTGCCGATGGTGGCCCGGTTCGCCAGCGGGACGTTGGCCACACCCGGGCCGAAGAACTCGACGAACTTGCCGACCACCCCGGTACGACGCAGCAACTCGGCGACGGTGAGCACCAGGTCGGTGGCGGTGGTGCCGGGCTGCAGTTCGCCGCTGAGCTTGAGCCCCACCACCTGGGGGATCAGCATGCTCATCGGTTGGCCCAGCATGGCGGCTTCGGCTTCGATCCCGCCCACGCCCCAGCCCAACACTCCCAGGCCATTGACCATCGGGGTGTGCGAGTCGGTGCCGACCAGGGTGTCCGGGTAGGCCAGCGGGCCCTCGGCGCTGTCCCGGGTGAACACCACCCTGGCCAAATATTCGAGGTTGACCTGGTGGCAGATGCCGGTGTCCGGCGGCACCACCGAGAAGTCGTCGAACGCCTGCTGGCCCCAGCGCAGCAGTTGGTAACGCTCGGCGTTGCGTTCGAACTCCAGCTCGGCGTTGATGGCGAAGGCGTCGGCGCGGCCGAAGACGTCGGCGATCACCGAGTGATCGATCACCAGCTCGGTCGGGCACAGCGGGTTGATCCGTTTGGTCTGCCCGCCCAGTTCCGCGATCGCATCCCGCATGGCGACCAGGTCGACGACGCAGGGCACCCCGGTGAAGTCCTGCATCAGCACCCGCGCCGGGGTGTAGGCGATCTCCCGGCCGTGCTCGGCCTTCGGATCCCAGGCCGCCATGGCACTGATCTGCTCGTCGGTCACCAGGTGGCCGTCCTCGTTGCGCAGCAGGTCTTCCAACAGGACCTTGAGGCTGTAGGGCAGTCGGGCCGAGCCGTCGATGCGATCGAGTCGCCGGATTTGATAGCTGGTGTCGTCGACGGCCAGCTGGTGTTTGGTTCCGAAGCTGTCGAGGATGCTGCCTGCGGCCATCGTGGGACCCTCTCGCCGTCGTGTCAGGATACCAACGACGATAGCCCGCAAAACCGGTGCGGCTAGGGCTGAATCAGCAACGTCTATTTGTGGACGGCGAAATGCGTGACCGCGCCGGAACATTCGAGATCATCGACGATCAATCCGGCTTCGGTGAACCACAGCCGGGCATCGTCGAGGGTGCCGCCGGGGCCGAAGGTGCCGCTGGCTCGCATCATGACCATGTAGGCGTCGGCGCGGCGAACCTGCCCTCGGGTGGCGAAATCGCCGACGAGCCGGCCGCCTGGTTTGAGGCACCGGGCGATCTCACGGATGGCGGCGGCCGGATCGGGCAGACAGTGCAGCCCGTTGAAGCACACGCACAAGTCGAACTGGTCGTCGGGGAACGGAACGGCGTCGATGCTCGCCTCGACGAACTCGACGGTGTCGCGCTGTTCGGGGCGCAGGCGCCGGCGGGCGTGGTCGAGCATGCCGGCCGAGATGTCCACCGCCACGTAGCGCACCCGCTGGCCGGGTTTGAGGTGGGCGATGGTGATGCCGCCGCCGCACGGCACATCCAGGACGACGGCGTCATCGGGCAGATCCGCGACGACGTCCATGGCGCGATAGATGCGGTCGACGTCGGTGCCGAAGAGCAACCGGCCGAAGACCCGAGCCGCTGCGGGCTGTTCGATCGCGCGGGCGTAGCAGGCGCCCACGGTCCCGGCGAACAGTTTGTTCTGCCAGAGCCGGCTGACGTTCATCAACCGTGTTGGGAGGCGGCCTGCTCGAGCACCGGTCGCTTGTCCGGGCAGTAGGTGTGGATCGCGGCGCCCAGGAACTGCCAGGCCTGCGGCTGGCTGGTGCCCTTGGGCAGGTTGGGGGTGATGAAGCGGACCGACTTGGCGGCATCACCGTCCACACCCTTGTCCAGGCGCTCGCAGACGATCTTGCCCAACCACGCGTTGTAGTCCCGGGGGCCGTAGATGCCGTAGCTGTGCAGTTCGTTGGCGAAATCAATGTCAGGGTCGGCCTGCGCCGGTGCCGCCAGCGCCACCGCCAAGCCCATGACCGCCGCGGCGATGGTCGTCGACTTCATGGGGAGCAGTCTAAACCCATCTGATTAGACGCTCTACCTTTGCCGCTGTGCGCTGCGCCACCCGGGGCCCGCTGATCTGGGCGAACAATGGCGATTTGGCGGTGGTGGCCGCAGTTGTTTCGGCCCGCGATTCTAAAATGTTTCCTGAGCTTTATAAATTTGTGACTATTAGCCAGATTTCTCGTATCCTATCTACTCGTGGGCCGACACGAGTTAGCCAGCAAGCGCCGAAAGTCCTCGGCATGGATGGCCGTAGTCATCGCACCAGTAGCAGTGTTCTTTGCTGTGGGCGGCAGTGCCAATACGACAGCCGCCAAAGACTCCGCGCCGGTGGTTGCTGAGGACGAATCAATAGGCGGATTGCAGCTGGTCGCGGCGCCCGCCGACTATCTGCGACAGGGCACGCCCGCCGGGGTTGCGGCGGCGTCCCGGATGCGCATGGTGTCCCGCTTCCTGCCGGCCGGGGTCGCCCCGGAGCGGGGCCTTCAGGTCAAGACGATCCAGGCGGCCCGCAGCATCAGCGACGCCTTTCCGCAGATCCACCAGATCGGCGGCGTGCGTGCCGACGCGTTGCGCTGGCACCCCAATGGGTTGGCACTCGATGTGATGATCCCCAATCCCGGCAGTAGCGAGGGCATCGCGCTCGGCGACTCGATCGTGGCCTACGTGATGGAGAACGCCGACCGATTCGGCCTGCAGGACGCCATCTGGCGCGGCGTCTACTACACCCCCGGCGGCGGGGCGCAGCGCGGCGGCTACGGCCACTACGACCACGTCCACGTCACCACGACCGGTGGCGGCTATCCCAGCGGCAGCGAGGTCTACCTGCGCTGAGCGCGGGCGTTAGGCCCCACCGCCGGCCGGCCGGTCGACGAAGAAGTCCATCAGCGGATCGGGGCCGCCGCCGTAGCGGGAGAAGTCCGTCACGCCGGCCTGGGCCAGCACGTCGGCGTCGATGAAGCACCGGCCGCTGGCCTCGGTGGCCGGGCGCCGCAGGATCTCCACGGCGGCGTCGGCCATGATCTGCGGCCTGCGCGCCTTCTCCAACAACTGGCCCCCGCCGGGGGAGTTGGCCACCGCGGACGTGGCGATGTAGGTCTCCGGCCACAGGCAGTTGCACGCGATCCCGGCGTCGGCGTATTCCGCGGCCCACCCGAGCGTGAGCAGGCTCATTCCGTACTTCGACAGCGTGTACGACGGGTGTACGCCCAGCCAGTGCGGGTTCATGTTGACCGGGGGAGCGATCGTCAGCACGTGGGCTGCGGTGGACCGCCGCAGATGCGGAAGGCACGCCTTGGTCAGCAGGAACGTACCGCGCAGGTTGATGTCCTGCATCAGATCGAATTTCTTGGCCGACAACTGCTCGGTCGGCTCGGTGGCGATGGCGCTGGCGTTGTTCACGCACACGTCGATGCCGCCGAACCGGTCCACCGCGGCGTCGACCGCGCGCTGCACATCGTCTTCGCTGCGGACGTCGCCCACGACGGCCAGGGCCTTGCCGCCGGCCGCCTCGATCTCAGCGGCGGCGGTGTGCACCGTCCCCGGCAGCCGGGGATGCGGTTCGGCGGTCTTGGCCAGCAACACGACATTGGCCCCTAACCGGGCGGCACCCAGCCCGATCGCCAATCCAATACCACGACTGCCGCCGGACACCACCACGGTGCGGCCGGAGAATTCGTTGCCGGTCAAGGTGTTTACTCCTCGTCGTCGATGCCTGGTTGCCCGGGCGAAAGCGTGACAGTTTATGGCTGTTTTGTAAAGTTGCGTTGCTGCTCGCCGTCGTGATGTGGCGCGCCACTATCCTCGGCGGGGTGCCCGAGCCCTCCGCCGCAGAACTGCGCGGCCGGCTCGACGGCCTGACCATCCGCGACGCCGTGCATTTCGGCAGGCGGTTGAAACACCTGCGTGGTGCCCAGCCCGAGAAGCTGAGGCAGCTCGCCGATCAGATCACCGCCGCAGAGGCCGTCGTCGCGACGCGACGAGCCGCCGTGCCGGCGATCAGCTATCCCGACTTGCCGGTGAGCGATCGACGGGCCGAGATCGCCGAGGCGATCCGGGCGCATCAAGTGGTGGTGGTGGCCGGGGCGACCGGGTCGGGCAAGACGACGCAGCTGCCTAAAATCTGCCTCGAACTCGGCCGCGGCATCCGCGGCACCATCGGGCACACCCAACCTCGCCGCCTCGCCGCGCGCACGGTCGCCCAGCGCATCGCCGATGAGCTGGCGATTCCGCTCGGCGACGTCGTCGGCTATGCCGTGCGATTCACCGACCGGGTCAGCGACCGCACGTGCGTCAAGCTGATGACCGACGGCATCCTGCTCGCCGAGATCCAGCGCGACCGCCGGCTGCTGCGCTACGACACCGTGATCCTCGACGAGGCCCACGAACGCAGCCTCAACATCGACTTCCTGCTCGGCTACCTGCGTGGACTGCTGCCGCGGCGACCCGATCTGAAGGTGATCATCACCTCGGCGACCATCGAGCCGCAGCGCTTTGCCGCACATTTCGGCGGCGCCCCGATCATCGAGGTCTCCGGTCGCACCTACCCCGTGGAAATCCGCTACCGCCCACTGGAAGTCGCGGTCAGCGAAGGCGGCGCCGATGACCCCGACGATCCCGACCGGGAGATCGTGCGCACCGAGATGCGCGACGAGATCGAGGCGATCGTCGATGCGCTCGACGAGCTGGACGCCGAGGCACCCGGCGATGTGCTGGTGTTCTTGTCCGGTGAGCGCGAGATCCGGGACACCGCCGAGGCTTTGGCGGGGCGACCGCGCACCGAGGTGTTGCCACTGTTTGCCCGGCTGCCGACCGCCGAACAACAGAAAGTGTTCGCGCGGCGACCCGCATCCAACATCACTCGCAGGGTGGTGCTGGCGACGAACGTGGCCGAGACGTCGCTGACCGTGCCCGGCGTCCGCTATGTCATCGACCCCGGCAACGCCCGGATCTCGCGCTACAGCAGGCGATTGAAGGTACAGCGGCTGCCGATCGAACCGATCTCGCAGGCATCGGCCGCCCAGCGGGCCGGTCGCTGCGGGCGCACCGCACCGGGCGTGTGTATCCGGCTCTACGCCGAGGCCGACGTTGCCGCTCGGCCCGCCTACACCGACCCCGAAGTGCTGCGCACCAACCTCGCCGCGGTACTGCTGCAGATGGCGGCGCTGCGACTCGGTGAGGTGGACGACTTCCCGTTCCTGGATCCCCCGGATGCGCGCAGCGTCCGCGACGGGGTGGCGCTGCTGATCGAACTGGGGGCATTCGACACCCACGGGCAGATCACCGATCTAGGTCGCCGACTGGCCCGGCTGCCCGTCGACCCGCGATTGGGCCGGATGATCCTGGCCGCCGACGACGAGGGCTGCCTGCGTGAGCTGCTGGTGCTGGCGGCGGCGCTGACGATCCCTGACCCGCGGGAACGGCCCACCGACCGGGAGGAGGCCGCCCGCGCCAAGCACGCCCGCTTCGCCGATGATGAATCGGATTTCATGTCCTACCTCAACTTATGGCGTTATCTGTCGGAGCAACGAAACACCCTGAGCAGCAGTGCATTCCGACGAATGTGCCGCGATGAGTTCCTGCACTATCTGCGGATCCGCGAGTGGCAGGATCTGGTGGGCCAGCTGCGGAGCATCACCCGCGATCTCGGCCTGCGCGAGTCCGGGGTCGATGTCGGGGAACCGGCCGGCCGCAACCGGGTGCATGCGGCCCTGCTGGCTGGGTTGCTCTCGCACGTCGGGATGCGCCACATCGACGGGCGCGACTATCTCGGGGCGCGCAACTCCCGCTTCGTGCTGGCACCCGGATCGGTGCTGGCCAAGAAGCCGCCACGATGGGTGGTGGTGGCCGAACTGGTCGAGACCAGCCGGCTGTACGGGCGCACCGCGGCACGCATCCAGCCGGAGATCGTCGAACGGGTGGCGGGGGAGCTGGTGCAGCGCGCCTACAGCGAACTGCACTGGGATGCCCAGCGCGGCGAGGTGCTGGCCTATGAACGGGTGACCCTGTACGGCCTGCCCTTGGTGGCGCGCCGCCGGGTCGGCTACGCCCGTATCGAGCCGGCCCTGGCCCGAGAGCTGTTCATCCGGCACGCGCTGGTGGAGGGCGACTGGCCCAGCCGTCATGGTTTTGTGGCCGACAATGCACGGCTGCGGGCCGAGATCGAAGAGCTGCAGGACCGGGCCCGCCGCCGCGACCTGATCGTCGATGACGACGAGGTCTACGCCTGGTATGACGCCCGGATCCCGGCCGACGTCGTCTCCGCGCGGCATTTCGACGGCTGGTGGCGCAAGCAACGGCACAAGACACCGCAGCTGCTGAATCTCGCCCGTGAGGATCTGCTGCGCGCCGCCGACGATGTTGCGGCCGGCCGGCCCGACAGCTGGCAGACCGGCGATGCCAGGCTGCCGCTGACCTACCGGTTCGAGCCCGACGCCGCCGACGACGGCGTCACCGTGCACGTGCCGATCGATGTGCTGGCCCGCCTCGGCGGTGACGCCTTCACCTGGCAGGTTCCGGCGCTGCGCGAGGAGTTGGTGACCGCGCTGATCCGCGCGCTACCCAAAGATCTGCGCCGCAACTTCGTGCCCGCCCCGGACACCGCCCGCGCGGTGCTGCCCGCACTGGACCCTGACGGCGGGTCGCTGTTGGTGGCGCTGCAACGCGAATTGCGGCGCCGCACCGGCGTTCTGGTACCCGTCGAGGCCTTCGACCTGACCAAGCTGCCGGCGCATCTGCGGGTGACCTTCGCCGTGGAAGCCGCCGACGGCGCGGAGTTGGCCCGCGGCGAGGATCTGCCCGCACTGCAGGAGCGGTTCGCCGCATCGGCCCGCGACGCGGTGGCAGGTGCGGTTGCCGGCGATCTGGAACGGACCGGGCTGCGCGACTGGCCCGAGGATCTCGACGAAATTCCGCGGGTGGTCGAACATGTCCTCGGTGGGCGGGTGGTGCGCGGACACCCCGCGTTCGCCGACACCGGCAGCGCCGCCGATCTACGGGTGTTCGCCACCGCAGCCGAACAAACCGCCGCCATGCCGGCAGGCACTCGGCGACTGTTACGCAGCTGCATCGCATCGCCGGTTAAAGCAGTTGAGCGGCAGCTGGATCCGAGCACACGATTGGCGCTGAAGGTCAATCCGGACGGCTCGCTGGCTGCGCTACTCAATGACTGCGCCGACGCTGCGGTGGATGCGCTGATGGACGGCCCGGTCTTCACCCGCGAGGCGTTCAGCACGCTGCGCACCGCGGTGGACAAAGCTCTGGTGGTAACGACGCGCGACATCGCGGGCCGGGTGGAGAAGCTGCTCGCCGCTGCCCGCGACGTCGACCTGCAGCTGCCCGCCCAACCGCCGGCTGCCCAGCACGATGCGATCGCCGACATCCGAGACCAGCTGGCGCGGTTGTTGACGCCCGGCTTCGTCACCACCGCCGGGCGCGCACGCCTGTCCGATATCACGCGCTACCTGACCGCGATCCAACGGCGCCTGGAGCAACTGCCGCACGGTATTACCACCGACCGACAACGGATGGCCCAGGTGCACGCCGTGCAGAACGCCTACGACGAGCTCGTGGCGGCGCTGCCCGCCACCCGCCGTGCCGCCGCCGACGTGCGCGATATCGGTTGGCAGATCGAGGAACTACGGGTCAGCCTGTGGGCGCAGCAACTCGGTACCCCTCGCCCGGTCAGCGAGAAGCGGATCTATCGGTCGATCGAAGCCGTGGGCTAAACGGCGTCGACTTCCGCTTTGAGCGCATCGCGGGCGAATCGACGGTCACGCTGCTCCTCGAACCTGATGACTTGGCGCTCAAGGGTTTCCAGATAGGCTGCGAGACCTTCCCGGCGTTGCTCGCCCTGGGCGGTGAAATCATTGCGCTCGAAGATGCGCCACTTGCGCAGAACCGGCCTCACCACCTCGTCGAGATGCTGTCGCGGGTCGTAGATCCCGTGCTTGGCCATCAGCACCCCGTTTCGCCGAAAGTTCGGCATACCCTGGCCGGGCATCCGGAAATGCTCTACGACGCTGGCCAGCGCCTCCAGGGCCTGGTCGGGTACGAGATCCAACGCTGCACCGCACACGTTGCGGTAGAAGATCATGTGCAGATTCTCATCGGCAGCAACGCGTTGCAGCATACGGTCTGCAATCGGGTCGTTGCACACCTTGCCGGTGTTGCGGTGGCTGACACGGGTGGCGAGTTCTTGGAACGTCACGTAGGCGACCGACAGTAGGAAGTCGGTTCGGTGCCGTGCCTCTTCCTCGGCAGTGGCTGTGAACCCGTTGGTCACATGCAGCATCCGCGCCTGCTCCAGTGCCACCGGATCGATCCCGCGGGTGACGACGAGATAGTCGCGGATCACGATGCCGTGCCGGTTTTCCTCGGCGGTCCATCGACCCACCCATGCCGCCCAGGCGCCGTCCCCGGAGAAGTACTTCGCCGCCTGACGGTGGAACGAGGGCAAGTTGTCCTCGGTGAGCAGGTTGGTGATCATCGCCGCCTTCGCGACGTCACTGAGTTTCGACTGCTCGGGTGACCAGTCGCTCCCACCGGTCCGCGCGAAATCACGGCCGTGATCCCAGGGCACGTAGTCGTGCGGATTCCACTCGACGGCAACCGCTTCGTGCCGCATCACATTGGCGGCGGCAACCGGTTCCAGCTCGCCGAGTATCTCCAGGTCGGTCAACTGCCGCGACATCGCATCCCTCTCCACTGCTCTCGGGACGCCCCCGCTCCAGAGCAGCCTAGCCTGCCGCTCGGTCCACGCCGTCGCCGACTGACCGGTTGGGCGAACTCACGGGCAGAACTATGTTGGGACACACCGGTGAAATCATCACCTCATTTGGCCCTCGCGGTAGCGCGGCAAACCCGCGTCTATTAGTCCCACAACGAATAACGCTGCACCCCAAATAGATTCGTCACGGTGACGAATTGATCTGGGCCGTGGGGAGAGCGGGGGATTGCCCCGGATCGTGATTACGGCGCCCCGGCAGCGGGTAGTGCTAGTAGATCGGCCTTCAGATCGGGGGTCTGGGCACTTCAGAGGGAGATCTTCGATGAGTAGGTTCGTTCTTCGCCTAACATTCGCCGCGGCGGTGGGGTTAGCGCCTGCGGTGTATTCGACAGCAGTAGCGCCGGGTGTGGGCTCAACTCAGCCACCTGATTGCGGACCGGGCAACTGGTGGAATCCGGGAGCCAATGCCTGTCAGCCCGTGACGCCGCCGCCCCCGCAAAACTAAGCCGACGGCAGCAAGGACGCCTCCGCACCGCAACACCGGAGCGGATTCGGATGCGCCAAAACCGAATTCATCTTGCCCGCCCGACCATCCCATTACGTCACTGTGACGTAATGCTCGGCGGGAGCGGGAATCCAGGAGCGTAGTGCGGTGTGGGCCGCGACACGGTACCTGGCGGCCGGCGATGGGCGGCGAGCACCGGCCGCGACTGGCGGGGAGCAGGTGCCGCAGCGGCTTGTGCGACGAATGCCGAATGCAGCCGTGCCAGCTGTAAGACGGTGACGGTTTGGCATGACCGAACTCCCACCCGGTTCCGCCCGGCATGTCAGTTTGCAGACAGTCGCTGCTGCACCGCACGCACGTACTGTACTGCAGCGATTAGGTGAAACGCTTCGGGACTCGTTTTTGCAGTTGTTCGGGGTTGCGTGGTTTCCTTTATCGCGTCGTGACATCGAAAGGGTTACGGGTCGGCACTGGTGAGCGCAGAGGCCTGAGTAGGAGTGTTCGTGGCTTTATAACCACCCGTCCGCGCCGCAGCCAGAATAAGATCGCGAATCTCTTCCATCATGCACATCACCTCTGAGTGCAGATCGGAAAACTCGCCAATCCTGGGACATGCATCGCGCCCGTGCGCGATCGAGTTGCGTATATCGCAAAGACGCCGATCGATCAGCTGCTCTCGGAGTTCGAAAGCTCCTGTGTCCAAACCAAAGTCCAAAAGTAGGTTCATCAGGACCCCTGATCGAAGATTTGATTGGGTATTTACCATGTGCGCCTTTGGGAGTTGCGATCGAACCTCACCGCCTTTCCGGATTGCCTCAACAAGGAGGTGCCTCGCGGCTTCATCGCCAGAGTCGGCCCGCCGGAGGGCATGCAAGAGTGCGGTCTGGAGTAAACCGTCATTCAATTCCGAGAGCTTTGGTCGCCGCCGCACGAGGAAGTCGACGTACGCTTGAAGGCATTCCTTGGCGTATCCCTCCCAGTGGGCGTAGAGCATCGCGACGCCTGCACGGCGCAAACTCCGTCCAGCAGGCAGATTCTGCGACCTTGACTCGTGCTGTTCTATGAGCCCTTTCAGTGCACTGAGTTCCACGCGGCGCCAAGACAGCGTGGAATCGAGTGCATCCTGTAACTCGTTTTATGGTCCGAACGGCCACGGCGTCAATCCTGAGCGAAGAAAGTTCGGGCCCGTAGTATCAGGCGGGGTACCCGGCGTCTCGGACTGACTCCCGTCCCCGAGTTATCCCGAAATTCGGGCGCATTCCACACTGCTTCGATCTTGGCACGGAGGGCGTCGGGTCTTCCTTGCCAACGATCAAGATTGGCCGCCAACCCCGAAGTTATAAACTCGTAGCCCGAAATAGAGAACGGTCCCAAGTGCCGCTTCCCGTCGAACCGGCGGAAGGCGTCTTCGCCGAGCGCACGTTCGATTTCCCCGAAGCATGCTTTGAACGCAGAGCCGTCGATCTCCCTGGCCCAATCTGCCCTGACCGCAATCTCCCTCAGCCAGTCAGTCAGATATTCACCGTATTCCTTTCGTAGCTCAGAGTCTTTTCCTTTGTAGGAGCGTTGGAGGAAGAATCGAAGTACTAATTCCTCTCTGTAAGCTTGATTTTCTTTCTGGTCGGACAGTGGAACGGAACTCGCAAAAGCTTCGGACCGAGACAGGCGATCTAGTTCGGAATACATATCGGTGTTTAACATTACAAGCAAGCAATTTCTAGCCTCTTGCGGTGAAAGCTGAGAGCCTGAGTTCAATCGTTGGAATAGGTCATATTTTGCGTTTTTATCTGACTCTTTTCGGATTATCCTAAATTCCAATTTTGAGCGCTTGAAGTCGCGTTGCATCGAGGCGGTGAAAGCTTTGTCGCCTTCTGACTCGCTCTGCCAGCGGTAGCCTTCGAGGTCAGGAAGATACTCGGTTGCAAGGAGCGGCTCTGGTTTGACCAGTTTGTCTTCATGGTCGCGATACGAACCAACAAACTGCAGAATCGTCGATAAGCGTTGAACTCCATCAATAACATCCCAGACGCCGTCGTCACGTTGCGAGACGAATATCGGCGGGATGGGTATTCCGAGTAGGATGGACTCGATTAGGCGAGACTTCTGCTCCATACTCCACCGAAATATCCGCTGGAATTCTGGATGGATGTCCAAGTCTCCGTCTTTATACATTGATAGGACTTCGCCGATCGACATTCCGTATCCGTCGGTATGAATCTCTTTTGCGCGTGTTTCGATTTGATCTTGGAGGCTCACTATTTCCCCTCGATGGATTTCTTCGGATGGAAGCTCACTCTTTCTCGAAACCTGCCTGATCGAACTTCAAAGTTTTCGCGTTCTCCGAGACCGTACGAATCTTGTTCTCATCGAAGCCATCTGAGTCAACAGCCTCGATCTCGATCTTCACGACGAGGTTGATGCCTTGTTCCCGAAGGTTCGCGATCACCTCGTCGGCGATGTGCTTGAAGTCCATCGCGATCTTGTCCGAACTGAGGGTCTTGACACCGTAGAACCGGGTGAACGCGATATCGATGTGGCCGGAACCAGTTCCGGTGCTTGTTCCCGCCGTATTACCGCTATCGGCCCCGGTCTGCGTACCACTTTCGGCACCGGTGCCGAATCCAGTACCGGTCTGCGTTGCCTCTTCATGTTTCCGCTGATGGACCGCGGCATCGGGACGCACCAAGAGGAGTGAGTCCGCTGGTGTAGGTACTGAATTGGCATCCCCTGGGATCCATAGTCCGACGTATCGCCCCGCATCGTCCACCCCGGTTGCAAGAGCAAACGCGTCGGTCTCCCAAATGAGCGGTAGGTCGAGGACGCCCTCCTCCAGCACTCGCCGATCCTGCAGCCGCGGCATGTACGGGTACTGGCAGTACAGGCCCCATAGGTTACCCAACGAGACGTGGCCGTCTTTCCAGATCTGCGGCACTTTATTGATGGCGAGGCGAACTGTGACGGCAGCCTGCCGGTTCGACAGGTCACCGTCGCTACCCAGCCTTCGAGAGGCCCGTTCGGCAAGTGATTCGGACTGGCCCTCGACCTTCGTCTCACGGACAATGAATGGGGCGCTCGCGTTCGGCTGCGACGGCACTAGCGCCCACGTAAATGTTTGCAGCAGACGAGACTTGACGGTCTGGTCGGCCTGCGCCTGCCGCTGGGCCGCCTGCTTCTTCTGATTGTCGGTGAGGTCGAGCGCGGCTTCGCTCGCAAGCACCAGAGTCCATCCCAGATAGTCACGCGTGGCGCTGTCTAGTTCTTCCAGTCGCGCCTCGTCAGCAGCCAAGTACACCAGCATGTTCCGGTTCGTGCGGTTCGCGGTGCCGCGCTGCTCGGTGGCCTTTTGCGCAAATGCTTTGGCCGGCGATTCGGTGCCGCGTTTGTGCGCGACCTTTGGGTGCAGAATCACCAATCGCGCCTCGTCAGTATCAGGAATATCGGCATTCGACTCGGGGCAGACGTGGACGCCGGCGAAATCCCCGCGCGTGCGGGCTTGGACCTGAAGTCGGCGAACGATCTCGGCCCACACATCCTCCTTATGGAGACGCTCAGCCTGATCTTTCGCCGTGCGCGTGATGTTGGCCTGCAGGTCGTACCAGTACTTGCCGGAGCCGGAATAGAAATACGTCGCCCGATCGCCGAGCTGAGTCAGCGCCGAGTGGAAGTTCCCGGGGACATCGCCCGGGACGGCGGTCCCGATGAAAACCCGTTGGGTTTCGAGGCCCTTGTGGGCGGACCCTATGGTGGGTGCGGCACCAAAGAACACCGTGCGGGCAAGGCGTTTGGTCAATGAACGTTGTCCGAAAAGCGGCTTCTCTTTGTCGATGCGCGCCGGCTCGGAGTTGAGTCCGTCGACATCAGCGTCGATGATCGCCTTCCACGAGTCCTGGAGATACTGAGTTAGTTCCGCATTCACATTCGCCGTCGCCAATGGGATCGACCCGGGCATGATCAACGGTGAAGCGTCCTCACCGGTCCACAGCGCGTGAATGACGGTGCTCATCAACCGCAGGACGCCGCGGGTGCGCTGGAAGCGCTCCAGCGACGACCACTCCTCATAGAGTCGGTCGAACAGCTCTGGGTGGATGGGATAGGTACGTTTGATGCGGTCTTCGTATGCGGTGTCGCGGGATTCGCGAGGGAAGTCGTCGGTGTACTTGCGGTACATGTCGACGTAGGCCCGCGCAGTAGCTCCGATCGAGGCTAGTGCGGCCCCGTCTGGTTGCACGAAGAGACGTTGCCGCACGATCTGGTAGGCCTCGGCTGACGAGGCTGGCCGCCATTGCTCTGCGACCCGGCGCACCACGTTTTGCAAGCGTTTCAATGCTTCTAGGCCATGCGCGCCGCCGACCTCCTCGGCGTTGCCGGCGACGATCTTGTCGTTGTCTTCCCCGGATTCCGATGCAGGGATCGAAATCACAAGGAGCACACCAGGAGTACCCTTCGCAGTCTCAGTGAGGGACTGAGCGAAGGTGAATTGATCGTCGAAGGTGCCGCCGGCCAAGTCGTCACGGCCGACCAGCGACCGGGCGTAGGCCACCCATTCGTCGATCAGGATTACGGCGGGGGAGTACTTCGCCAGTAGATGGTGCAGGGCTTCGCCCGGTGTGGTGCGGTCTGCATCGGCCCTGGCGACGAGGGCATAAGCTTCGGGGCCCCCGAGTTGCCACGCGAGTTCGCCCCAGATGGTGTTGACGTGGGTGCCGTCGTCCTTCGTCGTCCCGGACGGGCTGAAGTGGTTGCCGACAATGGCAACCCGGTTAACATTGGCGCCGCTATATCCGTTCTTGGTGAGCAGCTCTTGTGTTTCCTGGGGGAACTGTCCGACGGGCAGTCCGGCTGCGATGTGCCACAGTGCGAGCATCGAATGGGTCTTGCCACCACCGAAGTTGGTCTGCAGGTTGATTACGGGGGGCGCGTTGTCGTCACCGGACAGTCGGCGCACCGCCCGGCCGACAAGGTCGGTCAGTCCTTCGGTGAGGTAAGTTCGGCGGAAGAACTCGACGGCATCGGCGTATCCGGAATCTTGTTCGCCGCCGAAGGCGACCTTATAGAGGTCGGCGGCGAATTCGGACGCGGCAAAGTTTCCGGTGGCGACGTCATGGTGGGGCGGTAGTACTTCGCGCCAGGGCTTGAGACCGGCCGCCTCGGGGTTGTCGACGGCGGATTTGAGTGTCTTCTTGTCGTCTTTGTCGGCGGTGACACGACGTAGGTTGAGGCGTATCGTGCGGACCTCGTCGGCTTCCTTGGCGGCGCCAATGAGTTTCAGGAGCCGTTCACCAGTGTCGAGTGCGCGATAGGCGTCGTCATCTGTGAAGGTGCCGTTGTGCGCCCACGTGTTCCGGGCCTCCCGCAGTTCGATCGCGTACGACTTCCCCGCTTTGCCGAGCGTCTCATCGAACGGGTACCAACTCGTCTTGAACCCGTGGGTGATGTTTGATTCGGTGAGAATGCGGAACTGAACCTGCGGGTCGAGCGGGTTATACGTCTTATCTGACGGCGTGCCCTTCTTCCCGTCTTTTAATTGAACGAGCTTCGTCCATGCCGCTCCCAGTGCCGGATCACCCTGGCCGATCACGGACGCAATGAAGTCGTCGAGCGGGGGGGCCATTGCCTGAAACATTCGGTCGATTCGGTCGCGATTGCTCAGGGCCATGTCAGTCACTCTCTTCGTCGAAGTCGAAGGCGCTTTGCGGATTTCTCACGGGCGACTCAGCTCGCGCGGCATCGAGAATCTCCGGCCAGCTAGTGACCAAGTTGTTGAAACTGATGGCGTCCTTGGTCCAGCCGTTGCTCTCCGAGATGCGGAACAAGAGGTGCGCGAGCTCTTTGATGAGGTCGGCGTCGACCGCACCATCAGGGCGTGTCAGTGCGACGCGCATGAACTCGCCGGCCGCAGCGATGCCTTCTCCTTCGGTTGTGTTGATCAGGTGGTGCAATACTTCCCAGTTGCTGGTGTGTAGGTCGGCGAGGATGTCGTAATCCACAGTCAGATCCGAGGGCTTGATGAGTTGGACGCGGCCGGCGCGACTGGTCAGAATGCCGCCGCGGTCCATCGCATCAACAGCTGTGTTTCGGGCGTTGGCCAGATTGTTCGCATCTCCAAATAACCCAGCGCCGTAGCCATGTTGGCGATACCAGGCGATCGCGAATCGTGTCGTTGGGTCGAAATCGCCTTCTTGTTCGTTGAGCACTTGATCGAGGATCTCGTTGATCCGGGACAGCGCCGATCGAACAGTCATCCTTGAACCATTCGGTTCCAGGACCGCACTGTAGCGACTGAAAACCGCCATCCCCGGTCCGATGGCTGCTTGGGGTAGGTCCACCGGTGCGATCGGACCTTGTTGTAGCTTCCGCAGCGCGTCAGGTAGCTCGGACTCGAGCGCCGCAATTAGCCCACGACGATCAGTTGTCGGAGATCCTTCTGGCCGCGGACGAAGCGAAAGTACAATCGATGAAGCGAGTGCATTGGAGCCGCTCGCAATCATCCGGTAGCCCTGCTCGCTCCGGAGTGGCCACGTCGAAGTAATTTCCCAACCTGAGTGGATCATTCCCTCAAGAAGGGTTTCCCACCCAGTCGAGGACTCTCCGCCCGACGTCGTTTCACTCTGCTTGAAGGCGTAGTAGACAGTGATCGGGTAGTCAGGCGACGCGCTGGCGCGTGCTCGGGCAAACACGCGGCGGAACCCTTCCTCGAAGAACTCGCGCGCACCCTGATTGCCGTCGTGGCGGTATGGGTTGGCGACTAGTTCCTCTGCCTTGGGAACCAGCATGGTCGAGAGCAGCTGCGGGTGGACGGCGCGAAGTGAGCGACGAAGCCAGATGTAGAAAAAGTCGGATAGATCGGAGTAGCCGATGTTGTCGTAATACGGCGGATCCGTAGAAATCACGACCCCCTCGTACTGGCCGCTCGTCGCGTCGACCTGCGCAGCAATTCCACGAGCCTGAGTCGGCCCCCTCTCGAAAGCATCAGCGACCCAATCGAACTGGCTGAGGAAATTACCGGTTGACGACGAGAAAAGGTTGACTTCCGCGAAGTCCCACGTCATAGGGATCGCCTGCCGACCGAATGTGTTGCGTACCTTGCCCAGCGACGAATCCCAGCTTGCGATTGTCGACGAACGATCGGCGGTGCGGCTCACGGCAAGTCCGAGGTAAGTCGCGACGGCATCGGCGTAATCACGCGTCCCACCGTCGGCTTCGACGAGCTCGCGCGCTTCGGCAACCAGGTCGCTGAAGGTAGTGAGGGCCACGAGCTGGCGATTTGTGAAGAGGTCTGTGAACTCGGTGAGGCCATAAGTAGGTGCCTTTAGATCACGCGGGTAGTAACCCAGCGAGCCGCTCACCGATTCCTCAGGCGTAGGGACCTCGGCTGCGCTCTCGTGCATAGCTGAAGACGGTAGATAGACGCGCTGACGGCTGCCTTCCGCGACGACAGCGATTAACCGCACCCCAAATTCATTGGCTCGGCCACGGTCACGAATGTAAGCTAGAGGTACGGCTGCCGCACACGCAAGGCATACGGCTCCACTTCGACCAACGGTCCCTTCTGCTACTCGGCTTGGTGGATGGTCCGGTGCCTGTCCGACACTGAAGTCGATACGAACACCGGCCGGGCTGCTTGGATCGCGGACAACCGTGGGCACAAGAAATGCCTCTTTGCCCTTTCGCCTACTCAGCCAAAAGTTTCCAACCAGAGGCATCTCCACTCCGCACGCTGGGTTGGGGCAGGTGACGGTCCTCGCCCATATCCACGCGATCACTGTGGCCTCGGACCGATCGGAAAGGACCGCCTTCGGGTACAAATGCCCGATTCTCTTTTCCGCCTCGTCGTGCATCCACTTTCCGTATGCGCGCACATCGGCCGCCAAACCTTCGGCTCCTCGCCAGTCCCGAATCTGTGAATCAGCTAGACCTGGGAATACCGGCGGTTGGTTCTTAAATCTTGGAGGGATCTCGATCAATGCCTTATTAATCAGCACTGCCACAGGGTTGAGGTCGCTCGCTAGCGCGTCTAGGCCGAGACGTTGCGCCTCAAGCGGAATAGTCCCGCCGCCAGCAAATGGGTCAAGGATGGTGGGTGGGGTGCCGCCAGTCGACTTGAGAATCTCAGCGTGGGCCTCAGCGAAGAGCGACTCATCCCACGAGTTGGTCCAAACGGCGAGCCGCTGGATCAGGTCATGCAGACGGTCGCGCTCCTTGCGTTGGAGTTCGTCAGTTGGGAATTCATCCGGCCGGGCGCTCGGGTCATCAACAAGCTGAGCAAACAGCACGGCCCTTGCCGCCACGTGCGGTCGCCGCGCCCACCACAAATGCAAAGTGCGTGGATGCGGGCGGATTGCTGGAACCTTCTCGTACGCCGCCTCCCGGTTGATCGCTTCCAGCGGCAGCGACACCTCGATCAGTTTCCGTTTGCGGACCGGCTGGGCCGCCACGTCGCCGTCAGTCATCAGAATGGATTCACTCCCTTGTTCCACATCTTCGTCCAGTCGCCACGGACGCCAGTGGCGTCGAAGTCGCCGAGATCCGTTGAGGAGAATGGGTTATCGAGGTAGCGAACTTCGTCGTGGGCCGTCCCTCGCGGATCGACCTTGACCAAAGCCAGCCGGTAGCGCGGTGCCGCGTTCTTGCCAACCATGACTTCGTTATGCGTGACGAAGAAGTCTGTGGCGCCATCCAGCCGAGCTTTGACCTCGATGCGGTAGGTGTCGCCGCTTGCGTCTGTGGACACGATGTCGAATCCTTTGTTGTTGAAGGACTGTTCGACTGGCTTCCGGCCCAGCGTCCGTTCCGTCGCCATCACCAGGTCGACGCCGCGGCGTTCGACCTCTTTGGTCTCCTTGGCATGAATCGGCGCCGACGCGGGAAGTTCACCGTCAACCATCGCTACGGGCAATATGAGTGCTGCGGTGACGATACGCGGGGGCTTGGTCGACATCAGTGCCTGCTTGTCGAGCAGGTCAAGACGATTGCGTAGGCGAGCGTCGAGCTCGACCGCCTTGCGGTTGAGGCTTTCGGCGGACTCTTTCGGCTTTTCGCCGGCCTGCTCCTTCTCGGCAGCCACCGCGGCATCTAGAAGCATTCGGTCACGTTCTCCTTCAAGGCGTTTCACTACCAGATCGCGGCATTTGGCGAGCTCTGCGGAACGACGCGGTTGAACCTCGGCCAGATACTCGGGGAGTTGGGTCGTGATAATCCAGCTGTTGGCGCGGTCTTCGGCGTCGGCCAGCCAGGGGAGTTGGCGTGCTGCGGCGACGGCTGGCGTGTCGGGTGCGGCGACGCAATCGAGATAGGGTGCCGGCCCTGCAGGCGTTACGGTGCCGAGGCTGTCGACATAGGCGTAGCCGAAACGTCGGGACACCGCAGCACCGGTGGCATCGGCGACCTCTTCGACAACACCGACGAGCAGGTGAGGTTCCTCCAGCGTCGCTGACACCAGCACGGTGCCGCTGTTTAGGCTGCCGCCAAAGTGTCGTATCGCTTCGTCCATCACTGCGTCGTGCAGCGGGTGCCCCGGTGCGAGCAGGTCGGCGCGTGCCAGCTCTTCGGAGTGCACATGTTCAAGGTCGAAGGTGACGCGGTCATACTTTGTCGCGATCGGCTGGTACTTGCTGGCTCTGATTTGTGCTGGCACGTTGGCGATTTCGTAGCGACCTCGCTCGCGTTTGGCGATGCGACCACCGAGTCGGGTGAACGCCGCCTTGAATGCCAGCTCGATGTAGTGCGGCTGGAGTCGGCGTGCGCGGGCCTCGTCCATAGCGGCGCGAAGCTTGGCGAGGTCGGCATCGGCGAGATGGTCCGACGCCAGCGCGCGTTCGTCTAGCAACTCCTTGAGCCCGTCGGACACCTTGTGGTCGATGACTTCGTGCATCTTGGCGCGGACTTCGGGAAGTTCGCCATACCGGATCGCGTCCAGAAGCAGTTCTCGCAGAGGAGTCTCTGAGAATGCCTCACCGAGGACGTCGAAGACCTTGCCGCCATAGGCTTTCCGCTGTTCCTCAATCTTGGCAAGCAGCCGGACAAAGACGTCACCTTCGCGGGTATTGCTGGCGACGATGTTCCATAGGCGGCAGACCTCTTCCTGGCCGATGCGGTGGATACGACCGAAGCGCTGCTCGATCCGGTTAGGGTTCCACGGCAGGTCGTAGTTGACCATGAGGTGGGCAGCTTGCAGGTTCAGGCCTTCGCCGGCGGCATCCGTGGCCAGCAGGATCTGGCAGTCCCTGTTCTTGGTGAACTCCTCGGTGATCATGCGCCGCTCTCTGCGGCGCACTCCGCCGTGGATCGCCTGCACGGCGTTGGGCTTGCCGATTAGCGTCCGGATGCGACCGGCCAGGTAGTCGAGGGTGTCGCGGTGCTCAGTGAAGATGATCAGCTTGCGCGGCCAGCCATTCGCATCGACGGTCAGCGCCTCGTCCTGGAGGATGCGGCTCAACTCGGTCCACTTGCGGTCGGTGCCGGAATCGCGAACCTGCTTGGCGACCGTCGTCAGCTCGGCCAGTTCGAGCAGTTCGGCATCAAGTTCCTCGACTGTCTGCGCGGCGGTGGCGGCGTCGAGCAGCTCCTCTTCGAGCTCCTCGATCTGCTCGGAGCTGTAGTCATCGGCATCGAGTCCTTCGACGTCGACGGTCGGCTCCCTGTCGGTGTAGGTGCCGTTGAGAATTTCGAGCTTCTTGCGCTCGAGCCGTTCGGTACGGCGCACGAGGCTCTTGTAGATGGCCTCGGGGCTAGATGCCAGGCGACGCTGCAGCACGGTCAGTGCGAAGCCGACGGTGTTCTTGCGTTTGCCGCCCACCCGGTCGGCACGATTCATGCCCTCGCGGACGTAGGCGGTGACCTGCTCGTAAAGCGAGTACTCCAGCTCGGTTAGCTCGTAGGGCACGGTCTCGGCGCGGCGCTCCGGAAAGAGCTTCTTCCCGTCAAAGGTCAGCAGGTCTTCTTTGACCATACGGCGCATGATGCCGTCAGTGTTAGCGGTCTTGGTCTGCTTGCCTTCGAACCGGTCGCGGTCCAGCAGGGTGAGGAAGAGCTGGAAGTCCTCTTCCTTGCCGGAGTGCGGCGTGGCGGTCATCAGCAACAGGTGCCGGGTGATTCGGCCGAGCATCTCTCCGAGCAGGAAGCGCTTGGTCTTCTCCAGCTTGCCCCCGAAGTAGTGGGCGCCCATGCGGTGGGCTTCGTCGACGATGATCAGGTCCCACTCGGTCTCCTTGAGCTGGGCCTGGAGCTCCTCGTTGCGCGACAGCTGGTCCATTCGTGCGATCAGCAGTGGGTTGCTTTCGAAGACGTTGAGGTTGACGTTGGCGTCGATGAGCTGGTTGGTCAGCAGGTCGAAGCGCAGCCCGAACTTGAAGAACAGTTCGTCCTGCCACTGCTCCACCAGACCGCCGGGGGCGACGATCAGGCATTGGCGCACGTCGTCGCGCAACAGTAGCTCTTTGATGTACAGGCCGGCCATGATGGTCTTACCGGCGCCGGGGTCGTCGGCGAGCAGAAATCTCAGTGGAGTTCGGGGGAGAAGCTCGCCATAGACGGCCCTGATCTGATGGGGGAGCGGCCTGACGTCGCTGGTGGCCACGGCCAACATCGGGTCGAACAATCCGGCCAGGGTGATCCGTTGGGCCTCGGCGACCATCTTGAAGTCGGTGGCGTTGGCATCGAGCGCCCGGCTTCCGGTCTGGGCGACGGTGAGGTTGTCCTGGTCCTTGCGGAACACCACCTGCTGGCCGAGCGCACCGTCGTTGGTCTTATAGGTCAGCTCCAAAGCGTCGGTGCCGTGCCACTGGGCAAAGATCACCGTGATCACCTGCGCCGGGATCAACCCGTCGATGCGCAGGCCAGGCTTCAACTCTTCCAGCAGCACTGTTTGTCCTCCCCGGTAGATAGCTGACCCACGCTAGTCGACCTCCCCGACAATATCCGGGGTAGTCCGCGAATCGTCGCTAGGTCCGCTAATCTCCCGCAGGAAACAAGTCGATCAACGGGGACCATGAGCAGCGACGCACAGCCGTCAACAGCGGCGATTGGTGATGAAGTACGAGGCTGGGTAGACGCGGCCAAGGCTGTGGCAGTCGCACGCCATGAGATTGCTAGCACGGCCGCCACCCAATCCGCCGCGCTACGAGCACGCACCGCGAAGGCACAGCGCAACAACCGCTACCTCTGGCACGTCATCCCGCTAAGCGCCGACGATCAGGCGCTCGTCCACACCATGGCCAGGGCATCCTGCCTCCCGCCTGTTCATCCGGACGTCCAGCGAGAACTCGACCGGCTCACCACCGAAGTCGCTGCGGCCACTGAGGACCTGAGGAAAGTCACCGGGTTCGGCCGCCTGCTGCTGTTCGGCGGAACCCGCGACAAAGCCAACCAAGCGGCGCAGTTCCTCACCGACTACAGACGGTGGTTCCTGACTAGCGGTGTTGGACAGGCAATCGACCAGGCCAAGCCGGTCGATGATCCCCGGATCCGCGCCCTCACTGTCCGCGACGTGCTGGCCGACTGGGTGGGCTTCAAACAGCAGCTACCCGACCACGGCCAAACTGCCGAGCTGGTCGACTCGACGACCTTCGCGATCCTCCCGAACGCCACCGCCGTCATCCGCCGCGCGGCTACTGAAGAGTCCAAGCTGCGCAAAGCCGCCGTCGACGCGGGAAACGCCGTCCGCGCCAAAGAGACCGATCGCATGCTAGCCGACATGTCCGTGGAACGGCTACGCGAAGCCACCCGCGACAAGATCCGCATCGGCGCTCTAACCGACAACGGCATCACCACTGTCCTCGCTGTCTTGGCTAACGAAGGCATTCTCGAGCACTTCGACGGCATCGGGGAAACCTCCGCAACCCGCATTCGCGCAGCCGCTCGGACGCTGCGGCAGAACACCTACGACGAGATGCCGATGCGCATCGACATCAAGAACCGCACGCCGGAGCACACCGACTTCCTTCGCCACCTGCGCGGGTGGGACGCGGCGCGTAGGGCCACCGCTTCGTCGCCGGACATGGCAATCGTCGAAGAGTTGGCACCCGTCGCAGCAGTCATCGACAACACGGTCACCCACGCCATCGTCATCCCCACCGCCTTGTCGACCGTCGCGGACTTCCGGGACGCCGTTCAGATAGTCGCCCGAGCAGCCCGAGCGATCGCCGACGCCCAAGACGCCGCAACAACCGGCGACCCCTGGGAAGACTTCCTCACCCGGCCAGCCGACTACTTCGCACTACTGGCTGAACTGGGATTCATCACCGAGGACGACGAGAAAACTCACGGTGACCTGCCTACCGAAATCATCGAAGCAGTACGTAATTTCGAGTTGAAGGGCGACTACCTCACTGCATCGCTACGCGGCTACCAGAGCTTTGCGGCACGTTTCGCACTGGTCCAGCGCAAGGTCATCATCGGAGACGAGATGGGCCTGGGCAAGACCGTCGAGGCCATCGCCACGCTGGCGCACCTGCGAGCAAAGGGCGACAACAACTTCCTGGTCGTGTGCCCCGCCGCCGTGGTGACCAACTGGGTTCGCGAGGTCAGCGCGAAGTCGAAACTGCCCGCACACCGTCTGCACGGCCCCGACCGGCAATGGGCGGCGAAGAACTGGCAACGCAACGGCGGCGTGGGCGTCACGACCTTTGATACGCTGCGATGGCTCAACGATGAGGTGTCGATCCCGGCGCTCAGTTGCGTGGTCGTCGACGAAGCGCACTACATCAAGAATCCCGACGCCCTTCGCACGCAACGAACCGCGCAGCTCATCGGCTCGTGTGAACGGGCGATTCTGCTCACCGGCACGCCACTGGAGAATCGACTTGACGAGTTCCGCAACCTCGTCGGTTACCTCCGCCCGGACCTCGTGTTGGATGCGAACGAATTCGCGCCGAAGAAGTTCCGCCGCCAGGTAGCGCCGGCATACCTACGCCGCAACCAAGAAGATGTCCTCACCGAGCTTCCCGAACTGGTTGAGGTCGATGAGTGGATGCCGATGTCGGGCGACGACGCCACGGCGTACCGCTCCGCCGTGAAGCAACGCAACTTCATGGCGATGCGCCAGGCCACGATGAAGCAGGGAATCAAATCGACCAAGATGCAACGCCTGGTCGAGATCGTTCAAGAGGCAGAGGCCAACGGCCGCCGCGTCGTCGTCTTTTCGCACTTCCTCGACATTTTGAGCGACGTTGCACGGCATATGCCGGGCCGGGTCTTTGGACCACTGACCGGCTCGGTCGCCGCCAGCCAACGCCAGGTAATGGTCGACGACTTCTCCGCTGCCAACAAGGGCGCCGTGCTGGTCGCCCAAATCGTCGCTGGCGGAGTGGGTCTCAACATTCAGGCGGCCTCGGTGGTTGTGATCTGCGAACCGCAGCTCAAACCGACCACCGAGTGGCAAGCCATCGCACGGGCGCACCGCATGGGCCAGCTCGAATCCGTTCAAGTCCACCGACTTCTGTCCGACGAAGGAGTCGATCAGAGACTCCGTGAGATCCTGGCCACCAAGAAGGAACTCTTCGAGAGCTTTGCCCGCGAAAGCGAAACCGCTGCAAGCGCTCCGGAAGCCTACGACGTCACAGAGGCCGAACTCGCACGCGACATCATCGCTGCCGAACGCGAGCGGCTTTTCGGTCAATCGGTGAAGACCGCGCCCTCGACAGCGCCAAGTGAGCCACCGAAGACGTCGCCCGCGACTGAGAAGCCGACCGTATCTCGACCGGCAACGACCACGACGGAATCTGTCAGACCGACTGCACCAGCGACTCGTCACCACGCTGTGAGACCTGTACCGCCAGTGCAGAACTCGACTCGTTCGGAGAGCCTCCAGGACCGACCGTGTCCCGTGGTTCCAGAACGCCATCAATCACCGGTTCCAACCAGCGATGCGCGGCCGCAGCCCTCCAGCTCTGCACCTCCCGCGCTGCAGGCGTATCCCGTTTTCTCTGAGCCCTTATCACCGATCTCGCAGACACCAGCCGACCGCATCATCGACAACATCGTCCGCATCGTGGGTGCAGAAGGCCCTCTGACTGGGTGGCGTCTGCACCAGGTCTACCGAAAGTGCGCGACGGGCCGAGAGTCTCACGATGAGTTCTCGCGGCTGCTCAATCGGGCTATTTCAGCTGCCGAGCGGCAGCAGCGCATCGTCTCGGAAAACCCAATGAATCAGTCCGGCAACAAACCACGGACTTTCAGACTGCGGAACCAGTCATCAACCGTCGCGCGTGAACTCGGCCCGCGGACCATCGATATTGTGCCTCCGAGGGAGGTGCAGCAGTACTGCCTCACCGTGTCCGCCGGCCAATCGCTATCGGCTGGCGAACTTGTGGAACGGGTGGGCAGACTGCTCCGCAACAGGCAAGTCATGAACGAGCTTCAGAAAGCGGTGCTTGCGGCCCAGCGCATAGATCAGAAGTCCGCTGGCACACGCTCAGGAGACGCCGTGTGCCCCTCGTGCTTTACGATCCATGCCGGCGAGTGTGCTTGACTACCTTGAAATCTCAGCGCGCCTGCAGCACCTCCCAGTGCTCGGCGCGGGTAGCGGCGTCGAGCAGAATCCGTGCCAGCGCTCGTGATTGTTCCGCGGACAGCGGACCATTGCCAGCGATGTCAAGGTAGATCTCGACGAAGTCATGAGAGCTGAGTTCTCCGTTGGGGTGTTGAATGGCGGACAGGTGTACGCCGACGTCGTAACCCTCGACGCTTTCCTCGTTGGTATAGACGATCCTGTATACCTCGTCGCCATCCGGCTGCCAGTCGGTGCATCCTGCTGCGCCGTGGGGCAGCGCAGGTCCAACTTGATCGACTGTCGTCATCATTATCCCCTCGTGTTCTCTTGATTGCCCTTGCGCCCGAGCTTCTTGACATCCGCTGCCGCCAGTTGACGCAGCCTCCATTCGTAGATCGGATCCGCGGCACGGTAGGGTGCGTCGCCATCCAGGACGAGTTCAAAAAGGTCGAGCATGGCCTTGCCGCGTCTTGCTCTGTCTTTCGCGAGCAGCCGCCTGCGCCACGCCGAGTCGCTGAGCACGGTGGCCAGCCGAATGATCTCGGGATACATGGCCGCGTTGCGGCTCGCACTGCCCGCGCCTCGTTGAGCTTCATCGGGTTGAAGTTCGACGAGTCGGAATCCGACCGCTTCCAGCGGTCGCCAGTAGTTCCACTGCTCCACGATGTCGTAGGCGTCGGTGACAGATTGCAGAATCGCGGGCCGGCCATATTGGCGGATGAGACGTTGATGCCGCCGGTGAGCAAGCAGAATATCGGCACGTGAGGCGCCAACGATTTTGACGATCGGGCGGGTTGGGTCGGCACGAAAGGCCGTGCCGTTGAGCCACATGCTGTGGTGGACGCACACCACGCTGTCGTGGGTGGACCACACCTGCGGGAAGGAAATTCGTTGCCCGTGCCTGGACGCGCACAGCGGACATCCGGGCCCGACCGATTCCACTTCGCGCTGCAACAACTCAGGATAGGCGTCGTTATCGCCCGCAATTCGCAGTTCGGGCAGCGCGAAGGCGAGGGCACGATCGCTCATCGACACGCAAGTGGCCAGAGCGGCTCGCATCGTTGGCCCCCGGCGGGTCAGCAGTGCTTCCAGGCGAGCACGGCTGATGCCGTTCGCTGTCGCCAGACGGGCGAGGTATTCGGCAAGCACTTCGTTCGGCAGGGGCCTCACCGGACGGGGAAGTGTTGGGTTGCCGATGCTGGACGTGAGCGTTGTCATGATCGTGACCTACCCGGCCTTGGGGGCGATTGGGTGGCTGGTTGCGGCCTCCGCTGCGTGGTCGATGATGGCTGCGTCGAGTGCCTCACGCGTGATCGCGTCGTCTCCGCTGAGGATGGCCGTGATCGCCGCGACTCGGATGAGATGACTCAGACTGCTGATCGACCCACCCGTTCGTTGGTGTAGGTATTTCGAGTTGCGTGTCAGTGTGCCGTCTCGGTGCTTGTACAGGCGCAATGCTGACTCCATTGATGCGACAAGCGATTTCCATTCGTCGTTGAATGGAAAGTTGCCCGTCTTGATCAGAACGGACCGTCCTGAGATCTGCCGGCCGCGGACTCCGGTGAACAGCCCGGAGCGCTCCACATTGATGCCCGCGTAGACGAATGTGGCGGGCATGTGCTCGCTGAAGTACTTCAGATGATCGGACATGTCCTCGCCGGCGGCACTGGCAAGGTTGAGGTTGTGGATCTCGTCGACAATGACGAGTTCGGTCCGGGCCTCGGTGAGCACGTGGCACACGGCATCGGCGATGTCTGTGGTGTTGTGACGTTGCCGCGTAGGAAGTCCGAGGAAGTTGGCGAACTCTGAAGCCAGCTTGCGGGGCGAGCCTTTCGGCGGTGTCGTGATGTAGACGACAGGTATCCGGTCCTGGCCGGGATACCGGCGGCGTACGTTTTGCTCGTGGATCTTTCCGAGCAACTTGATGGTAGTGGTCTTCCCGCTCGCCCACGGCCCTGACACGATCATGGATCGGCGGGCGCCGCATTCACGTTGATTGAGCAGAGTCAGCAGCCGGCCCTGGCGGGTGATGTGGCGGACCGTTGAAGTCTCGATGATGACCAACTCCGAGTGGTAGGCCATGCGTCGGTCATCGAAGGCGAGCTTCTCCGCACCGGTGAGCGTGCTGTAGTAATCGTGATCGGGTAGGTCAAATATTGCGGGTCGGGCGTCGACGAATCTGCGCCAACCATCAAGCGTTACTGACGGCAGCTGACGGGGGTCGAGGTCGGGCTCGGCCGTCTGCTCATCGACGGTCATCTTCGAATCACCATGTGTCGGAATCCTTCTCGGCGTCGAATACGGGTAATGGGATCACGTCGGCGATATCGTCGTCTTCCTCCGGGGACAGCGGAGCCGTAGGCTGGTTCGCTGCTGGCGGCACTGTGGGTGGTAGTTCCGCCGCCGCCCGCGTCCGGGCGATGGCTCGGCGGTCCTTTGCGGTGCGGCGACGCCGAGTCGGCGGCTCAGGTGCCACGGACGCACGTCCCAAGAGGTCCTCGACTGCGGCCGTGATCGCCTCTTGCGAGGTTCGTCGCTCTCCTCGACTTGTCTCGAGTTGACGTGCATGCTCCCACAGTGACGACCCAAACGGCTGCGGTGCGGTGTGGAGCTGCGTCCAGCAGGCCATCAGGTAGCCCTCGCCGTGGTGGTTGCGAACCCAGATGCGACTGACGTCGTAGGGGTCGTAGTGGACCTGCCACTGCGTGCCCTTGCCGGGTACCCGGAGATCTCACCCCGCGCAGCGTCCAAGTCGTCGCTGTCGTAGGTCCGGTAGTCGATGGTGATGCCTGCGGCTGTCACCGTCCGGTACAGGCTGGGTAGGAGCGCGATGTATTGGTCGGAGGTCAACGGCGCGGGGATGTATCCGCTGACGGCGAGCATGGACGCGTACTTCTCGTTCGGGGTCAGCTTTCGTTGCGGGTTCAAGGGGTCCCGAAGTCCATCGTGGGGTCTGTTCTGCCAGGCGACGACGATCCATTCGTCCAGCAGATCCTGAAGCTCTTGCAGTGAGAAAACTGCATTCTGCTCGGCGTTCTTGCCTCGGTTCTCGACCGATGATCCGAGGTAGCCCGTGACGTATTGTGCGAAGAGGGTTTTGACCGATCCCAGGGTGCGTTCGACGATCGGCTTATCGGTGGGCTCGTCCTTGTGCGCAGGCTGCATGCTGATCCCGAGCGATCGGCATGCGGAGCGGAAAGTGCTCGACAGATAGACGGCGCCGTTGTCGTACACGATGTTCTCGGGAACGATGACGGGGCGGGCAGCAGCGTGCTCGAGTCTGTCATCGACAGACCGCATCGCGTGGTAGGGCAGGACCGAGTTCGACATTCGGACGGCATCGATCCATCCTGGCCGCATCGGTTCCGGCGTCATCGATTTCGCGACAAGAAGGGATGCGTCTACGGCCTTCGTCGTAGGTCGGAGAACCGCCGCGACGATTGTGCGCGTCGCAGCGTCGACGAGGCCCGTCAGCTCCACCCGACCCCTCACCGACTCATCGAGCCGGATGCCGACATCGAACGGCGTGGTGTCGATTTGCATCCACTCCCCGGGACGGCTCGCGACGACCTTACCGAACACGCCCTCCGGCTGATGGTTCTTCGTCTGCCGGGTTCGAGCGGATCCAGTGGCGTGACGCGCTTGGGGGAGCTGTTTCATCAGCCGATGAAATGTGGTGTGAGAAGGTAGTTTCACTCCGTCGCCGAACTTGTCGACCACTCGCCGGTCCACGTGCCACTTCATGGCGATCTCTGTGCGCGTCGACTGCAATTCGTTCTCGTTCAGCACCTCCAACAGCACGCCCACGTAGCGACTATCGACCCGACGGGTTGGCGAGCGCCTACGGTGAAGACGGCCGTCAACCAGCCCGGCAACGCCGGATCGTTCGTAACGCCGACGGAGTTCTTGAAAGTACTTCAGGCCCAATGGCATTCCAGCGGCATCAAGTTCGGAGCATTTGTTGCGTTCTCGCTGTCCGAGTGATGTCGATCGAATGTCGTATCCGTTGCGCGGAGTGGTCTGCGGCGGTGAGCCGACTGGTATCCCGTCGACCACTTCGGAGATGTGGTGCTCGAGCCAGAGGACGCGCTCCTGGACCCGCCTCGGCAGCGCGGAGAAGTAGTCGGGTGGGATTGGGCGGCGACGAACGCTGGGGGATAGGATGTCGAATGAACTGTCCGCGAACAAGTCCGCAATCTTGACTGCTGCGAGCTGACCGTCCTCGCGACGTAGCTTCGCTATCATTCCGTCGATCGCCACCAGCTCGCAGAACTTGCCGTCGTAGCGACAAAAGTCGCCGATGGCGATTCTGGCCGGCTCAGCAGTCATCGTGTGGCCAACCGGATCAGCGTATGTTCACCGATCGGTGCCGAGTCGATATCGACGTCGATCTCGTGTGTCCAGAGCAGGTGATAGAGAGTGGGTAATACCAATAGCGGTTCGCCCGCCGCGAGGGCGGCTGCGCCGATTGTCTTCGGGTTGTGGGCCAGTAGCGAGGTCAGGCTGGTGACGACGTCCTGCCGTCGATTTCGTGGGTTCCGGTAACCGGCGAGCCAACGCAAGTTCGCGGCTCGGATCGGAGGCTGATCTCCAACACGGCGGTAGGTCCACCCAGACCCAGTACGCCCGCACAGCGCACTGGTCGATTCGAATGCCTCGCGTGCGTCACCGTCCACGAGTCGGTCTGGTCGAACATCCACGACGACGCCGTCGCCGGATCTGGTTCGGAGGAACACATCAGGTGTGTGCTGCCGCTGTTTCCCTGCGACCGAAGTGAAGCGAAAAGCGAAGGGCTGTACGGATATTCCAATGATGTCTGGATCGAAGTCGGCCGCGATCAGAAAGTCCCGTTCAACCCACGATTCGAATGGGATGTGCGACTCTGTGGTCGAGCACCACCACTCGCCGGTGAAGTTTTTCTGACCCTTGTACGTCGAGGCTTTGCGGACCGGCGCACATCTCTCGAACGGCACCGACCACAGCTCGTCGACCGGAATTTGAGCGACAGGTTCACCCTCAGCGGGCCGGTAATCAATCAGCTCGCTGTTTCGAATCTGCGCCGCCGCGCGCCCATGGGTGGGCACGTCTCTGATGGTATGGCCGAGATCGGCGAACTACTCGTCCGACACGCCTGAATCGCCCGATATGGAGAGCCGCATCCATATGACCGGCGATGCCCATGCACTGTCACGCTCCGCTGCCGCGGTGGCCCTCACCGAGCTCAGTCGGCGTTCTCTTCTCCGCGAACCGATATTGCGGAGCCAGTACCTCTACGGCGTCTGCCACACCGTCGGGATAGTTGCGAGCTCGCTTGGGGTCTGGACGGGGGCCAACCGACTGTGCCTCGTACAGCGACACTGCAGCCTCAGTCATGCGAATTGCGTTTCCAAAGGAGTCGAGAGTGATCGCCAGCAGTGGCGTGTCGTCGAGTTCTTCGTCGTTGAGCACGTATCCCATCAGCCACTTGAATCCGTGAACGAACCCCGAGCCCAGTGAGTAGAAGCTCTTGGCGCTACGTGGGTGCATCACGGCGTCCAACTCGGCGTCAGCCTTGCGTGGCAGTTGCTCGTCCATCCAAATCTCCGCGCCTTCAACCAATTTGAGCGGTCCGCCACTTGGCCCAGTTATATGCTCGGCGGATAACGCCGCGATCTTGGCCTGCCGAGCAGCCACCCGTTCGCGCCGCTTCTCAAAGTTGGTCAGATCGACTTCCGCCAGTGGGTCTGTTCGTGCTGCCAGAGCCTCAGCCTCAAGCCTCTCGAACTCTTCTTGCCGGCCACGCTCAGCCTTGAGGAATCCGTAGCAGCGGCGAATCCGTTCTTCCGTGTCCGTCTCGGAAATCAGCCAGATGGTCTTGGCCGACGATTCCATCGCAATACGGCACAGCGCCGCCGTTGCCGACGTTCGGATTTGCCCCTGTGTGAGTGCCAGCGCAATGACCTCGGCCGCCGCCGCGAGATTTTCGCACGCGTTCATGGTCGGATAGAGCGCCGTCGAGCTAACCAGATTCGTTTCATCCTCGAGTGTGACTGCCACATCGTCGAATGCGAGGCGGCTCTCGCGATGGATCGGATTGGGCCGCAGACCCCAGGGTAAGTCCCCTGGCGTGGTGGGGTTTCGGGAGGTGACGCCGGCCGGGGTGTAGGTGGCCGGGGGTGTGTCGGTACCGGCTGTGGGGTGGGCCATCGCGTAGTGATCAATGAGTTACCGACCAAAGTGACTCATAGAAAGACACGACGCGATGACCCAGGACCATTCTGCCTTGCTCGCCCAGCTCGACGCACTCAAGTCCGCTGATACCGGCGCGGTGTTCGCCGAGCTGATCCGTGCCGGACTGCAGGCGCTCATCGAGGCCGAAGCCACCGCCGCGATCGGGGCGGGCCGCTACCAGCGCAGCGATGGGCGTACGGTGCACCGCAACGGGCACCGTCCCAAGACGGTGTCGACGACTTCTGGTGACATCGAGGTGCAGATCCCCAAGCTGCGGGCCGGGTCGTTCTTCCCGTCGCTGCTCGAGCGGCGCCGCCGGATCGACAAGGCGCTGCACGCGGTGATCATGGAGGCCTACGTGCATGGCGTGTCGACCCGCAATGTCGATGACCTGGTGGCCGCCATGGGCGTCGAAACGGGGGTGTCCAAGTCGGAGGTGTCGCGCATCTGCGCGGGCCTGGACACAGAGAT